>JBAZVI010000001.1 GCA_041660925.1 Elusimicrobiota bacterium
CCGCACAGCTCTCTCGGTGGCTTAACGCCTCGAGAGTATGCTGAGATTCATCTTAGGAACTCACAGCTGGCCGTGGCCTGAAAGGCGGGGAGACGTCGCCATGACTCTCAACCTCCCTCTCCTTCCATTCCTTCTCATTACGGGCATCTCAAGTCCTGGCTTCGCACTCCATCCCGCAAGCGAAGAATCCCGGGCAGAGATTTCACGATTCATTTCCGACGCTAAGGAAAAACAAGCCGATATCGCCACAACCGAGGCCAAGCAGAAACGCGCAGAATTTAAGGGAGATCGTGAGGATATTCGTTTTTACAATGAGCAAATCAAGGAACTCGAACGTGAAAAGAAGTTGCTTTACCAAAAAGCCCTTCGAAAGACACTCGTCGCCTACGATATCGTCGAATCCCAAGATGACGGGCGCCCTTTCATGCCGCGCATGAAAGAAAATCTATTCGACCCCTTGGGGTCCCCCCGCCAATGGGTCCCTGTATTCTGGGATAGAGGGGTTCCCTATATCATCTATCTGCAAAATGGGAAACGGATGACCAGAGAAATACCCAATTCGGCAATCGGCATGACTACGGGGATAGGATTAACGTTGATACCCGCGGATGCATTCCGTAGTCCCGACCGACTCGCGATGCTCCTGCTCCATGAAAGGCAACATTTTGATCTTTTCGGGGAAAGAGGCGCCGGAGACGCGAAGACCCAACTGGAGTTGGAGGGGATGGTACTGTCTCGTGTCCGTGCGAACCTATCCAAATTGAGTGATGATGAGCGTGTTCGCAATGAACTTTTTTCGGTTCAAGACGATCAAGAACGCACTTACAACACGAAAAAAGCGAAGTTTGGCTCCATGCTGTCACGCCTCTCCAACAACGTCGCGCGGAATCTCAAAGGATTCGGAGTGACGGCACCGGAAGACCTAGAGCCCGGCTACGCCTCTGAAATCCCCTCCGAAGAGGCTCTCGCCATTATTCAGGATGCCGACAGACTCAACGAGCAACTCGATGTGGAAGCTGCTCAACGCGCGCGCGAGAAACGGAGAGAGTCCGAACATCGCGCTCCCGCGGAGACTTCAGAGGAGATGTCCCCCATTGAAACGAGTCCTTCTCCGAACTTCCCGACCGTGACCCCTGCTCCCGCCCGAGGACTTGCGACGGACTCCGCGATATACTCCGACATCAAAGACCTGGCGGAAAGAGCCTGCTCTTCTCCCGAGAAGATAACCCAGGAGAGTCTGGATTCCATCTGGTGGTTCCCGCAGAAAGCGCCCTACCCCACATCGTTCGCGGATTCCCTATCGGGCTGCGTGAAAGAGCTTTTCGACGCGATGCTGGATGCGAGCAACCGCCTTGCCTGGGGCCAGAAGCTCTCCGCCGCCTGGCTGCAAAAGAAAGCATCCGAATCCATGACTCTCCCTGCCCAGGGAGAAGAGCCCTATGTGGAACCCGTAGGAAAGACGCCCCCCGGATACAACCCCTGTATCGAACCCGGTAACACCTGCCTGAAGCGCTGACCTGACAAACCGCGGGGCGAGGGCCGGCTATGCCGGCCCTCGGCTGTTCCCGCTCAGAGCTTCGCGCCGTCGTGGAAGGCCAGCACCTCGTCGACCGGCAGGCGCGGCTTCTGCGGCCAGTTGCCGGGCGCGGCGTAGCCCACCGGCAGCATCAGCACCGGGATAAGGCGCTCCGGGATCTTGAACTCCTTCTTCACCGCGTCGGGGTCGAAGCCGATCATCGGCCCCGCGACCAGGCCCTTCGCCTCCGCGGCCAGCATGAGCGTCATCGCGGCGAAGGCGCCGGAGCGGATGGCCTCATCGCGCTGGGCCCGGGGGTCGGCGTACATCCCCGCCGCCATCCCCGACAGTCCCTGCACGGCCTTGGCGTCCATGAGCCCGGCCTTCACCGAGCCTTCCAATGCGTGCGCGAGGTTCTCATGCGCGCGGGGGTCGCCCAGCACGACGAAGACGACGGGCGCGTCGGCGACCTTCTGCTGGTTGTAGGCGAGCCCCTTGAGCTTCTCGCGGTCCTCCTTGCGGGTCACCGCGAGGAAGCGCCAGTGCTGGATGTTGAACGACGACGGGGCGCGCGTCGCGAGCTCCACGAGCTCGCGGACCTGCGCCTCGGAGAGAGGCCGCGCCGGGTCGAACTTGTTGGCCGAGGCGCGCTTGCGGATGGCTTCCAGGACGTCCATGACTCCTCCTTGGGCCGGGAGATCCGTACCGAACCGGATTTCCCGGCGCTGTTTGCTTAAACCGTACGGGTCCGCTGCCCGAGGACCTCGAGAACCCCCGCGAATCCCCTCTGGGGATTCACGCCCTCCTCCCGCAGCCAAGACAGCGGCAGAGCCGCCGCAGCTCGTCCTGCTCGCCCTTCGAAAGGACCGCGAACTCCGCGGCGACGGCCTTCGCGTGCGCCTTGAAGAGGCGCGCGATGAGCGCGCGTCCCTTCGCGGTGAGATGGACGACGGCCTTGCGGCGGTCCTCGCCGCCGCGGCGCCGCTCGGCGAGGCCGTGCTTCTCCAGGTTGTCGAGGACGAAGGTGATGTTCCCGCCGCTCTTGAGGAGCTTCGCGGCGAGCTCGTTCTGGCACATCGGCCCCAGGTGCAGGAGCGCCTCGAGGACCCCGAACTGGGTCACGGTGAGGCCCGAGGAAGCCAGGCGCGCGTGGGTCCGGGCGACGACGCTCTCGGAGGCGCGCACGAGGTTGATGTAGGCGCTCAGGGCCCGGGTCTCACCCTCGCCGCCGGCGTAGTGGGTCGGCATCGTTTAATCTCCAATCGTTTGATATTAAAGTATATCCCCGGCTCCGCCTTTTGTCAACCCCCCGCGCCCGACCCGACGGGTTGCGCCACCCCCCTCCGATTCCCTACCCTATGTCCGTGAAGCTCCTTCCCGCCCTGCTCTTGAGCGCCCTGTTCGCCGCCCCCGCGGCGGCGGCGCCCGCGCGCGCGGACGCCCCCTGCACGCCGGAGTGCCGCAGTTGGGCGGAGCTCGTCTCCGTCTTCAATGAAGGGACCGACTGGAGCGTGAGCGTGGAGGACCGCCGCTCCTCCTTCACCGTCTTCGCCCCCCACGGGGGCGCGCTGGAGCCGGGCACCTCCGAGCTCGCGCGCGTCCTGGCGGGCGGGGATTGGAACCTCTACCTCTTCGAGTCCCTGCGGCAGGGCCGCTCGCGCCGCATCCACCTGACTTCGGCGAAGTACGACGAGCCGCGCGCGCTGGAGCTGGCCGCTCGCAGCCGGCGCGCCGTCTCCGTGCACGGCAGCCGCGACGCCGGCGAGAAGGCCTGCCTCGGCGGCTCCTCCGCGGCCCTGCGGGAGCGTGCGGCGATGGGATTGCGGGCGGCCGGCTTCGAGGTCGAGGAGCCCTGCCGGCGCCTGCCGGGGAAGACCCCCGCGAACCTCGTCAACCGCGCCCGCGAGGGCGGCCTCCAGCTCGAGCTGCCCCGACTCCTCCTTGAGCGCCTGGCAAAAGACGCGGCGGCGCGGGAGAAGTTCCGCGCCGCCGTGCGTTCCGCCCTGACGGACCCCGCGCCTTGACCGGGACTCCTGGGTAGGACCCGAAAAAGAGAAGGCCCGCCGAAGCGGGCCTTCTTCTTAACGCCAGTTCCCCCCACCCTGCCCTCCCCCGTGGGGGGAGGCAGTAGGGAAAAACTACACCTTAGGGCCTGCCCTTATAACGTCCGGCGTGCACTTGTCCTGGAACTTCTTGAAGTTCTCCGCGAACTTGACCGCGAGCGCCTTGTACTTGCGCATGTACTCGTCCTTGTCCTTCCAGGACGCGGACGGGTCGAGGACCCCGGCCGGGATCCCGTCGCAGGTCTGCGGCACCTGGAAGCCGAAGACGGGGTCCGTGGTGCACGGGACCTTCGCGAGCTTCCCCGAGAGCGCCGCGTTGAGCAGCGTGCGGGTGTGGGCGATGCTGATGCGCTTGCCCGTACCGAAGGCGCCGCCGATCCAGCCCGTGTTGAGGAGCCAGCAGGTCGCGCCGTGCGCGGCGATGTTCTTCTTCAGCATGTCCGCGTAGACCGCCGGATGGTGCACCATGAAAGGCGCGCCGAAGCAGGTGCTGAAGGTCGGCAGGGGGTCCTTGCCCGTGCCGGCCTCCGTGCCGGCGACCTTCGAGGTGTAGCCGGAGAGGAACTGATAGAGCGCCTGGTCCGGGCTCAGCTTCGAGATGGGCGGCAGCACGCCCCAGGCGTCGCAGGTGAGGAAGACCACGTTCTTCGGGTGCCCGCCGCGCTTCTCCGGCACCGAGTTGCCGATGGCCGCGAGCGGGTAGGACGCCCGGGTGTTCTCGGTCTTGGAGTCGTCGTCGAGGTCCGGGACGCGCGAGGCGGGGTCGATGACCACGTTCTCGAGCACCGTGCCGAAGGCGTGGGACGCGGCGTGGATCTCCGGCTCGGCCTTGGGCGAGAGCCGGATGACCTTCGCGTAGCAGCCGTCCTCGAAGTTGAAGACGCCGCTCCCGCTCCAGCCGTGCTCGTCGTCGCCGATGAGCCGTCGCAGGGGGTCGGCCGAGAGCGTGGTCTTCCCCGTGCCCGAGAGCCCGAAGAAGATGGCCGCGTCGCCGTCCTTCCCCACGTTGGCCGAGCAGTGCATGGGGAAGACGTCCTTGAGCGGCAGCAGGTAGTTGAGGATGGTGAACACCGATTTCTTGATCTCGCCGGCGTAGGCGGTGTCGCCGATGATGCAGACGCGCTTCTGGAAGTTCAGGAGGATGAAGGTCTCCGAGGGCGTCCCGTCGCGCTTGGGGTCCGCCTTCACCGAGGGCGCGCTGATGACCGTGAACTCCGGCTTGTGGCGCCGGTGCTCGGCGAGAGTCGCCGGCTTGATGAACATGTTGCGAGCGAAGTGGCTGTGCCAGGCCTTCTCCGTGATGATGCGCACCGGGAGGCGGTACTCGGGGTCGGCGCCGGCCCAGCAGTCCTGGACGAAGAGGTCCTTGCCGCGGAAGGACTCGGCGAGGCGGCGGTAGACCGTCTCGAAGCGGGCGGCCTCGATGGGCCGGTTGTACTGTCCCCACCAGACGTTCTTCTCGGAGGTGGACTCCTGGACGATGAACTTGTCGTTGGCCGAGCGGGCGGTGTGGCGGCCGGTGTCGGCGACGAAGGCGCCTCCGCGCGAGAGCTTCCCCTCGCGGCGATGCAGGGCCTCCTCGACGAGGGCCTCGGTCGGGAGGTTCCAATAGACCTTCCGCGCGCCCTCGATGCCGTGGAGCTCGAGCCCGTGGTCGCTCTTGAGCGCCTCGGCCTCGGCCTCCGCGGGGGTCCGGCTCACGGGTTCCAATGTCGTGTTCATTTCCTCATCCTGGGGTTCTTCCCCTTTCCCCGCGCGGCGGCGCGCGCGGAGACCTTCTTCTCCTCGAGCCGGAAGACGACCATCCCGTCCCCGTCGTGCACGACCGGCCAGCGCGCGTAGACGCGCTTCGCGATCGGGTCGGTCGCGTCCGCGAAGACCCCGGTCTTCTCCGTCAGGAGGTACTTCGCTCCCTGCCCTCGGCGCTCCTCGATCTGCGCGAGCGTGTCCTTCTCCCCGTACTGGCGGAAGTCCCAGCCCCAGCCGCGCCGGTGGATCTTGTAGAGGAACACCGAGCCGGTGCGGTCGTTGGTGACGAAGAGGTCCTCGCGCGCGCTGAAGCCGTCGACGACCTTCTCCGCCTGCAGGAGGAACGGGTAGCTGAGCTTGTACCAGTGGTGGATGCGCAGGGTCGCGTGCACGGGGATGGAGAGCACGAGCACGGCGAGCGCGGCCCAGGCCCAGCCCCGCATGTCCCGCCGGACCGCCGAGGCGCGCTCGCGCAGCAGGCGCAGACCCTCGCCCATGAAGGCGGCGTTCACGGGCACCAGAGGGAGCGAGGTGTACTCGTGGCTGAAGGTGTAGCGGCCGCCGGCGATGAGGTGCGCGCAGATCGCGCCGAACCAGACCGCGAAGAAGACCATCTTCTTGCGGAAGACGACCTCGCGCAAGCCGAAGAACATGAGCAGCAGGCCGCCGTAGGTCGCCGCGAGCTCGGGGAAGCGCGAGACGAACTGGAACTGCACGAAGTAGGGAAGATGCTTGTAGTCGAGGAGCGCGAGGAACTCCCCCTGGTGGGCGGGGACGACGTAGGCCCCGCCGGCGGCATGGTGGTACCAGCCGTAGACGCCCAGCCCGATGAGCGGGAAGGAGAGCAGGACCCCCGCGTCGCGCAGGGCCATCTTCCCGAGCTTCTGCCAGGCCAGATAGGCCATGGGGATGAGCATGAAGACGTAGGGAAGCTTGTGCGAGATGGCGAAGAAGGCGAAGAAGACGGCCGCGAGCCAGTCGCCCGGAGGGCGGTCCGGGGTCAGCGAGCGCTCCCAGTGGTCGAAGGCGGCGACCGTCGAGAGCAGCGCGAGCGCCTCGGGCTGCACGGTGCGTCCGAAGTAGATCTCGAGCGGGATGAACGAGAAGAGCACTCCGGAATAGAAGGCGGCCTCGCGCCCGAGCTTCTCCTCGAGGAAGCGGAAGAGGTAGACCCCGGTCAGCGCCGAGAACAGGACCGCGAGGAGGCGGCCCCAGAGCTCGCCGAGGAAGAACGGCCAGAGGACGCCGATGAGGAACATGTAGAGCGGGAACTCGGTGGCGGCCCGGCCGTCGTAGGACCCCATCCAGTCGATGCGGGGATGGAAGAACTGGAGCTTGTGCTCGAAGTAGTTTCGGCCGATGGCCGCGGTGTTGCACTGGCGGTGGTAGTGGTAGTCGAGCACGGGCGCCGCGAGGCCCTTCAGGTGCATGAGCACGGAGACCAGGAGGATGACCGTCAGGCAGAAGCGGCGGCTGAGGTGGAAGTTCATTCGTGTTCCTTGATGGCGTAGAGCTCGATGGTGCCCCCGGTGCGCGCGGCCGTCTCCCAGAGCGTCAGGGCGAGCACGAGCGGGACGAGGACGGGCAGCAGCAGCAGGGTCCCCAGAGCCTGGAACGGATGGTGGCGGATGCGGCGCGAGCGGGCGCCGCGGCTCTTCAGGAGGTCGTAGAGGAAGTTGTGCTCGAAGCCCAGCGCGTCGAAGAGGCTCTGGAGCCAGCCGTAGGGGTTCTGCTCGAAGCTGAAATGGTCGAGCTGCACCACGCGGAAGCCGTAGCGCTGGAGCACGGCCTCCAGCGAGCGGGCCCCGAAATGGTAGTAGTGGCGCGGGACGTCGAGGTGGAACCAGCGCCGGCCGAACGCGCGCGACTGCGCGCTCTCGAAGTTCGGGACCGCGACGGCCAGCAGGCCGCCGGTCTTCAGGAGCTCCCGGGCGCGGGCGACGGCCTCGAAAGGGTCGGGCATGTGCTCGAGCGAGTGCCAGAACACCACCGCGTGGTAGCGGTCCTTCTCGTGCGGGGACTGGAGGAAGTCCCCGGTGCTGACCTCGAGGCCGAGGACGCTGCGCGCGTGCCAGGCGGCCGTCTCGGAGTACTCGGTGCCGTGCGCCTCGTAGCCGAGGTCCTTGAGGTAGCGCAGGATGAATCCGCGCCCGCAGCCCACGTCGAGCACCGGCCCCCGCGGCACGCGGTTGTAGAGCACGGAGGCCCGGCGGCGGCGGAAGAGGCGGGTGAGGGCCTCGAAGACGGGGTTGAAGCGGACGTTCTCGCGGCCGTAGTAGACCTCGGGGTACCAGCGCCCGATCTCGGGGCCGGGCACGACCGGCCAGGTCCGGCCCAGGCCGCAGTCCGGGCAGCGCAGGACGGAGAAGCCCTCCTCGATGCTGTCGAAGGCCTTCGCGACGCGCCCTCCCCCGCAGCAGGGGCAGCGCGGAGGCGCCTGGTCCTGGCCGCTCTTGTGGGGCTCGAAGCGCGAGGGGGGCGGGTTCACCGCCAAGATGATATAAAGTATCGTATCCATATGGATAATCCCCGACTCCCCACCGACCTCCAGGACACCATCGCCATCGCGGGCGGCCAGCGCCGCGTGGACCTCCTCCTGCGCAACGCCCGGGTCATCAACACCTTCTCGGGGGACATCCACAGGACGGACGTGGCGGTCCACGGGGACCGGGTCGTGGGCTTCGGGAGCTACAAGGCCGCGCGCACGATCGACCTCCAGGGCGCCTACCTGGCCCCCGGCTTCATCGACGGCCACATCCACATCGAGAGCTCGATGGTGAAGATCCCCGAGTTCGGCCGCATCGTGGTCCCCCGCGGGACGACCACCGCGGTCATCGACCCCCACGAGATCGCCAACGTGCTCGGCCTCGACGGCATCAAGTACATGCTCTCCTCGAGCTGGAACTGCGTGCTCCGGGTCTACGCGATGCTCCCCTCCTGCGTCCCCTCCACCCGCCTGGAGACCGCCGGCGCCGAGCTCTCGGCCCACGACCTGAGCCTGCTCCTCAACGACGAGCGCGTCCTGGGCCTCGCCGAGATGATGAACTACCCCGGCGTCATCCATCGCGAGGTCGAGGTGCTCGACAAGCTGCGCATCGCCAGAGGCAAGCGCATCGACGGCCACGCCCCCCTGCTCAGCGGCAAGGACCTCTACGCCTACGTCTCGGCCGGCATCCGCTCCGACCACGAGTGCACCGACGTGCGCGAGGCCCGCGAGAAGCTGCGCGCCGGCATGTACATCATGATCCGAGAGGGCACCGCCGCGAAGAACCTACGCGCGCTCCTCCCCCTCGTTAACTCCGAGAACAGCCGCAAGTGCCTCTTCGTCACCGACGACCGCCACCTCGAGGACATCTTCACGCAGGGGCACATGGACCACCTGGTCCGCACCGCCATCCGCCTCGGCGTCGACCCCGTGCGCGCCATCCAGATGGCGAGCATCAACGCCGCCGAGTACTTCGGCATCAAGGACCTCGGCGCCATCGCCCCCGGCTACCGCGCCGACCTCATCGTCTTCGACGACTTCAAGCGCCTGAAGATCTCCAAGGTCTTCAAGGACGGACGCCTCGTCGCGCGCGACGGAGTCCTCGAGCCCTCGGCGGCCACCGAGTACAAGGGCAAGGTCCGCGGGACCATCAACGTGCGCTGGATCGAACACGAGGACTTCGCCATCAAGGCCGAGGGACGGCGCGCGCGGGTCATCGGCCTTGTCCCCCATCAGATCGTCACGAAGTCGCTGACCCTCCCCGTCAAGCAGGACGGAGGATGGGTCGTCTCCGACCCCTCCGCGGACGTCCTGAAGATCGCGGTCATCGAGCGCCACTTCGCCTCCGGCCGCATCGGCAAGGGCCTGGTCAAAGGCTTCGGCCTCAAGCGGGGCGCCATCGCCTCCTCCGTCTCGCACGACTCCCACAACATCGTGGTCGTCGGCGTCGACGACGGCGACATGTACGCGGCCGCCGTCGAGGTCGTGAAGATGCAGGGCGGCATCGTCGCCGCCCGCGACGGACAGGTCCTCGAGGCCCTGCCGCTGCCCGTGGCCGGGCTCATGTCCGACCGCAGCGCCGACTTCGTGCGCCAGAAGCTCCAGCGCCTCAACGCCGCGGCGCGGACCCTCGGCTGCCGGCTCGACGACCCCTACATGGCGATGTCGTTTCTGACGCTGCCGCCGATTCCCGCGCTCAAGATCACCGACCGTGGACTGATTGACGCTATAGGGTTCAAGGTAGTCCCGTTATTCGTGTGATACTTCCCTAACTCCCCCTCCCTCGGGAGGGGGCAGGGGGAGGGAGAATGAAACATCGCAGGAGAATCGCATGGATTTCCTCGAAACGCGCTTCCAACTGAAGGAGAACGGCACCACCGTCCGCACGGAGCTCGCCGCCGGCCTGACGACCTTCCTCACGATGGGCTACATCCTCTTCGTCCAGCCCCAGGTCCTCTCGGCCGCGGGGATGGACCCCGGCGCGGTCTTCACCGCCACCTGCCTCTCCAGCGCGCTCGGCTGCGCGCTCATGGGGCTCCTCGCGAACTACCCCATCGCCCAGGCCCCGCTCATGGGAGAGAACTTCTTCTTCACCTACGCCGTCGTGCTCGGCATGGGCGTGCCGTGGCAGAGGGCGCTCGGCCTCGTCTTCGTCTCCGGCCTCGTCTTCCTCGCGCTCACCCTGACCCGCATCCGCGAGACCCTCGTCAACTCCGTGCCCGACGCGCTCAAGCACGCCATCGCGGCCGGCATCGGGCTCTTCGTCGCGCTCATCGGCCTCAAGGAGGCCGGCCTCGTCGTCGCCAACGCCCCGACGCTCGTGAAGCTCGGCCCGCTCCACGCGGGACCGGTGCTCCTCGCCCTCTTCGGACTGGCCCTCTCGGCCGCCCTCTTCGTGCGCCGCGTCCGCGGCGCCCTGCTCCTCGGCATGCTCGCCACCTCGGCCCTGGGCTGGGCCTTCGGCTGGCTCCGCTACGGAGGAGTCTTCAGCGCGCCGCCCTCGCTCGCCCCCACCCTCTTCAAACTCGACCTCACGGGCCTCCTCACCCGCGACGGCTTCTCGGTGGTCCTCATCTTCCTGTTCATGACCCTCTTCGACACGCTCGGCACGCTCGTGGGCGTGGGCGTGCAGGCGGGTCTCATGAAGGACGGCAAGCTCCCCCGCGCCCCGAAGGCCCTGCTCTGCGACGCGGTCGCGACGACGACGGGCGCGCTGCTGGGGACCTCGACGGTATCGAGCTACATCGAGAGCGCGACCGGCGTCGCCCAGGGCGGGCGCACCGGGCTCACCGCGCTGACGGTCGCGGCGCTCTTCCTGCTCGCGCTCTTCTTCGCGCCGCTGGTGGGCTTCGTGAGCGGCGCGGTGACGCTGCCCGGCGGGCTCGTCCTGCATCCCGTCACCGCCCCGGCCCTCATCCTCGTCGGCGCGCTCATGCTCGGGATGGTCCGGCGCATCGAGTGGGACGACCCCAGCGAGGGCCTGCCGGCCTTCCTGACGCTCGTCGTCATCCCTTTCACCTTCAACATCGCCGACGGCGTCGCCGCCGGCTTCATCTCCTACCCGGCCCTGAAGGCCGCCGCCGGCAAGGGGAAGGACGTCCCGCCGCTCCTCTGGGGTCTCGCCGCCCTCTTCCTGCTGCGCTACGCGTTCCTGGCGGCATAGGTCCATCAGCCCCGTCCGCACGGGGTCCTTCAGCCCAAGCGCCCCCGGACGCGCGCGTATATAGTATCGGGGATGAAGCGCCTCCTCGTCTTTTCGCTCGCCGCGCTCATGCCCGGCGCCGCCTCGGCCGCCACGGCCGCCCTCCGTTTGCCCCCCTCTTTCGCCGCGCCCGCCTTCGAGGGCTTCGCTCCCGCGGGCCTCGAGTTCGCCGCCTTCGAGATCCCCGACATCGGCGCCGCGCGGGCCGTTCCCCCTCCCCCGGCGACCGTCGACGCCGCCGCCTTCGCCGCCTGGCTCAAGGACTTGCGCAAGGAGGCCGCCGCCCAGGGCGTCCCGGCCGCGACCCTCGACGACGCTTTGAACGCGCTCCAGCCCATCCCGAAGGTCCTCGACCTCGAGAACACCCAGCCCGAGCACACCATCACCTACGAGGAGTACCTGGCCCGCGTCGTCTCCGAGAAGCGCATCGCGCTCGGCCGCGAGAAGCTCGCCCTGCACAAGGACGCGCTCGCCGCCGTCACGGAACGCACCGGAGTCCCCTCCGAGATCATCGTCGCGCTCTGGGGCGTCGAGTCCTACTTCGGCCAGCGCCAGGGCGATTACCCCATCGTCGCGGCGCTCGCCACCCTCGCCTTCGGAGGCAAGCGACCCGCCTTCTATCGCGGAGAGCTGCACCACGCGCTCAAGATCCTCGCCGAGGAAGGGATGCCCTCCGCCGGGCTCAAGGGCTCCTGGGCGGGCGCGATGGGCCAGTGCCAGTTCATGCCCTCGAGCTTCCGCCGCCTCGCCGTCGACGGCAACGGCGACGGCCGGCGGGACATCTGGAACACCCCCGAGGACGTCTTCGCCTCGGCGGGCAACTATCTTCAGAAGGTCGGCTGGAAGGCCGGCGAGCCCTGGAGTCAGCGCGTCCTCCTCCCGCCCGGCTTCGACGCGGGTCTCGCCGACGGGAAGTACCACCCGCTCTCCGAGTGGAAGCTCCTCGGCGTGAAGCCCTGGGAGGCGCAGAGCTTCCCCGAAAAGAACCTGTCCGCGACGCTGATGCTGCCGGGCGGCATCGCGGCGCCCGCCGTGCTCGCCTACCCCAACCTCAAGACCATCCTCAACTGGAACCGCTCCGCCTACTTCGCCACCTCCATCGGCTTCATCGCCGAGCGCGTGGCCGCCCCCTGAGCCGCGACCAGTCCAAGGACCCATTCTCGCATGGGTCTTTCCACCCCGTCTTCCGGAGCATTCCGGCCCAACCGCCTCCGCCCCCTTCCTGTTATCTTAGGAGGGTGATGAGACGACGACGCGTCCCGGCGGCGGTCCTCGCAGCGGCGCTCCTGCTCGCCTGCCCCGGTCTCGCTCCCTATGAGGCCCTGGCCCAGACCGTCGCGGCCGGCGCGGCGCATGCCCCCGTCACCCCGATCGTCCCGGTCGCCGTCGCGCCCCTCGGTCTCAACGGCTCGATGACGACGGGCGCCCTGAAGGCCGCGAACCTCTCCCTTTCGAACATGCCCTCCCTCGGCGCGGTCAACGTCGCCGCGACGGTCCCGAACGCGGTCGTGCCGGCGCAGACGGTCCCCACCGCGAACGCGGCGCTGGGGAACTCCTCGGTGGCGCGCGCGGTCCTGAGCCGCCCGGCCGAGGCCGTCCAGCCCGGCCTCTTCAGCGTTCTGCTGCATGGGGCGCGCGGCGCGGATGCGAAGGGGCAAGCCGCCCCCGAAGCCGCCTTCCTGAAGCCCTCCTCCCAGGACATGGCCTCGGACTCGAGCTCGAAGGGCTGGGGCGGGAACAGCTTCGACGTCCTGGCCTACGGCAAGCAGGCGGCCGGGAAGGTCTCCAGCGCGCTGAGCGTCCCCGTAGGCCGCGCCGCCGGCTGGCTTTCGAAGTCTTCGCTCCGCCCGGCCCTCACGGCCCGCAGAGAGGCCGTGTCCGCGCAGGTCCCCGCGCCCGGAACCTCCGCCCGCCCCTCCATCGTCGAGCGCCTGCGCCCCTACGCCAAGCCCGTCCTCATGACGGCCCTCCTCGTCGGCGCGGCCCTGCTCCTGACCGGCTGCAGCGGCATGCCGGCCATCCCCTTCCTGGAGTCGTTCAGCTTCAAGAGCATGTTCACGATGAAGGCCCTGGCCATCCAGGCGGGCCTCTTCGTCGTCAGCACGATCGTCAAGAAGGTCCTCGCGAAGCGGGCCGAGGAGAAGAAAAAAGCCGCCGCCAAGGCGGAGGCCCTGGCCATGGCCGGGCCGAGCCGGATCCTGGAGGCGGCGGACGTGCAGGCGCTCTCCGCCGCGGACCCCGCGAAGCAGCCGAGGCTCATGCTGTTCAGCTACGACACGGTGGGCTTCCAGGAGATCGCGGCGCGCGACATCGGTCGCTTCGCTCCCCCGGCCTTCGCGCTCTCTCTCGACGAGAAGAACAACATCGTCTACATCGTCCCGACCTTCGCCGCTCCGGAGGCCGCCGCGGCCGCCGAAGCGCCCTCCTCCGCCCCGGCCGCCGCCGAGACGGAGACGACTCCCCCTCCCCAGCCGTAAAAGCGCGGCGTCCCCTCGGAAGGAAGGGCTCCGGTCTCGCGCCGGGTCTTTCCGGCTAGTTTCTGGAAGGCCCGCCGTGAGGCGGGAGCGTCGTGCGGCAGGCCGCGAGCCAGCGGCCGCTGCCCAGCGCGTGCAGGTTCTCGAAGAGCTTCTCCGGCCGTATGGGCTTGAAGAGGGTCTTCACGTGGGGGTCGTCGTTGGGGAGCATCGGCAGCGCGGTCTCCGGCGCCATCCCCGTGAGGAAGAGGATCGGAAGGTCCTTGGGATGGTGCGCGCCATGACGGATGTGGCGATAGACGTCCACGCCGCTGCCGTAGCTCCCGAGCGCGATGTCGAGCACGAGTCCGCCCACGCTCAGCGTGGACGCCTGCACGATGGCCTGCGCCGCGTCGCCGCAGGAGGTGGCGCGCAGGCCGCGGCTCTCGAGGAAGTCGCAGATGAGGCCGGCGAGGACGGGGTCGTCATCGACGACGAGGATGTAGCTCCGCATGAGCCGATTGTAGCAGACCCTCCGGCCGCCGTTCATTGACCGATGTCAATGAACGGATGTTCAGTGGGCCCGCTGCGCGCGTAGGCCCCTGGCCCCTCGATCTAGAAGCGCTCCCAGAGCTTCTTGGCGAGCGCGGAGGACTTGGCGGCGAGCTCTTCCTCGTCGACATCGAGCTTGAGCTTCCGGTTCTCCATGAGCACCTTGCCGTCGGCGATCGTGGTGTCCACGAAGCTCTGGGTCAGCCCGAAGCCGAAGTGCCCGAGGAAGTTGTCCGCGCCGAAGGGCGTGGGCGGGTGGTAGTCGACGAGGACGATGTCCGCCGCCGCGCCCTCCTTGAGGACGCCCAGCGGCACGCCCCAGTAGCGGTTCGCGATCTCGGCGTTCTTGAAGAGCAGGGTGCTCAGCATCTCGACGAAGCCGCAGCTGGGGTTGTCCTGGCGCAGGTGCTGGGCCCAGAGCGCGACGCGGACCTCCTCCATCATGTTCACCGTCATCGCGTCGGTGCCCAGGCCGATGAGCACGCCCTTCTCCCACATGCGCAGGACGTCGGCGATGCCCACGGCGTTGTTGAGGTTCGACTGGGGGTTGTGCGCGACGGCGGTCCTCGTCTTCGCGAGCAGGTCCATCTCGTACTCGTTGACGTGCACGCAATGAGCGGCGATCGTCTTGGGGCCGAGTATGCCGTGCTTCGCGAGGCGCTCGACGACGCGCATCCCGAAGCGGCTCTCGTTGAAGTCCTGGTCGCTCTTGGCCTCGGCGGTATGGACGTGGAAGCCCGCCCCGAGCTGGCGGCCGGCCTCGGCGGCCTTCTTCAGGGTCTCGTCGCCGATGGTGAAGGACGCGTGCAGGCCGAAGAGGGCCTTGAGCCGCTCGCCGCCCTCGAGCTTGCAGCGGCGGATGAACTCCACGTTCTCGTCGATGCCGTCCTGGGCGATCTTCGCGCCGTCGCGGTCGGAGAGCTCGTAGCAGAGCGAGGCCCTCAGCCCGACCTCGGTGACCGCCCGGGCGACCTGGTCGAGCGAGCCGCGGCAGGCGAAGGGGCTGGCGTGGTGGTCGATGAGCGTCGTCGTGCCGCGCTTGACCGCGTCGATGAGCGGGAGCTTGGCGCTGTAGTAGCAGTCCTCGAGCGCGAGCTTCTTGTCGAGCCGCCACCAGAGGTTCTCGAGCACCTCGCCGAAGTCCTTCGAGGGCTTGGCCTTGCCGAGGCCGCGCACCATCGTGCTGTAGAAGTGCATGTGCGCGTTGATGAAGCCGGGCATCACGACCTTGCCCGAGGCGTCGACGACCTTGCGGTACTTCCCCTTGAAGGAGGCGGCCTTCGCGATGCGGACGATGCGCCCGCCCTCGCAGAGGATCGCGTGGTCCTTGAGCACCCTGTTCTCGGCGCCGAGGGTGACGAGGAACCCGCCCTTGATGAGGAGGGAGTCCGCCGCCGGCTTCGCCGCCGCCTTCGTCTTCTTCGCCTTCATTCGAGGTCTCCTTCTGATTTTCTCCCCCTCTCCCGCCACGCCGGGAGAGGGCAGGGGGTGAGGGGGCCGAGGCTCAGGACTCCTGAAGCATCTCGGCCTCGGCCTTCGTCCGCTCGCGCATGGCGAGAGCGCCGGAGAAGCACTTCTGCGCGCAGATCGAGCAGCCGATGCAGCGCGAAGCGTCGGTCACGGGGACCTTCTCCTCGTCGAGCCGGATGGCGAGGTAGGGGCAGCGCGTGCAGTTGCCGCAGTGCTGGCAGAGCTCGCGGGTCACCGAGGAGATCTTCTTCTTCGCGGTGAGCTCCATGAAGCCCGTCACGGGGCCCGGCAGCGCGCAGCCGACGAGGTCCTTCATCGACGTCATGCCCCGCGCCTCCATCAGATGGCTGAGGCCCGAGTGCAGGTCGTCGATGACTCCGTAGCCGTGCTTCATGACGATTGTGCAGAACTGCACCGTGTTGGCCCCGAGCGCCAGGAAGTTCGCGGCCGCCTTGTAGTCCATCGGCCCGCCGTTGCCGGAGACCGGGACGCCCATCTTCGAGACGCTGGCGAGCGTGAGGTTGCTGATGGGAGTGACGCCCTCGCCGCTCATGCCGACGACGATGCCCTCTTCCCAGCCCTTCTTCGCGCCCTTGCGGAAGGCGAGGGTCGGGAAGGTGTTGGCGAGGGTCACGCCGGCCTTCTTGTGCGGGTACTTGGCCAGGACCTTGCGGATGGCGTCCATGATGGGGTAGATCGCCGTGACCGCGGCGGTGAGCTTGAAGAGCTTCGGGACCTTCGGGTCGGAGACCTCCAGGACCCAGCCGATGATCTTCGCGGTGAGCTCGGCGTCCTGGGAGACGATGTCCCCCTTGGTGCCGTCGCCGCCCTGCGGGCAGGAGAGCGAGTACTCGATGCACATCGCCCCGCAGCTCTCGAGCTTCTTCGTGTTGCTCTGCCAGCCCGCCCGGTCGGCTTCGTCGTCGCCGGTCACCGGGCCGCCGGTCGAGACGGCGGTGAGCCGGTCGGGGAACTCGCGCACGAGCTTCCCGACCTCGCGGCGCACGCGGTCGATGGGGTGTCCCGAGACGTTGTCGCAGTTCGCGTAGGTGTTCTGAGTGAAGGCGAACATGTACTCGCCCGGGATGTGGATGTCGATCCCGTCGAAGGCGGTCTTCATGACGCCGCCGGCCCAGCCCGCCTCGTAGGCCTTCTTCATCTGCTCATAGCCGTCGGAGGGCGGCGCGGCCGAGAGAAGGAACGGCGAGGGGAGCTTCCGGCCGAAGAAGTCGGTCTCGAGCGGCACCGGCAGGGCGATGAGGCCGGGCAGATGGACGCGGCTCTTGGTGCGCTTCTCGAACTTCGGCAGCGGCTTGCCGGTGACGCAGGCGTCGACCTCGAGGGCGGTGTTCTTGCCCGCGGCCGCGGCCTCGACGACGGTGGTCGGGCCGTTCTCGACGTCGCCGGCGAAGAACACCCGCGGCGTCCCCTTGCGGGCGAAGCTCGGCCGCGCGCCGATGGCGAGGATCACCTTGTCGAAGCCCAGGCGCGTCTGCTCGGAGCCCGGGACGTCCTGGACCTCGCGGGGGTGGAACTTCTTCCCCTTGGGCAGGACGACCTTGAGCGTCTTGAGCCCGGCGGCCTTGCCGCCCTTTACGAGCACCGCGGAGATGCGCACGCGGCCGCTGAGGTGCACGCCCGCCTCGACGATGCCCTCGAGCTCCTTCTTCGTGAGCGGCATCTCCGAGAGCTTCTCGAGCGCGAACATCTCGACGTGCTCGGCCCCGTCCTGGACCGCGTTCTCCGCGCAGTCGCAGGCGATGGCGCCGCCGCCGATGACGGCCACCCGCCGTCCCTTCACCGGATGCTTCTTCCGGTTCCAAAGGTACTCGAGCGCCGCGACCGCGACGCCCTCGCCCGGGATGCCGAGCGTGAAGGGGTGGTCCAGGCCCGTGGTGATGACGACCGCGTCGTAGGTCTTCAGGAGCTTCTCGGGCTCGGGGACCTTCTTCCCGAGGACGAGGCGGATGTCGCCGAAGGTTTTGCGCGCATACTCGAGGTCGGTCTTCAGCACGCGCTTGTCGAGGCGGAAGTCGGGGATGAGGTTGACCATGCCGCCCGGCTCCTTCGCGGCGTCCATGATGTCCACCCGGTAGCCGAGCTGGCCGAGCATCGCCGCCGCGCCGTAGCCGGCGGGCCCGGCGCCGACGACCGCGACCTTGCGGCCGTTCGGCTTCGCCGTGCGGAAAGGCGGCATGACGCCGAGGTCCTTGGCCTTCTGGACGATGGTCGCCTGGATGGAGGGGATCTCGAGGGGCTTGTCGAAGGTGCGGTGCACGCAGGCCTTCATGCAGAAGCGGTCGGGGCAGACCGCGCCGCAGACTCCGCCGAGAGGGTTGCTGCCCATGATGATGCCCGCCGAACGCCGGAAGTCCGAGGGCTCGCCGACCTTGGCCGCCATGATGAAGTCGCAGGGAGAACAGTGCGCGGGGCAGGCCTCGCGGCAGGGCTTCTCCGAGCAGTACTCGCACTTGTCGAGCTCCTCGCGGAGCTGCGCGTCCGTCATGAAGCGGGGGCTGTCCTTGGCCATGGTCTCCCTCTCGTCCGGCGTCTGCGGCGTATGAATCTACATTATACCGCCCGCGCGCGTCTTGACAAAGGGCGTCATGCGGTTAAACTTAAAGCCTCGTGCACTCCGCCTCCCTGCTGCAGGACCTCGCCATCGTGATGGCGGTCGCCGGCGCCGCGATGCTCCTCTGCCATCGCCTGCGCCAGCCCGTCGCCATCGGCTACATCCTCGCCGGGCTCCTCGTCGGCCCCTACACCCCGCCCTTCGCGCTGGTCAGCGACATGGGAAGCATCCGCACGATGGCCGAGCTCGGCATCGCCTTCCTGATGTTCACCCTCGGCCTCGAGTTCAACCTCCCCCGCCTGCGCCGCGTCGGCCCGGCGGCGGCCCTCGCCGCGGCCGTCGAGGTGCTCTTCATGCTCTGGCTCGGCTACCAGCTCGGCCGCCTCTTCGGCTGGAGCCCGGTGGAGAGCGTCTTCCTCGGCGGCATCGTCGCCATCTCCAGCACGACGCTGATCGTGAAGATGCTCGGAGACCTGCGCCTGGCCCACGAGGAGTTCTCCCAGCTCGTCTTCGGCGTGCTCATCCTCGAGGACGTCGCGGCCGTCCTGCTCCTCTCCATCGTCTCGGGGTTGAGCTCGAGCGCCGGCGCCGACGCCCTCGAGGCGGCGCGCGCGCTCGCCAAGACCGGGCTCTTCGTCGTGCTCTACATCGTGCTCGGCCTCTCGACGATCCCGCGCCTGCTCGCCTGGGTCGCGGCCTTCAAGACCCGCGAGGTGCTCGGCATCGTCTCCCTCGGCCTCTGCCTCCTGGGCGCCCTGCTCGGAGCGAAGGTCGTCGGCTCGCCCGCCCTCGGGGCCTTCCTCACCGGCGCCATCGTCGCCGCCTCCGCGGAGCATCCCCAGATCGAATCCTGGATCCTGCCGGTGCGCGACATGTTCAGCGCGCTCTTCTTCGTCTCGGCGGGGATGCTCATGCGCCCCGACATGCTCTGGGACTTCCGCTGGGCCATCCTCGCCTTCACGCTCGCCGTCCTCGCCGGCAAGACGCTCGGCGGGGCGGCCGGCGCGCTCGCCTCGGGCCGGGGACTGAAGACCTCGCTCAAGGTCGGCGCCGGCCTCGCGCAGATCGGCGAGTTCTCCTTCGTCATCGCCGGGGTGGGCGCCACCTCGCGCCTGGCCGGCGACTCGCTCTACGCGGTGGCGACCTCGGTCTCCCTCTTGACCGCGCTCGCCGCCCCGCGCCTTCTGCGCGGCGTCGACCCCGCGGTCGACCGCGCGCTCGCCCTCCTGCCCGCGCCGGCGCGGGGCCTCATCAAGCGCCACGAGGAGTGGGCGGGCAAGGCGCACGGCCGCAAGCTCCCCCCCGAGACCGCCATCCTCTCGCGCTACCTCATCCGTCTCGTGATCTACATCGTCCTCTCGGTCGGCATCGTGCTCGGCACCCAGAGCTTCGCGGGCCTCGCCGCGGCCGCGGCCCCGGGCAGCGCGGGCGTGCTGTGGGCGCTCTGGACGGCCGCGGCGCTGGGTTCGCTCCCCTTCTGGGCCTGCGTCTCGAAGTACGGCGGCCACCTCGTGCTCCTGCTCGTCACCAGCGGCCTGGCGGCGCGCGAGTCCTCCCAGCTCCTGCGCTACCTCGACATCCACCGCTTCTACAACGCGCTCGGAGCGCTCATCGTCCTCGCCCTCGGACTCGGCTTCCTCGTCTTCGAGGCCTCCTCGCTCGCGCGGGTCTGGCCGGTCTGGGCGACCGCGGGGCTCCTCATCCTGGCCGGCACGCTCGAGCGCCGCCGCGTCGCGGCCCTGCAGGAGCGCGCCGAGCGGCTCCTCGACGAAGTCATCGGCCTGGCGACCAGCGAGCCCACCCGCCAGGCCCTGCGCCAGTCGAAGGAGGAGCAGCCCTTCTTCTTCGGCATGACGGAGCCCGTCATGATCATCGAGGGCGTCGCGGCGGTCGGCAAGCCCATCGCGGCGCTCGACGTGCGCCGCCGCAGCGGCGCCAGCATCATCGCCATCTACCGGGAGGGCAAGCACATCGCCAACCCCTCCCCCACCCAGGAGCTCAAGGCCGACGACGTCGTCGTCCTCTTCGGAGAGCCCGACGAGCGCCAGAAGGCGCTCTCCATCCTCCTCCAGAGCTGACCCCCTCCGCGCCCCCTCGCCGGCGTCATTTCACCGGCGTCAGGCATCGCAACTTATGGAACTTTTCGCCGCCCTCAGCCGTAATCCCGGTATGCCCCGAAAACCGAGACTGAGCCTCCCCGGAACGATCCATCACCTGACCTCCCGCGGCAACAACCGGCAGGAGATCTATTTCCAGCCGGAGGATTGCCGGGACTTCATGGCGGAACTCGCCGAGACGAAGCGGCGTCTGCCCTTCGAGCTATTCGCGTATTGCCTCATGCCCAACCATTTTCACCTGCTCGTGCGCGTCATCCAAGCGACGACTTCGAAGTTCATGCAGCGCCTGAAATCCGTCTACACGCATATCATCAACCGGAGACACGGCCGGAACGGGCATCTTTTTCAAGGCCGCTTCAACTCCGTCCATTGCGACAAGGATTCGCAGTTTCTCGAGCTTCTGCGCTACATCCACCTGAACCCCGTACGCGCGGAGCTCGTCTCGAGTCCTGATGAGTGGGAGTGGTCCGGGCATCTGGAGTACCTCGGGCGCTCCTCGGTCCACCTGCTGGACACGGACTTCCCTCTCGCGATGTTCCACTCGGACCGCGCACACGCCCAAGAGGCCTACCGCAGCTTCGTCGACGCATACGCCCCCGTTCCTTCACATTCCCCCCTCGTCATCCCTCCGCCTCCGGAGAACAGCCGACCTCTGCAGACCGTGCGAGCGGAACCTCTCCCCGAATTGGAATCCATCGCGCAGGTGTGCATCTATGAGACGGGGATATCCATGGACGAACTGCGCGGAAAGACACGCCGGCGTGCCGTCACCGTCGTCAGGAACGCCTTCATCCGGCGCGCTCTGCAGATCGGGGCCGCCAGGAGTTCATTAGCCCGGTTCCTGAGCGTATCGCCGTCGGCGATCTATAACGCCGCGCCCCCCCGCACGCCATAGCGCACCACCCGAACAAGTTGCAAAAGTTCACGTCTGACCCCGCCCCGGATAAGTTGCGAAAGTTGCGGTGCCTGACGCCGCGATATGACGCCGCGATATGGGACGCTGCGATATGGACGCCGCTGTATAGGATTCCGCCATATAGGCCCTTTGGCCTAGGACGGACTGGGGCGCTCGCTCCTGGGTTCATTTCGCCGTACGGCTACCCTTATAGTATGAGCGCGCGATCGTCGGTGCTGCTCGCGGCCGTCGGACTCCTCCCCGCCGCCTCCTTCGCGGCGGGACTCTCCGCCCGGCCCGAACCGGCTTCCGCGCTCGAGTCTTTGAGGATGGTCGCCGTCGCCCCCGGCGCGGCGGTCGCCGACATCGTCGGCCGCGCCCTGCAGGGACCCGACGAGGCCCGCATCGAGAAGGTCTGCGCCTCGCCGCTGCCGGTGCTGGTGCTCGACAACTTCGCCGCGGGCACCGACGCCGTCTCCCCCTACATGGACGTCGACGGCGACGGCAAGCCCGACGCCGGGCACGGGGAGGTCGTCAGCGCCATCTACAAGGCGAGCGGGAAGAAGACGCGCCCGCTCAACATGGGCGGGGACGGAAGCATCGAACACCTCGTCGCGCTCCTCGGCCCGGTCGCCGCGCGGCTCGAGAAGGGCTCCCTCGCCCTCTCGGCGATCAACGTCTCCCAGTGCGTCGACGTCCCGCTCAGCGACGTCCAGAAGGACCTCGGCCTCCCCTACGGCTCGGAGCAGTTCCTCGCGCACCGCGCGGAGGTCGACGCCGCCATCGCGAAGCTCATGAACGAGAAGGGCAGCCCCCACTACGGGAAGCTCTCGCGCATCGCCGCCCGCATCGCGAAGAAGGGCGTCCCCATCTACCTCGCCGCGGGCAACCAGGGGCCGGGCAAGGTCAACCTCCTCGGCTTCCTCCCCGGCACGGTCTCGGTGGGCTCCATCGGCCGCGACGGCCGCAAGGCCGCCTCCTCGGCCGACAACGGTCTGACGAGCGTCTGGCGGCCCGGCGAGTACGCCTTCCGCCGCACGGCCGACGGGAATGTGGACGTGAACGGCGACGGCCTCGGCGACTTCGACGCGAAACTCATGAGCAAGGGCCCCCCGCTGGCCGCCGCCTACGCCGGGAAGCCGATGACCGAGGTCCTGCGCACGCCCACCAAGGACCCGGAGCTCGACATCATCCGCCGCGACACGCCCGGCGGCGTCGAGCGCCTGACGAGCGAGCTCCAGGACGGGCTCTACCGGGTCGACGACCTGATCGCTTTCTTCCGCATAGACGGCGCCCGCGCGGAGTCCCTGCGCCGGCACGGCCCCTACCTCGACAAGAGCATGCGCTTCCACTTCACGGCGAGCGCGGCCGGCACCGTCGTCTTCGACCCCGCCGGCGACGGCTCCCCCGGGCAGGTCCTCCTCATGGCCGGAACCTCCTTCGCCGCCCCCGCGTTGTGCCTGAAGTCGGGCTCTCCGAAACCCTGACCTCGTGCTACAATCTGGCTGTCCGCCCGGAAGCGGACGCGAGGCAATGCCCATGAACATCCGTCCCTTCACCGCCGCGGCCGCCGCTGCGACGACCGCCGGCCTCACGGTCTGCACGCTCAAGGACATCGTGAAGGACCAGTGCGTGTACTCCTGCCCCGACGGCCGCACGATCACCAAGCCCGTCGCCGAGCCGCCCGCGCTCGCCTGCCCGCAGGTCCTCATCCCGTTCTAGACACCCACAAAAGGAACGCCCCCCGGCTCGTCGCCGGGGGGCGTTCCTTTTGTGCCGTATCTACTTCAGGGGCGTCCACCCATGGTCAACGACTGGATGGCCTTCACGGTGTGGAGGCGGTTCTCCGCCTGGTCGAACACGATGCTCTGCGGGCCGTCGATGACGGCGTCCTCGACCTCCGCGCCGCGGTCGGCCGGGAGCGGATGCATGTAGACGGCGTCCTTCTTGCCGAGCTTCATGCGCTTCTCGGTGCAGACCCACTTCTTGTACTTGTTGAGGATGTCCATGCCGACGCGCTTCTTGTCCTCTTCCGGCACGCCCTGGTCGGCCAGGTACTGGTGGCAGCCCCAGGACTTCGGATAGAGCACGGTCGCGCCCTTGAAGGCCTCGTCCATGTCGTGGGTGATGCTGAACTTGGAGCCCGACTCCTTGGCGAACTTCTTCGCCGCCTCGACGGTGCGCGGCATGAGGTTGAACTCCTTGGGGTGGGCGAGCACGACGTCCATGCCGAAGCGCGGCATGAGCGTGATGAGGCCCTGCGGCACCGACAGCGGCCGCGCGTAGGCGGGCGCGTAGGTCCAGGAGATGACGAACTTCATGCCCTTGAGGTTGCTGCCGAACTTCTCGCGCACGGTCATGAGGTCGGCGATGGACTGGCAGGGATGGTCCACGTCGCACTGGAGGTTGATGATCGGGATGGTCGCGTGCTCCGCCACCTCGCGGATGTACTTGTTGCCGACGCCGTAGAAGCAGTTGCGGATGGCGATGCCGTGCCCGTAGCGGGAGAGCACCTTGCCGGTGTCCTTGGGGGTCTCGCCGTGGGAGATCTGCATCTTGTCCGGAGTCAGGTCGTGCGCGTGGCCGCCGAGCTGCGTCATGCCGGCCTCGGTCGAGTTGCGGGTGCGGGTGGACTGTTCGAAGAACATCATGAACAGCGTCTTGTCCTGGAGCAGGCGGTGCGGCTCGCCGAGCGCGAAGCGCTGCTTCAGGTTCCAGGAGGTGTGGAGGACGGTCTCCAGCTCCTCCTTGCTCCAGTCCACGGTCTCGATCCAGTCCTTCCCTCTCAGCATGCTCTGCATGTTCTCGGCCTCCGGTTTTATTTGCGCAGATACTGCGGCAGCGCGGCGTAGAACACCGCGGCCTTCAAAAGGTCGTCGACGGGCATCATCTCGTTGACGGTGTGGGCGTAGACCTCGTTGGCGGGGCCGAAGCCGATCGTCGGGATGCCGAGCCGGCCGGCGCTCGCCACGCCGTTGGTGGAGAAGGTCCACTTGTCCACGACCGGGGTCTTCTTCAGGGCGTCGCGTCCCGCCTTCACGGAGGCCTTCACGAGTTTGTGGCTCTCGGGGAGCACCCAGGTCGGGAAGTACTTCTCCTGCCCGACCTTGAGCCCGGTCCAGCACACCGCGTCGTAGTGCAGGACGTGGACCTTGGCCTTGGCCTTCTTCACCGACTTCAGGCCCTCGATCTCGCGCACGGCGCTCTTCAGGGTCTCGCCGGCGGTGAGGCGCCGGTCGAGGTAGATGGTGGCCTCGTCGGGCACCGCGTTCAAGGACGGCGTCTTGCACTCGATGCAGGTGACGCAGACCGTGCCCTGGCCGAGGAAGCGGTCCTTTTTCAGCTTCGGGCGCAGGGCCTCGATCTCCGCGACGATGGGCGACATCTTGGCGACGGCGTTGTCGCCCCGGTCGGGAGCGGAGCCGTGGCAGGAGCGGCCCTTCGTGACGACCTTCATCTCCATGCGGCCGCGGTGGCCGCGGTAGACCTTGAGGTCGGTGGGCTCGGTGATGACGACGAAGTCGGGCTTGTAGCCCTCCTTCTCGATGAGGTGGAGCAGCGGCAGGCCGTCGCAGTCCTCCTCGAGGCAGGAGCCGACGACCCAGAGGGTGTAGTCGCCCGTGAGCCCGAGCTGCTTGATCGCCTTGCCGGCGTAGACCATCGAGGCCATGGAGAGCTTCTGGTCGGTGGCGCCGCGGCCGTAGATGGTCCGGTTCTGGTACTTTCCCTTGAACGGGTCCCACTTCCAGGCGCTCTTGTCGCCGATGCCCACGGTGTCGATGTGGGCGTCCATCATGATCTTCGTCTTCCCCTTGCCGATGCGCCCGATGATGTTGCCCATGCGGTCGACCTGGACCGCGTCGAAGCCGACCTTCTTCATCTCCCTGGCGATGAGGCGCACGAGGGCGCCTTCCTGACCGGAGAAGCTGGGGGTTGCGACGATGGCGCGGGCGAAGCGGACGATGTCCTTTTCGTAGCTGCGGACCTTGCGGCGGAGGAGGTCGGCGTTGAACATGATAGTCTCCTGAAAAAGAAAGGCGTCAGCGCGATTCTACATCTTGGACGGGTTTTGCGCAAAGGGCGCGGGATTGAACCCCGGGGCGTATTATGGAAGAATCCGGGACGACCGCACCCGGAGGTCCGATGAAGCTTTTCAGCCGAGCCGCGCTCGCCGTCCTCGCCGCCGTTCTGCTCGCCGCCCAGGCCGGCGCCGCCGAACCCCTCAAGAAGCTCTCCGACAAGCTGCAGAAGGCGTTCAAGGACCAGCCCGACAAGAAGGTCGCGGTCCTGAGCTTCTCCTACGTCGGCGGAGGCACCAGCAGCGGCTCGAACATCGTCCAGGAGCGCCTCACCACCTTCCTCGTCCAGGGCGGCGGCGTCGAGGTCGTCGAGCGCAGCCTGCTGACGAAGCTCCTCGAAGAGAACAAGCTCGAGGCCGCCGGCGTGCTCGACTCCAAGACCACCCAGGAGCTCGGCAAGGTGCTCGGCGTGAGCGCGATCGTCACCGGGACGCTCAACGACCTCCCCAAGGACCGCACCGAGGTCAACGCCCGCGTCATCGAGACCGGCACCGGCAAGATCCTCGCCGCGGCCCAGACGCAGATCGAGCGCACCTGGACCGACGCCCCGGTCCGGCAGGGCGGGACGACCGTCCAGACGCCCGCGACCCCGACCGGCCCCCTGCTGGGAAAGCCGCTCGTCCAGCTCGCCATCCTCCTCGACACGAGCTCGAGCATGGACGGCCTCATCAACCAGGCCCGCACCCAGCTCTGGAGGATCGTCAACGAGCTCGCGCGCGCCGAGAAGGGCAGCGGGAGCCCCGAGGTGCAGGTCGCGCTCTACGAGTACGGCAACGACGGGCTCGGGCAGTCCGAGAACTGGATCCGCCAGGTCTCGCCGTTCACGAAGGACCTCGACAACATCTCCGAGAAGCTCTTCGCGCTCAAGACCAACGGCGGACAGGAGTTCTGCGGAGAGGTCCTCCGCCGCGCGGTCGCCGACCTCACGTGGGACAAGCACGCCGACGTCTACAAGGTCATCTTCATCGCCGGCAACGAGCCCTTCACCCAGGGCCCGACGGACTTCCGCGCGTCGGCCGCCGAGGCGCAGAGCAAAGGCATCGCCGTCAACACCGTCTTCTGCGGCGACCGCCCGCAGGGTCTGGCGACGATGTGGAAGGCCGGCGCCGAGCTCGGCGGCGGAGAGTTCAGCAACATCGACCAGAACGTCCGGGTCGCCCAGATCGCCGCCCCGCAGGACGACGAGATCCTCAAGCTCAACGGCGAGCTCAACGGGACCTACATCCCCTACGGCGCGGGCGGACGCGCGGCGAAGGTGAAGCAGGAAGCGCAGGACCAGGCGCTCTCCTCCGTGCGCGGCGCCGCGATGGAGCGCGCCGCCTTCAAGGCCGCCGCCCCCCAATACGCGGGCGCCGCCGCGTCCTGGGACGCGGTGAGCGCCGTGGCCTCGGGCCAGCTCAAGGAGTCCGACATGAAGGCCGAGGACCTGCCCGCCGAGATGCAGAAGCTCGACGAAGCCGGCCGGAAAGCCTACATCCAGAAGAAGGCCGACGAGCGCAAGGCGCTGCAGACGAAGATCCAGCGCCTGAGCGAGGAGCGCCGCCGCTACGTCGCCGAGAAGGAAAAGGAACTCGCGGGCAAGGGAGGCTCCACCCTCGACGCCGCCGTGCTGGGCGCCGTGCGGACCCAGGCCGCGAAGAAGGGCTTCAAGTTCAAGAACTGAGACCATGTTCGGCAAGCCCGAGATCGGCGACATCCTGGTCAAGAAGGGCGTCCTCAACGCCGAGCAGCGCGCGCTCGTCGAGAAGAGGGCCCGCCTCAACGACTGGACCTTCGCCCAGGCGGTCGTCAAGGAAGGGCTGGCCTCCGAGGAGGCCGTGGCGGCGGCGATCGCCGACAAGCTCGGCATCGCCTTCGCCTCGACCGCCAACAAGCTGCTGAGCTTCGAGCCGGGCCAGAACCTCGACAAGATCGTGCCCGAGGCCTTCGCCCGCGACCACCTCGTCCTGCCGCTCCTCCTCGACAACGGCATCCTCGCCGTGGCGCTCGCGGAGCCCGAGGACCTCATGGTCGTCGACAACCTGAAGGTCCTGACGAGCTTCGAGATCCAGCCCTTCGTGGCGACGCGCTCCCAGATCCTGCGCGAGATCGACGCCCTCTACGGGGCGCGCACCGGTCTCATCGACAAGACCATCGACTCCCAGGCGGCCTCGCCGGGCGCCGCCGACCCCCACTCCGGCTCCGGGCAGGTCGACGTCACCGCGAGCAAGCTGGACCTCGACAAGACGATCATCGGGGTGCGCGGCGCCTCCTCGGTGCAGTTCGTCAACGCCATCCTCAAGCAGGCGGTGGCCGAGCGGGCCTCGGACATCCACCTGGAGACCTTCGACGACCAGCCCATCCTCCGCTTCCGCATCGACGGGATGCTCTTCGAGCGCACCCCTCCGCCGCGCGACGTGTTCCTCTCGGTCGTCTCCCGCCTGAAGGTCATCGCCCGCCTCGACGTGGCCGAGCGGCGCCTCCCCCAGGACGGGACCTTCACGATCACCCTCCAGGACCGCCCCATCGACATCCGCGTCTCCGTGTGCCCGGCGGCGTACGGCGAGAAGGTCGTGCTCCGCCTGCTCGACAAGGAAGCCGTGGAGCTCGACATCGACAAGATCGGGCTCGAGGACCGCCAGAAGAGGGACTTCCTCGAGGCGGCGAGCCTCCCCCACGGGCTCATCTTCCTGACCGGCCCGACCGGTTCCGGCAAGACCACCACGCTCTACACCATCCTGAGCAGGATCAAGACCCCCTCGCTCAACTTCATGACGATCGAGGACCCCGTCGAGATCAAGCTCAAGGGCCTGACCCAGGTGGAAGTCAAGCCCGGCATCGGCCTCTCCTTCGCCTCGGCCCTGCGCTCCTTCCTCCGCCAGGACCCGGACGTCATCCTCGTCGGCGAGGTCCGCGACCAGGAGACCGCCGAGATCTGCGTGCGCGCGGCTCTCACCGGGCACCTCGTCCTCTCGACGCTGCACACCAACGAGGCCATGTCGATGGCCGCGCGCCTCCTCGACCTGGGCATAGAGCCCTTCCTCCTCGCCGACGGGCTCGCCCTCGTCGCCGCCCAGCGCCTGGTCCGGGTGCTCTGCAGGGAGTGCAGGGTCGCCTACGCCCCCGACGCGGCGCTCATGGCCCAGGTGCTCAAGGAGACCTCGCTCGACGCCGCGTCGATCCCGAAGGACCTCCCCTTCTACAAGGCCAAGGGCTGCGAGCGCTGCTCCGGCACCGGCTACCGCAAGCGCATCGGCATCTACGAGGTCTACCGGGTCACCCCGGAGATGAAGGAGATCATCGTCGCCGAGCGCGGCCGCATCTCGAAGCTGAAGGAAGCGGCCTGGCGCTCCGGGATGTGGAACCTGCGCGCGAGCGGCTGGCGCAAGGTCCTCCAGGGGATCACGAGCGTCGACGAGGTCCTCACGAACACCACGGCCTGATGCCCGTCCTCTGTCCCGCCTGCAAGTCCGAACTCGACCCCCAGGCGACCCGCTGCGAGGTCTGCATGCGGGAGCGCACGCGCCAGGAGATGATCGCCGGCCTGCGCGTCTCGGACAAGCCGAAGACGAACTGGAAGTTCCTCCTCTGGCTCGCCGTCGCCGCCGCGATCGCCCCCTTCGCGTTCAAGAGCTTCCGCTTCGTCGAAAGCCCGTTCGCGGCGCGTCCCGCGAAGGCGCCGGAGCGCGCCGCGGCGTCCGTCCCCGCGCCCGCCGCTCCCCCGAGCGTCCCGGAGGACGCGCGGAGCCTTCCCGGCCCGGAGAGGACGACGCCCCTCTCCTCCCTCCCGGGCGACGGGGAGAAGACCCGCCCCCCGCTCCCCGCGCGCTGGACGATCCACGGGGAGGCGTACGACCTCCTCACCCTCGCGCCCGTCGCGGGCCTGACCCTTTCGCTCGAGAACCCCGAGACCGGGAAGGTCTTCACGACCCGGACCGACGCCCGGGGCGTCTACTCGCTGACGGTCCCGGGCCTCGCCGACGCCGGCTATCGGGTGAGCGTCTCCGGGACGCGCTACCGCAACGGCTACCTGGAGGACGCCGGGCTCTCCTACAAGGACCGCAGCCGCGCGCACCGTGAGGAGGCCGCCGAGCTCGCCCGCGTCTCGAAGGTCCTGCACGTCCCGGTCAACCTCGCCGCCCCCCAGGACCGCCTGAAGTACGACCTCGCCCTTCTCCCCTAGAAGCCATCCAGGAACCCCGCTGCGCCTGCAAACGCGGCTTTCGGTCTCCGGCGTCGTTGCTCGGACCGCTGCGTACCTCCAGTACGCTGCGGTCCTCCCGCCTAGCCGTAGGCGCGAAATCCACGTTTTCGCGTATCAACGGGATTTCCGGATGGCTTCTAACGCCGTTGCGCGGCCCCGTCCTATTTGTGAGAATGCCCTCATGCGCCGACTGAAGGACTTCCTGGCCGACCACTGCGACGGCTGCACGATGTGCCGCTTCGCGCGGGACAACCCGTCGCACTGGTTCGGCAAGGCGATGGAGTGGCACGGCACCTGGTGCCCTGCCTGGCGTGCGTGGAAGGACAAGTACGGGAATAAAGGCGTCGCCGACGCCGGGAGCCGCGCATCATGAAGAAGTGCCTGCTGCTCGCCGTTCTCGCCGTCCTGCCGGGACGGCTCTACGCGTATCCGCTCGACTTCAAGCTCTCCTCGAGCACGCTGGCCGGCGCCTGCTCGGCGGCGAAGGCCAAGGCCGAGTCCCGGCTCAAAGACCTCGCCGCTCTCAAAGCCCCGACCTTCCAGAACGCGATCGTCGGCTTCTCGGACGCCCTCTCCGACCTCAGCGACGAGGCCGCCGTCCCGATGTTCCTCGGCCAGGTCTCGACGGAGAAAGCCGTGCGCGACGCCGGGATGGAGTGCGACACCGACATCTCCAAGTACTTCGTCGAGGTCTACACCCGCGAGGACCTCTTCAAGGTCCTCAAGGCCGCGGCCGACCGCCGGGAGATCCTCGCGGGCGAGGACGCGCGCCTCGTCGAGAAGACCCTCATGGACTTCAAGCGCAGCGGCCTCGACCTGCCCCCGGCCGAGCGCGCGAAGCTCCGCGAGATCCGCCAGAAGCTCGTCTCCCTCTCCAACGACTTCACCAAGGAGGTCTCGGAGACCAAGGACTTCGCGCTCTTCACGAAGGCCCAGCTCGCCGGCCTCCCCGAGGACATGGTCAAGCGCCTCGAGGTCGTCGACGGCAAGTACAAGGTGACGCTCGACTACCCGGACTTCTTCCCCTTCATCGACAATGCGACGGACCCGGGAGCGCGCGCGCTCCTCTACAAGAAGTTCAACATGCGGGGCGGCGAGAAGAACAAGACGCGCCTGGCCGAGATCCTCAAGCTCCGCAAGGAAGCCGCGGGCCTCCTCGGCTATAAGACGCACGCCGACTTCGTCCTCGAGGACCGCATGGCGGGGAGCGTCTCGCGCGCCATGCCCTTCCTCGAGCGGCTGCGGACCCGCCTCTACGAGAAGGCCCGCCCCGAGCTCAAGGAGCTCCTCGCCCTCAAGAAGGCGGAGGAAGGCCCGAAGTCGGACGGGATCCTCCAGCCCTGGGACTGGCGCTATTACCATGAGAAGCTCATGCGCACGAAGTACCAGGTCGACCAGAACGTCATCAAGGACTACTTCCCGGTGGACCTCGTCATCGACCAGATGCTCAAGGTGTACCAGGAGCTCCTCGGCGTGAAGTTCACCGAGGTCGTGCCATCGGACGCCTGGCATCCGGACGTCAAGCTCTACGCGGTCAGCGATTCGCGCACCGGCGTGGACCTCGGCCGTTTCTACATGGACCTCTACCCCCGCGAGGGCAAGTACAAGCACGCGGCCGCCTTCACGCTCATCCAGGGACGCGTCCTGCCGGACGGCTCCTACTCGAAGCCCTCGAGCTCCATGGTCGCGAACTTCGACAAGCCGACCGCCGACAAGCCGTCTTTGATGGATCACAACGCCGTGGAGACCCTCTTCCACGAGTTCGGCCACCTCATGCATATGACGCTGACGCACGCGAAGTACCAGCGCTTCTCGGGCGTCTCGGTGGCCCGCGACTTCGTCGAGACCCCTTCGCAGATGTTCGAGAACTGGGTCTGGGACGAGGGCGTGCTCGACCGCATGTCGGGCTTCTACAAGGACCGCGCGAAGAAGCTGCCGAAGGAGATCATCCGGAGGATGATCGCCGCGAAGACCGTGGACTCGGGACTCAAGTACCTGCGCCAGAACTTCTTCGCGACCTACGACCTGACCCTGCACACGCAGGACGTCGCGGACACGACGGCCCTCTACGGCAAGCTCATGAAGGAGATCGCGCTCATCCCGATGCCCGCGGGCGTCATGCCGGAGACGAGCTTCACGCACCTGATGGGCTACGACGCCGGCTACTACAGCTACCTCTGGTCCGAGGTCTTCGCCCAGGACGCCTTCTCGCGCTTCGAGAAGGAGGGGCTGCTCAACCAGGACGTCGGCCGCGACTTCCGCAAGTGGGTGCTCGAGCCGGGCGGTTCGCTCGGGGAGGAGGTCTCCCTGAGGAGCTTCCTCGGCCGGGAGCCCGACGACAACGCGTTCCTCAAGGCGATCGGGATCGGCGCGAAGCCGGCGCAATCGAAGACGACGAAACCATAGCGCCGGCTTCCCCGCACCCCCCATCCCCCTCTCCCGGCGTTGCGGGAGAGGGGGTGTTTTTTGCTGACTAAAAAGTGCGGTGGGAGGCGGGACGCGGCTCCTCCGGCACGCCCAGCCGGGCCCGCAGGGCGGCGGCCTCGGCCGACGCGGCGACGCGGAAGGGGTCCCGGGACGGGAAGTTCGTCGCCAGGAGCCGCTCGAGCCGCTCGAGGTCGCGGCGCGCCGTGCGCCGATCGCCGGCCTTCAGGCTGGCCGCGCTGCAGGCGACGAGGGCCTCGGCCAGCGCACGGTGCCTCGGTCCCTGGAACTGCACCTGCTCCTCCCAGGCGCGCTCCAGAAGACGCTCGGCCACGGGCCGCCGCCCGGTCCGCGCGTAGAGCGCGATGAGCCCCGCCCAAGCGGCCTCCCGGTCGACCCGGTCGGCCATCGGAGATTCCTCATGCTTCAGCAGGGCGCTCCGGTAGAGGGTCTCGGCCATCGCCTCCTGCCTCCGGCGCGCGTAGAAGCCCGCGCCGCGCAGCAGCGCCTTGACCGCCGCGTGCGAGCCCTCGAAATGGGCGAGCGCGGAGTCGAGGATCGCCTCGGCCTCGGCCGACTTCCCCTCCGCCTCCAGCAGTTCGGCCCAGGCGAGCCGGTTGGAGAGGTAGCCCAGAGGATCGCCGCCCGGATGCCGGAGGTGGACCTCCATCCCCCGCTCGAGGTCCTCCCGGGCCGCCGCGGGCTTCCCGGTGCGCAGCAGATAGAGACCCTCGTCGCTCAGCGCGCGGGCGATGTCGGCGTGCCCGGGCGGCAGCGCGACGCGCAGGCCCGCAAGCCCCTTCGCGCAGCGGCCGCCGGCTTCGCCGAGCCGCCCATCCTCGGCGAAGATCCCGCAGAGAGAGGCGTCCACGGCGGACGCGACGCCGGGGTCGAGCCCCTCCAGGCGCCCGTTGATGGCCTCGGCGCGACGCAGGGTCCGCTCCGCTTCCTCATGGAGACCCCAATCCCTGTACAAGGCTCCGAGGCGGGCGTGGGTCATGGCCGATGGCAGGCTGATCTCGCCGTAGGCGCCGCGATAGAGCTCCAGGGCGCGCTGGTAGAGGCCTTCCGCCGCGTCGTGGGCGCCGAGCCGGGCCTCGAGCTCGCCGAGCTCGAGCAGGTAATAGGCCCGGCGAGGGTCCGCGGGGTCGAGCGTCCGCTCCTTGGCGGCAAGGGCTTCTTCCAGATATGGGCGCGCCTCGGCGAGCCGTCCCAGCCGCATCAGCGTCTTGCCGGCGTGATCGAGCGCATAGGCCGTGCGCAGGTCGTCGGGACCGAAGCGCTCGCGCGCGGTCTTGAGGCCCTCCTCGGCGGGGACGAGGGCCTCCTCGAAGCGGCCGGACTCATAGAGCGCGATGGAGGCGTGCGACTTCGCGAGCCAGCTCCGCTCCTCGCGGCAGGCGCAGAGCAGCGCGAGCAGCGGAAGCATGCAGGACGCCGACCGGGCGATGTTCGGCATGGCTCCTCCGGAGGATGCCCCCTCCTTCACGGGATACGCTCCTGGAGGAGAAGTATTACACCATCAGGATCACACCCGCTACAGTTCCCTACTGCGTCCCCCCTCGGGGGGACATACAGGGGGGAGAGCCCCTAGACGAAGGCTAGCCCCCCTACCTGCCTCCCCCCGCGGGGGGGAGCAATAGGGAACCCAAATACGGCTCACCCTTAATGTATTACAATCCGCCCGGACCTCCTGTAATACTCCCGCCCGGGCCGCGTATCCTGAGATGAAGGGAGGTCCGGCGAATGTCTCCAACCGACGCCCCGCAGGACTTCTCCTCCCTCTATGACCGCTACTTCTCACGGGTCTACGGCTACGTACGCTGCCGCGTCGCGAGCGCGGCGGAGGCCGACGACGTCGCGGCCCGCGTCTTCGAGAAGGTCCTCGAGGCGCTGCCCGGCTACCGCGCCGAGCGTGGCTCCTTCGAGGCCTGGCTCTTCGCCGTCGCCCGCAACGCCGTGCGCGACCATTACCGCGCGCGCCGCTGGCGCTCCTTCTTCTCCCTGGACGACGCGCTCGAGCGCCCGAGCGGCGAGCCCCGCGTCGAGGACCGCCTCGAGGACGACGAGGACCGCCGCCGGCTCGTCGAGGCCCTCGAGGGCCTCGACGAGCGCACGCGCGACGTGCTCGCGCTCCGCTTCCAGGCCGGTCTCACCAACCGCGACATCGCGGCGACCCTCGGGCTCGGAGAGAGTCACGTGGCCGTGCTGATCCACCGCGCCGTGAAGCGGCTGCAGTCGGAGCTGGAGAAGGACGCATGAACGAAGAAGAGCGGAAGGCGCTGCACTTCTCGCGCGACCTCGAGGCCGTGCTGTCCGGGAAGGAACCCGGGGCCGGCGCCGACCGTGGAGCGCTCTCCGCGGCGCGCGCCCTCGCGGGCGCGGATCTGGCGCGGGAGTGCCGCGTCCGCTCGGCCCTGCGCGCGCGCCTGCTGGAGCGAGGAGAGACGGAGCGCCGTCCCTTCCTCGGCCTGAGCGTCCCTGCGCGAGCGCTCGCCGCCGCCTGCGCCGCGGCCCTCCTCCTCATGCCGTTCCTCCCCGGGAGGATCCGCCTGCGCGCTCCGCGGACGGCGCTTGCGCCGCTCTCGTCGGATGTCGTCGAGGTCCCGCCCGCCTCCGAGGCCATGGACTTCCCGCGAGGTCCGGAGGGTCTGCCGATGCTGCCGGGGCGGCTCCGCTCGGAGACCGCGCCGGGGGCGCAGGGCCCCTTCGAGCCTCTCCCGCTCACGACCCCCTTCGAGACCCGCCCTCCCGCCGGGGAGTCTCCTTTCGAGGCCGTCGCGGGAAGCCCGATCGCCGTCGTTGCCGGGAGTCCGATCTCCGTCGTCGCGGGCCGGGAGACGGCCCTGGACGGCGGCAGGGCCGTGGTCTGGGAGTTCGAAGGCGCGACGTTCGCGCTCGAGAGCCGGCCGGTGAGCATCGAGGACATCTTCGGGAAGCCGGAACTGTGAGGATATCGCAACAAGGAGGCGTGTCATGAAGAAGCTGCTGATGCTGGCGGCGTGCGTTCTGGCCTTCTCGGGCGCCGCGTGGGCGGCCGACGAGGGCGCGAAGGCGCAGGATAAGACGGCTCCCGCGGCCCCGCTATCCGCGGATCAGAAGGGGTGGAAGGAGGCCGTCGTGGGCCCCGCGGGCGCCGAGGTGAAGAAGGTCCGGCCGCCGGAGACGCCCCAGGATCCGCCGCTCAAGAAATCGGACGCCGACGAGGGCGGGCTCTATCCGGGCTATCGCGGCGTGGCTCTGCCGATCTCTTCGAACCAGGTGGTCTTCCTCAAGAAGGGCGACCGCGTGGACGTTCTCGTGACCTTCGATGCGAAGATGGCCGACGACCGCAAGGAGAAGGTGACCGCCACCATCCTCCAGAACGTCCTCGTCGTGAACGTGCAGAAGCCGACGAAGGCCGACGACAAGGAAGGCATCGTGGAGCTCCTGCTCAACCCCAACGAGGCGCAGTACGCCGCGCTGAGCATCATGCAGGGGCAGATCCACATCTCCATCCGCTCGCGGGGCGACACGGAGATGCACCCCATGGAGATGGCGAGCTTCCGGAAACTCTTCAAGTAAGAGTTTCCCCTCACCCCCCCTCTCCCCTCGCCGGCACACCGGCGCTGATAGTGCCGGGACCGGACGCGCTGAGGAGCCTGATGGTCCGGGCGCCCGGCGTGGCGGGAGAGGGGGAGTTATTTTATAGACTCCGGGCGTGGGGTTCCTGACGCCGCTGCTGGCCCTCGTCCCGGTCTCCCTCGCGCTCGCCTTCGGCCTGCTCGTCTCGCGCCTCCCCCCGCCCGCCACCTTCGCGCGGCTCGCCTCCGCCGAGAACCCCTGGGTCCGTGAGGCCCGCTTCTGGCGCCCCGTCTGCAACGGCGTGCAGTGCGGGCTCTGCCCCTTCAAGTGCTTCCTGCCCGAGGGCGGGCGCGGCCGCTGCCGCGTGCGCATGAACGTCGGCGGCGAGCTCAAGACGCTGGTCTACGGCAAGCCGGTCTCCGTCCACGTCGACCCCATCGAGAAGAAGCCGGTCTTCCATCTCGAGCCCGGGAGTTGGGTCTATTCGTTGGCCACCGCGGGCTGCAACCTGCGCTGCACCGGCTGCCAGAACTGGGAGATCTCCCAGGCCTGGCCGGAGCAGTCCCCGCCGAGCACGCTCGTCCCCGCGGGGCTCGAGCTCTTCCGCGCGGGCGACGGCGGGGTCTACGGCCGCATGACGCAGAAGGAGCTCGCCTTCGTCTCGCCCGAAGAGATCGTCCGGGGCGCGCTGGCGACCCGCTCGAGGGCCGTCGCCTACACCTATTCGGAGCCCGTCGTCTTCTACGAGTACATGTTCGACGCCGCGAAGCTGGCCCGGGAGAAGGGTCTGCGCAACGTGATGGTGACCGGCGGCTACATCGAGCCGGGCCCGCTCGCGGCGCTCGCCCCTTACATGGACGTCGTGAAGGTCGACCTCAAGGGCTTCGACGAGCGCTTCTATCGGGACTTCGCGGGCGGCGAGCTCCGCTTCGTCCTGCGCACCCTCGAACGCCTCAAGGAGTACGGCGTCCTCACGGAGGTCGTCAACCTCGTCGTGCCCACCCGCAACGACCGCCCGGAAGACCTGCGCCGCCTGAGCGCCTGGGTCCGGGAGAAGCTCGGCGCCGACACCCCGCTCTTCTTCACCCGCTTCAGCCCGAACTACCGCCTCCAGAACCTGCCGGGGACGCCGGCCGACACGCTCGCGCTCGCGCGCTCCCTCGCCCTCACGGAAGGCCTGCGCTTCGTCTACGTCGGCAACGCCCCCGGCGACCCGGGGGAGAACACCTACTGCCCGAAGTGCGGACGCGTCCTCGTGCGCCGCGCGGGCTTCGCCGTGCTCGAGAACCTGCTCGCGGCGACCGGCGCCGGCGGGCGCTGCCCCTTCGACGGCACCCGCATCCCCGGCCTCTGGACGCCCGCACAGAGGCCGCACCCGGTGGTGACCCCGTGACGAACGCCCTCCTCTGCGCCCTGCTCCTCTTCGCCCTCCCTTCGGCCTCGGCCGCGCCCCGCAAGTGCGCGGTCGCCGACGGGTTCTACCCCGGCGACCCGATGCTGCTCGCGAAGTCCGTCGACGGCTACCTCGCGAAAGCCCCGGCGCCCGGGAAGCTGCCGGGCCCCGTCGTCGCCCTCCTCGTCCCGCACGCGGGCTACGCCTACTCCGCCCCGGTCGCCGCGACGGGCTACCGCGCCGTCGCCGACGCCTACGACACGGTCGTGGTGCTCGGCGCCGCCCACACGGTCCGGGTCCCCGGCGCCGCGCTCTACGCGGGCGGGCCCTTCGAGACCCCGCTCGGGACGGTCCCCGTCGACGACGAGGTGAACCGCCTCCTCCTCAAGGACCCGCTCTTCAAGGACATGCCCGAGGCGCACGCGCGCGAGCATTCCATCGAGGTCCAGCTCCCCTTCCTCGTCCGGCGTCTCCAGAAGGGCTTCAAGCTCGTCCCCATCGTCATGAACACCGAGGACCCCGAGGTCGCCCTGCGCGTCGGGCGCGCGCTCGGCCGCGCGCTCAAGGGCCGCAAGGCGCTCATCGTGGTCTCCTCCGACCTCTCCCACTACCCTCCCGCCGGAATCGCGTCCCGGGTCGACCGAAGCACCCTGCTCGCCCTCGAGCGCATGGACCCCGACTACTTCCGGCTCGCGAACCGCATCCTGATGAGCCGCGGGGAGAAGGGCCTCGACACCGTCTACTGCGGGGAGGCGGGCCTCCTGGCGGGCCTCGCCGCCGCCCGCGCCCTCGGCGCGGACCGCGGGACGCTGCTGCGCTACGCGAACTCCGGAGAGACTCCGGGCATCGGCGACAAGGACCGCACCGTGGGCTACGCCGCCATGGCCTTCGTGCGGACGGGCAAGCCCTCGCCCTCCGACATCCCCCTGACGCCGAAGGACAAGAGCGCGCTGCTGGCCCTCGCCCGCCGGGTCGTCTCCGAGGGCGTCGAAGGCCGGAAGCCCGCGCCCTCTCTCTCCGAGGACCCCGTCCTCAACCAGCCCGCCGCCGCCTTCGTCACCCTCACCGAGGGAGGCGCTCTGCGCGGATGCATCGGCACCGTCGAGGCGCGCATGCCCCTGCAGGACGCCGTGGCCTACGGCGCGTACTCGGCGGCTTTCGAGGACCATCGCTTCCCGCCGGTGACGAAGGAGGAGCTCCCGAAGCTCCGTTTCGAGGTCTCCCTGCTCTCCCCCTCGCGGAAGGTCCCGAGCCACGCGAGCGTCGTGCCGAAGAAGCACGGCGTCATCCTGAGCCAGGGCCGCCGCTCCGGGCTCTTCCTGCCGCAGGTCTGGGAGGGGATACCCGACAAGGCGGAGTTCCTCGGAGAGCTCTGCGCGCAGAAGGCGGGTCTGCCGCGCGATTGCTGGAAGGACCCGCAGACCGAGCTCCGGGTCTTCACCGTCGGAGTCATCGAGGAGGCAGAATGAGCGACGGACCGCTCGTCTACGCGTACCTGATGCGCCATGAGAAGCCGGAGCTCATCACGAAGACGCTCGTTGAGAAGCATGTCGCCCATCTCGAAGATCTGGACGACGCCGGAAAGCTCGTGCTCTGCGGCCCCTTCAAGGATTTCAAAGGAGGGATGGTCGTGGTGAAGGCCGGCTCGGCCGACGAGGCCCGGCGCATCGCCGAGAGCGACCCCTTCGTGAAGTCGGGATTCGAGTCCTACGAGCTCCGCACCTGGGAGCTCGCCAACCGGGAGAACCGCTACCTTCTCTGATCGGGAATCCCCTGCCGGGGATTCCCGATAGAGCTGAGATAGACTACTTCCGGCGGCGGAGCAGCTCCAAAAAGACGGCGGGGACACAGGGCAGCGCCGCGACGACGAGCGTCCAGCGGAAGCCGAAGAGCGGGATGAAGACCGCGGCCGCGAGCAGCCCCCCGAGACTGGCCCCCCAGAGGTCGTTCCCGTAGAGCTCCGCGGCGGGCGCTTCTCCTCGCGCGAGCGCGACCGGAAAAGCAGCCCCCACGAGCAGCCCCGCGCCCCCCTGCAGGAGCAGGAAGACCGTCAGGCCCGACCCGCCTTCGAGCAGCGAGAGCGTCCCGGCCGCGCGCGCCAGGGCCGCCGAACACGCCGCGGCCGCGGCGAGCAGGACGACGCCACCCCAGGCCCCTTTCATGCGCCGCCCGGCGGCCGAGCCGAGCGCCGCCCCCAGCATGAAGGCGGCGAACACCGCGCCCATGACCCGATGCAGGTTCCCGAGCGCCGACTGCGCGAGCAGGGCCAGAGCGCACTCCGTCGCCATCCCCCAGAAGCCGAGTGCGAAGACGAAGGCGAGCGCCGGCTTATCGAGCCAGTCGCCGCGCAGCGCCCAGAGACGCCCGAGCGCCCAGAGGAGGGCGAGGGCCAGGGCCGCGAGGCCGAGCAGATAGCCGGGCGAGACGAACTTCGAGAGCCAGACCCGCCAGGCGTGGAAGTAGGCGAGCGGAAAGAGGTCGCGGTTGACGGCGACCGCCCGCACCCCGGCGAGCGAGCGCTCCAGCCACGCGCGGCGCTCGGGATGGAGCAGGACCGGCAGGACGCCGGGCACGAGCGCGCGGGCCTTGAGCCCGCGTCGCTCCCAGCGCCGTCCCAGCGCCTCCGGCGTGAGCTCGAACGGCTTCTCGGAAAGCAGGACGAGCATCCTCCTCCCCGGGACGAGCGCGGAGGCGGGGAAGGCCTCGCGCGCGGTCTTGAGGACGCAGGCCGCCAGGTAGGCCTCCTCGGGCGCGAGATAGGTCTCGGAAGAGGGAAGAGAGAAGGCGAGCAGGCCTCCGGGACGCAGCGCCGCGCGGGCCTCGCGGAAGAAGCCGTCGGTGAAGAGACGGTTGGCTCCGGCGTTGACGGGCTCGGGGACCGTCTGAAAGATGACATCGTAGACGCCCGGGGAGGCGCGCAGAAGGCGCCGAGGGTCCTCGGTGCGGACGACGACGCGTACGCGCAGGGCCGCGGGAAGAAGGGAGAGAGCGAGCGTCGAGCGCGCGGCGTCGGGGTCTGCGTACTCCAGGAGCTCCGGCCGGTGCCCGAGGATCTGCCCGGCGGCCAGCAGGCCCGGAACCCCCAGGACCAGCACGCGCCCCGGCTTCGGATGCGCGAGCAGCGGGAGATGCGCGAGCTCTTCCTGGGCCGCGTCGTCGGGATAGTCGGCGGTGACGAAGCCGTCCTCCAGGAAGACCTTCCGATCCCCGAGCGCCGCGACGGCGTCGCGTCCATAGGGCGTCTCGACCTCCTTCTCCACGCGCAGACCGCGATAGCGCCACTGCCGGCTGCGCGCATCCTGCGACCATGCGCCGCCGACGAGCGAGAGGGCCATGAGATAGAGCGCCGCGCTCCTTCGCGAACCGCGCAGCAGCCCGAACGACGCGCCGAAGACGAGCAGGAGCGCGGCCCCCCCGCAGACCGCGTCGGCGGCCCGTACGCGCCCGGCCAGGACGAAGGCCTGGAGCAGTCCCGCCGCGCATGCCCCCGCCGCCTCGAAGATGTAGAATGCGGTCGAGTCCTCCGGCGTGCCGGAAAGGAGTTCGGCGGAGAAGACGCCCGCCCAAAAGCCCGCGGGGGCGCTCAGCAGGACGCTCAGCGACAGGACGGCGAAGAGCCCGGGCAGGCCTCCGGTCGCAACGAGCAGGGCTGCGGCCCGCGCGAGCGGCAGGGTCAGCGCGGCGCAGGCGCAGAAGGCCGCGAGCGCGGCGGCCGCACCGACCCTCGGCCCTTTCGCGGAGCCGGCCGGGGTCGTGCTCCTCTCGGCCGGTGCCGTGGGGTGCGGGCGGGCCCACACGGCGCCGAGACCGGACCAGAAGGTCCAGCCGGCGAGCGCGAGGGCGAGCGAGCTCTCGTGGCCCAGGAAGAGGCCGCAGATCTCGCGCAGCGCATAGGTCTGGGAGAGAAGGGTGACGGCCCCGAAGGCCGCGGCGAGCATGGACATCGGCGATAGCATAGAAAAACGCAGGGACCTCCTCCCATCGCTCGTCTTCGGGGTCCTCGTCGCCGTCCCCGTCTTCCTCTTCGCGCGCCCCCTCTCCCCCTCCGCCGCCGCCTCCGCCCTCTGGGCCCTCTACACCGGGGCCATCGGCGCGCTCATCCTGCGCAGCGGCCGGGTCGCGCGCTGGCGAGCGCTCTTCTTCGCGACCGTCGCGCTCGGCTTCCTCGTGCGCTTCAAGGCGGAACTCTTCCTCGCCACCGGGCGCCTCTTCCTCTCCGAGTCGCCGCAGGAGGTCCCCTACTGCCACATCGCGATGGCCTCCACCGCGCTGGGGACGCTCTACCAGCAGTACCTCGCCTGGATGAGCGGGAGCTGGAAGGCCTGGGGCCCGCTCTCGCTGGGCGCGCTCTGGCTGCTGGCGACGCTCGCGCTCGGGCAGGCCTGGTGCTCGTGGGTCTGCTTCTACGGCGGCATCGACGACGCGCTGAGCCGGCTCCTTCCCCGCCCCCTGCTGCGCTGGCGCTCCGTCCCCGGCCGCCTGCGCGACTTCCCCGCCGCCCTGCTCGTCTTCCTCCTGCTCGTCTCGCTCTCGAGCATGCTCCCGGTCTTCTGCCTCTGGCTCTGCCCGCTCAAGATGACGACCGCCTTCCTCGATCCCGACGGCGCGACCCGGCGCCTCCAGCTCGCGCTGATGCTCTGCGCGGGGCTCGTCTTCCTCGTCGGACTGCCGCTGCTCACCGGCAAGCGCACCTTCTGCGGCCTCCTCTGCCCCTTCGGGGCCTGGCAGGCCTTCTTCGGCCGGCTCAACCCCTTCCGCGTGAGCGTCGCGCCCGAGGCCTGCACCGCCTGCGGCGCCTGCGTCGACGCCTGCCCGACCTTCTCCCTCGCGCGCCGGGAGGGCGCCCCGCCGGAGGTACTCCCCTACTGCTGCCGCTGCGGCTCGTGCATGGACGCCTGCGCGGCCTCCGGCATCGGCTACACGGTCTTCGGCCGCGCGCTGCGGGGACGCGGCAGCGGCTGGGCGTCGCTGCTCGACGCCCGGGCCGTCTTCGTCTTCTGCGCCCTCGTCGTCGGCGGGACGGTCGGCGCGCTCTTCGTGCCGGCCGCCGTGCGGTCGCTGTTCTCCCTGGTCTTCGCCGGAGGGGTGAGATGAGACGCGCTCCCCCACCCTGCCCTCCCCGTGGGGGAGGACAATGAGGAAACTGCCATGAAACCCGCCCTCCTGATGACGCTCATGTTGCTTCCCCTCCCCGCTTGGTCCGCCTTTCAGGTCCCGGGCTTCGAGCTCGTCTGCTCGATCCCCGCCGAGACGACGCTCTCCCCCGGGGACCTGCGCACGGCCGCCGAGGTCTGGCCGGAGATGTTCGCTTCCGCGAAGAAGAGCATCGACATCTCCGAGTTCTACATCGTGAACGCGCCCGGAGAGCCGCTCGAGCCCTCCATCGAGGCGCTGCGCAAGGCCGGAGAGCGCGGCGTGAAGATCCGCTTCATCGCCGAGCGCAAGATGGCCGAGAACTCCCTGGAGGGCTTCGAGCTCCTGCGGAAGATCCCGAACCTCGAGCTGAGGGTCCAGGACTTCTCGGCGATCAGCAAGGGAGGCATCACCCACGCGAAGTACTTCATCGTCGACGGAAGAGAAGGCTACCTCGGAAGCCAGAACTTCGATTGGCGCTCGCTCAAGCACATCCACGAGCTCGGCCTGCGCGTGAGCGAACCCCGCATCCTGGGACAGATGTCGGCCGTCTTCGCGCAGGACTGGAAGGCGTACGAGCGCGTGGCCGCCGGCAAGCCGGTCGCGCCCCTCCAGCGCTCCCGGCCGAAAGCGCAGACCGACCGGCGCGCCTACCTCGTCGCGAGCCCGTGGCCTTTCGACCCGCCCGGCGTCGGCGACTCCGAGAGAGAGCTCGTCCGCCTCATCGGCGCCGCCGAGAAGGAGGTCGCGGTCCAGCTCCTCGACTACGCCCCGCTCGACGGGAAGAAGCGCTTCTATGCGCCCATCGACAACGCCCTGCGCCTGGCCGCGACCCGCGGAGTCTCCGTGAAGCTGCTGGTCTCGAACTGGAACACCGACTACCCCGCCGTCGAGCATCTCAAGAGTCTCTCGCTCGTGCCGGGGGTCCAGGTGAAGATCGTCACGCTCCCCGAAGCGGCGGGGGGCTACATCCCCTACGCGCGCGTCGTCCACGCGAAGTACATGGTCCTCGACGGGAAGGCCCTCTGGCTGGGGACGAGCAACTGGAAGGGCGGATACCTCGACGACTCGCGCAACCTCGAGGTCGTCGTGAAGGACGAGGCGCTCGCCGCCCGCGCCCGGGCCCTGCACGGGCAGCTCTGGGATTGCGCCTACGCGCAGCCCATCGACACGGGGAAGGCCTACCCCAAGCCCCGGCGCTAGCTTGACAAGCGGACCGGATGTTTCTTTTAATAGAAACATGCGCGGACGACCGGCGGACTCGGGCAAGGCCTCCATGCGCGAGCTCGCGCGGCTCCTCGCCGCCAGCCGCGACGAACGCTTCATCCACGACTTCCTGCGCCAGCTCCTGACCCCCGACGAGTACGCCGAGATCGGCTCGCGCTGGCGCATCGTGCGTCTCCTGAGGGCGGGGATGACGCAGCGGGAGATCGCCGCCCGCCTGGGCGTCTCCCTCTGCAAGATCACCCGCGGCTCCCGGGAGCTCAAGAAGACGGACGGCCCGCTCGCCCGCATCCCCCCCGAAAAGAGGCCCCCCCATGTCCGACGTCCTTAGGAAGGTGGTACTGCCGGATTCGGAGCTCCCGACCCACTGGTACAACATCCAGGCCGACATGCCCGTGCCGCCGGCGGCGGTGCTCCACCCCGGCACCGGGAAACCCGTCGGGCCGCAGGACCTCGCCCCCCTCTTCCCCATGGCGCTCATCGGACAGGAGGTCTCCCGGGAGCGGCTCATCCCCATCCCCGAGGAGGTGCGGGATATCCTCAAGATCTGGAGGCCCACCCCCCTCGTCCGCGCCCTCGGTCTCGAGAAGGCCCTCGGGACGCCGGCGCACATCTACTACAAGTGGGAAGGGACCTCCCCGGCAGGGAGCCACAAGACGAACACCGCCGTCCCGCAGGCCTACTACAACAAGCAGGAAGGCACTCGCCGCATCGCCACGGAGACCGGCGCCGGGCAGTGGGGCACGGCCCTTTCCCTGGCCGGCTCGATGTTCGGCATCGAGGTCAAGGTCTACATGGTCCGGGTGAGCTACGATCAGAAGCCGCACCGGCGCCTGATGATGGAGGCCTGGGGCGCGAAGGTGGTCCCCAGCCCGAGCCGGGACACCGAGGCCGGGCGGAAGATCCTCGAGCGGGACCCGCAGTGCCCGGGCTCGCTCGGCATCGCCATCTCCGAGGCGGTCGAGGACGCGGTGCGCCGCGAGGACACGAAGTACGCGCTCGGCTCCGTCCTCAACCACGTGCTCCTGCACCAGACGGTCATCGGCCTGGAGACGCGCCGCCAGCTCGAGGTGTTCGGGGAGGGCCCCGACCTCGTCATCGGCTGCCACGGAGGCGGCTCGAACTTCGCCGGCATCGCCTTCCCCTTCCTGGGCGACAACTTCAAGAAGAAGACGAAGACGCGGGTCATCGCGGTCGAGCCGTCCTCCTGCCCGACCCTGACGAAGGGGACCTACGCCTACGACTTCGGGGACAACTCGGGGATGACGCCGCTCATGAAGATGTACACGCTCGGCCACGACTTCATGCCGCCCGGCATCCACGCGGGCGGCCTGCGCTACCACGGCGCCTCCCCCCTCGTCAGCCAGCTCGTCCACGAGGGACACATCGAGGCCCGCGCCGTCCCCCAGCGCCCCTGCTTCGAGGCGGCGCTCTCCTTCGCCAAGACGGAGGGCATCCTGCCGGCGCCGGAGTCCTCCCACGCCATCCGCGTCGCCGTCGACGAGGCCCTGCGCTGCCGCGAGGAAGGCCGCTCGAAGGTCATCGTCTTCAACCTCTCGGGACACGGCCACTTCGACCTGCCGTCCTACGAGAAGTTCCTGTCGGGGAAGCTGACGGACCACGAGCACCCGCAGGATGCGATCGACGCGGCCCTGAAGCGGCTCCCCAAAGTCGCCGTCTGAGCGGGTTTAGTCTCCCCGCCGTTTGTGAACACGCGGGACTAGGACGAAAAACCGTCCTCCCCTGCCCGAGCCGCCCATGCGTCCGCGGAGCTCCCCGGCTATCATGATGTGGATGACCGCCAGGGAGAAGAACCGCCGCAACGCGCTCGCCGCGCTGATGTGCGCGGTTCTGCTGCATTCCGCGGCGGGACCGGCCGCCGCCCAGGTCCTGAGCGCGGGACAGGCCGCCCGCGTCGGGACCGGTGTTTCGACGACCCTGCCGGTACAGGCCGTCCAGGTCTCCGCGCCGCTCGTCGGCTCCACCTTATCAGGGAAGAACCTCGCAGGGACCGTGCTTCCCTCTCTGGTTCCCACGGCCGTCACGGGAGCGTCCCTGAACTCCGTCGAAGAACCGGCGCTGAAGACCGTCCCGAGCTCGGTCGAGGGACGATCCGCGCTGCCGGCCATCCAGACCGCGCCGCCCCAGACCCCGTCGACGACCGTCGACTCTCCGGTTTCCGCGAAACTCCCTGACGCGCCTTCATTGGACGACGGCGCCGCGGTGCCGGGCCTCTCCGCGCAGCCGGTCCCGACCGGACCGGCCCATTCCGACGGGATGAAGGAGGCGTCCGCGCGCATCGAGGCTTTCCTCGGGGACCTGCGCTTCAAGACCCCGCCGCTCGATGCCAAGGCCTCCGGAAGTTTCGTCGTGCCCAATGAACGCCATCCGGAGGACATGCGCGCCATCCTGGAGCACAGTCCCGGAGGAGCGTACATGACGGTGGGAACGGAACGGGGCTTCATCGGAGCGGCGCTGGGTCGGGGGATCACGCATCTCGTCCTCATGGACCTCGATCCCGCGGTCATCCTCTACGACCGGACGAACATCGCTCTCCTGCGCCTTGCGCGGACGCGGGAGGAATACTCCCGACTTCGGAGCAAGGCCGGCCGCCGGGAATGGGTCTCCCTCGCGAAGGAGCGGGGGCTCACGGACCTCCTCCCGCTGCTCGAGGCCCCGGAGACCTGGGAGAAGTGGAGATATTTCCAGCGGCGCAATCTGAAGGACTCGTGGTGGAGCCGCGCCCTGGACCGCTGGGCGGAGGTCCGGCCGAGGCTGCTCCCCTCGAAGTATCCGCTCGCGGAGGACCGCACGCCGGAGTTCGCCGGGGTCAACTACGTGCGCGACGAGGGGATGTTCAAGAAGCTCAAGGCGATGGCGGACCTGGGCCATATCCAGACCGTCGCCATCGACCTCACCGACGAGGAGGCCGTCCGCGGCCTGCTCGAGGCCCTCGCGCGTTCGGCCGTCCCGCTGGGCGTGCTCGATCTCAGCAACGTCTGGGAGAGGACCTACATGGAGTCCCGAGCGGTGATCTCCCTGGTGCGGTCCTTCGCGAAGGCCGCCTTGGCGGAGTCCCTGCTCATGCTCACGCGTGGGGGCACGATCGTCTTGGAGGTCGGCACGGTCGAACCCTGGTTCTATCTGGGCTTCCACTTCGGCGACATACTCGCCCGCCAGAGCCAGGCCGACGCGATCAAGGACATCTTCGGCTATTTCATGAATGGATATCGCCGCAACGCCGTCAATCAAGCGGCCCAGCCATCCCGGCGCCCCAATAGGGAGGAACTCCAACACTCCATGTACCTGACGCCGACCTACGGCTGGTAGACGGCAGGACCAGCCGTCCCACCGCGATCCTTAGGGAACCTGCAGGTGCCTCCGGGAGACGGGGTCGCCGCCCACCCTTCGACCTCGCCCGCTGCCTGCAGTTCTGGGGCGGCTAGGGCGCCGGCTTCAGACCCCGTCCCGGCGGAAGCTCGCTGAACTCCCCCGCGGCGTATCGGAAGACATAGCCGGGGCGGACCGCCGCCGACGAGCCCGCCGGAGGCTTCTCCTCCTCCGTGCCGGCCAGCCGGCCCACGAGGTCCTTCCTCCCGGTCGAGATCCTCAGCGCGTTCCGGAATTCGTAGGGCGCGTCGAAGACGATCGCCCAGCCGTGGACGTGGTCGAAGTCGGCGAGCAGAACGGTCGACCCTTGAGGCAGGGCGGGCGCCCTTCGCACGCACTCGGCCAGGACTTCGCGCTGGATGCGCCAGGCCTCCGCCCACTGCCGGGCGAACTGCCAGTCGGTCCATAGGAACGCCCCGAGCACCAGGGCCAGCGCCGCACCGGACCAGCGCCGGAAGCCCGTGCCCCCGGCGCGCCTCAGCGCGTGGAGGAGGCACGCGAGCAGGATCCCCGCCGCCCAGGCGCCGCAGCCGTTGGTGCGCGACATGATCCCGAACATCTGCGGCAGATAGGCGGAGTGCACCGCATACGGAAGATACCCGCCCACGAACGCTCCGAGCCCCGCGCCCGCGGCGGTCCTCATCTTCGCCGGAGCGTCTCCCCCGACGCTCCCATCGACGAGCGCGGCCCAGAGCGCGGCGGACGCGGCACCCCAGGCCAGCCATCGCCCGAGCCCGAACTCGCGACAGGCCCCGCGCAGAGTGAGCGCGGCCGCATGCACGACGCGGTTGGTCAGGCACTCGAAGCCGGCGCCGTAGGCGCGGAGGAAATGAGTCCAGGAGAAGGACCATTCCGCCGACTTCGGGTTGCAGCCTCCGGGCACGAGCCGGACGCCCGCCCATTGCCAGCCGACGACGGCCGCGAGCGTCAGGCCGAAAGGCAGCATCTCGAGAGCCGTCCGCGCCAAGGCCCTGCGCCAGCTCCAGCCATCGCGGACCCTCGCGGCCGACAGCCCTCCCGCCAGCAGCAGCGGCGCGAAGAAGCAGGACTCGTAGAAGAGCCCTCCGAGGAGATAGAGGCCCTGTCCCAGGACCAGGCGCCGGCGGGCGCCCGTCTCGATCCAATCCAGATGCAGGAGCATCGCGGCCAGCGAGAGGACGTTGGTCAGGACCTGAGAGGAGTTGGAGAGCCAGATGTGCTCGATGAACGCGCCCGGGTAGAGCGCGCTCAGCGCCGCCGCCGTGAGGGCCAGGCGCCTGGAGCGCGTCAGCCGCTCCAGCAGGAGGAACAGGAGGCACGATTCAACGGAACTCAGGAGCAGGAGGACGAGCTGGTAGAACCAGGGATGCATGCCCCCGAGCGCGAAGAGGGCCGGGAACTGCAGCATCTGCATCGGCCGCGCCCAATAGAAGTTGGACGCCGCGAACGCCTGGACCCCGCCCCAGAAGCCCGCGCCGTGCAGCAGTCCCAGGATCGCCCAGTCGTCATGGTAGAAGCCCAGGCGGAAGGCGAAGACGCCGTAGGCGGCGGCGTGCGCCCCGACCAGCACGGCGACGCAGGAGGCACGGCTGCGCTCGGGGCTCTCCATCGACGTCACGGTGCCGGGAGTCAGAGCTTCCCGTCCTCGAACTCCCGCTGCCGCGCGAGCTTCTTGATCTCTTCCGCGAAGGCCGGGTTGCTCTTCAGGATGTCGTTGAAGTTCTCCGAGAGCAGCACGAAGACCCGGGATTCCTCCTCGCAGGTCACGGTGGCGTTCCTGGGCGCGCGTCCCAGCAGGGACATCTCGCCGAAGCAGTCGCCTGAGCGCAGGACGGCGACCTGCGTGGAGAAGAAGAGCCCCTTCTTCACGGAGACGCTCACGCTCCCCGTGCTGACCACGAAGAACGAGTCCCCGAGCTCGCCCTGACGGCAGATCTTCTCGCCCTTCTCGCAGCGGTAGAGGCACACCCAGGCCAGGATCTTCTCCAGGAGCGCCATCTGCATGTCGGAGAAGAGCCGGATCTTGCGCACCATCCGGGTGAACTGCACGGCGCCGTCCTGCGTCATGGGGAGCTTTTCCATGGGACGGAGCGTAGCTTACGATTTTTAAGGAAGAACGAACCCTACCAAGTCCAGTGCTGACGGATGAACTCCGCCACGGACGCCAGGTAGCTCAGAAGCCCCAGGCCCATCAGCGGCAGGCCGAGGAAGAAGAAGAGCGTCATCGTCACGGGCGTCGTCTTGATGAGACAGGGCACGGCGGTCACGATCATCGCGAGGACGCAGGCGACCGCGATCTTGGCGTAGCGGTTCATGACTTGCCTCCCGTCTCGCCCTGCGGATGGACCGGGCCGTGGCACTCGATGCACTTCATCTCGTCCTTGCCGAGCTGCTCGAGCATCGGCTCGTGCGCCGGGCTCTCGCGGTACTTGCGGGTGTTCCCGTGGCACTGCAGGCAGTTCCCGTTCGGGAAGGGCTTGAAGAGCCTGGGACGCTTCTTGAAGCCCGTGAAGTTGGAATAGAGATGGCGCAGGCCCCGGATCTTCGCGTCCACCGGCCCGAAGAAGTCGTAGTTCGTGTGGCAGGTGTAGCAGTTGTTGTGGTTGATCCAGTGGCGCTGGAAGTGCTTCGCCGAGAGCAGGTCGCTCTTCGTGTCCTCGACGCCCTGCACGAAAGGCCCCATGACGTGGCAGGAGGAGCAGAACTCCACCGTCTTGGCGCGCTCGAAGGACAGGCCGGCCGTCAGCAGGGCCAGCAGCCCCGGAACGGCGACCACCCCGAGCATGAGCAGCGCCTGCAGCCACAGCTCCGCGCGGCCCCGCCGGTTCTTATCGTCGTTCTCTTCGCTCACTTGAGGGCCTCCCGCACGTGCGCCACGAGCTTCGCCGGGGAGACCGGCTTCTCGATGAAGCGGAACACCGGCAGCCAGTCCTCGTCGCGGTCCTGGTCCGAGAAGCCGAGTTTGGAGCGGTCGTTGACCGCCGAGAGGATGAGGACGGGGATCTTCCCCACGGCCTCGTCGCCGTGCAGCTCGCGGGCGAGCTCGAAGCCCTGCGAGGGGTCCTCGGGGAACATGACGTCGAGGATGATCGCGTCGGGCTTCGCCTGGCGCGCCTTTTCGACGGCCCCGCGCGCCTCGAGCGTGGAGTCCACGGCGTAGCCGTGCTTCTCCAGCACCAGGGTCAGGGCGTCCACCATGTCGCGGTCGTCGTCGATGATGAAGATCTTCTTGGCCATCGCACTCTCCTTTGCCCCCTCTCCCGCCCGCCCCCCCTCTCCCGCCGCGCGGGAGAGGGGGTCGGGGGGTGAGGGGGCCTCCGCTATCCTACAGGAACGTCCTCGGGAAACGCATCCGGACGACGGTCTCCCCCTTCTCGTCGGTCTCCATCCCGATGCGGCCCCGGTGCACGCCGATGATCTGGCGCGCGATGGCGAGCCCGAGTCCGGTGCCGTTCGGGTTCGCCTTCACCGCCTCCTCCGAGCGGAAGTACTCGAGGAAGACCTTCTCGGCGTGCTCCGGGCGCACGACGAGGCCGCGGTTGGCGACGCAGAGTTCCTCGGCGCCGGAGGAGTGCTCCGCCCACAGGCGCACCGTGGTCCCGGAGTGGGAGTAGGAGACCGCGTTGCCGACGATGTTGCTCAGCAGGATCTGGATCTGCTCGAGGTTGCCCTCGATGAGATGGCGCCCCCCCTCGAGTCGGGAGAAGTCGAAGGAGATCCCCTTGCGGGCGGCGCTCTCGCGGAAGGGCTCGACCGCCTCGCGCCCGACGAGGCCGAGGTCGATGAGCCCGGTCGCGAGGGCTCCTCGGCGCTCCTTCGTCGTCGTGATGTTCGAGAGACGGATCATGTCCTTGAGCATGCCGAGGAGCTTCTGGCAGCGGACCTGGACGCGCTCCAGGATCTCGCGCGCCTTGGGCGAGAGCTCGCCGGCATAGCCGTCGAGGAGGACCTCCGCGTAGCTCTGGATGGCCGCGAACGGGGCCTTGAGCTCGTGCGTCGTGACGAGCATGTAGCGGGTCTTCGTACGGTCGACCTCGAGCAGCTCATCGATCTTCTCCTCGAGCTGATGTTCGCGCAGGCGCAGGCGCTCGGTGATCGTCGAGACCAGGTACCAGGCGGCGAGGTAGAAGAACGAGAGCCCGGAGAGGTAGTAGGCGCTCACCCGGGACGGGACGGCGGGGGTCGGCCAGGAGGCGACGGCGATGAAGTGGCGCTCGGGGACGGCGCCCGCGCGGCGCAGCGCCTCGAGCGCGACGAGGATGGAGATGGAGAGGAGGGTGTGGGCGAGACTCACGCGTCTGCGGAAGAAAAGGCAGGAGAGCGCGTTGTGGAAGAGGAAGAAGTAGGCGAGCGGCGACTCGATGCCGCCGCATTCGAACACCAGGTAGGCCAGGACGAGGAAGTCGAGCACGATCTGGGCCTGGAGGTTGCGTTCGGCCTTGAGCAGGAAGGACTGGGGCCCCTCGCCCACCGAGGACCGGTAATGGAGCCAGAAGAGCCCGTCGGCGCCGAGCAGGATGAGCGCGCAGGCGAACAGGCCTCCGGCGGGGACCTGGAGTTCGGGGAAGAGGAGGCCCTTGAAGAGGGCGACCCCCGTCAAGGCGGAGGCGACGGCGGCGCGCAGGAGGAGGAACCACAACAGGCGGCGGTTGACCTCCCGCTCGCGCAGGCCCTCCTTGAGGGCGGCGGGAGCGCGGTCGAGCCGGGCGGCGAGCGTATCGGCGAACGCGTCCATCACTGCTCCAGCCCCCCGTGGGGGGCTAATCCTTCTTCGCTGCGTCCCCGTCGTTCTTCGGGGCGGGCGCGACCGGCGCCGGGTGCGGCTCATCCGGTGGATGGCGGTGGACCTTCCCCGTGATCCAGGCCCAGTTCATCGGGTAGATCTCGGGGTCGAAGACCGTCCAGTAGGCGTGCCAGACGAAGATGGCGGCGCAGGCGAGCACGGCCTCGAGGTAGTGCGCGACGCGGCAGACGTCGAGCACCCAGAGCGGGAAGTGCGCGAGCACGAAGTCGTGGGAGATGAGCAGGGCCCCGGTCGCCACCATGACCAGCGAGCCCCAGACCAGCGCCCAGTACTCCGACTTCTCGATGTAGGAGAAGCGCGGGAGCCTCGGCTGTTCCTTGAGCACCCCGAGGTTGAAGGCGATGAGGCGCACCGGGTCGAGGAGGTCGCGCCCGACCGGGAGCAGCGCGAGCAGGCGGGCCCGGCCGGCCTTGCGCAGGCTCAGGTAGCCGGCATGGTACACCCCGAGCGCGACGAAGAGCAGGGCCATGCCCCGATGGGCGATGAGGCGCGCGTGGTCGCCGCCGAAGTGGACGAAGGGCTGCGCCCACCAGGCGTCCGGGAACTTGAGCGCGAAGCCGGTGTAGGCGAGGAGCGTGAAGGAGCCGGTGAGGAGCAGATGCTGGACCCTCTCGTCGAGGTTCAGCATGACCTCCTCTTCGTCGCGCAGCGGCACGAGCGGCTTCTTCGCGAGCGCCTTGCGCCGGAAATCGATGAGGTTGTGGAAGAACATGCCGAGCAGCACCAGCGGGATCATCAGCATGTAGAAGGAGCGCACGAGGTTCGCGGCGGGACTCGCGTCGCCGGTGCCCGCGAGGGTCTCGTGGACCTTCAGCGCGGCCAGGCGGGCCCCCGCGCCGGGATGGCAGGCGCCGCAGGTCCTGGCGAGGTTCCTGGGATTGATCCGGGAAGCCGGGTCGCGCGAGGGCAGCACGTCGTGCCAGCCGTGGCAGGAGGAGCAGTCGGCCACCTCGGTGTTGCCGAGCTTCGAGGCCAGGCCGTGATAGGAAGTCATGAAGGTGCTCACCCGGTCGGCGGCCAGGCCGAACTTGGAGGAGATGCGCTCGGAAGCGTGGCAGGAGGAGCAGGTCCCCGTCACCGAGGCCTGAGCGCCCGCCTGTCCCGGCCGGCGGACCATGTGCTCGCCGTGGCAGTCGGTGCAGCTGGGGACGTCGCGCACGCCCCTGAGCAGGTTGGCTCCGTGGACGCTGGAGAGGAAGGCCTTCTTCTCGTCCTTGTGGCACTTCCCGCAGGTATCGGGCACGTTGCGCGCGGAGACGCGCGAAGCGGGGTCGTTCGAGTGACGGATGGCGTGCTCGCCGTGGCAGTCCGAGCAGGTGGCCGCCCCCGTCACCCCGGCGCGCTGGGCCTCCCCGTGCACGGTGTGCTTGTAGGTGTCGACGCGGGAGCGCCCGCGCTCGTCGAGGACGACGGGGTTCTCCCCCCCGTGGCACGAGGCGCAGGTCTCGGGCTCGTTGGCCCGCGCCATGCGCGACTTCGGGTCGGCGATGGGGAGGATGCCGTGGGGTTCCTTCTCGTGGCAGATCGAGCAGACCTGCTGGAGGGTGTGCCCCTGGCCCAGCTTCTGCTGGCCGTGATGAGTCGAGCGCAGGCCCGCGGCGGGCTCCTTGTGGCACTTCCCGCAGTTCACGGCCTGGGGACGCTTCGGGTGCGGGGCCTCGGAGGCGTCGGCGTGACAGGCCGTGCACTCCAGCTTGCCGTGGGCGGAGGCGTCGAGGCGTCCCAACTCGGGCTTGCGGGCGATCGAAGGGTCGTTGTGGCAGGCGAGGCAGCCCTCGGCCTCCGGCGAGACGGCGCCGGCGGGCACGGACAGGATGACCGAAAGAAGGAGCGCCGCCGGCAATCGTCCGCGCATGATGCTCGTCATGTCCCCTCGTATCCTACTAAAACGTTCCGGGGAACGCGTGAGCGTTCCCCGGCTCAGGGGAGGCGGCCGGCGGACGCGTCTAAGGAGGCACCCCGGGCCCTTCCGGGGAAGCTCTCGCGCCCGCCGGCCGTCTCGTTACTTCCCTTCCGTCTTGGGCGCGAGGCCGCGGACGTGGCTGAGGATGCCCATGATCTCGGCGTCGGAGAGTTTGGCGCCGTAGGCCGGCATCTTCCCGGCCCCCTTCTTCGTCACCTCGAGCCACTGCTCGTCCTTCTCGCCCAAAGAGGCCGCGTCCAGCATGTCGAGTCCCGCGGCGTCCGTCTTCAGGACCTTGGCCATCGCGGCGCTGCCCTTGCCGTCCTTGCCGTGGCAGGACGCGCACTTGGCGTCGTAGAGCTTCTTGCCTTCGCCGCTTCCGGCGGCGGGGACCGCCGCGGGCGCGCTGTCGGCCGCCGCTTCCGGGGCCTTCGCCTCGGCCTTGGGGGCCGTCTTCGGCCCGATGTGGGCCTGGAGGTCGGCGATCTCGGCGGAGCTCAGCTTCCCCTTGTACGCGGGCATCTTGCCCCGGCCGTTCTCCGTCACCGCGGCGAAGTCCTTCGCCTTGGTCACGTCGAGGGCGGCGGCGCCCACCTTGAGCATCTTCTGCATCGCCGGGCTGCCCTTGCCGTCCTTGCCGTGGCAGGTGGCGCACTTGGCGTCGAAGAGCTTCTTGCCGTTGGCCGCGTCGGCGGCGAAAGCGGGTGCGGTGAGCGATGCGAGCAGTACGAGTGCCAGGGTGCGCATGGAGCGTCCTCCTTTTCCTTGACTCCCTCCCCTTCGGGAGTGCGAGCTATCAGCTTCCCTACTGCGCTCGCTCCCGGCGCGGCCGAGGCCGCGGCGGCGAGGGCTGGGTGGGGGAGTATCCGCGTCTTCTCCTCTCCAACCTCCAGACGACTTCTTCCTTCACCGTCCCCCCCACGGGGGGAGGCCGGAGGAGGGAGAATCGCCGTTCTAACGGATGTTCCCCCTCTCCCCTGCCCCTCCCCCGCAGGGGAGGGCAGTGAGGAACACCAATGTACTAAAACTTCGCCGTCACGCCGAGCTGCCCGACGCTCGCGCGGCCGTTGTTGTTCGAGTCCGTCATGTCGTGCCAGTCCTCGATGCTGTAGCTCCCCCGGGCGGTGATGTTCTTGAACTTCTCGGGGGTGTACTCCAGCGCGAGGGTCCCGCGGGCGATGCGGGTGTCGTTGGGCGTGTCGTCGCCGACGATGCCCACGCCGGAGTTCCAGTGCATCGGCGTGCTGAGCATGGCCCAGACGTAGGAGCCGTTGCCCGAGACCACGAAGCCCTTGGGGAGGACGATCCGTCCATGGACCCCGGCCGCCGTGTTCTTCTGATGGTTCTTCATGCCGGACTCGTGCCAGGCGGCGGCTGCGGTGCCGGCCGCCGCGGTGGTCCCGCCCTCGCCGATCCAGCCGTCGGTGAAGTAGCGGATGGTCTCATAGGAGCCGTCGATGCCGAGGAAGACCTGGTTGCTGGCGTCCCAGTCCAGGGAGCCGCGATAGGTGTTCTCGTTGAGGCGGTGGTTCCACGGGGCCTGGTTCCCGGTCTCCTGCACGTAGCCGCTCACGAGCGTGAGCTCCGTGCGCAGGGGCAGGGGGACGGTGAGCGAGCCGTTGACGTCGTCGCGGCGGTTCGCCGTGTTGCCGAGCGAGGAGCGGTTGGCCTGGAGCTTCTTGTAGTCGGCCTCGGCCTCGATGCCGAAGGGCAGTTCCGCCTTCAGGCCCAGGGAGCCGGTGTGCTTGACGTCCTCCGGGGCGACGCTCGAGCTGTAGCCGCCGTAGGAGAAGACCGTCCCGTCCGCGTAGTAGCGGTACTGGGCCGGAAGGGCCAGCGTCGGCGCGTCGCGCCGATGGCTCATCTCCGCCTTGTACCCCGCCTTGACGCTGACCGGCTCGACGGGGCGATAGCTCGCGGAGAACTCGCCGCGCACGGAGGTCTTGTCCATCTGATTGTAGTTCCCGAATCGGAGCGTCGTCGTCGGACCGCGGTAGTTGTGGGACTCGTCGACCTGATAGGCGCGCAGGTAGAGCCGCGCGAGCAGCGAGAGCTTCTCGCTGGCCCGGTAGGCCGCGTTGAGGGCGGCCACGACGGTGTCGGTCTTGTAGGTCGTGTCCAGATTCTCGCGCCGGCGGCCCGTGAACGCCCCCGTCAGGGAGAAGGCCTTGCCCGCGTTATAGCGGAACTTGAATTCCGCCGCGTTCATCTCCTGGCGCGGCAGGGGCACGATCGCGAGCGCGTCTTGACGCCACGGGGCGGTGGAGCCCTCGTCCTGGAAGGAGCTGTGGACGAGGTCCACGCTCACGGCGCCGTCGTCTCCGGCGGCGAGACCGACTCCGAGAGTGAGGTCCTGCTTCACGTTGCTCACGTTGCCGGCGTTGACCATGTTCGAGGTCGAACGGACCGCGCGGCCGCCCTTCTTCTCGACGGCCCAGTAGTCGAGCGAGATCCAGTTCGCGGTGTCCTCGGCGCCGCGCCAGTTCACTCCGACCTCTCCTTCCGTCCGCCGGAAGAGGAGCTCGTCGCCCGTGGAGATCGAGACGCCGTACTTGACGGGCATCGGCTGCCAGTACCCGTCCATGATCATCCCCGAGCGGATGAAGTTCTGGCGGTGATGCAGGGTGTCGAGCTTCGCGCGGACCTGGAGGTTGGACTTGTACGACAGCTCGAGGTCGGCCGATTCCTCGTTGCTCCCGAGGTCGCGGGCCTGGAAGTCGAAGAGGCCGTTCGGGCCCTCGTTGGAGACCCCGACGTCGCCGTGCACGCCCTTGTAGATCTTCCCGTCGTACTCCATCGCCCCGCCCTTGTTCCCCTTGGAATCCAGGTCGACGTAGCGCACGGAGGCCGACGCCTCGTAGGACTTCTCCGCGGCGTACGCCGGGAGCGAGCCGGCCAGCATCAGGACGGCCATCATCCATCGGGTCATATGAGTCCCCTCGCGGTGTTTATGGGATCGCATCGTAGCCTCAGTGCTTGAAGGTCGCGGACCGGTCGGAACCGTGGATCTCCTGATGGCAGTCCGTGCAGCGGGACTTGCCCAGGATGCGGTCCTTCGTGGTCTGGGAGTGCACCTTCACGTGGCAGCCCACGCAGAGATACTGCTGCTGCTGCTTGAGGAGCCGCTCGTTGACCGAGCCGTGCACGACGTGGCAGCTGCCGCAGCCTTCCTCGATCGGCGCGTGCGGGAACGCGAAGGGACCGACCTTCTCGGAGTGGCACTTCGCGCAGAGCTCCTCGCCCGAGTCGGCCTTGAGGTTCCCCTCGATGCCGCCGTGCGGGTTGTGGCAGGAGGTGCAGGACATCTTGCCCTCCGGCACCGGGTGGTGGGAAGGGAGGCGCATGTCGGCGCGCTGCTTCGCGTGGCATTTCACGCAGCCTTCGGTCGCGCCCTTGGCGAGCATCTTGCGGCCCTCGCCGTCGTGCATGCTGTGGCACTTCGCGCAGGAGACGCCGTTCTGCTTGTGCGCGCTCGTGCCCCACATCATGAGGTTCTTCTGCTTGTGGCAGGAGAGGCAGCTCCCGTCGTCGGCGGCGAGCTCCTTGCCGCTCTTGATGGTGGAGAAGCCGGGGTTGTTCCGGTCGCCGGCGGCGGCGGCGTGCTGGGAGCCGGCGCCGTGGCAGGTCTCGCAGGCCTGCTCGGAGCCGATCTTCTTGACGGAGGCCCAGGCCTTGCCGTGCGTCGTCTTCTTGTACTCCGCGCGGTCCGCGTGGCAGGCGAGGCAGGCCTCGGAGCCGACGAGATCGGACTTGGCCGCGGGCGCGCTCTTCGGCGCCTCGGCCTTGGCGACTTCCGCGGCGTACGCATAGCCCGAGAGGCACAGCGCCGCGGCGAAGGCCGCGAGGAGGCGCTCAGGCGAGAACGGTTTCTTGGGGCTCATCTTTCTTCTCCTGGGTCCGGCGGCGGGAGGCGGACGCGCGGTCCGCCTTCTCCAGTTCGGCGACGCACTTCTCGACGGCGGCGGCGGCGAGGACTTCGGCGCGGCCCTTCTCGGCGGCCTTGCGCTCCATGCTCTCGCGAACCACCCCTTCGAGGTGGTCGAGGTCGTACAGGTAGACGCCCGGCAGCTCGGAGCAGCGCGCGTGGACGTTGCGCGGCAGTCCGAGGTCGACGATGAAAAGGGGCCGCTCGCGCTTCGCGAGCAGGGGAGCGAGCCGCTCGGCGTCGAGCAGGGGTTCGGGGGTGGAGACCGAGAAGACGACGGCTTCGACGCGCTCGAGGAGGCGGAAGCCCTCGTCGAAGCAGACCGCGGTCCCGCCGAGCTCGGCGGCGAGCGCCTCCGCCTTCTCGAGGGTGCGGTTCGCGACGGAGACCCGCTTGAACTCCTTCGCCGAGAGGTGCCGAACGACGGCCTCGGCCGCCTGGCCGGCGCCGAAGACGAGGGTCTCCCCGTCGGTGCCGCCTTTGAAGATGCGGCTGACGAGCAGGGCGGCGGCGCCGCCGATGGAGTGGATGCCGTTCTGGATGCCGGTCCCCGCGCGCACGGCCTTGCCGGCGCTCAGCGCGGTCTGGAAGACGCGGTTGAGGACGGGGCCGGTCGCCTTCAGCGCGAAGGCGGACTGGTAGGCCGTCTTCACCTGCGCGAGGATCTCCGTCTCCCCCACGATCCAGGAGTCGAGGCCGGCGGCGACGCGGAAGAGGTGGGCGACGGCCTCGTCGCCTCGCTTCTCGTAGAGCATCGAGGCGATCTTCTCTCCCACGCGCGCGCGGAACCATTCCCGCACGCGCCCGGCCGCGCCGGCGTCGGCGCCGAGGCCGTAGACCTCGACGCGGCTGCAGGTGGAGAGCACGACGGTCTCGCGCAGGGCGAGGCCGCGCAGGGCCTCGAGCGCGGCGGAGAGCTCCGCGGCGGGGACCGCGGCGCGCTCGCGGTCGCCCGCGTGCGCGCTCAAGTAGCTCAGACCGACGACGAAGAGGGGTTCCGCGCTCACCGGGAGGAGCTCCTCCACTGGATCCGGCCTTCGCCGAGCGTGGAGATGACGGCCGCCGGACGCCCGAGCGTCATCCAGGTGCACGGACCGACGGAGAAGGCTCCGCGGCCGAGGGAAGTTCGATTAAATCCATGAACAGCCGGGGCCTTGTGATCCGCGCTCATTGGCATATCAATTGTAATTATAGGCCAGGTCAATTCCAAAATGCAAGTGATTTGTAATCGGATTGACAGGTCCGCGGGGAAGGGTCAAGCGCTCGCGACTTGCTGATACACCGGACAGTGCGCCCGGTCGGATGAAGAACACTTGCGGATCTCCCAGCAGTGCTTCATCTCGAGAACAGCCTTGACGCCCTCGATGTTCAGCCCCTTTTCCTGAATGAGGTAGCGGATCATCCGAAGACGCTCGACGTCACGATTGGAGTAGAAGCGGTTCTTGCCCAGGCGTGAGGGCTTGACCAGTCCTTTCCGCTCCCAGATGCGCAGGGTGGCGGGACAGACCTTGAGCATGCGCGCGGCGATGCCGATGGTGTAGACCGGCTCGCTGCCGGTGTCGTCCGCGCAGGGAGAGGCCTTGCAGGAAGGTTCCTTCATGCACAGCAAGCATACTATATGGAAATAGCGCTTACAAGTGGACGGGGCTCCGGGCTACGCTTCCTGATGGAACGCGGACCGGGAACGCCAGCTCCCGGAAGGCAGGAGACCCGCGGCGGCCACCGCGAACTCGAGCGCGGAGAAGCCCGCGAGCCAGAGGAAGGCCCGCTCCATGAAGCCGTAGGAGTGCAGGCCGACCCCGAGCATGTTCACGCCGAACCAGGAGAAGCTCGTCAGAACGACCCCGAGCACGGCGCAGACCATCATGCCGCGCGCGCGCAGTCCGTACTCCGCTCGCGCCGCACTCTGGGGTATCGACAGGGTCCCCAGGGTGCGGGCCCTCACGGTCCCGGCGCTGCGGGCGTGCAGGATGAACGCCCCCCAGAGCACGAGCAGAAGGGCGCCGTTCTCCTTGGGGTCCCAGCCCCAGAAGCGGCCCCAGCTCTGGTCGGCCCAGATCCCGCCGAGGACGGTGCCGAGGAAGGTGAAGAAGAGGGAGAAGCAGATCGTGCCGTAGGTCATGCGCGCGAGCGCGCGGGCGTCTTCGTCGCCGAAGGAGCGGTCGAGGAGTCCGCGCAGGATGAAGACGTGGGCGAGCAGGCCGGCGAGGTAATTCCCGCTGTAGCCGATGGTGATCGTCACCACGTGGGTCGCCAGCCAGAAGTTCGAGTCCAACACCGCGCGCATCGCCTCCATCGTGTCCCCTCCGGCCGCCAGGTGATGGGCGACGAGAAGGGTGACGAAGCCGATCGCGGCCGAGACGGCGGCCGCCGCGCCCCGACGGTGCAGGCGTTCCAGGACGGCGCCCGCCGCGGCCGCGCCCCAGCCGACGAAGACCGCGGAGGAGTAGAGGTTGGTGACGGGCGGCCGCCCCTGGATGAGGACGCGGAAGAGCAGCCCGGCCGTGTGCACGCCGAGGGCGAGCAGGAGCGTCCACCACGCGGCGCGCCGGAGCTCCTCGTGCCAGAGGAGCCAGGAGGCGCAGGCGAGCAGGAGCGCGAGCACATAGAGGACCATCCCCTTATAGAAGGGCTCCCAGCGGTTGAACGCCGCCTCCCTTCCGGCCCCGAGCGACGCCTCCGAGGACGCGCGAGGAAGGACCTTCAACGCCCCGGCGAAGGCGCCGGCGTCGCGCGCACGCCAGGCCTGGAGCAGCTCCGCGTATGCGGGGACTCCCTCCGGGAGTCTCCCGGTCTCGAAAGATCCCAGCAGCGCCTCTCCGAAGCTCTTCCAGGCCCCTGCCCCCTCCCCCGGTTCGGGAGGGAGGGGCCTGAAGACGGCGGACTGCTCGAGGAGCTGGAAGGTCCCGAAGCGGCGGGCGATGGGCTCCATGGCGCGCCGCCCGAGGTCCCGGCCGCTCCGATGCGCGGCCATGACGCCGCGGGCCGCGGAGAGGTCCCGGCTCCACGCCGCGAGCTCGCGCGGGAAATCCTCGGTCCCGGCCGGCAGAAGGGTGTTCTGAAGGCCGCGGTAGAGGCGCAGGCGCTGGTCGAGCGCGAGGACCGCGGACTGGAAGCGCGAGCGGCGCCCGGGCTCCACGGGCTCGACGCGCTCGGCCTGCGCGGCGACGAGGCCCTCGCCGGGACGCAGCTGGGCGTAGGAGTAGTAGCGGCCTTGGGGTTCGAGGTCCAGCATGCCCAGCACGTCGGGGTCGTCGACGACGAAGACGGCCTGCGCGTCGGCGCGCGCGGGCCGCGCCATGACGTCGAGCAGCCACTCGAGCGCCGACTCCCTCCGCGTCCCGTCATGGAAGGTCTGCTTCCCCCTCAGCATGAGCAGCGCGGAGCGGGCCACGGTGTCGAGCGGCTTCACGCGCCCCTCGTGGAGGACGCCCAGGCGGCCGACCTCCGCGAGGTCGAAGCCTCCGCGCGGGCGCTCCGGCGCCAGGGACGCCGCGAGCCAGAGCGCGCAGAACGCGGGGACCAGCCAGGAGACCTGCGCGCGGGGAAGCTTCATGCGGCCCTCCGCGGGAAGAGGAGCAGCCAGCCGAAGTGGAGCAGGAGCCCGAAACCGGCCAGGACGCAGGCGAGGTACGGGAGGAGCCGCCCCGGATTCCGGACGACCTGGAGCACCGAGAGCCGGTCCTCCTCGCCGTAGCTCGCCTGATAGAAGGAGAGGCCCCGGTGGCGCAGAGGGTTGTTCATGGAGACGAGCGCGTCGCGGTCGGCGCCCTCGCCCGGGTCGTGAAGGCGCAGGGAGCTCGCGAAGCTCTTCGGGATGTCGCTGCCGGGATACGTCTCGCGCCGGAACTCGAGCAGAGTGAGCGAGAACGGCAGCGCGAGCCGCTTCTCCCGGAGGAGGAAGCGGTAGTCGCGGCCCTCGACGGAGAAGGACTGCTCCTCCAGACCGCGGGAGAGGAGCCAGACGCCGAGGGACCGCCCCCCGGAGAGGACCTCCACCCAGGCGGCGGGCTCGTCGGAGGCTTCGTCGGAGCGGGCGCGCGGCAGAGGGCGGACGGCGAGGGTCCGGCCCTTCCCCTGGGTCACGGCCGGGGACAGGACGCCGGTGAAGAAAGGCTCGAGGCCCGCGTTCGGCTCCCAGCGCAGGACGCGCAGCGAGAACGGCCAGCGCGCGCGGCGGAGCTCGCCGCCGCGCGCGAGGAGGGCTTCGTCGAAGGCGAGGACGCGGTCGAAGGCGGGGTCGGAGGAATCGAGCACCGCGAGCTCGCTGCGCCGGTCGGCCTCGGCGTACGCCCGGGTCTCGCCGACGCGCAGCGCCATGCGCGCCTCGACCGAGAAGGCTCCGGCCACGAACTCGCCGGCGACCAGCAGGGCGATGCCGAGGTGCACGAGCCAGAGCCCGGAGCGCCGCGGCTCCAGCGGAAGTCGGACGAAGAAGCTCGCGAGCAGGTTCGCGAGGTAGACCACGCCGATGAGGGCGCCGCCGGGGAACACCGGGATCCGGAAACCGGTGCCGTGCGGGCTCCACCAGATGAAGAACGAGCGGATGTTCTCGGAGACCGCCGCGTAGACGCCGACCCGGGTCTGGGCGAAGGTGCAGAAGAGCACGACGACCATGAGCAGCAGGGTGCAGGCCATCGTGACCCGCATGTCGGAGACGGCGCGCAGGACCTTCCTCGTCATCGCGCGGGCCTCATCCCGGAGAGGAGGGCCAGGTAGGCCGCCCGCGCCTCGCCGACGGCCCCCTCGGGCCCCGTCATCTTGAGGAACCACGTCTCTCCTGGACGCGGGAGGACGGCTCCGAGCATGCGAGCGCGCGGTCCGTTCTCCTCTCGCGCCGCATTCGGGGGTATCGAGGGGCCCCCCGCGGTGCGAGCGCGCGGCCCCTGGAGGTCGACGAAGATCGCCTCGCCGGCCTTCGTGGAGACCTTCTGCGAGGAGGCGGCCAGCGCCGCCGCGCTCCCGAGCGGCGGCAGTCCGAGCTGGCCGCGCCAGCGCTCGACGTTTGCGAGGACGCCGCCGGCCTCGCCGGGGAGGACGACGACCGAGAGCTCGGCCTCGCCGTCGGCGCCCTTCACGCGGTAGCTCGCCAGGCGGAAGCCGTCGGCGGGCGCGCGCGTCCAGCCGGCCGGGTCCGTCCATTCGAGAGAGGAGCGCCGGGAGTCTTGGCCGGGAGCGTGCGCGGGGCCGCTCTGCGCGCGCCCGGCCCGGGCCGCGTCGACGGCCGAGGAGGAGTCCTTGGGCTCCTGGTATTCGCTGACGCCCTCGCCCCGGCAGGCGGCGAAGAGCAGAGGGAAGACGAGAGGCAGGAGTCTCTTCACGGGCGCATCATATCAAGAATCGAGCGCCCGTCGGACGCTCTCGACGAGCTTGTCGCCGGTGAACGGCTTGTCGAGCAGTCGCGCGCCGCGCGGGAGGAGCTCCCAGACGCCGGTGTTCGCGAACCCCGACACGAACAGGACCTTCGTCGCCGGGCTCACCGCGGGGAAGCGGCGGGAGAGCTCGATGCCGCTCATGCCGGGCAGCAGCACGTCCGCGAGCAGGAGATGGATCTCGCCGGGGTGACGGCGGGCGGCGTCGAGCGCGGCCGGGCCGTCCCCGGCGGCGAAGACGCGGTAGCCGTAGCGCCGCAGGGTCTTCTCGACGAGCTCGCGGAGGTCGCCGTCGTCCTCGACGAGGAGGATCGTCTCCCCGCCGCTGCGTCCGTCCCCCCCCGGACGCGCCGGGAGCGTCTCGATGGGCTCCTCGGCGCGCGGAAGATAGACGCGGAAGGTCGTCCCCTTCCCGAGGACGCTCTCGACGTCGATGTGTCCGCTGCTCTGGCGCACGATGCCGTAGACCGTGGAGAGGCCGAGCCCCGTCCCCTTGCCCGGGGCCTTCGTCGTGTAGAACGGCTCGAAGATGCGCTCCCGCACGGCCGGGTCCATCCCCGTGCCGGTGTCGCGCACGGAGAGCCGGACGTAGCGTCCGGGGGGCAGGGAGGAGCCCGCGCGGGAGTCGTCGTCGGGAAGCACGACCCCCGCGGTCTCGACCTCGAGGCGGCCGCCCCCGGGCATCGCGTCGCGGGCGTTGACGACGAGGTTCAGGACGATCTGGTCGAGCTGGCCGGGGTCGGCCTTCACCGGGCAGAGCTCCGAGTGCAGGTCGATGCGGAAGTCGATGCTCTCCCCCACGAGGCGGCGCAGCATGCGGCCGGTCTCGGCGACCGCGGCGTTGAGGTCGAAGACCCGCGGCGCGAGCACCCGCCGCCGGCTGAAGGCGAGGAGCTGGCGCGTCATCGCGGCGGCGCCGTCGGCGGCCTTGCGGACGGAGCGCGCGAAGGGCAGCAGCGCGTGTTCGGGGCCGAGCGCGTCGGCGATGTACTCGTTGTAGCCCATGATGAGGGTGAGCATGTTGTTGAAGTCGTGGGCGACCCCTCCGGCGAGCAGGCCGAGCGACTCCATCTTCTGGGACTGGCGCAGCTGCTCCTCGAGGCGCACGCTCTCGGAGACGTCGCGGCGCACCGCGACGAAGTGGGTGAGCCGACCCTCGGCGTCGCGCACGGGGGAGATCACCGTGTCGTCCTCGTAGAGCGCGCCGTCTTTGCGCCGGTTGGTGATGCGGCCCCTCCAGACCTTCCCCGCCGAGACCGTCTCCCAGAGCCCGCGGTAGAAGGCGTCGTCGTGCTTCCCGCTCTTGAGGAAGCGCGGGTTGCGGCCGAGGGCCTCCTCGCGCGAGTAGCCGCTCGCCCGGAGGAAAGCGGGATTCACGTACTCGATGCGCCCTTCGGCGTCCGTGATCACCACCGACTCCCCCGTCTGTTCGATGGCCGTGGCCAGGCGCGTGAGCTCCTGCTCGACGCGGCGGCGCTCGGTGAGGTCGCGCGAGTTGACGATGACCCGGCGCCCCTCCGGGAGCTGGAGCGCGCTGCCGAAGGACTGCAGGTAGACCCAGGAGCCGTCCTTGCGGCGGTAGCGGAACTCGGCCGACTGCTTGGAGCCCGGCTGCGCGAGGGCTCGCCCGAAGGCTTCCTGCGCGGCGGGCCGGTCCTCCTCGTGCACGAAGGAGAACGCGTCTCGCCCGACGTACTCCTCGGGGGAGTAGCCCAGGATGGCCCGGATGGAGGGAGAGACGAAGGTCGCGACCCCCTTGTCGTCGAGCACGGTGATGAGGTCGAGCGCGTTGGCGATGAGCGCCCCGAAGCGGCGCTCGCTCTCCCCCGCCGCCGCGCGGGCGCGCTTGCGCTCGATGATCCCCGCGAGGGTGCTGCCCAGCGACTCGAGGAAGACCGTCTCCTCCCTTCGCGCCTCGTGCCCGGCCGCGGCATAGAGGACGATGAGCCCGAGGGTCCTTCCTTCCGAGCGGATGGGCACGCAGTAGTGCCCGTGGTCCGCGATCCCCGCGTAGCGAGTCTCGTGGCCTTCGTCGAGGTGCTGCTTGAAGAGGAGCTCGCCGCGCTCCGCCGCGCGGCCGCAGAGGCACTTCCCGAACTCGACGCGCGAACAGGTCGCCAGCACGCTCTCGAGGCCCCGGTGGACGACCAGACGCAGGGAGCGTCCGTCCTCCGAGGTCAGGAACACCCCGACCTTCGGGACGAGGCGCATCCAGGGCACGGAGAGCAGCCGGTCCGCCGAGAACTCGAGGAGCTCCTCCAGCGGCGCATCCCGAAGAGAATGCTCGAGGATCTCGTTGAGGATGAGCTGGACCTGATACCCGCGGCGCAGGTTCTCCTCGGCCTCGCGGCGCTTGCGCCCCTCGCGGACGAGCCAGTAATAGAGGAACGCGGAGACGGCCGCGGTCTCGATGAGCGCGTCGGCGTAGTCGGGTCCGTGGACGGCGTGGCCCATGACGGGAAGAAGGTACAGACCCGCCGCTTCGACGAGGATGAGGAACACGATCACCCGCGCGGCCATGCGGCGGGCGAGCGCTTCCGGCGTCAGCGGCGTCGCGGCGGGATGGGGAGCCATCGCGGGTGGGGAGGTCACCTCATAGCATAATATACATGACTTTCAAAGTCAAGTATACTCAAGTCACACCCCCCTTCGGGAGCAGCGTGCCTGAACGGACCGGGGATCCCGGTCAGTGGACGGCTTTGCGCTTGAGGAAGACCCCGCTCGGCGGGGCGCCGGCGGGCTTGAATCCCTCGACGAGGGGCCGTCCGCGCAGGAACACGTCGCGCACGGAGCCCCGCACGGCCCGCCCCTCGTAGGGCTCGTAGTCCACGTTCGCGAAATGCGTCTTCGCGCGGAAGCGGTGGCGGCGGCGCGGGTCGAGCACCACGATGTCCGCGTCCGAGCCGGGCTTCAGGCAGCCCTTGCGCGGATAAAGCCCGTGCAGGCGGGCCGGCGCCTCGCTGACGAGCTCGACGAAGCGCCCGGCGCTCAGCGTCCCCCCGGCCACGGCGTCCCACATCAGGAGCAGGCGCGCTTCGACGCCCGGAGCGCCGTTGGGGATGAGGCTGAAGTCCCGGAGGCCGAGCCGCTTGGAGGCGCCCCGGCCGGTCCCGTAGTTGAACGAGCAGTGGTCGGTGGCGACCGTCTGCAGCCAGCCCCGGCGCAGCGCCTCCCAGAGCCTGCGCCGCTCCCCCTGCGGCCGAAGCGGCGGGGACATGACGAACTTGGCGCCCTCGAAGCCCGGGCGCCCGTAGAGGCGGTCGTCGAGATAGAGGTACTGCGGGCAGGTCTCCCCGTAGACCTTCGCGCCCCGTTCGCGCGCGCGGCGGATCTCCTCCATGGAGGCCCCGCAGGTGACGTGCACGACGTAGAGCGGGCAGTCCGCGGCCTCGGCGAGCGCGATGGCGCGGTGCGCCGCCTCGGCCTCGGCCGCCATGGGCCGCGTGCGCGCGTGCCAGCGCGGAGCGGTCTTCCCCTCGGCACGGGCGCGCGCGACGAGCTCGGCGACGAGCCCGCCGTTCTCCGCGTGGACCATCGCGAGCGCGCCCAGAGAGCGCAGGCGCAGCATCCCCCGGAAGATGTGCCGGTCCTCGAGCATGAGGACGCCCGGGTAGGCCATGTAGAACTTGAAGCTCGGGCACCCCTCGGCCGCGACCTCGTCGAGCTCCCGCAGGCGGGTCTCGGGGAGGTCGGTCACGGCCATGTGGAAGCCGTAGTCCGTGAACGACTTCCCGTTCGCCTTCCCGTGCCACTCGTCGAGGGCGTCGAGCATCGAGCCCCCGCGCTCCTGCGTGGCGAAGTCGAGGACCGTGGTGGTCCCCCCCATGGCCGCGGCGAGCGTCCCCGTCGCGAAGTCGTCGGCGGTCGTCGTCCCCCGGTACGGGAGGTCGAAATGGGTGTGCGCGTCGACCCCGCCGGGGAGCACGAAGCAGCCCTTCGCGTCGACGGTCCGCGCGCCGCGTTCGTCGAGCCGCGGGGCCAGCGCCGCGACCTTCTCCCCGCGCACGCCGACGTCCGCCCGCACCTTGCCCTTCGGAGACAGGATCGTCCCGCCCTTCACCACGAGGTCGAATCGCATACGGGGATTATACATCGCCCGGGAATCCCCGTCCTGGGATTCCCGGCTATCCGAGGGTCTGCCGGATGTTGCGCAGGAGGGTGTCGCCGTCGAAGGGCTTGTGCAGGAGCACCGCGTTGTAGGGCAGCGCCTCGTGGCCACTCGCCCACGCGTAGCCGGACATGCAGAGGACCTTCATCTCGGGGCGGAGGTCGGAGAGGGTGCGGACGAGCTCCATGCCCCCCATGCCGGGGAGCACGATGTCGGTGAGGAGGAGGTGGACCTCTCCGGAGTAGTCCTTGGAGAGCGCGAGCGCCTCCTCCGCGCTCTCGGCGTGCAGGACCTTGTAGCCGCTCTCCCGGAGGGTCCGCTCGATGAGCCGCCGCAGCTCCGGACTGTCCTCGACGACGAGGAGGGTCTCGTGCCCGCCGTGCGAGCGGCCAGGGGGCCGCGCGCGCTGGGAAACGGGCTCGCCCTCGACCCGGGGCAGGCGGATCTCGAAGCTCGAGCCGCGCCCCGGCTCGCTGCGCACCGTGACGCTCCCCGCGTTCTGCTTGACGATGCCGTAGACCGTGGCCAGACCCAGGCCGGTGCCCTTCCCCAGCTCCTTGGTCGTGAAGAAGGGCTCGAAGATGCGCTCGCGCACGGCGGCATCCATGCCGGTCCCCGTGTCGCTCACCGTGAGCACGACGTAGTCTCCCGGGTTGAGCCCCGTGCGCGGGTCCGGGCGCGTCCCGGCCGGGAGCGTCTCGTTGGCCGTGCCGATCGTGAGCTTCCCGCCCTTGGGCATGGCGTCCCTCGCGTTGACCACGAGGTTCAGGATGACCTGGTCGACCTGCCCCGGGTCGGCGCGGATGCTCCAGAGCCCCGGCTGGAGGTCCTCGATGAAGGTGATGTTCTCGCGCACGAGCCGGCGGAGCATGCGGCTGGCGTCGGTGACGACGGCGTTGAGGTCCAGCACGCGCGGCGCGATGACCTGGCGCCGGCTGAAGGCGAGCAGCTGCTTCGTCATCGCGGCGGCCCCCTCGGCGGCCTTGCGGATGGAGCGCGTGAAGGCGTTGAGAGGGCTCTTGCTGTCGAGGCCGTCGGCGATGAGAGCGTTGTAGCCCATGATGAGGGTGAGGAGGTTGTTGAAGTCGTGGGCCACGCCGCCGGCCAGCATGCCCACCCCCTCCATCTTCTCGGCCTGGCGCAGGCGCTCCTCGAGGCGGGCCTGCGTCGTCACGTCGCGGCGCACGCCGACGTAGCTGACGATCTCCCCGGAGGCGCCGCGGACCGGATGGATCGTGGCCTCCTCCTCGTAGAAGGTCCCTTCGCGGCGGCGGCTGATGATCCGTCCCTTCGAGGAGGCCCCGGCCTTGACGGCGTTGCGCAGGGTCCGGAAGAAGCCCATGTCCACGTCGCGGCCGCGCAGGACCTCGGCGCCGACCCCGACGACCTCCGCCGCCGGGTAGCCGGTGACCTCCGTGTAGGCGGGGTTGACGTGCCGCACCACGCCGGCCGCGTCGGCGACGACCACGGCCTCGGCCGCTTGCTCGACGGCCGCCGCGAAACGGCGGCACTCCTCCTCGGCGTCGCAGCGCTCCCCGACGTCCAGGGCGTAGACGACGACCCTCGGTCCTCCCTCCTCGAGGAGGACCGCGCCGAAGGCCTCGACGTGTCTCCGCCCTCCCGCCGGGCCCAGCCGCCAGTGCGAGCGGCGCGGACCTCCCGTGCCCGCGAGGACATCGTGCAGGAAGCGGCGCAGCTCGGGGCCGTCCTTCTCGTCGACGAGCTCGGAGAGCGTGCGGCCCCAGAGGGCCTCCCGGCTCCCTCCGAAGAGGCGCACCGCCCCGGGATTGACGTCGATGATCGTCCCGTCGGCCCCCGCGAGCAGGATCGCCTCCGGAGACGCCTCGACGATGCGTCGGTCGCGCCGCTCGACGCGTTCGAGCTCCGAGAAGGCCTCGCGGCGGGCCAGGTGGCGGCCGAGAAGGTCGGCCGCCGAACGCAGAGAGAAGCGCTCCTCCTCGCTCCACGCATGCCCTTCGGGGACGCGCAGCGCCAGCAGGCCCAGGGTCTTCTTTCCGCCGACGACGGGGATGCAGCAGCGCCCGGGGCTCGCCAGGAAGGATTCCCTCGGGAGCTCGGCCACCGGCCGCACGCACGGGCAGGCCCCTGCTCCGAGCGGACAGCTCCGCGCGCCGTCCTCCCAGCAGGACTCCGTCGAGAGGTCCAGGCCCTGGCGCGCCGCGACCTCGAAGCCCCGGCGGTCCGGCCTCGCGACGAGCACGGCCGCCTTCGGGAGCAGGGGCACGCAGGGGGAGGAGAGGAAGACCCCGAGCACGCGCTCGAAGGTCACCGTGAGCGGCTCATCCTCCCGGCAGGCCTCCTCGATCGCGCGCAGGAAGCTCTGCATCTGGAAATCCCTGCGCAGTCGGGTCTCGGCGACGAGCTGGCGGTAGCGGCCGCGAACGATGCAGACGTAGAAGAACGGCGCGCACAGGAAGGCCGTCGCGGCGGTGACGACCGCGCTGCGCGCCAGGCCGGCCCTCCCCCCGGTCAGGACGAGAAGGAGGAACTCGACGGCGACCAGCGCGCCGACGGCCTCGAGCAGGACGCGGAGCTCGGTCGTGAAGCGCAGCCGCGCGAAGGGACGGCGGGACGCCGTCGGGACAGGGGCTTCGGCGGAAGAACGGCGCGAAGCGCCTTCGGGAGCGCTCCCGGCGGCGGGGTCCGGCACGGAACTCGGACGCGCGATGAGCAAGCGTGGTCTTCCCGTCGACATCAGCCGTCGATCCGTCTGGCTTGCCCGGCGCTCTCCGACCCGCGGCTCGCGCGCCTCAGCGTACTACGGCCCTCGGCTTCCGGAACGTCGACACCTAGAGTATCTATCCATTTATTCTGTTTGTCAAGTATAAGGCATTGTGACTTTAACGCATGGTCTCCAAGGACGGGGAGCCCGTCGGAGGACTACCGCGCGAGGAAGGAGCGCAGGAGGTTGCGGGAGACTTCGAGCCGGTACTGGCGGGTCGAGCGGAGGTCGTCGATGGGAGAGATGTCGTCGCCGAGCAGCGCGCAGGCCGCCTCGACGCGCTCGCGGGTGAGGCGGCCGCCGGCGAGGAAGGCCTCGATCTTCTTCAGCCGCCGGACCGTGGGCGCGACCGAGCCGAAGGCGAAGCGCAGCTCCTCCACCTTCCCGCCCTTGAGCCAGAGCAGGCCGGCGCAGACCGTCTTCGAGATGGTCTGGGCCCGGCGGCTGCCCACCTTGCGGAAGAGCCGGGCGTCGGGCGCGCGCTTCGGGAAAGGGACCTCGACGACCTCGATGAGCTCCCCGGGGCCGAGCGCGGTCTTCTTCACCCCGGTGAAGAGGTCGAGCACGGGCAGCGAGCGGCGCCCCTCCCTGGAGACCGCGTGGACGGAGGCCTCGTAGACCGCGAGCGCCGGGAAGCTGTCGCCGGCCGGGGAGGCGTTGGCGATGTTGCCTCCGAGCGTGCCGCGGTTGCGGATCTGGATGGCCCCCACCGTGGAGCAGGCCTCGGCGAGCAGCGGCAGGCGCCGCAGGACGAGCGGGTGCCGTTCGATCTGGGAGTGGGTGACGAGCGCGCCGATGCGCACGCCGCCCTTCACCGCCTCGATGCGCGTCCAGGCGGAGAGCCGGGAGAGGTCGAGGACCTTCTTCCCGTTGAAGCGTCCGGCGTTGAAGCCCACGAGGAGGTCGGTCCCCCCGGCGAGCGGGACCGCGTCGGGGTTGCAGCCGTAGAGCTCGACGGCCTCCCCCGGGTCGGCGGGCCGCAGGACGAAGACCGTCTTCGGGTCACCGCGCACGGCGCCTCCCGGAAGCGCCCAGGGCCTTCGCGGCCTTCCGGACGGAGTCGACGATGTGCTGATAGCCGGTGCAGCGGCAGAGGTTCCCGCCCAGCGCCCTGCGGATGCTCGCCTCGTCGGTCTTCCCGCCCGCGCGCAGGTGCGCGGCGGCCGACATGAGCATGCCGGGCGTGCAGATCCCGCACTGCGCCCCGCCCTCCTCGAGGAAGGCCTTCTGCAGAGCGCTCATCTGCTTGAGCGTGCCCAGGGATTCGACGGTCTCGACGACCCGGCCGTCGGCCTGACAGACCGGGATGAGGCAGCTGTTGACGGGAGCTCCGTCGAGAAGGATCGTGCAAGCGCCGCACTCCCCCTCGCCGCAGCCCTCCTTCGTACCGGTCAGGCGGAAGTCCTCGCGGAGCACGTCGATGAGCCGCTTGAACGGCTCGCCGCGGTAGGTCCTCTTCTTCCCGTTGACCTTAAGCGTGATGTTCATGGGGTTCGGTGAGCGCCTTGCAGATCCGCTCGGGGAGCACCGGGAGCTCGGTGAACCAGCGGCCCAGGGCCTGCCGCAGCGCGGAGGCGACGGCCGGCGCCGGCACGTCCATGGGAAGCTCTCCGAGCCCCTTCGCGCCGAAGCCCCCGTAGGCGTAGGGCTTCTCGAGGATGAGCACGTCCATCGGCGGCGCGTCCACGGCGGTCGGGATGATGTAGTCGGTGAAATGGGGGTTGCGCATGACGCCGTCGCGGTAGACGGGGTTCTCGAAAAGGGCGTACCCCAGTCCCTGCAGGGTCCCCCCCATGATCTGGCCCTCGGCGAAGCGCGGGTGGACGACCGTCCCGATCTCCTGCGCGGTCCAGACCTTGCGGACGCGGACCTCGAAGGTGAGCTTGTCCACCTCGAGCTCGACGGCGAGGGCCGCGTACGCGAAACAGCCGTAGGCGTCTCCTTTATAGGTCTTGTCGTCCCAGACGATGCCCGGAGGGCGCTCGTACTGGACGATGGACTCCCGCGACGGGGCCCCGGCGAGGAAGCGGAGCGCGGCCCGGCGGAAGGCGGGCCGGGACGCGGGCACCGGGCCCACCGCCTTCACGAACTCCTCCCGGAGACGGCGCGTCGCGCGCTCGACGAGGCGCCCGACCACCATCGTCGTCCGGCTGGCGACCGTGGGACCGCTGTCGGGGACCTTGGAGGTGTCGGGCTGCTGGACGACGACCCAGTCGTAGGGCACGCCGAAGGCGTCGGCCGCGATCTGCGCGAAGACCGTCGAGGCGCCCTGGCCCATCTCGGTGGAGCCCGCCAGGACCCGCAGGCGCCCCTCGGCGTCGAGCGCGACCCCGGCCTTGCTGGCGAGGTAGTCCTCGCCGCTGCCGGTGAAGCCGCCGCCGTGATAGGCGAGCGAGAACCCGATGCCGCGCCAGGTCGGAGCGCCGGCCTTCCGGTTCCAGGCCGCGCACTCCTTGCGGCGCCGGTCGAACCGGGAGCGCTTGGCGCAGGCCTCGAGGACGTCCTCGGCGCCGACGCTGTCCTTCAGCGTCTGCCCGGTGGCCGTGACCCCGCCCACGCGCAGGACGTTGCGCCGGCGGATCTCGACGGGGTCCAGCCCCAGGGCCTCGGCGAGCTTGTCCATGTGGAGCTCGGCCGCGAAAAGGGTCTGCGGGGCGCCGAAGCCGCGGAAGGCCCCGTTGGACGGGGTGTTCGTCGCGAAGGCCTTGGCGCGGATGCGCACGTTGGGGCAGTCGTAGGCGCCCGCGGCATGGATGGCGCCGCGCGAGATCACGACGGGGGTGAGGGTCATGTACGCCCCGCCGTCCATGGAGACCTCGATGTCCTGCGCGAGGAGCCGGCCGTCCCTCGAGACGCCCGTGCGGTGGCGTACCCGGGCCGGGTGGCGCTTGGTCGTCGACGCCATGTCCTCGGGCCGGTCGTAGATCATCTTCACCGGACGGCCGGACTTCCAGGCCAGCAGGGCCGCGTGGCCCGCGAGCACCGAGGGGAAGTCCTCCTTGCCGCCGAAGGCGCCGCCCGTGACGGCCTGCATCACGCGGACCTTCTCGGCGGGGAGGCCGAAGGCCTCCTGGAGGGCCTTGTGCACGTAATAGGGGCACTGGAGCGAGCCCAGCACCGTGAGGGTGCCGTCCTTCTCCACCCAGGCGGCGACGCCGTTGGGCTCGATGTACGCCTGCTCCTGGTGGGGCACGAGGTACTCGCCCTCGACCACCAGGTCGGCCTGCGCGAAGCCCGTGGAGAGGTCGCCCTTCTCGATGAGGATGTCCTTGAAGACGTTGTCCGGCTCGCGCACGAGCGCCTTGAGCGCCATGGACTCGTCGATGGTGAGCGCCGGCACGCGGGGCTCGTATTCGACGGTGACGTGCTGGAGGGCCTCATAGGCCCGCGCCCGGTCCGGGTGCGCGATGAGCGCGATGGGCTCCATCGGGTGCCGGACCTCCGTCGCCGCGAGCAGCGGCTGGTCCATGTCGATGCAGGCGACCACGTTGCGGCCGGGGATGTCCTTGGCGACGGCGACGACGTACTCGGCCCACGGGAAGTGCGGGGCGTAGTGGATGCGCTTGATGCGGCCGTGGGGGATGGAGGAGCGGACGGTGACGCCGTAGAGACAGCCGGGAAGCTCGTAGTCGTCGATGTACTTGGCCGCCCCGACGAGCTTCTCGGGCCCTTCCTTGCGCGGGACGTCGGCTCCTACGGAGGCCATCCTTGGTATTATATGATAAGAACGGAGCCGGAGAAGCGGGCGTTGTTTCCCCCTACCTTTCGGTGAAGGAGCGGGGGAGGGAGAATGCCCCCCACCCTGCCCTCCCCTCGGGGGAGGACAGTGAGGAAAAACGGAGATGCCTATGGACACCATCGTCCGCTGGACGCTCAACGGGAAGCCCCGGGAGTACCGCGGCTCCCCCGAACGCTCGCTGCTGCACCACCTGCGCGACGAGCTCGGGGTGACCTCGGCCAAGGACGGCTGCTCCCCCCAGGCGGCCTGCGGCGCCTGCACCGTGCAGGTCGGCGGCAAGGCGACGCTCGCCTGCGCGACGAAGATGGGACGGCTCGAGAGCGCCGAGGTCGTCACCATCGAAGGCCTCGACCCCTTCGTGCAGGAGGCCTTCGCGGAGGCCTTCGCCCAGAAGGGCGGCTCCCAGTGCGGCTTCTGCATCCCGGGCTTCATCCTGCGCGCCGACGCGCTCCTCAAGACGAACCCCTCTCCCTCCCGCGAGGAAGTCGCCAAAGCGCTCCAGCACAACCTCTGCCGCTGCACCGGCTACGTGAAGATCATCGACTCCATCCTGCTCGCCGCCGAGGCCCTCCGGACCCGCAAGCCGGTCCCGGTCCCGAAGCAGACCGGGAAATGGGGCAGCCGCCTCCCGAAGTACGACATCAAGGACGTCGTGCTGGGCCGCCGCCCCTTCGTCGCGGACCTGAAGGTCCCCGGCATGCTCCACGCCGCCTTCCGCTTCAGCGACCACCCCCGCGCCGTCGTCCGGCGCATCGACGCCTCGAAGGCCCTGAAGCTCGCCGGCGTCGAGCGCGTCCTCACGGCCAAGGACGTCCCCGGGGACCGCGTCGTCGGCCTCATCGTGAAGGACTGGCCCGTCCTGATCGCCGAGGGCGAGACCACCCATTACGTCGGCGACGTGCTCGCGGTCGCCGTCGCCGCGACGCGGGAGCTCGCGCGCGAGGCCGCCGCGCTCATACAGGTGGACTACGAAGTCCTCGAGCCCGTCCTCGACCCGCTCAAGGCGCTGGAGCCGGGCGCCCCGAAGGTCCATCCCGCCGGCAACGAGCTCGAGGTCTCCGTCGCGAAGAAGGGCGACGTCGAGAAGGCCTTCAAGGAATGCGCCCATATCGTCGAGCAGGTCTACACGACCCAGCTGGTCGAGCACGCCTTCCTCGAGACCGAGGCCTGCCTCGCGGAGCCCGACGCGGACGGACTGCGCGTCTACTCCCAGACCCAGGGCGTCTATGAGGACCGCAAGCAGATCGCGAAGCTCCTCGGCCTGCCGGAAGCGAAGGTCCGCGTCGTCCTCGTCCCCAACGGCGGAGGCTTCGGCGGCAAGGAAGACCTGTCGGTGCAGGGGCAGACCGCCCTGGCCGCCTGGCTCCTCAAAAAGCCGGTCCGGACCGCGATCACCCGCGATGAGAGCATCCGCCTCCACCCCAAGCGCCACCCGCTGCGCATGGAGTACAAGCTCGGCTGCGACGCGCAGGGCCGCCTCCTCGCCCTGCGAGCCCGCATCGTCGGAGACTCCGGCGCGTACGCTTCGGTCGGCGGCAAGGTGCTCGAGCGCGCCTGCGGGCACGCCGCCGGCGCCTACGACGTCCCCAACGTGGACATCCGCGCCGTCGCCGTCTACACGAACAACCTTCCCTGCGGCGCGATGCGCGGCTTCGGCGCCAACCAGGCGACCTTCGCCATGGAGAGCGCCTTCGACGAGCTCTGCGAGAAGGGCGGCTTCGACCGCTGGAAGGTCCGCTGGGAGAACGCCCTGACCGAGGGGCGCGCCACCGCCACCGGCCAGATCCTCGACCGCAGCGTCGGCGTGCGCGCCACCCTTTCGGCGGTCCAGGAGGAGTTCTACAAGGACCCGAAAGCCGGGCTCGCCTGCGGGATCAAGAACTGCGGCATCGGCAACGGCATGAACGACGTCGGCAACGCGAAGATCTTCGTCCGCTCGCCCGAGCGCATCGAGCTCTACCACGGCTGGACCGAGATGGGACAGGGGGTGCACACGGTCGCGGTGCAGACCTTCTGCGAGGAGACCGGCCTCCCGCCGGAGCTCGTGAGCGTCCGCACCGACACCGCCGACGACGTCCCCTGCGGGATGACCACCTCCTCGCGGGCGACGAGCCTCGTCGGGCACGCGCTCATCGACGCCTGCAAGGCCTTCAAGAAGGACCTGAAGGAGAAGGGTCTCGCGAAGATGGCCGGCCTGACCTATCCGGGGACCTGGGTCTGCGACTGGTCCACGAAGCCGGGCGCGGACACCGGAGGCAAGCCCGTCTGCACCCACTACTCCTACAGCTACGCCTCGCAGGTCGTCCACCTCGACGAGAAGGGCGAGGTCCGGGAGATCGTCGCCGCCCACGATGCCGGGAAGATCGTCAACCGCACCCTCTTCGAGGGCCAGATCGAGGGCTCTCTCCACATGGGCCTGGGCTACGCGCTCTGCGAGGAGCTCGAGCTCGAGGGCGGACGCCCGAAGAGCACGCGCCTGCGCGACCTGGGGATCCTGCGGGCGCACCAGACGCCGAAGCTGACGGTCATCGGAGTCGAGGTCCCCGACGTCCACGGCCCGCACGGAGCCAAAGGCGTCGGGGAGATCGGCTTGGTGCCGACGGCCGGCGCCGTCGCCAACGCCTTGGCCAGGTTCGACGGGGTGCGCAGACGGTCCCTACCTTTGAAGAGGAAGAAATAACAAGGGGAAGCCCCCCTGCCCCGGCCCTTCCCCGCGGGGGAGGGAGGCAATGAGGAGAATGTAATGGGAAAGATAGCTGTTGTGGCCATCGGCGGGAACTCGCTCATCACGGACAAGGAGCACCAGACGGTGCCCGACCAGTACCAGGCCTGCGTGGAGACCTGCAAGCACATCGCCGAGATGATCCGCCACGACTACGACGTGGTCATCACCCACGGCAACGGCCCGCAGGTCGGCTTCATCCTGCGCCGCTCCGAGCTCGCGAGCAAGGAGCTGCACATGGTGCCGCTCGACTCCTGCGGCGCCGACACCCAGGGCGCCATCGGCTACCACATCCAGCGCGCGCTCTACAACGAGTTCAAGCGCAACGGGATGAAGAAGCAGGCGGCCACCGTGGTGACCCAGGTCCTCGTCGACAAGGCCGACCCCGCCTTCAAGAGCCCCAACAAGCCCATCGGCTCGTTCATGTCCAAGGACGAGGCCGAGATGCGGCGCGCCAAGGACGGCTGGGACGTCGTCGAGGACGCGGGACGCGGCTGGCGACGCGTCGTCGCCTCCCCCCGCCCCGGGCGCATCCTCGAGCTCGACGCCGTTCGCGAACTGCTCGCCAGGGGCCTCGTCGTCGTGGCCGTGGGCGGAGGGGGCATCCCGGTCGTCGAGGGCCCGAACGGGGACCTCGTCGGCGCCGCGGCCGTCATCGACAAGGACTTCGCCTCGAGCCTCCTCGCCCGCCAGCTCAAGGCCGACCTCTTCGTCATCTCCACCGGCGTCGAGAAGGTCTGCCTCGACTTCGGGAAGCCGACCCAGCGAACGGTCGACCTCATGACCCTCGCGGAGGTCCGGCGCTACATGAAGGAAGGCCACTTCAAGCCCGGCAGCATGCTCCCCAAGATGCAGGCCATCGTCGAGTTCCTCGAGGGCGGAGGGAAGCGCGCCATCATCACGAACCCCGAGAACCTCGAGAAGGCGATCGCCGGAGGGACGGGGACCCACGTCGTGCCGTAGGTCCTGAGAACCAACTCATTATCGTTCGGCCGCGGTCCCTAACCGGGCCGGATAGACCGAACGACATCGCACCCTTCCCCCTGAAGTCCCTGTCTGGCGGAGTGCGCTCCGGCTATCATCATGGCATGAGAACACTCCCCCAGGCCGGCACCGCCCGCAAGGCGGCTACCGCACCCAAGCAGGAAAGGCGCAAGACGGACCGCACCCCGGCGAACGTCCCCTTGAAGGGTCCCCCCGCGGGGGAACTCAAGCCCGGAGGAGCCCTCGTGGAGCTCTCCGAAGGCGGGGCCGCCGTCCGGCTCGGCGTCCGCTACGAGAAGGGCATGGTCCTTCACCTGCGGCTGCCCAACGGCATCGACATCCAGGGAGAGGTCGTCAACATCCTTCCGCTCGAGGACGGCACCTTCCGGCACGGACTCTGGGTCCATCGCGCGGGACCGGCGACGCCTCAGATCCTTCCTCCTTACATGGGTCGCAAGCGCGTCAAGGCACCCGCTCAGGCCGCGGCGCCCGCGCCGGCCCCCGTCGCGACGGAGGAGCCGGCCGAGGACGAAGAGGAGATGCGGCTTCTGGGCGGTTCGAACTAGGCAGGGAATCCCCAAACGGGGGATTCCCTGGAGCTCCGAGTCAGCGAACCAGGCAGGAGGCGGCGTCCTTGCCGCCGGCGCGCAGGCAGTCCGAGCGCATCCGCGCGCGCCAGAGCCGGTCTGAGCGGACCCGTTCCCACTCGAGGCGCTCGTCGAGCTCCAGCGCCTTGAGCTTCGCGTCGATCTCCGCGGCCGTCAGCGTCAGCCCGAAGACGCCCAGCACCCGGTTCAGGACGGCGCGGGCGCCCTTTCCGCGCAGCTCGAGGAGCACGGTCCGCTGCTGCGCGGGCGTCACGAGCCCGGGATCGAGCTCCGAGCGGTAGTACGGCCCCACGAAATCCCGCTCGAACGCTTCCGGAGACTCCTCGAAGAACTTGAGCGACTTCGCGTAATGAGACTCCAGGAAGCCGTCCCGCCGGGCCTCCGCCTTCTTCAGAGCGACGGTGAGCGTCTTCGCGGCGGCTCCACGCGCGCGCCGCAGGTCCCGCCGAAGCGCCCGCGTCTCCTCGTCGAGACGGCGATGGACGTCGGCGTAATAGCGGTATTGCAGGTACCAGGCGTCGAGCTCGTTGACGAGCATGTTGGTCCCGCCGCCGCGGCTCAAAGCGTCCGCATGCCCCCCGACACCGTGCAGGAGGAGGCCGGCCAGCTGCTCAGGGGAGAGCGCCCGTCCGTCGGAACCGCGCACGTTGATGAAGGCCTTGCGCAGGGGTTCGTGGATGTAGTTCTCGTCGCGCGCGCCGTCGGTCGTCCACTCGACGCGAACGCCGCGCTCGAGGGCCTCCACGACGCGGGAGGCGTCGGCGCAGGCCGTCAGTCCCGGCGTCTGGGGCCGTCCGCGCCCGGAGACGGGAGCGACGATGCTCCTCAGGGCGGCGATCGTCCGCGGGTCGTGCCGCGGCGTCCCGTCCTCCTTGCGCAGCGCCTCCAGCCCGGCGATCTTCTCGAGGACGGCGGCCTGTTCCTTGTCGCGCGCGGGGGCCGCCGGAGCGAGCTTCCCGCGGCGTCGGGGAGCGGAGGCTCCGCCCGCATCGACCGCGAGGGGTTCCTCCCCCGGCACGCGCGCGCCGTCGAAGAAGCGGGCGAGCGCGGCGGGAGCGTCTTTCGGGTCCAGGGAGGCGATGCGCTCGAGCTCGCGCCGACGGCGCAGCGCCAAGGCGCCCGCCGTGACGGAGGGAGGGACGGCGATATGGGCCTTGAGCGCGTCCGCCAGGAACTGCTCGGGAGAGAGCGTCGCGGCGGCGTCGCCGCAGAAGGCGTCCCAGCGCTCCCGCGAGAGGCCGAGCGGGAACATGGAGGGTTCGTCGTAGCGCGCACGGCAGGAATGCTGTGCGAGGGCCAGGATGTCCGGCGCCTCGAGACGCGCCTTGCAGGACCCGGCCCAGGCGTCCGGGTCGAGCGCGTAGTGCGCGGCGTACGGCGCGCGATACTCCGCCTGGCAGCGCTCGAACTCGACCTCGAGGATCCCTCGCCGTCCGGCCGGCGCCGCCTCCGCGCTCGCCGCGAGGAGGACGGCGCAGGCCCAGGACAGCGCGAGAACGGCCGTCGCGCGCATGCTTCAGGCCCTCAGCGTGCGGACGCTTCGACGACGACCGGCGCCGACAGGCGCTCCGGCGCCGCCCAGGCCCGGAACGCCGGATGGGAACGGAAGAACGACTGCTCGGCTTCGATCCAGGTCAGCTTACCCGGGCCTTCGGTCTGAGAGAGGATCATGAGCAGGAGGTACGCCTGCAGGGCGCTCGTCATCTCCGCGCGCTCCTTCTCCGGCGCCGCGGCGACGGCCGCGATGACGTCCTCGCGCAGGAAGAACGCCATGCCGTGCTCCGTCCGGGCGTAGCGCGCGAGCGAGGGATGCTCGGCGTCGGGCGCGAAGCCCATCTCGTAGATCGGCGTCCCGACCAGCTTGCTCAGCCCGATGACGAGCTTCATCTCCGCGGGCTTGAGCAGACGCCGGCCATCCCCCATCGACGCGAGCCAGCCGGTCTCGACGAGCTCCAGGACCTCGGCGGTCCCGCCGAGGACGTCGGAGGGGACGGCGATGTGGAACGAGCGGTCCTTGGCGACGAGCAGGAGGAGCCGGCCGACGCGGACGTCCTCGACGAACTTGTCGTCGAGCGCGAGGGCCTCGCCGTCGGTCGCGCGGAGCACGCGGCGCTGCTCGGCGGGAAGGGCCAGCAGGTCCGGGACTCCCGCGACGAGGTAGTCGTTCTTGGAGAGTTCCTCCCGCGTCATCCCCCCCTCCTTCCACGACCAGGGGATCGCGAAGCGCATGGGGACGTTCACCCCCATGGGAGCCTTCCCCAGCATCATCGGGATGGTCACGTTGAGGGCGACCCCGCCTTTCGCGAGGATCTTCGCCTCCTTCACCCGCTCGACGATCCCGCGGTAGAAGTCCCGGATCGCCGGCCAGACCGCGCCCAGCCACAGCGCGACGCCGTTGGCGGTGACGGCCATGACGAAGGCGCTGCCCGTGTTGCCGAAGGGCGTGCCGGCTCCCCCCTGCGTGACGGCGGTGTGGGCGCTCATCCCGAGGTAGTAGATCGTGATCCCGCCCAGCAGGAGGATGCCGGTCCACATCGTGACCTTCTCGATGATCTTATGCCACTTCTCGGGGACGAGCCCCGTGAGGACCTTCTGCCCGTCGAGCGGGCCGAAGGGGATGAGGTTGAAGAGCATGAGCGCGAAGTTCATGATGGCGTTCATGACGAGGATGCGCAGCGTCCCGCCGATCCAGGGCATGGCCACCAGACCCGGAGCGAACGTCTTGAGCCCGACGATGAGGCCGACGCTCAGCAGCCCGATGGCGAGGTTGACGAGGGGCCCCGCGACGGCGACCAGGCCCGTCGCCTTGCGGTTCTCGGGGCTGTCGAAGCTCTGCTGGGGGTTGGTGGCGAAGCCGCCGGCGGGGAAGCCCATGAGGCCGGTGACGAGCAGGATGGTCGCCCCGATGGGTCCGGTGAAGCGCAGCGGGTTCGGCGTGAGCTGACCGGAGTTGCGCGGGGTGATGTCGCCGAGCTTCTCGGCGGTCCAGGCATGCCCCATCTCATGGAGGACGATGGAGCCGAGGATGCTCCAGAAGAGCAGGGAGCCGGCGAAGACCTTGAAGGCGATCGTGGTGGGACCGACGGCGAGCCCGACGAAGATGCCTCCGATCATGCTCTTGAGGGCGACCCCGAAGGTCGCGCCCCAGGCGACGCGGCCGATGGCCGAGCTCCACGAGCTCTTGGCCTCGACGGCGCCCGTCACGGCCGCGGGCGCGGCCTTCAGGCGCTCGATCCGAGCGGGGAGGTCCCGGACGGCGGCGATGTCCTTCGCGTCGGGCGTCCCGTTCGTTTCCGTCAGCCCCTGCACGCGCGAAAGTGCGGACCGGAATTCTCCCTCGAGACGGACGGCCTCCGCCTTCTTCTCCTGCGCGGCGTTGTCGAACGCCCCGGAGGGGTCCTCGACGGCCCGGCGCGCGTTCACGAACGTCTTGATGCTCGCGAAGAGACGCTTCATCGTGCCGGGCGCGTTCTCACGCAGAGAAGGCTGGAGGGTCTCCAGCTCCTTGACGCGCGCCGCGATCGCGAGCAGCTCCTTCTGGGTCGAGGCCATCGCCCCATCCCAGGTGGAGTCCGCCTTCTGCGCCTCCTCCATGTAGGTCGAGAGTTCGGCGTAGCGCTTCCCGAGGTCGTGATGCTCCTGGAGGACGGCGGCGGGGAGCGCCGCGGTGGCCTCCGTTCCCTTGGCCGCGGAAAGGACCGACGCCGCGGGGACGACGAGCTTCGGAGAGTCGTTCAGCGTCGGCAGGACGGCGAGGGAGAGGTTCGCCCCCGGTTTGGTCGCGTCGAAAGTCTTGAGTTGGACCCCCGCGACGCCGACCGGCATGCCGCCGACGACGGCGTTCGAGACATGGGCGGCCTGGACGCTCTGCGCGAGCGCGGTCTGGACGGCCGGGCCCGGGATGGAGATCAGGAGCGCCGCGACGAGGAGCGATGCGATGGACTTCTTCATGTTCATGCCTCTATTTCACGTCTTCGGGCCAGGGGTAGCGGCGGTTGGAGACCGCTCCCTGGGGCCCTTTGCGCAGCAGTTTCACGAGCAGCCAGGCGAGACCGGCGTAGACGAGCGCGGCGGCGACGGTGAAGAGGGTCTTCGCGTCGGGGCCTACGCCGACGCGGAGGACGGCCTGCACGCCGGGGAAGCCGTTGTGGAGGGCGTGCATCACGATCGACGACATGAGGCCTTCTTTGTAGTAGGCGTACGAGAGCATGAGCGCTCCGACGAGACGGATCCCGATCATGAGCGGGTCGGCGGTCTCATGAAGGCAGACGAAGAACAGCGACGTGCTGAGCGCCGCGATCCAGGGGGCGGCCCTGGGGATGCCGAGCCGGGTCAGGCCCTTGAGGACCCACTCCATGACGCCCGCGCGGTAGAGGACTTCCTCGACGAGCGGAGCCAGGAGGCCGCCTTTGAAGGCCATGCCCACGACCCCGGCGAGCGAGGGCTCGCGCGCGGGGAAGAGCGGGTTGCCCGCGCCGAAGACCTTCGCGGCGTAGTTCGCATGGCACTCGTAGCCGAAGTAGGCGGCGACGAGCGGGACGACGTACTCGAGGGTCAGCTGCACCCCCGCCAGGAGGAAGCCGAGGATCGCGGCGCGCTTGAAGGACGGCGGCGTCCCCTCCGGAGTCGCGGGCGCCGGGATGGCCGCGGCGCTCGCGGAGGTCTCGACGGACGGCTTCAGCCCCTCGACAGAGCTCGGGGCGGGCCCTTCGACGGGACGCGCGGCCGTCCCGGAGGCGTCCGTCGGGAGCGCTTCGTCCTGCGCGGAGCGACGCAGGCCGCCGAGCTCGAAGAGCCGCCTCAGCACTCCCGGGGTGTTCTTCCCGTCCGCGTCGTTGGAAAGCTCCTTTCCCGTCTGGAGCAGCTCCCCCACGACGGGAGTGCGGGCGTCCACGCGGACCGTCGTGAGGGCCGCGACGTGCGCGCCGGGCGAAGCCGTCGCAGCGGCTTTCGGGGCGACGAACGCGGAGGGGACGAAGCCCGCGGGCGCGGGCGCGACGGCGTTCGAACGGAGCTGCGGGAGCGCGTTCAGCGAGGGCAGCGTCCCGGTCTCCAGCCGGATGCCGACGTTCAGGCCCGGGAGGCTGCTCATGACGGACGGAGAGACGAAGGCGAGCGGAGTCACCGCCCCGCGCGACGCCGCGAGGGTCCCGACGACCGTCTGCGCGAGCGCCGCGGGGACGACGGCTCCCTGAAGGAGGGCCGAGGACAGCAGGACGGCGAGAAGGCGCCGGCTCATGCGCGCGAGCGATGGGTGCGGTAGTAGTCCCAGCCGGCCCAGCCCGTCAGCGCCGCGGCGCCGGCCGCCCAGATGAGGGCGAGCAGCGGCGTCGGAGCGATGAAGAGACCCGCGCCCAGGACCGCGGCGAGGAGCGCCGCGCTCTTCCAGGTCAGCGGATAGGGCTGGATGTCGCCGGCGGAGCGCGCCGGCTCGTCGGTGCGCAGTTCCTGGCGGGTCTTCATGAACAGAGAGCCCATCAGGGCGATGGCCGTGAACCCTCCGATCGGCCCGAACATCGCCGACGCGGGGAGCAGGATCTCGATGGCGTTGCTGAGGGAGTGCTGGGCCATCGCGGCGGCGATGCCTTCGTGATGGGCGGTCCAGCTGAGGAACATCGAGCTCGCGAATCGCATGAGCGCGATCAGCGGGGAGGCGTTCATGTGGAACAGGACGAACGCGGCGGAGCTCAGCACGGCCGGGAGCCAGAAGCTCCAGAACGTCCCCGGGATGCGGCCGAAGACCTTCCCGAGGCCGCGCAGGAGACCGCCGCGGAAGAGCGCCTCCTCGGCGATGGGGGCCATCACGGTGACGGCGGCGATCGCCGCGGGGAGCGCGGTGAGCGCCGCCGGGACGCCGGCGGGCGTCGGCGGCGGGACGGGCAATCCGAGCTTCGCCGCCGCCGCCTGAAGGAGCATGCTCAGGGCGAAGGAGAGCACGGCCATGACGAAGCCGTACTTGATGGAACGCGAGAGCTCCCGGCGCGGCGCCCTCGGAGCGTCCGCGTTCTCGGACGCAGGAGCGACGGCCTGCGCGGGAGCGGACTTCGACTCCTCGGAGACTCCGCGGCGGGAGGCCCGCAGCGCGCCGAGGTCCGGGCTCTTCCAAGGCCAGCCTTCCCTGCGTCCCTGGACCAGGGCGTAGCCGAGCAGCAGGAGCGCGGCGGCTCCCCAGATCAGCGTGGTCTTGAGCGTGAGGCTGCACACGAGCAGGCCGAAGACGGCGACGCCCGCCAGGACGAGAGCGCGGACGGGGGTCAGCCGATAGGGGACGATGCGGCCGTCGGCGCGCTGGGCGCGCTCGGCCTTCAGGTCGTTGAAGGCGCCCCACGCGTAGGCCGCCTCGAGGACGAAGGCGAGGAGGGCGACGGAGCCGTTGCCGAGCACCCAGGTGCTGACGATCCCGATGGTGGGGATGATGTTGTTGCCGAAGTGCATCACCATGGAGGCGATGATCCCTTCCTTCTGATAGACGGCCGCGAACAGCAGGGACTGGACGAGGCGCGCGGCGAAGAGGACGGGATCGGCGGTCTCGTGCACGGCGACGAAGATGACGGAGCTGACGATGGCGGGCAGGTAGACCCGCGCGAACGTGCTCTTCGTGTACTTCGCCGCGAGCCAGGAGAGCCCGCCCATGAGGCCGCCGCGGAAGATCACTTCCTCGGTGACGGGAGCCATCACGGAGGCGGCGGTCGCGACCTTGGCGACGTCGAAGAGGCTGTGGAGCGGGATGCTCGCCGGCGAGCGGTAGTTGGAGTGGACCTGGTAGCCGAAAGCCGCCGCGACGGCGGGGATGATGAAGGCGCTGACGAGCCCGATGACCGCCATCAGGAGGCCGACCTTGACGGAGCGCGAGAGGGTCGAGCGCGGAGCGGCGGACTTCGCCGCCTCCGGCGCGGGGACCTCGGAGACCCGTCCCTTCCCTTCCTGCGCGGACGCCTCGAGGCCGTTCGAAGAGAGCGAGGCCTCGTCAGCGGCCGGGACCGGGGACTCGTCGAGGGCGTTCGCGCGCCGTCCGTTCTCGAAGAGCGCGCCGAGCGTGCTCGGCGCGCGGGAGGTCTCGAGGGCCCCTCCCTTCTGCGCGCCCGTGAACCAGCCCGTGAACCGCTCGACGAGCGTCCTGCCCTCGGAAGCGCTCGGGGCCGCGACGACCGCGGCGGGTGACTGCAGCTTCGTCTGCGCCGCGACGATCGCCTCCGGCGCGGGCCTCTGCGCCGATGCGGACGTCCCTGCGCCGTCGTATTTCGCCGCAGGGACGAAGCCCTGAACGGCCGGGAGGATCCCCGCCCGGACGAGCGGAGCCGAGGGGAGCACGAGCGCCTTCCCCCCCTCCAGGCCTTCCAGACGCAGCCCGACGTCCGTGCGCAGCAGCGGCGAGAGCGTCGCCGAGACGGCTCCGACCTGAGGGACTCCGGCCGGGGTGCTCTGGACCCCGAGCGCCGCGACGACGGCGCCGGCCGCCCGGGCCGTTTCGAGGCCCGGGGCGGTGACGAGGAGGGCGGCGGCCAGGACGGAAGCCGCGAGCTTGCGGAGGCGTTCGACGGTTCGTTCGTTCATCGGAATCCTCGTCTTTCGATGATGAGTCTCTTCAGCTTCCCTGCCCGGGGGCCGGGTCCATCATGCCGTTGAGGGCGTTCACGCGGTCGGTCGACGTCGGGTGGGTGAGGAACAGGCGGTAGAACCATGAGCCCGCGCTGCCCGGGACCTTGTTCGTGAGAGCGCCCATGAGCACCAGCTTGCGCAGGCCCGTGGCCAGCGCGCGCGGGTCCTTCACGATCCTCGCCGAGCCCGCGTCGGCCATGTACTCGTTGGAGCGCATGACCGCGAGGAAGCTCAGCAGCCAGACCGCGGGCGCCCAGACGGACAGCGCCATCTGGAAGACCGTCGCGGCCTCGCCGAAGTTCATGAGCTGGATGAGGACGATGGCCGCGAGGAACATGAGCATGTGGCGGAACTTCACGTGGCTCAGCTCATGGCCCAGCACGCCGCGCAGCTCGCGGTCGGTGAGGAGCTTCCGGATGGAGCCGATGACCGCGACCACCGAGAGGTGGTAGAGGGCGCCCGACGCGAAGGCGTTGGGCGACTTCTTCTCGTCCTTGCCCGCGTAGACCCTGGGCATGGGCAGGCCGGCCCGCTTCGCCAGGTCCGAGACCATGTCCACGACGGGGCCGTCCTTCACGTGCTTGGCCCCCATGAAGAGCGGGGCGATGAAGCCCGAGGCCATGAACATCGGCACGGCGATCTTCATCTGATGGAGGATGCTCGGGACCATCCCCGCGAGCGGCGCGAAGGACATGTGAAAGGCTCCGAAGAGGGCGAGCAGGATGGGGAACATGGCCAGGAGCCAGGCGTACGAGCGGACCTTGGCCCGGCGGATCGCCCCCTCGACGGCCTCCGGCCGGAATGCGCCGTTGCCGACGTTCCACTCCGGGCCGTACTCGGGATCCGGTCCGAGGAGGCCGCGGGTCCAGGGCTGCTGGGCGTACTGCTTCTCGACGGCGAGCTCCTCCTCCGAGGCGTTGCGCTTGCTCATGGCGACGAGGCGCTTGCTGCTCTGGAAGTACATGAGGGCGGGGAGGATCCCCAGGAACGCGGCCGTGAAGGGCAGAGAGATCGGTCCGAGGAGATACATGAAGAACTGCCCGGGCGTCAGCACGATGTTGAAGAGGAGGAGCTTGAAGAGGAACGGCAAGGGCAGCTCCGGCTTCACGAGGACCTTGTGGATGAGCCCGTAGGCCATCTGCCCGCTGGAATAGAGGATGGGGAGCGCGGACATGAGCGCCAGGAGGCCGAGGAACGGCGCGAGGGCGAACGCGCCCGCGGCCTCGCCGAACGCGCCGAAGACGAGGGCGCCGAGCGGAAGTCCCGCGCTCAGGGCCCCGAGCGCGGCGACGAAGGCCGCGCCGAAGAACGCCCCGAGGAGGACGTCCTCGTACTTCTTGAGCGGAAGCAGGGCTCCGTCCTTCTGCCGCCCGAGGCGGACCCGGTCGGCGATGAGGAGCGGCGCGACCACCGCGCCGATGCCCGCGACGACCCAGGCCCCCGCCACGGGGGCGAGGCCGAAGACGGTCGGGAGGAGCGTGCGGGCGGCGAAGTCGAGCACGACGCTCGCCGTCGCGACGACGGCGACGCGCACGGGTCCGGAGAGCGGGTCGAGGACGCTGGAGACGGCGGAGAGGATCCTGGACGGCCGGGCGTCGGCGACCTCCGGCTTCGCCGCCTCGGGGGCGGCCTTGCTCGAGAAGACCGCGCGCAGCCCCAGGATGAGGAGGCCCTTGAGGCCGGCGCTCATGCTGCGGAGCTTCCCGTGCGGGCGCGGCGGGGCGCGGGAGTCGGCGCTCGCCTCGGCGCCGGTCTGAGCGGCGGGAGCGACGAGGCCGCTGCCGGCGGGTGAGGACTCCTCGGCGGGCGTCTGCGCCGCCTCCGAGGCGGCGGCCTTCGCCGTCGCGTCCCAGGCGGAGTCCGACGCCGTGCGCATCGCTTCGGAAGAGGGGTTCGAACCGAGTTCGCGGGCTTCCAGGGAGTCCGAGATCGCGACGACCCGCTCGATGAGCTTCTGGTCGCCGTCCTCGTTGAGCTTCTTGGACTTCTTGATCGCGCGTTCGCGCTCGGCGTAGGCGCGCAGGGCCCGGTACCCGAGCGAGCCGCCGCTCGACTTGCGCGGCGCGGGCGTGAGGGCGGCGGACGCCGGGGCCGGAGCCTCGGGAGCCGCCGGAAGGGCCGGGGAGAAGCTCTGGACGGCGGCTTGGACGCGGGCCGCGACGTCGGGGGTCGCGGTGAGCGCAGGAAGCTTCTCGAGGGAGAGGGAGGCGCCCATCGCGGCCGGGCCGCCGGCCTGGAGTCCCGAGCCGATGGGGAGGGAACCGAGACCCGCCGGGACGTTCGCGACGGGGGAGGCGAAGGACGCCGCGCTCTGGACGACCTGCGCGGCGGCGCTCGTGACGGCCGGACCTTGGATGCCGACCAGTAGAGCCGTGATGAGGACGACGGCGATGCTCTTCTTCATATCAGACCTCTTCGTTCCGTCTATGCACGGGGTCACAGGAGCGCCCCGGCCGCGAGCAGCCACAACCACCAGGCCTTGGCCCGGCGGTGCACGGACTGGAGGAACCGGCGGGATAGGGACTGGAGGAACCGATAGGGAGCGCTCCCGCGCAGGATGCTCCACCAGGGGGCGCCGCCGGCGTCGGTCCACAGGACGGGCCCGGCCTCGCCGGGACGGCGGAGATGGATGCCGTGGGCGGCCGCGGCCGCGGCGATCGCGTCGTAATGGGGGGCCGTCCCGTCGGGTCCGAGGTCCCGCTGGAGCACCGCGTAGACCGCCCGCAGGATGCTGCGGGGCTTCATGAGAAGGACGGGGAAGACGAGCGAAGCGGCGAGCGCGGCGCCCCGCGCCTCTCCGAGAGAGGCGCTCAGGGCCGCGCGCAGCTTCCAGTTGAAGCCCATCCAGGCCTGGCCCTTCACGTGCTCGTCGCCGGGGCCGCCGTACCGATAGTCGTTCTCTCCCGTGCGGAGGAAGCCCTGCGGGTCGCCCCGGACGAAGCCGCGGGCGATGAGCGGCTGGCCGGAGACGAACGTCGCGAGGGTGTCCCCCCAGCCCTCGCCGAGGGCCGCGCCCCAGTCGCCGAGCAGGCCGCCGGTGGCGTCGTGCGCGAGGTGGCCGTACTCGTGGTAGATCATCTCCTCGACCGCCGAGCTGCCGTAGCTCTCGCCGGGACGGCCGAAGTACAGCCGGGGGATGGTCCAGCCGATGGGGAGGATGAAGAGGAGCAGGCCGATGAAGAGCGGAGTGTACTTCGCGGTCCCTTCCTCCCCGTTGACGGAGATGCGGGCGGAGCGGTCGAGGAACCAGCTCTTGACGCCGGCGGAGCGAAGGGCGTCGTGCGCCTTCGTCGAGTGAACGTAGGCGGCGAGCTGGGCGCGGGCGTTCTCATCGGAGTCCGTCGGATCGAAGACGGCGCGCAGGCGCTCGCCCGGCTGCGCCGTCACCTTCACGGAAAGGTCGCGGCCTTCGGCGTCCTTCACCCGGGCATAGCGTCCGCGCAGGCGGAAGGTCAGCTCGACGGACCCCTTCGCGTCGGCGGGGACCATGAGGACGCCGTCCGCGTCGGTGCGGAGGCTCCGGCCCTTGGACGCGGAGACCTCCAGGTGAGCCAGCGGCGCGAGGGCGCCGTCGAAGACCCGGCCGGAGTCGGTTTCGGCGGAGAGGGAAAGGATTTTGAGGCCTCGGACGGCGGCCGCGGGGGCCGTCTCCGCGCTCTGCGCGGAGACCGGCGCGTCGGCGAAGCTCACAGGGAGGTCGGCCGAAGCTTCGAGCGGCGCGGCGACGACGGAAGGCCGCACGGCCGCGCCGCCCGCCGCGACGACCGGAGCGGGAAGAGCGGGGAGGGCCTGTCCCTCGACGGGGAGCGAGAACGCCTTCTCCCGCGCGCGAGGGCGGATGAGCTCGAGCGGAGGCAGGACGGAGAGTCCCGGCTGGATGGGAGAGAGCGAAAGGGTCGTGACCGAGCGCGTGCCGAGGCGCCCGGGGACGATGAGGGGCGCGAAGACCGGAACGACGGTCCCCCGGGCGGCCGCGGATAGAGGAACGACCGCGGTCTGGGCGAAGGCGCCGGGGACGCTCGAGGAGAGGAGCGCCGCGCACAGGAACGAGGCGAGCGCCCTCTTAAAGGAGACGCTCTTCGCCCGCGTCGGCCGCTGACCCTGACTCATGAGGTTTCTCCCCAGGGCCGACAGGCCGAAGCCTGCCGGCCCCTGGGGAGTGACGTTCCTTATTACTGTCCGGCTTCCTTGCTGGTGATGACGAGGCGGAAGCGGTTGCTCAGCAGGTGCGAGCGGACGTTGTCCTGCAGGAACCCGTCGAGGATGACGTACGGGAAGGGAGAGGCGATCTCACCCTTGACGTACTTGTTGGCCTTGTCGTCGTGGAACTTCCCGTTGACGCGGCCGTACATGCAGTAGGAGTAGACCACGGCGACCTTGGGGCGCGCGAAGAAGCCCGCGAAGCCCTCGCTGCCGGTCGTCAGCCAGTCCACCATCTCCTGAAGGGCCTGCTGTCCGAGCTGCTGCTGCTGGGCGGCCTGCTCGTCGGTGAGCTTCGGGCCGTAGTAGTAGAGGCCCTTGCCCATGTCTTCCCTCTGATAGGCGGCGAGCCAGATGGAGAGCGGCTCTCCGGTGTGCTTGACCACCATCTCGGCGCTGTTGCCCTTCTCCACGATGTTCTTCTCGACCAGGCGGGGTCCGAGATACTCGGCGACCTTCGCGAGCACTTCCTCGGCCTTCGCCTTGGTCTCGAACGACATGGTGAGAGTCTGCGCGTTCCCGGTGGTCTGCGCCTCGACCGCGGGCTGGTCCGCGACCGGCGCCGCGTCGAACGTGGGAACTTCGAACGCCTGAACCGACGCCGCGAGCACGGTCGCGAGCGCCGCCGTCAATCCCCAAGACACGATCTTCATTTCTACGTTCCTCCGTTGAGTCCCGTCGCGCCGGAGCGTCTGGCGCTTGTCGGACCGCGTCCCGATTCCTCTCGGTCCCGCTGTCCGACATCATTGAACCACGAGGACTCCGGGGCGGTCATGGGTCGTATGGCGGAAACGCGGGAGTCTTTCGCCCTCGCGCCGATGCGCGCCCCGAAGGCTCCGCGACGGAGTCCGGCCCGCGGCCTCCCGGCCGCCGCGGCGGCGCCGGCGGCCTCCCCCGCGGCCCGGCGCAGAGCCCGAGGGCGGTGTTTCTCCGTCGAGAAGCGCGCTCACGCGCGCGCGGCCGCCGCGCGCGGGCGGAGCCGCGGCGCTGATAACCGCGAGGTTATGTATTCGCGCATATGCTCGCGCCCCCGCGGATTACCCACGGACCTACCGGGGAGGGCCCAGGGTTTCCGGCGACGGACGTTCGCGGAGAGCATAATCCGTTCGCGATGTCCATGACCGCGGTTCATGGCCGCGGTTGATTCGATGACGTCGGGACCGCGGGCCCATCAATCGCATGGGCCGGAAAATGCGGCGTGCGCGGAGCGTTAGTCCCAAGACGCGGCCGCCTCGAGCGGGTATGCTCGGTGTACATGAAACGCGCACACGACCTTCCCCGCTCCGTCCTCGCCGCGCTCGTCGCCTCGAGCCTCTTCTTCTCCTCCGCGCCCGAGCTCTTCGCCCAGACCGTCGCCGTGCTCGCGCCCCGCGGAGCCGTCGCCGCGCTCGCCGCGCCGGTCGTGCCGCTCTCCGTCCTCGTACCGGGACGCGTCGAACTGCCGCGAACGCTCTCCCTGGTGACGGGAACTCTGCCGAAGCTCGAGCCCTCCGCGGGACTCGCGCTCGTCGCCGCGGCGCCGGCGACGCTCATCCCGAAGGCCGCCGCAGCGGCTCTATATAAGGGAAAGGCCCCGGCCGCCGAAGCCGTCGCCGTCGTCGAGACCCCCGCGGCAAAGGCCGCGGTCCTCCCGTCCGCGGCCTCCCCCCTCGCGCTCGCGCAGAAGGAGTTGGACTCCGACCCGCAGGGCGAGCGCGCGCCGGGGACGCTCTCCCGGCTCTTCGAGCTCGGGAAGACCCGGCGCTCCGCAGCCGACGACGAGTCCTCGGTCGTCGCGGCCGCGGCGACCCCCTCCCCGTCCGCGCTCGCCGCGCCCGTCTCCGACGCCTCTTCTCAGACGCCCGTCCCGACCCCCGCCGAAGGGCGCGCTCCGAGCCTCTCGCGCGCCGTGAAGCTGGGGCTGGTCCTTGCGGGAGTCCAGCTCCTCCTCGAGTACGCCCTGCCCTTCGTCGCCTCCTGGCTCGGGATCGCGCTGCCCGCCGCGCGCGTGCGCGCCTCCTCGGGCTTCGCGGCCGTCGCGCTCCCCGCCTCCGCCTACGTGACCTACTTCCTCAAGGGCGCGCTCGTCGCGCCGCTCATCGAGGAGCTCATCTTCCGAGCGGGCCTCATGGAGTTCCTCACCGGGATCTTCGCGAAGCTCGGCCTCGGAAAGGCCGCTCCCTGGCTCTCCGGAGCGCTGACCTCCGTCGCCTTCGTGGCCCAGCACGCGGGGGTGGTGCACCCCGCCTGGATCGCCGTCTACCTCGCCGGAGCCCTCCTCTACGCCTTCTCGTACCAGCACGAGGGGCTGGCCTCCTCGCTCGCGATGCACGGCTTCCACAACCTCTTCTATCAGGCGCAGGTGCTGATGACCGGGCTCTACGGCCCGGCCGCGGCGGCGACGACGGCGGCGGTGCTGGCCGCCGCGTACGCCCTGGGCTCGCTCAAATCGCTGAAGGACCTTCGTCGAGAGTGGGGGCGGGCGGTCTCCGACCGCGGGCTCCACCTCCCCTCCTGGCTGTCGCCGCTCAGTCCGGACCCTGAGGAGAAAGCATGAACCGCATCGCCCTCGCCGTTCTCGCCGTCTCGTTCTGCGTACCGGCGCATGCCGGAAGCCTGCGCTTCGGCACGGGCATGGAGAGCCTGCTCGCCGGAGAGCCGGACGCGCTCCAAACCGTGAACTTCGACGCCCGAAAGACCGTCAAGACGAAGAAGCCCGCCGCGGTGACGGCCCCCGCCGCCCCGGCGGTCCCCGACGTCCCGAAGCCCGTCCCCGCGGCCGAGCCCGAGTTCATCATGCCGGCCGAGGACGCCGCCGCCCTCGTCGCCGCGTGGAAGAAGAACTTCGCCGAGCTTCCCGCCACGAAGGAGCACTCCGAGTTCCTCGAGGCCGGGAAGGTGCCCATCCTCATCGTCTCGCCCAAGGAGCATCAGCTGGGGAAGTCCCCGGCCGCCTTCATCGACGGCACGGTCTACGTGAACCAGCTGGCGCTCGGGAAGCTCTTCGCCGAGCTCTACGCGCAGGGCGTCACGAAGAAGGACGAGCTCTTCGCCGTCGTCTCCTGGCGCCTGCTCCCCTTCATCTCGCATGAGGTCCGCCACGGCATGACGAGCGCCGCGCTCGCCGAGGCGGTCGGTCGTCCGCTGCACGCCGCGCTGGCCGAGGGCGAGACCCTCAGCTTCGCCGACCAGGCCGTCGTGAAGGCCGCCGCGGTGAAGGCGCATCCCGAGATGTGGAAGCCGGTCCTCAAGAAGCCCGACGCCCTCGAGGCCCTCGTCGCCAAGGCCGCCGCCGACGGCGTCCCGGGCCTCGAGTCCATGGTGGGCATGTACTACGGCCTCCCCTTCATCCTCCAGTCCGAGCGCAAGGACCTCGAGACGCGCTATCGCGAGCAGCTGCCCGGGCTCGAGCGCAAGCTCATGGGCATCCGGAAGTACAAGGAGCTCATCGCCGATCCCGCGACGAAGCCCGAGGTCGTCGCCGAGCTCCAGATGCGCCTCTCCATGGCGCCGACCGAGGAGGACGCGGCCTCCCACGTGCAGAAGTGCACGGAAGCCGTCGAGTTCTTCTCCGACAACGGCCTCTACAAGAAGGCGCGCAAGTTCTTCGAGAAGCGCTACGACGAGCTCGCCGACCAGCTGGAAGCCGGCGCCGCGAAATAGATCCGGTCCGAATAACCCGGGGCCCCATCCGCAGGGATGGGGCCCCTCCCTTTCCCCCCGCGGTTTACGGCCCTCGTGCTTTTGAGAACACCCCGGATTAGACCGAAATCCGGCCCGCAGCGGCCCGGAGGCTTCAGGCGTGCGGCGGCTTCCGCGAGTATCCTCTCATCATGAGGCCGCCGGGTCCCGCAGACCCGCCGGCGCTCGGGAGGAGCCGAGGATGAAGCGCATGATGATGATGGTCGTGATGGCCCTGGCGGCCGCACCGGCGGCTTTCGCAAAGGGAGAGGAGGCGCCGGACCTGTCGACTGCGTTCGGCTCGGCGACCCAACTCGTCGCCGCAGCGGAGAAAGCCGAGAAGGTGGACACACGGATCGAGACGCGCATGCGCGCGATCGGAGAAAGGCAGCTCGTCGCAGTCGGGGAATGCTACCGCAGCGCGGAGGGAAACTTCCTCGACAAGTTCGCCTTCCAGCTCATCTACAAGCAGAAGGTCGAGCACTACCTCGTCGAAGTGAAAGACAGCCGCACCTTTCTTGGGGGCGGCACCGTTTCGGAGTCCATCATCGCGGGCAGTCAGAAGGAAAGCTTCGAGGAAATCGTAGAGGAGAAGGAGACGGAGAACGTCGGCATCCACAGCGAGGCCGCCTGCACCAAGATGCGGGTGCTCTATGTGGAACAGCTGAAGAACGCGGCGAAATAGATCCCGGTCCGAATCCGGTGAGACGTACGCGAGGCCCCGCCCGCAGGGACGGGGCCTCGTCCTTTGCCGGGTGCTCCTAGGAGTCCGTCCGCGTAATAGCGTATTCCCCGGAGGCCCAAGCCTGAGCCGTGCGCAAGGCGCGACGAGCGAGCATAGCCCCGCTATGTGAGCGAGGAGCAACGCGGCGCACGGCCGGGATGGGGCCTCCCGCTCTTCCTCAGAAGTCATGGGAGGAGCGGGTCGCGCGCTATCGGGCTGCGACGGCGTCGCTCGTCGCTTACATAGCCGCAGCTATGCGCGCTCCTCGCTCCTTGTCTCGCTCCAATAGCGCGCGACCGGAGAACATGCTATTACTCGGACGGACTCCTAGAAGGGGAAGACTTCCTTCAGGCAGACTTCGAGGGCGAAGAGGCCCGGCGCCGCGTCGTCCTTGCCGGCCTCGGCGGCTTCGACGGCCCGGGTCATGGACTGCGCGGTGAGCAGCATGTCCTTGCGCTCCGCGCGGATGATGAAGGAGTTCCACAGGACCTCCCGGCCGAGCGGAGCGCGCTCGAGGAGCTTCCGGAAGCGTTCCTGCCCGGCCTCGTCCGCGGAGGCGAAGAAGCGTCCGGGCGCCGCGCGGAAACGGGCTTTCCCGACCCGGCGGACGAGCTTGCGGGAGAGCAGAAGTGCGAGCCCCTTCGCGATCCCGTCGGAGGACAGCCCCGTCTTCTCCGCGATCTGCCCGCAGGACATCGGCTCGTCGGAGCAGGCCAGATGGAGGAACGCCCAGAGCGCGTCGGGGGCGACCGCCGCCGCGGGGACGTCGGGGAGGCGGAAGACGCCGTCGCCCTCCGGCTCGAGCCAGGGGGAGACGAGATCGTCGAAGAACGCGTCGTCGGCGAGAGTCTCGCGGAGATAGGCGCTCAGGAGCGCGCGATACTCCTTTCCCGAGGCGGGGACGTCCAGGGCGGAGAGCAGGACCGGGAGCGCGGAGACCGGGGGCAGCGCCCGCCCGGCCTCGGCGCGGGCGTAGAGGGCGTACGTGAAGGGGAGCAGCCGCCGGCCTCCGCAGGACTGGTAGAAGGAGTACGCGGTGTCGTGGCCCCGCTTCGCGCGCTGGGCCGCCAGGAGCGAGGGGAAGGCTGCGTGTTCGGACGGGATGGAGATCCTGCGCAGGCACGCGTTGCCGTAGAAGATGCCCGTGTCCTCGCCGGGGGCGTCCACCACGCTGCCGAACGCGCACTGGAACGCGTCGTCCAGGACCCCGCAGACGCGGCGGATGTCGGGCTCGCCCGCCCGCAGGAGCACGAAGCGGGAGAGGAGCTCCTTCCCCGGACGGGGACTCCGCTCGACGAACGCCCGGATCCTCTCCCATGGGCGGTCCGCGCCGCGCCCATGACGGGAGAGACTGCTGAAGCCCTCCAGCAGGGGACTGGACCAGCGCCCGTCGCCGCCGCGCTTCGCGAAGGCCCGCGCGCGCAGCGTCTCGAGGCCCGAGCGCAGCTGCGCGGCCGTGAGCCCGGTCAGCCCGACGAGTTCCTCCAGGGAGAGCGGCTCCCGGCTTTTCGAGAGGCAGATGAAGCTCCAGAACGCGCCCGGACCGGAGAGGAGGACGTCCGTCTCCTCGATGCTCAGGTTGCGGAGCAGGAAGTTGAAGATGCGGCGCAGCGATCTCACCGGCGCCGGAGGCGCCGGCTCGACCCGCAGCCATTTCGCGAAGGTCTCGTCGAAGAGTGCGTCGTTGCCGAAGGCGTCCTTCAGGAACGCGGCGATGAGGTCCCGGCGGCTCCCGCTCGCGGTGGGACGCCGGAGGGAGGCGAGGAGGGTGGGGACCCAGCCGGGACGCGGCAGCGCGCTCCCGCGTTCGATCTTGGCGTAATAGGCGTCGGAGAAGGGGAACATCTTCTTCCCCCCGTTGTCCCGCCAGAAGGCGTAGCTGGAGCGGAACCCCGCCTCATGGCGCATCCTCTTCAGCAGGGACGCGAAATGTCTCCCCATCGTCCGGATTTATAGCACATTGCTCCGACCGGGCGGTATGCGTATGCCGGCGCCTGCGGCCCACGCGGGAGACGGGCCCTTCGCCTCAGGCCTGATCGCAGCGGCGGTTGTAGACTCTCCCTATGGACATGAAGCCCTCCCGTCTTGCGCTTGTCGCCGCTTTCGTCCTCGCTTCCTCGACGCAGGCGCTCAACGCCCTCGAGAAGCCGCTCTCGAAACCCATCGAAGGCGTGCGGGATTCCGGCCGACGCCATTGCGACCCCGGCTCTTTGAAGAACCGGCCGCCGATCGTCCTCGTCGGGGAAGACCACGACAGCATCAGCGCGTGGCAGGTCAAGAAGGAGATGATCGATCGGGCGGCCAAGGGCGAGCTCTATGCGGCGCTCGAAGGCTACACCCCTTGGCAGGCGTGGATGATCTCCGAACAGTTCAAAACCCCTTTCGGGAAGGATGCGCGCGTGTTCGGGGTGGATTCCCCCATCATGTACGGGCTGGCGGGCTGCCACCAGCACGCGCTCGACGATTTCGCGCGGTTTCGGCGCTCGGCCGATGCGAACGACGCCTACGCTCCCGCGAAGCTCTGCCTCCATTTCCTCTTCCTGCTCCAGGACAATCCTTTCGTCCGTCATGCCTGGGAGATCGTGCGCGACCGGGAGGACGGATTCGTCGGGACGGAGCTCGAGCCCCTTGCGCGCGTGTTCGATCAGGCCATGAACGCCCGGCCGGATGCCCTGGGCAAGCTGCTGGGGGATTTCACGCCGGAGGACGAGTCGAGGTTCATCCGTCTCGTCAGGAAGATCGATGCCGCCTTCGTCGCGTGGGTCAATGAGGCGTATGCGTCGGACCTCGGGATCGAGGGCCCTCTGTATGCGGTCCCCGAGGATTGGCCGTCGATGAGAGCGTTCTGGGATTACGCGAAGTTCAGGTTCGACTCCGACACGCCCATCGTGCGCATCCGCAACCGGGACATGTTCGACAACATCGCCGACGTCTATTGCGCCGCGGCCGAGGAGGGGCGAGCCCTGGTCGTGAGCGTCGGCCAAGACCACGTCCAGGGCCTGGGAGAGAGGCTCCAGGCGTGGTCGCAGGGCCGCATCGACCTGCGCGTCGGGAACTCCTCCAGCGATGGAGACGCGATATCCCGGGAGCTCGAGCGCCTCTCTCCGCGGCCGAAGAAAAAGCTTCCGACGATCCCCTTCGCGCTCAGCGAGGACTTCAGCTTCGCCGCCGCCGAAAAGGCCGCCCCTGCGCGCTGAGGGTTCCCGCTTACTTGCTGGTGGCGGCGAAGGACCCGTCCCAATCGAGCGGGGGCGGCGTCTCGCGGTAGACGTCGATGCGGCCGGCGTAGAGGTCGTAGAGGGTCTTGAGCGCGAAAGGAGCGGTCCGGCACTCCTCAAGGAGCGCCTCCGCCGCGTCCCAGTCCTTGGAACGGTACGCGGCGAGCATCCGCCCGTGCTTCTCCTCGAGGGCGCGGAACGCCGGGTCCGCGCGGAGCTCCTCCCCGCCGAGCAGCGCGTGGATGCGCACAGGCACCGTCTTCCCCTTCACCTTGATGAGGTCGAGCTCGAGCGCCGCGTACTCCGGGGCGCACTCCCGGGTCCGCGGACCGATGACCGTGTCGGCCCCGTAGGTCTTCGACTGCCCTTCCAGACGCGAGGCCAGGTTCACGTCGTCGCCGAGCACGGAGTAGTCGAAGCGCTGGTCCGAGCCCATGTTCCCGACGCAGCAGGGGCCGGTGTTGAGTCCGATGCCGATGCGGACCGGGATGAAGCGGCGGTTCTCGGCTTTCGCCTCCGCCTCCCATTCGGCGTTGAGCTCCTTGAGCCGCGCGTGCATCGCGAGCGCGGAGCGGCAGGCGTTGCGGGCGTGCTCGGCGTCGTCGAGCGGAGCGTTCCAGAAGGCCATGATGCAGTCGCCCATGTACTTGTCGATGGTCCCCTGCCGCTCCAGGATGAGCTCCGTCATGGGCGTCAGGAAGCGGTTGATGAAGTGCGTGAGCCCGTGCGGGTCGAACTGCTCGGAGATCGTCGTGAACCCGCGGATGTCGCAGAAGAGCAGGGTCATCTCGCGCAGCTCGCCGCCGAGCTTGAGCTTCTCGGGATGCCGCGCGAGCTGCTCGACGAGCGCGGGCGACATGTAGCGGCTGAACGCGCCCTTGACCTGCGTGCGCTCCGACTCGCTGCGCAGGTAGCTCACCAGCGAGGAGGACATGTAGACGAGCAGCACGGTGAGCGCCGGGAAGACCGGGTCGATGAGATAGCGGTGGACGGTGAAGGCGCGCCAGGAGATCGCGCAGGCGGCGAGGACCCCGCCGAAGCCGAGCGGCGCGCACCAGCCGGCGCCGAGGCGCGGCAGGAGCAGGAGGAGCAGGAGACCGAGGGCGAGCATGTAGAGGATCTCGGCGCCGGCGGCCCAGTCGGGACGGTGCAGGAAGACCCCGAGCAGGGCCTGCTCGGCCGCGTTCGCGTGGACCTCGACGCCCGGCGCGGCCGGGTCGAGCGGGGTCGCGCGAAGGTCCTTGAGTCCCGCCGCGCTCGTGCCCACGAAGACGATGCGGCCCTTCACGCGCTCCGGATCGAAGCCCTTCTCGAAGAGCTTCCAGACCGGGAGCGTGCGCCGCGGATCGCGGCGCGTGTAGTAGACCCAGAGACGCCCTTTGCCGTCGGTGGGGAGCACCAGCGAGCCGATCTTGACCTTCGAGATGCCGGTCCGCGCCCCGAAGGCGGCCTCCCCGCTCGCGTTGGAGGACTTCACCGCGTAGTTCGGGACGCCCTGCGCGACGCGCAGCGCCTCGGCCGAGAGGGATGGGAGGAGGGTCTTCCCCCGGCGGAAGATGAGCGGGGCGCGGCGGATGATGCCGTCCCGTTCGGGCACGAAGCTGATGCCGCCGTTTCCTGCGGCGGGCTTCTCGAGCACCGGGAGCGCCGTGACCGCGCCGGGGTAGTCGTCGATGAAGGAGAGCGGGCTGTCTCCGGCATGCGCGAAAGCCGCCTTGACGGCGGGGACGGCCGCGTTGGACTCGGAGGAGAGGGCGAAGCCCGTCACGACGCGGGACGAGGCGAAGGCGCGTCCCAGGACGACGTCGTTGTCGGGGAGTCGGCCGATCGCGGCGCGCAGGGACCGGAGCTCGGGCGCGTCGGGCCAGACCGAAAGGATCCTCGAGGGCGAGGTGCGGTCGGGCTCGGCGAAGATCACGTCGAAGGCGATGGAGGAGGCGCCCAGCGCGTCGAGGCGGTCGATGAGGCGCGCGACCTGGGTGCGGGGCCAGGGCCACTGCCCGAGCCGGGCGAGGCTCTCGTCGTCGATGTCGGCGATGAGGACCGGCGCGTCCTCGTAGACGCGCGGACGGAGCTCCTGGAGGACGTCGAAGGCCTTGTGCTGGATGCGCTCGACGAGGCCCAGGTCGCCGACGCGGGCCCAGAGCGAGACGAAGAGGAGGAGCCCCGGGACGGCGTATTGGGCCGCGCGGAAGAAGAGGGCGCGGCGGCGGCGGAGCTGTTCGATGTTCCGGATGATGCGCGCGCGGACGGCCATGCGGTGATTCTCGACTATTTCTCCGGCGGATTCAACCGCCGGGACCCGGTCACCGAGGGAAATCGGCTATAATGAGTCACATTTTTCCGTTCAGGAGCGACATGACATCTTCCCCCGCACGCGGCATCCTCGGTTCCCTGCTCCTCCTCACGACGCTGCTCGCCGCGCCCGCCGCGGCCCAGGACCTCGACAAAGAGGGGCAGCGCCCCGCCGAAGGCGCGGCGAACCAGGCCGCCGCGGTCCAGGCGGCCGAACAGGCGCGCGAGGCCCTTCCCGCGGACGCCGAGCCGACCTTCGCGCAGGTCCTCGCGGACCCCGACAACGTCGAGCTCAACGCCCGCTACGCGCAGGCGCAGATCCGGCGCGGCGACCTCAAGGGCGCGGCGGCCACCCTCGAGCGCCTCCTCCTCCTCGCACCCAAGCGCCACGAGCTCCGAGTCCTCTACGCCGCCGTGCTCTACCGCCTCGACAGCCTCGGCGAGGCCCAGCGGGAGTTCGAGACCCTGCGCAAGCTGGACCTCCCCGCCGGCCTGCGCGCGGACGTGGAGGACTACCTGCGCCGCATCGAGTCCCGCCGCAAGCGCACGCATCTCACCGGCCGCGTGGGCGCGGGCTTCGAGCTGGACCAGAACCGCAATGCCGCGCCCTCCAGCGGGAAGCGCCTGCTCAGCGGCACGGAGACGATCCTGACGAGCGACTCCCGCCGCAAGGAGGACGCCTCCTCGATCCTCCTCGGCAACCTGGAGCTCCGCCGGGAGCTCGGCGGACAGTCCGGGCACGAGGCCTTCGGCGGGGTCACCTACTACCGCGCCGAGCAGACGCACACCCGCTCCCTGAACCTCGAGGCCTACTCCCTGCAGGGCGGCGCGTCCCTCAAGGCCCCGCGCATGAGCGCGACGCCGACGCTCCTCTTCGACTACGTCCTGCTGGCCGAGCACAAGTACCTGCGCAACATGGGCTTCAGCCTCCGCGGCGACCGCAAGTTCGGCCGCTCCACCCTCGCCTACGCCGAACTGCGCCACGTCTATCAGGACTACACGGTCACCCCGGGCATCCCCAACGCCGTCGACCGGACGGGCGCCCAGGTCGACCTGACCCTGGGCGCGGAGCGGGTCGTCGCTCCGACCCTGAAGCTCGGCGGGTCGCTGTCCTCCTCGCTCAAGAACGCGGGCCGCGCCTACCTCGGCTTCCACCGCACGGCGCTCGGAGGCAACGCCCTCCGGCTGGTCGGCAAAGGCCGCTTCCTGCTCGCAGCGACGACCCTGGGCTTCGACCGCTACCGCGACTCCGACACCGCCGTCAGCCGCACGCGCCGCAAGGACCTCAACCTGCGCGCGGGCCTCACCTTCGGCACGCCGCTCGCCTTCATCGACCCGTCGCTGAAGGAGCTTCTCTGGACGACGACCCTCGAGTACTACCACTCCTGGTCGAACATCCAGAACTACGCCTACACCGACGCGAAGCTCGCCGGCATGCTGACCTACCGCTGGGACTGGGGGTTCTGAGATGACTCCGCGAACCGAAAGCCGCAGAATCCTCCCCGCCGCGTTGGCCGCGCTCCTGCTCGGAAGCCCCACCGGAGCGCAGACCCCCGTGAACATCGGCGCCGCCGCCGCCGTCGCCGGAGAGGTCCACGCCCAGGCCCCGGGCTCCGCGGTCGGCCGCGTCCTGCAGAGCGGGAAGCCCGTCTTCCTCAACGACCACGTCACGACCGACTCGAAAGGCCGGCTCCAGGTCCTCCTCCTGGACGAGACCGTCTTCACGCTCGGCCCGAACAGCGACATGGTCCTCGACGAGTTCGTCTACGACCCCGCGACCTCGGCCGGCAAGGTGAGCGCGAAGGTCGCCAAGGGCGTCTTCCGCTTCGTGACGGGCAAGGTCGCGCGCAAGAACCCCTCGGACATGAAGGTCGCCCTGCCGGTAGGCACCATCGGCATCCGCGGCACCATGGTCGTCGGCCAGGCGAGCGGCAGCGACGCCACCGTCATCCTGCTCGGCCCCGGCGCCCAGAACGACGCCAACGAGGCGGCAGGGGCCGTCTCGGTCAGCGGGGGCGGCTCGGAGGTGGTCATCACGCGCCCCGGCTTCGGCACGAGCATCTCGGGCGGCGGCGCTCCGACCCCCCCCTCCGACATGCTCCAGCAGGCCCAGGGGATGCTCGCGCAGGTGCAGCCCGAGCCCGAGCCGGAACAGCAGGGCGGGGGCCAGGGAGGAGGGCAGGGCGGAGGGTCCGGCGGGACGGCCGAACAGTCGGGCGGCGCGACCGCGGCCGGGCAGAACGCGCTCGGAGACAGCCAGGTCCAGTCCCAGGTCGCCGCGCTCTTCTCCAAGGACATGACCTTCGCCACGCAGGAAGGCGCCGCGCAGTTCGCCAACGGGACCGCGACCTGGGACCAGGTGCGCACCCTCGAGACCGGCGTCGGGACCTATTCGGGGAACGGCGCCTACGTCTGCACGCAGGGCTGCGGCGGCGGCGGGACGGTCTCCTTCTCCCTGGAGGTCGATTTCGGCGCCCGGACCTTCGGCGGCGGGGGCTCCGTCCTCCAGCTCGCCGGCGGCTCGATCAACGCGACGACGAGCGTCTCTCAGGCCGACTTCGCGAGTCTCGGAGGCAACGCCGTCGCCGCCCTCGGCACGGACGCCGTCTTCAGCGGCTCGCAGGTCACCTTCCTGAATCGGGACGGGGTCGCGGCGAAGGACGCGCGCATCGACGTCCACTACTCCTACTTCGACGGCACCACCACGACCGCGGCCGTGGGTCAGGCCGTGGGTCCGCACTCCGACGTCATCATCCCGAACTGAGTCAGGGGCGGCCGGCGCGCAGAAGAAGCGCCCGCGCGAGGTTCTCGGCCGCGCCGGGATAGCCGGGCGCGCGGCGCAGCAGTTCCCGATACGCCCGAGCGGCTCCGTCGAAGTCTCCTCCTCGAGCCAGCGTGTTCCCGAGGTTGAAGCGCGCCTCGTGCAGGGTCGGGTCCAGGCGCAGGGCGCGCTCGTAGTGCCCGCGCGCCTCCTTCAGACGCCCGAGGGAAGACAGCGAGTTCCCCCAGTTATACTCGGCCGGCGCGAAGCCCGGGGCGCTGCGCAGCGCCGCCTCGTAGCGGAGACAGGCCTGCGCGTCCCGTCCCAGGCGCGCGAGCGCCAGCCCGAGGTTGTTCTGCGCCTGCGCGCTCCCGGTCGACAGCGTGAGCGACTCCTCGAAGAGGGGGAGCGCGTCCCCCGGGCGGCCTGAGCGCAGCGCCTCGTTGCCGAGGTTGTAGAGCACCGTCGCGAGCCGCTCCCCGTAATCGGCCCGTCCAGGACTCAGCCGAAGGGCCTCCCGGTAATGCGCCGCCGCCGCGTCCAGCCGCCCCTGCGCGGCGAGCGCCGAAGCGAGGTTGTTGTGCGCGCGTGCCGTCGCCGGCGCGCGCGCGAGCACGCTCCCCCATAGAGTGAACGAATCCTTCCATATCCCCGCCTGCCGCCAGCCGAGCACCGCCAGCAGGAGCGCGAGGGCCGCCGCGGCGTAGAGCGCCGTCCTCCCCCAGCGCCGCCGGGCGGCCAGCAGCCCCCCGCCCGCCAGCACGGCCCAGCCCATGCACGGGATGTAGCTGTAGCGGTCCGCCGCCAACTGCTCCCGGATGGCGACGAACCCCAGCACGGGGGAGAGCGAGAGGAGATAGAAGACCGCCGCCGCCGCGAGTCCCGGCACTCGCCTGCGCCAGCGCAGCAGGGCGAGCGCCGCCGCCGCGACGGCCAGGGCGCTCGCGACGAAGCGGAGCTCGAAGGGGTCGAAAGGACTGGGGAGGTCGTAGAGGGGCAGCAGACCCGCGGGCAGGAGGGTCTTCGCGAGGTAGAACGCGGCCCCGTAGGACGCCAGCGCCGCGCGCTCGAGGAAGCCGGATCCCGACCGCAGGAGCGCGGGGTCGGGTCGGGACGCGAACGCCGCGGTCGCGGCCGCCAGCGCCAGCGCGAGGAAGGGGAGCTTCTCGAAGAGGCGCGTCCGATGGCCGGGCTCGAGCCATCGGCGCGGATCGGCGGGGAGGCGGCGCAGCGGGTAGACGTCCAGCAGGAGGAGCGCGAAGGGAAGCGTCATCCCGAAGGGCTTCGCGAGCAGGGAGAGGGCATAGGCCCCCAGCGAGACGAGGAGCCATCGCTTCCGGGGGGCCGCCGTCCGACGCAGATGCGCGAGGAGGGCGAGCAGATAGAAGGTGGCGCAGAGCAGGCCGAGCCGTTCGGATATCCACACCACGGACTCCGCGCGCAAGGGATGCAGGGCGAAGACGAGGGCCGCGAAGGCCGCGGCCGCGCTCAGCTCCTCCCGCGCGAAAGGCCCTTCCATCCCGGCCGCGAGGAGACGGCGGGCCAGCAGGAAGAAGAGCGCGGCGTTGAGGCCGTGGAGCAGCAGCCCCGTGAGGTGGTAGCCGAAGGGGGCCAGTCCCCAGAACGCGTGGTCGACGGCGAGACTGAGAAGGCCCAGGGGCTGATACTGCCCCATCACGAAGTGCGTGAACATCCAGCGCAGGTGGTGCGGCTGGAGCCCGAGCCACGGCGGGCCGGCGAGGAGCTGCAGGTCGTCCCAGCCCACGAAGCCGCAGCGCAGCGCCGGAAGGAACGCCGCGGCCGCCGCGAGCGCGACGAGGTACGGGAGGAGGCGCTCGATGAGCTGCGGGCGTCCGGGGGTCTCGGGGTCGTCGATGCGCGGCATGGCGTGCGCGCTATGATATCATGCCCTCATGTTCGAGAGCGCGGAGATCGGCCGGTCGGTGGGGAAGAAGGACTACGCGCGGCGCATCGAGGCGCTGCGGACCCGCCTGCTCAAGGCCCAGCACGCCCTGGCCGGCACGCGCCTGCGCCTGGTGCTCGTCGTCGGCGGCGTCGAGGGCGCCGGCAAGACCGAGCTCGCGCGGCGCTTCCTCGAATGGCTCGACCCGCGCGGCCTGCGCGTCGAGGCCTACGGCGACCCCTCCGACGAGGAGAACGAGCGCCCCGAGTACTGGCGCTACTGGCGCACCCTCCCCGCCTCCGGGCAGGGCGCCATCCTGGTCGGCTCGTGGTACACCCGGCCCATCGTGGAGCGCGTCTTCAAGAAGACCGGCTCCGGCGGCTTCGACGGAGCGCTCGACCGCGCGATGGCCTTCGAGGCGATGCTCCTGCGCGAGGACACGGTGCTCGTCAAGCTCTGGCTGCACCTCTCCAAGAAGGAGCAGCGCCGCCGCTTCAAGGAGCTCGAGGAGTCGCCGGAGACCTCCTGGCGCGTCACGAAGCAGGACTGGGCCTTCTCCAAGAAGTACGACCGCTTCCGAGAGGTCTGCGAGCGGGCGCTGGCCAAGACCGGCACCCCGGAAGCGCCCTGGACCGTCGTCGAAGCCACCGACCGCCGCTACCGCGACCTGGCCTCCTGCGAGGCCGTCCTCGCCGCGCTCGAGGCGGGCTTGAAGCGCGCCGGCGCGCCCGCGCCGAAGACGGCGCCCGAGAAGGGAAAGCCGCCGAAGGTCTCGGTGCTCTCGCGCCTCGACCTCTCGCTCAAGGCGAAGGACGGCTACGAGGGGAAGCTCCTCAAGCAGCAGGGCCGCATCGCGCGCCTGGCCCGGCGCCTGCGCGAGGAGCGTCGCTCGCTCATCTGCGCCTTCGAGGGCGTCGACGCCGCGGGGAAAGGAGGAGCCATCCGCCGCCTGCTCGGCGCCGTGGACGTGCGCAACGCGCGCGTCATGCCCGTCGCCGCGCCCAGCGACGAGGAGCGCGCGCACCCCTACCTCTGGCGCTTCTGGCGCGAACTGCCCCGCTTCGGGCACGCGACGATCTACGACCGGACCTGGTACGGCCGCGTCCTCGTCGAGCGCGTCGAGGGCTTCTGCCCCGCCGAGGCCTGGAAGCGCGCCTACGGCGAGATCGCGGCCTTCGAGAGCGAGCTCTCCGACGCCGGCGCGATCCTCTGCAAGTTCTGGCTCCAGATCAGCCCCGAGGAGCAGCTGCGCCGCTTCCAGGACCGCGTGAAGACGCCCTTCAAGCAGTACAAGATCACCGAGGACGACTGGCGCAACCGCGAGAAGTGGGCGGCCTACCAGGCCGCGGTCGTGGAGATGATCGAGAAGACGAGCCAGCCCTGCGCGCCGTGGACGCTCGTCGAGGCCGAGGACAAGCGCTGGGCGCGCCTCAAGGTCCTCAAGACCGTCGCCGACCGGCTGGAAGAAGAGCTCGGCTAGGGAGCCCTCTCGAGCTCCTGCTTGACCTCGAGCTCGACGAGCCGGACCTTGACCTTCTCGGCGTCGGCGGCCCCGGGCGCGGCGAGCAGGTAGAGCTTGAGATAGCGGATGGCCTCCGCCGGAGCCCCCAGCTTCTCCTGAACGAGCCCCATGTTGAAGTACGCCTCCCCCCACCAGGGCGCCAGGCGCAGGGCGCCCTCCAGCTCGGCCGCCGCCTTCGCGAAGCCCGCGCGGTCCTGGGCGAACTTGAGGAAGGCCTGCGCGCGCTGGGACATGCGCACCGCCTCCTCAGGCACCGGCGGCGGGGCGGACGCCGCGCTGCGGAGGAGCTTCTCGCGCACGCGCGTCTCCGGCTCGCTGCCCGCGGGGCACTTCTTCAAGGCCTCCAGGTAGCTCCCGACGGCCTTGGCCCCGTCGCCGGCCGCGGCCGCCGCGTCCCCGTCCTTCTCGGCGGCCTCGATCGCCGAGCCGCTGGCGGCCAGCTCCGCCAGGATCTGCGCGCCGCGCTCCTGCTCAGCGGCAGACTTCGCTTTCCGCTCCTTGAGCTCCGCCTTGATGCGCTCGGCGTCCCGCATCATCGCGACGACCTCGCGGCTGCAGGCGTCCTTGTCCATCGCCCAATATTCCAGCGTCGTACGGGAGATCCCCGGAGCGTCGACGTTCGCACCCGCCTCGATCAGCATCCTCGCGATCTTCTTCGACTCCTCGTCGCAGGGCTGATGGCGATGGAGCCACAGCAGCGGCCCCCCGTGATCGTACGCCAGATTGCCGGAGGTGGCGTTCACGTCCGCCCCGCGCTCGAGGAGGAGCTTCACGGTCTCCGTGTGTCCGCCCGCGGCGGCCTCATGGAGAGGGGTCTGGAAGAACTTCATCGTCGCCGACGCGTTGACGTTGCCGCCGCTGTCGAGCATCCGGCGCACCTTCGCGGTGTCGCCGCGCTGCGCGGCATAGTGTATGGGCAGCGCGCAGCCCGAGGAAAGAAGGAGGCCGCAGAGCGCCGGGAGCGCCGTCAGGTTCAGGATTCGGGTCATGCCGTCCTCTCGTTCATGAAGGGATCCGCGTCCGCGGGAGTATGACAAATTCGGCGTTCTCCGGAGAAACGCCTTTTGCTAGCATCCGCAGATGAGCCGCGCCGCGCTCCTCCTCGCCCTGCTCCTGGCCGCGCCGCGCCCCGCAGCGGCGGGCTGCACCCTCTCCCGGACCTGCACCGCCGCCTCCCGCGCCGGCTCGATGTCGCAGGCGTATCCCGACAAAGCGAGCTGCCTCCGCGACGAGGCGAGCGCCAACCGGCAATACCCGGGCTGCACCTACACCTGCCGCTGCACCGACGCGGGCGCCTCTTCAGGCTCCGGCGGCTACGGCGGAGGCTCGAGCGTCGGCGGCGGCTTCGACCCCGGCCAGGAGCTGCTGCTGCAGGGGAGCTACGCGCTCGGGCAGGCCATCGGCGCGGCCCTCATGGGCGGAGGCCGCGACTCCGCCGCGGAAGCCGCCGCGCGCGAACGCCGGAGGCTGGAGAGCGAGGAGCAGGAGCGGCTCGAGCGCGAGCGCGCCGAGGAGCGGCGCCGCGCCTTCGAAGCCGACAAGACGGAGCTCCTCGGGGAGATCAAGGGCGGGGGCTCCGCGTCGTACGACCTGGACTTCAAGGGCGGGGGCGGCGGAGGAGGGAGCGGCGGAGACTCCCCCGAGCTCAGCTTCAAGGAGTACCACGACCGCGAGAGAGAACGGCTCGCGACCCTCAAGAAGCTCGCGCACGACGCGGTGACGGTCGTCCAGAAGTCCGTCCTCGACTGGTGCAAGCTCCACCCCCCGCTCTACCCGAGCCGCTCGGGAGCGACCGACGACGAGTCCTACCGGAGCCGGCTCGACGCCTACAACGTCCGCCAGCGGGCGTGGAAGGAGTACTGCGAGCAGGACTTCTCGGAGGTCGAGACCATCACTTTCTCGAGCCTCGCGAAGGGAGGGAGCCTCGCTTTCCATGCGGACTGCTTCGGCGCCTTCCAAAAGGGATCGGCCGCCTGTTCGAATCACTCGACGGCGCTGGGGAACTCGGACTGCATCACCCGCGCCCTGCAGTCCTACGCCAAGTGCCCGGGACCGGCCGTCCCGGTGACCCCCGCGCCCGCCGCGGCGCCGACGCCTTCGAAGTAGTCCCCCGCGCGTTTGGTATCATGCGGCCTGCGCGCTCCGGCGCGCGGGAGAACCTCATGAAGAACGCCGCCCTCCTCCGCCTCCCCCTTCTCGCCGCCCTGTTCGGATCCATGACCCTTCCGGCCGCCGCGCAGAACGCCGCGAAGACTCCCGCCGCGCCCACGCGCAAGGGCGCCGCGTCTTCGGCGCAGTTCTGGCTGACCGAGGCCGACAAGTCCGTCCTCTTCGCGCGCCAGGCCGACCTGGAGGCCGGCGGCGCGGAGCCGGAGGCGCTCCTCACGGTGGACGGCAAGAAGAGCTACCAGTCCATGGAGGGCTTCGGCTTCTGCCTCACCGGCGGCAGCGCCATGCTCATCGGCCGCATGTCCTCCGCCGCGCGCGCGGCCCTGCTCAAGGAGCTCTTCTCTCCGGAGGAAGGCATCGGCGTCAGCTACCTGCGGGTGAGCGTCGGCGCCTCCGACCTCGACGAACGCGTCTTCAGCTACGACGACCTTCCGGCCGGGCAGACCGACCCCACGCTCGCGAAGTTCTCCCTGGACCCCGACCGCGAGCATCTCATCCCCGTCCTCAAGGAGATCCTGGCGATCGTGCCCGACCTCAAGATCATGGCCTCGCCCTGGTCGCCCCCCCCGTGGATGAAGGACAACGGCAGCCCCATCGGCGGGAGTCTGCGTCCCGAGTTCCGCGCGGCCTATGCCGCCTACCTCGTCAAGTACCTGCGGGAGATGGCGTCCGAGGGCGTCCGCATCGACGCGCTCACCATCCAGAACGAGCCGCTCCACCCCAAGAACAACCCGAGCCTCTTCATGAGCGCGGCCGAGCAGGCGCTCTTCCTCCGCGACCACCTGGGGCCCGCCGTCGCGGCCGCGAAGCTTCCCGTGAAGCTCATCGTCTACGACCACAACGCGGACCGCATCGACTACCCGCTCGAGGTCCTCGCCGACCAGGGGGCGCGGCGCTACGCGGCCGGCTCGGCCTTCCACCTCTACGGCGGGACCATCGAGCAGCTCTCGAAGGTGCACGACGCGCACCCCGACAAGGACCTCTACTTCACCGAGCAGTGGATCGGAGCCCCCGGGCATTTCGCCGAGGACCTCGCCTGGCACGTCGACCAGCTCATGATCGGCGCGCCCAGGAACTGGTGCCGGACCGTGCTCGAGTGGAACCTCGCCGCCGACCCGCGCCAGGACCCCCACACCGACAAGGGCGGCTGCGACCGGTGTCTCGGAGGCGTCACCCTCGCCGGCGACGAGGTCGTCCGCAACCCCGCGTACTACATCGTCGCGCATGCCAGCAAGTTCGTGCGGCCGGGCTCGGTGCGGGTCGCGTCCGCCTCGTCGGACACCCTGCGCAGCGTCGCCTACCGCACGCCCGACGGGCGCTTCGTCCTCGTCGCGCGCAACGGCGGAGCTTCCGCGCGGAGCTTCGGCATCCGGCAGGACGGGAAGCTCTTCCGCGCGCGCCTGAACGCCGGCGCCGTCGGCACCTTCGTCTGGTAAGCAGGGAATCCCTGCGGCATACGTGCGGGATCAGAGACCGGGGATCTTCTACCGGAGATTCCCGACACGACGGAGGACGGAGAGGATCGCGGCGCGATCCTTGGATACGGGGCGGCCGTCCTTCTCCGTCTTCCCCGAACGGAAGCCCGAGTTGGCGTCGAGCAGGTCGGCGCCGGTGAGCTCCAGCGCCTCTTTCGCGTTCTCCGGCCGGATCCCCCCCGCCAGCGCCACGGGCTTGCCGGTCTTCCGATGGACCTCGTCGATGACCGCCCGGGCCGCGTCCCAGTCCCCGACCAGGCCCGTTCCCCCGATCCGGTCGTGCGCGAGGTCGGCGACGTCGAGGAGAAGGCCGTCGATGTACGGCTGCTGCGCGTAGCGCAGCGCCGCGGCCGTCAGGTCCGAAAGGTTCCGCTCGTCCCCCGGCCTCGGGATGTGGAGCGCCTTGAGGATCTGCACCTGCGGATAGGCCTCCTTCACCCTGCGGATCGCGTCCAAAGGCATGTCGTCGTGGATCTGGAGGATGTCGGGAGCCGAAGCGGCGCCGCGCGAGATCCTCTCGACCATGCGGATGAGGGCGCCGGCGTTGCGATGATGGGTCACGAAGGCGACCCGGACCGGGACGCCCAGCCGGCTCGCGCGCTCGCGCAGATAAGCGAGGAGGTCCGCGGCGGCCGGAGCGGAAAGCTCCTGATTCGAGGCGTGGAACAGGCCGACGAGGAAGCCGACGATGAGCCCGTCGGTCTTCGCCGCCTTCGCGGCGCCCAGGGCGGCGCGCACGCCGGCCTTGTCGGTGACCCCGCAGACTTTCACGCCGGAGGCGGTCCCGAGGGCGGAGGCGCGTTCGAGCGTCGAGGGCGCGGCCGAGACGACGCCCGCCTGCCCCCTCTCCCGCCTGCGGGAGAGGGATGGGGAGAGGGGCAGCGGCTGCGGTCCAGCGGACGCTGCCGGGCTCGAGTCGGAGCCTTCTCCGGTGAGGACCTTCTCGAGCTGCTCGCCGACGGCATGGACGTCGGCGGCGGAGGCCTCGGCCGGGAGCTCGGAGAGCTCGCGGGAAAGCGCCTTCCCCTGCGCGGAGAGCCCCGCGACCTTCGCCGCCTGGACCTCGGCCGCAGGGACCTGGGCGGCTGAGTGGGACTGGACCTTCGGCGCGGGTCCGACGACGGGCAGCGCGGGGACGGCGAGTTGGGCCGGGAGGTTCACGCCGACGATGGCCGTACCGAGGCCTGGGAGAGCCGTCGAAACGGGCGCGAGCGCCGCGACGCCCTCGGGGGCCCTCCCCACGCGCACGTTCTGTGCGCCGAGCGGGGCGCAAAGGAAGAGCGCGAACAGCGGGACGAAAAGGGTTCCCGGGCGCTTCACGCGTATAGTATGCGCGCGGGCGAGCGCGCGCGCATGCGCCGGAGGTCCCAGACTCGGCCGCGCCGCAGGCCCCCTGCGGCGTGGGCCCTTCGTCCGTTCGCGTCGCGCCTCGCGCAGGCGTATAATCGAGTCTGCGGAGCGCGGGCGGGGCCGGGGAGCCCCATTGTGAACGAACGCTCGTTCATGTGCTATAATAAAGAAGGACCGGGAACCTCCCCCCCGCGGGCCGAGGACCCGGAGCCGAATCGGACATCGGAGGCGCATCGAAATGGATATCAAAGGCAGCGTAGCCGTCGTGACGGGCGGAGCCAACGGCATCGGCGAGGCCGTCGTCCGCTATCTGGCGAAGGCCGGGGCGAAGGTCGCGGTCGTGGACATGTCCCAGAAGGACATCGACCGCGTGGTCGGCGAGCTGAAGGCCATGGGCGCGCAGGCCGTCGGCGTCAACGCCAACGTGACGAGCGAGGCGGACACCGCACGCTTCATCAAGACCGCCATCGACGCCTTCGGGAAGCTCAACATCGTCGTCGCCTGCGCCGGCATCATCCGCGACGGCACGATGCTCAACCTCGACAAGGAGACCGGCAAGGTCTCCCGCAAGCTGTCCTTCGACAAGTGGCAGGCCGTCATCGACGTCAACCTGACCGGGACCTTCCTCACCGTCCGCGACAGCGCGGAGGCCATGGTCAACGGCGGCTGGCCCGGCGTCATCATCCCCATCTCCTCGATCAACAAGGTCGGGCAGGTGGGACAGCTCAACTACTCCTCGACCAAGATCGCCGACGCCCTGCTGCCCAAGATCGTCATCGGCGAGTTCCAGATGAGGGGCATCAAGAACATCCGCTGCGTGGCCGTCGCGCCCGGCTACACGGCCACCCCCCTCCTCAAGGGCATGAACCAGGACGCCCTGAAGGCCATCGTGGCCGACGTGCACCTGGGCCGGCTCGTGGAACCCGAGGAGATCGCCTCCCTCATCGGCCACTGCGTCACCAACGAGGCGATGAACGCCACGACCATCGAGATCACGGGCGGCCTCTGCTACCCGAAAGGCATCGCGAAGTAACGGCCAAGAGCCGAGAGGACAACGACCATGAGCAAAGCCAGCATCATCGGAGCGTACAACACGGAGTTCGGCGTCTTCGTCAAGAAGGACCCGGCCACGGGCCTCCTGACGGACACGAAGACCTACTACGACCTGCTCGTCGAGGCGGGCCGCGGAGCGATCAAGGACGCGGGCCTGGAAGCCAAGGACATCGACGCGGTCTACGTCGGTTCCTGCTCCCCCTCCTCCTTCCTTAACCAGGAGCACGTGGCGCCGCTCGCCGCCGAGATCGACCCGGCCCTGCGCTTCAAGCCGATGACCCGCACCGAGTGCGCCTGCGCCTCTTCCAGCGTGGCGCTCTACGACGCGGTCTACGCGATCGAGTCCGGACGCTTCAAGCACATCCTCGTCGTCGGCGTCGAGAAGATGAACCTCCTGCCGACCCCGCAGATGACCCACGTGCTCGCCTGCTGCTCGCACTGGCCCAGCGAGGGCTCGCGCGGGATGTCGTTCCCCATGCTCTTCGCGGAGTACGCGAAGGGCTATCAGGCGCATCACAAGATCAGCGACGAAGACCTCGAGAAGATGCTCTTCACCGTCGGCGCGCTCGGCTACAAGAACGGCGCCGAGAACCCGCTGGCCCAGGCGAAGAAGGGCCCGGCGACGATCGAGGCCCTCAAGGCCCTCTGCCAGCCCGACGAGCGCGGCCGCTCGAAGAACATGATGATCGCCAAGCCCCTGCGCCTGCACGACTGCTCGCTGGTCTCCGACGGCGCCGCGGCGCTGGTGGTCACCACGACCGCGAACGCGAAGACCCGCAAGAAGGCCGCCGAGATCGCGGGCATCGGGCATTCCGTCGAGCGCCTGCCCATCAACGTGCGCCCCAACATGCACGAGCTCATGGGCGGCAAGGATGCCGCGCGCAAGGCGTACGCCGAGGCCGGCATCGGGGCCTCCGACGTCGACTTCGCCGAGGTGCACGACTGCTTCACCATCAACCAGATCCTCTCCACCGAGGCGCTGGGCTTCTCCAAGGACGGTCGGGCGGGCTACGACTACATCGACGGGCGCTTCACCCGCGACGACAAGGTCGCGGTGAACCTCTCGGGCGGCCTCAAGTCCAAGGGCCATCCCGTCGGGGCCACCGGGGCCTCGATGCACGCGCTCATCTACAAGCAGCTCGTCGGCGAGGCCATCGGCGTGAAGGCGAAGAAGGCCGACATCGGCGTGGCCTTCAACGTCGGCGGCTCCTCGGTCACCAACTGCGTCACCGTCATGAAGAGGCTCAAGTGAGCCCCGCGGTCCTGACGGCCGAGAAGGAGCTCGTCTACAACGACATGTCCTTCACGCTCAGGAAGGGCGCGAAGGGCTGGGACATCGAGTACACGAAGGGGAAGACGACCGGGACGCTCGGCACCGGCCTCTTCGAGGGCGCCCCGGAGGAGGAAGCGCGGACGAAGGCGCTCGTCGTCATCCGCGACGCCTTCCCGGTCGGGGTGAAGATCGTCGGGCCGGACGTCAACCACTCGACCCGCGTCGGGGACCTCAAGCTCGTCCCCCCCGACGTCACCCATCCGAACTTCATCCATTGGGATAAAGATAGCGTTCTTCCCTAATCCCTCCCCCACGGGGAGGGCAGGGTGGGGGCGAGCTGCCGTTGCACGCTCCTAGCGCCGAAGGCAGCAGGGCAGGGTGGGGGCGAGCTGCCGTTGCACGCTCCTAGCGCTGAAGGCGGCAGGGCAGGGTGGGGGCGAGCTGCCATTGCACGCTCCTAGCGCCGAAGGCGGCAGGGCAGGGTGGGGGCGAGCTGCCATTGCACGCTCCTAGCGCCGAAGGCGGCAGGGCAGGGTGGGGGCGAGCCCCACAACAGACAAAGAAGCGGCCCGGCGGGAATCTCTCGCCGGGCCGCTTCATTCCCCCCTCTCCCGCTTGCGGGCGTCCGCCATTCGTGTCGCGGACCTGGCGCACATCTCCCCTCTCCAGCTTGCGGGAGAGGGAGAGGGTGAGGGGCCGCAACCCTCCGACGCCATCCTCGACTTGGCCGCGATCGAGGCCCAGCCGCTCTGAGCCGGGCCGGCCCTTGACTAAGTATACACTTCCGCGTATACTCCAGGGGAGAGGGGAACCATGATCCGCTACGTAAACCTGAAGGACCTTCGCCCGAAGCTGCCCAAGGTCATGGAGGCGGTCCACTGCCGGCTCGACCGCTACGTCGTGACCAAGCGCGGCAAGCCCGTCGCCGTCGTCATCAGCCCGGACGACTACGAAGGGATGCTGGAAACGCTCGACATCCTCGAGGACAAAGCCGGACTCCAGCGCCTCCGCCGGGCCAAGCGGGAGGCGAAAGACGGCCGCACCCGCTCCCTGGCGGACATCCGCCGCGACCTCGGCCGTGCATAACATAGAGCTTACCCGCACCGCCGAAGAAACCTACCGCTGGCTCTCCGCGAAGGACCGGCGTCTCTTCGAGCGCATCGACGCGGCCCTGGACGCCCTCGCCCAAGACCCTCTGCAAGGGAAACCCCTGAAGGGCGCTCTGAGCGGAGACCGCTCCTATCGCGTCGGCAGCTATCGCATCATCTACACGATCCAGCATAACCGGCTGGTCGTCTTGATCCTCGACATCGGCCACCGCCGAGAGATCTACCGATAGGCTTATTACCCAAAGAACGAACGACCCCGCGGACAAGGCCGCGGGGTCGCTTGTTTACGCCCTGCTTCGTCGAAGTCTACTTCGAGGCGGGAGCCGGTGCCGGAATGGCGTCAGCGCAGCTCGGCGGCGAGGGCGGACGCCTTGTCGATCTTGCCGAGAAGCTCGGTCCAGACGGGGACGGTCTTCGCCTTCCAGGCCGCCTCCTCCGCGTTCTTGGGCTCATAGCCCTGGAGCTTGGCGAGGTGCTTGGCGAGGATGTCGCGCGCGTAGCGCAGATCGGAGCCGACGTAGCCGGCGGTCGCCCGGACGCCGCGTCCGGTCGAGAGTTCGGCGGAGTCCGTGACGGCCTCGGTCAGGTGACCGGCGTGGCTGCTCTTCGCGTAGCCGACCCCCGGCCCGAGGAGCTGTATCCGGCCGTCAATCCCGATGTGCTGACCCATCTGGATGCCGAAATTCACGCCCGCGGATTCGGGCTCGGCCATCCACTCGAAGGCCGTCTTGACCGAGAGGTTGTAGCCCCATTTGTCGAGGACGAGGCGCCCGGCGACCGGGTCCTTCGCGTACTCCACCGTCAGCGCGGCGGCCTGCGCGTGCGCTTCGACGAGGAGGCCCTGCAGGCGGGACACCTTCGAGTCCTGTATGGACTGCGCGGCGGTCTCCGAGACTTCGAGGACCTGGGCGTCCCAGGACTGCGCGGCGAGCGGGGACGACAAGCCGACGACGATGCAGAGCGTTTTCAGCATACTCTGAGTGTAGCGGAATCCCCCCCGCGGCGGATGAAGCGAAAGGCCTACCGCCCCCCCCTTTTTTCGACCCATTGGCGCTTAGGACCCCGGCGCGGAGGCGGCCGCTTTTCCTTTTGAAGTATCATAGTCCCATGATGAATACCCTTTCCCTCCTGCTGGCGCATCTCCTCCCCAGCCTCGCCGCCGCGCTGGGCCTGGCGCTCCTGCTGGGCGCCCTTCGGCGGGCGCTCAAGCCCGCGCTCGAGGAAGGGGCGCAGGCCCTGGTGGGCATCTCCGTCGCCTTCGTCTCCATGATCTTCGCCTTCATCCTGGGCTTCACTCTCGTGAACCTCTGGGGGAACTACGCGGCCGCGGAGAGCGTGGTGCAGGAGGAGGCCAACGAGGTCCGAGCCATCTACCGGGTGGCGGGCTTCATGCCGGGCGGCGAGCGCCTGCATGCCCTGCTCAAGGACTACGCGGGAAGCATCGCGAAGGACGAATGGCCGGCCATGCGCCGCGGCGAAGCGAGCCCGGAGTCCGACCGCCTCAAGAACGAGGTCTGGCGCGAGACGCTCTCGCTCGTGTCCAAGGGCCGCGGCAGCGCCGTCATGTCCTCCGAGGTCCTCGACTGCCTCGTGCGCATGAACCACGCCCGCCGCAAGCGGCTGAGCATGACGGAGAGCGCGCTGCACCCGCTGCTCCTGCTGGCCCTGGCCGTCACGGGAACCTCCACCTTCATCGGCCTGCTCCTCGTCGGGGTGAAGAACCGGCGCGTGCAGTTCCTCGTGGACACGCTCGTGGCTCTCTGCATCGCCCTCAACGTCAACTTGCTCCTCTCCCTGGACCGGCCCTTCTCCGGCACGGGGTTCACCGTCTCGAACGACGCGTTCTCGACGCTCGCCGACCGCATGAACGCGGACGCGCCGTAGCGGTGCCTGCGGCAGCGGTGCCTGTCACTCTCCTAATGGGAGTGACGGGCACCGGACTGGGTCTTTCGACCCCTCCGCGCAGCGGCCGGAAGCCTCTGTCGGCGCCGACGAGGGCGGGGTATCCTTTACCCGCTATGAGAACCACCGCCTTCTCCGCGTTCCTCCTGCTCGCCCTTTCCTGTCCCGGCCTGGGACAGACCGTCCGCGGCGTCCAGCGGAAGGCCTGCAAGCCGTGGCTGCTCGCCGCGACGCTCTCCTCCGGCCGCCTCCGGGTCTCCCAGGCCGTCGAGCATGCCTGCACCCCGGAGAACGACGGGCTCTGGCGGGTGAAGTACGGCTTCGAGGACGCCTCGGGCCGCTGGGAGTACGCCTATGACGCGGCGACGGAGACCGAGGCGGCTCAGGTCAAGCGCCTGGCGCTCGAAGGCCTCTCGCAGAAGCAGGCGGACCTGGTCGTCGGAGAGCTCTCCACGGCCGTGAAGAGCTGGAAGGAAGATCCTGGCGCGGAGAAGGAAGCCGCCGTCCGGGAGCTCTTCCGCCGGCTTCTGTCGGACTAGCCCCACTACTTCCCGACCTTCAGCTCGAACACGCTCGACCAGCGCTTGCCCGTCACGAACAAGCGCCCGGAGCCGGGATCGTACGCGATCCCGTTGAGCACGTCGTTCTCGTCGGCTGCCCGTGCGCCCGGCCCCTGGATGCCGGTCAGGTCCAGATAGCCCGTCACGCGGCCCGAGACGGGATCGATCATGACGATGTAGTTCGTGAACCAGACGTTGGCCCAGACCCTCCCGTCGATGTACTCGAGCTCGTTGAGCGCCGCCAGCGGCTTCCCGTCGACCATCACCTGGACGCTGCCCTGGGACTGGAAGGTCGCGGGGTCGCGGAAGGTCAGCGTGCAGCTCCCGTCGCTCATGATGAGGCGCTTCCCGTCGAAAGCGAGGCCCCAGCCCTCTCCCCGGTAGCGATGCTCCCCGAGCAGTTCGAAGGTGTCGGCGTCGTAGACGAAGGCGCGCCCCTCTTTGTAGGTCAGTTGGACGAGGGTGTCGCCCACCAGGGTCATGCCCTCGGCGAACACCTCGTCGGGCGAGGCGGCCGAGCGGCGGACCGCGCCCGTGTTCAGGTCCACCTGCCGCACGACGGACTCTCCCTTGAGCCCGGTCCCCTCGTAGAGATAGCCGTCGCGCCAGAGCAGGCCTTCCGTGAACGCGCGGGGATCGTGCGGGTAGGCCTTCATGACCGTGTACGGGGTCGGCGTCAGGCCGCTCAGGAGGGCCCTGATCTTCTCCGCATCCGGCGCCGTGGAGCTGAAGGAGCCCGGCTCCTGGACCGGCGCGAGGATCTGCGCCTGCGCCGCCGCCGGGACCCCGAGCCACCACAGGAGGAGGAGCCGCCTCATGCTCCCAGTATGCGCTGGAGGCGGGTCCGGCGGCTGGGCCGGAGGGGACTTTCCGACGGGGCCTTTGGACCCATACCGGGAACGGCGCCTCCGGAGCCCGTTCCTCAACCGCTGGTTATGCGCAGCCGTTGAAGCGGGCAAAGCGTCCGAGCTCCTCGTCGAACGCGGGGCGGAAGGACTTCTCGTCTTCGGCGCTCAGCTCCAGGTGGAGCCCCCGGACGAGCAGCGTCCGGGCCTCCCGGTCGGCCTTGGCGTCCAGTCGGCCGGCGAAGCGGTCCCCCCAGAGCACGGGGAGGCAGAAGTAGCCGTAGCGCCGCTTCGAAGCGGGCAGGTAGCACTCGATCTGGTAGTCGAAGCCGAAGAGCCGCTTGAGCCGCGCGCGCTGGATGACGAGGTTGTCGAAGGGCGAGAGGATGCGGACCGCGGCCGGGCGCTTTTCGGTCCGTGCCGCGGGCTTCTCGAGCGTCCCGGCGAGGACGAAGTCGTCCTCGTCCCCGCCCTCCACCCGCACCCGTCGGACCTTCCCGGCCTCCTCGAGCTCGCGCAGGACGGCGCGCACGGCCCGGCGCACGCCGCGGCGCTGATAGCAGAGCTCGGCCTCCGAGGCGAGGCCCTGGGCGCGCAGGCCGGCCTCGACGAGGTGCTGCGCGTACTCCCGCGCGTCGGGCTCGCGAGCGTCGACGCCGGGCGGGAGCACGCGCTCGGTCAGGTCGTAGAGCTTCTGGAAGCCCCGGCGGCCGGCCACCATGAGCACGCCCTCCAGGAAGAGCTGTTCGAGCGCGACCTTGGCGGGCTTCCATTCGAACCATGGCCCGGGCTTCTTCGCCTGCTCGAAGTCCGCGCTGCGCAGGGCCCCTTCCGCCCGGATGCGGTCGAGGACCCAGCCCCGCGCGCGGGAGCTGCGTCGATGCCAGTGCCGGCGGCCGCTGCGGAAGGCCTCCTTCCTCGGCAGGGAGAAGCGGTAGTCGCGCATCGGCAGGTAGGCGGCCGCGTGGCTCCAGTACTCGAAGACGGAGCGCTCGGCGACGAGGGCGTCGAGGTCCGCCGGGGCGTAGCCCGGCGTCCGGCTCCACAGCACATGATGATGCGCGCGCTCGACGACGGAGATGGTGTCGATCTGGACGTAGCCCAGGCGCTCGAGGACGCCGAGCGCGCCGCCGCGGCGCCGGGGGAGACCGGCCTGCGCACCGAGCCCCTGCGCTTCGAGGACGATGCGCCGGGCCTCCGAGAGCTTCACTTCTTCGGGGCCGCCTTGCGGCAGTCGGCGGCGGTCAGCGCGAGCAGGGCCTCCAGCGCGTAGTGGTCGCTGTAGGCGTTGCGGTCGGGATGGGCGCCGTAGACCTTGCCGGAGAGCACCCGCAGCCCCGGGGAGCGCGCGAGGATGTGGTCGAGCTTGAGCGCGGGGTCGAGCGTCGCCCCCGGCGGGGCGGCGAAGTCGTTGAACGTCCCGAGCCCGGGCGCGGCCGCGTTCCAGGACTCCCCTGGAGCGGCGACGGCGCGTATCCCGGCCGTGACGGGGCCCTCGGGCTCGTTCAAGTCGCCGAGCACCATGAAGGCGCAGTCCGCCTTCTGCGCGCCCAGCCACTCGGCGACGGTCCGCCCGTTGGTGAGGCGGGAGGACGCCTCCGTCGAGAAGTGCGTGTTCACCGCGAGCACGCAGCCGCAGCCCTCCTTGAGCTTCAGCCGGGCCCACATGAAGTAGCGGTCCCCCCACTGGTCGGAGCCCGTCAGCTTCATCGTGCCGCTGCCGGAGAGGACGAAGAACGAGCGGTCGAAGAGGAGGCCGAGCTCGCGCGGGCTCGTCAGCAGGACATGGGAGGACTTGAAGCGCGCGCGGACGTCGGCGGCCTGGCGCGCGCTGAGCTCCTGCAGGCCGACGAGCTTCGCGCCGGTCCCCTGGAGCTGTTTGAGGAGCGCCTCCTTACGGGCGTCCCAACCGTTGCCGCGAGGGGCGTCGGAATGGTCGGCGTCGGAGGTGCGCAGGTTGAAGGTCACGGCCTTGAAGCCGACCTGCCGTTCCACCGACGGGCGAGGGGCGGCCGAGGCGAGGGCGCACGACAAGACGAGGAGCGCGAGACAGGGATACGCGGCGGACGCGGGTCTCTTCATGCGCATATCTTAACCCATTGCGAGCCGCGGGAGCCCGTACGACTTCCCGAGCCGTCGGATCCGCTCTCCGTCGCCGGGATGATCGGAGAGGAGCGCCTCCGCGAAGGATCGGATGCGCTCCGACATGGACCGGGGCGCCTCCCTGGAGCGGATGCGCTCCGCGAAGAACTCGACGAGCCAGGCCGGGTCCGTGAGCCAGGCCGCGAAGTGGTCCGCCTCGAGCTCTCGGCCGCGGACGACCCGGAGGCCGAAGAATCCGGCCAGCGTCCACAGGGAGAGGGCTCCGGCGAACCAGGCCGCGGAGAGCCCGAGGGCTCCGAGCGATGCGGCGTGGAGGGACGCCAGAAGGATCGCCTGATAGACCAGCCCCGTCGTTCCGGCGAGGATACCCGCGGAGCCCGCTTCGCGCCTGAAACCTCGGGACACCTCCTTTCGGTTTTGCGCTCTAGCCGGCCTGGTTATCGCTTGCCCCCCGTTTGATAACAGGGCGGCATAGGCCGTAAATCTCCCGCCCGCTGCCTCATGGCTCCATGCCGGCGCGCCGCGCCGCGGCTATCCTGTCGTCGGATGTCCATGGACCAGAAGCTCCTCGTCTTCCTGCTGGGCGCCGCGCTGGCGTCTTCGCTGAGCGTGCCGACGCTCGCCGGCGCGCCCTACGACTGCAAGGCGAGCCCCTTCGAGGGAGAGACGGCCGCCCAGCTCGACTTCCTCGGCTACCGCTGCGCCGACGGCGGCCTCCTCGACGCGGACGGCAAGGCCGTGAGCGCGGAGAAGGCCGCCGACTTCGCCAGGCCGTTCAGCGCGAAGGCGACCCCCGTCGGAGAGGGCCTCGCGACGAGCGTGCTCAGCATGGGCCTGCGCCTCGACGACGCGGGCGACCGCGTCCTCAACCCCTACACCCTCGCGCCGCTCTCGAACCTGGAGGTCGAGTACCTCCTGCGCTACGCGGTCCTCGAAGCCCGTCCCCTCGTGCTCGAGAACATGCTCCGCCTCCTCTCCCCCCAGAAGCCGGGCGCGGCCGTCCCCCGCGACGTGCGCCGACAGCTCTCCACGCTCTCGAAGGTCGAGCAGGGCATGGTCTCGGAGAAGCTCGAGCGCATGCTCAAGGACGATTCCCTGAACGCCGGAGCCCTCGCGCGCGGGGTCGAGCAGTCCTACGCGGACGCCGTCCGCTTCTGGGACGCCGCGCGCCCGCTCTCGGACCTGAAGGCGGCCGCCCTTCCGCCCGACCCGAAGCGGCCGTCCTTCGCCGCACCCATCGTCCTGCGCGGCTGGGACCGCTCCCGGACCCCGCCGGCGCTCCTCACGAAGGACGAGTCCTCCCTCTCCGGCCTGCTGCAGGCGAGCATCGCGAAGCGGCTCTCGGCCAACCCGGTGAGCCGGGAACTCCTCTCGCATTTCCCGAAAGCGAAGGGGAAGCCCGTCCTGCCTCCGATCCTCCTCCTGGACGCCGGCGACCCCCGCATGGCCGCCTGCTACAACCCCGCGGCGGATGCCGTCGTCGTCAACCTCGGGGCCTTCAGCGCCCGCAAGCCCCTTCCCGCGGGCATGTCCATGCCGCAGTACCTCCGGGCCCATCCCGAGGAGGTCGCGGAGTTCGTGCGCCTCCATGCCGCGGAGCTCGACCACGAGCTCACGCACGCCTGGCAGTCCCATCGCGCGTCCCTGACGCACGAGCAGTACCGCGGCAACGCGCCGCTGGTCAACGCCATCGAGCAGGAGCACGAGGCGTTCCTCCATCACGCGCTCTTCCTCCACGCCGAATTCCTCAAAGACCCCGCGGGGGCGCAAGCGAACCCGCGCTTCGCGGACTACCTCGCCCTCCTGGCCGGCTTCGACGAGTACCGCGACGACATCACCCGGCGCTATCTGCGCAGCTGGCCGGCCAACGCGGCGACGCTGAAGACCGCTCTGGAGCTCCAGAAGATCCGGGAGGACGCCGCGCGCCGCCGCCTGGCCGCGGAACCGAAGGAGAGCGAGCGCCAGACGCTGAAGCTGCAGGGCCTGGCCCTGGGGACGAAGTCGCTCGAGAACGCCCTCGCCGAGCATGAAGCCCGCATGAAGGACTTCGCCGCGAAGGAGTACCCCCGCGTCCGGACCGAGGCGCTCGCCGGTCTGCGCTCCTTCGCGCTCGCGCTCGAGAAGAAGGCGCAGTGGGACCAGGCCCTGGCCGCCCTGCGCGTCGCGCGCGCGCTCGCCCCGCGCCTCTCGGCCGAAGAAGGGCGCAAGGCCGAGGAGGAGTCGAAAGCGCTGGCCGACCGGACGCTGGCCTGGCTCGCGAAGTCCGCGCCGAAGCCCCCCTTCGACCCCCGGCTCAAGACCCTCTCGGCGCTCGAGTCGCAGTATCTGGAGACCCGCGCGCCGGTCCCCGCCGCCTTCGCCGAGCAGAAGGCGAAGGTCTACCGGCTCGCCGCGCGCGAGCAGCTCGAGCGCGCGAAGGGAGAGAAAGACCGCTCCGCGCGGGACAAGGCGCTGTCCCTGGCTCTGTCCTGGGCCCGCGCGGTCAAGGACTCCGCCTTGTGCGAAGAGATCGAGCGGCTGAGAGGCGCGCCGTGAAGCCGCGCTCCCTGTGGGCTCCGCTCCTGTTGACGCTCCTCTGCGCCTGCGCGAAGAAGGAGGCCGCGGCCCCCTCCTACCGGGAGCCCTCGGGCCGCTTCGCCTGCGTCGCCCCCCCCGACTGGAAGGTCCTGGAGGACGGCCGCGGCGGCTCGTCCTTCTTCGGCCCGACCGAGGGGCCGCGCCCCTACAACGCCTCCATCGTCGTCCGCTGGTACGGCTCGGACTCGGAGTTCCCCTCGCCGGAGGCCTTCTACGCCGCGCGCCGGGGCCTCGCCGCGTCGAGCTCGAGCGCTCCGGACGGGGGCCCGCCCCGGGAGTTCACCCTCGTGCGCCGCGAGCTGCCCCTGCACGGAAGCGGGGAGGCGGAAGAGATCCAGGAGCGCGCCTTCCTGCTCCCGGCGAAGGACGGCTTCTTCGCGCTCCTGCACACCGCCCCCAGGGCCGTCGCCGAGGAGACGGCGCCGGTCTTCGAGGCCCTGCGCGCCGACTTCCGCCCCGGCTGAGCGGGCGTACATCCGGGGTTCTGTTTCCACCCCTTTTCGATACAGCCGGAAGTAGACCGAAAATCCCCCCTTCCTGGACTGGGGGCTCCATGCCCGCGGGGACTTCTCCGGCTATCCTGAGGGCATGAGCATCCCGGCGGTGAGGAAAAGCCTCCTCCAGAGCGTCGCCCTCCTCCTGAGTACGGCGCTTCTGCACTCCTCGGCGGCCCCCGCTCTCGCCCAGACCGTGACCTCCTCCGTCGTTCAGACGGCCGCGGGAGCCGTCCCGACGCCCGTCATCGCGGTCTCGCCGTCTCAGAACCTCCTCGCGACCGCGCAGGGCTCCGTGGACCTGACGACGCTGGGGCTGCCCGCTTCCAGGATCCCTTCCGTCACCCGGAAGATCGGGGCGGCGAGCGTCCTCCAGAACGCGGACGCCGCCGAGCTTCCGATCGCGGCCTCGGTCCCCGCCGGGAAAGCCGTCATCCCCGCGGCGTCCGCCGGAGTCCTCGCGGCGCCCGTCAAGACGCCCTCCTCGGCGGCTCCCGTCCTGAAAGAAAGCGCGGACGCTGCGCAGGCCGACGCACCGGCTCCCCGCGGGGAGAAGGCCTCCACGATCCAGCGCCTGCGCGAGCTGAGCCGGACCCGCGCCGACGCGCTCGTCTACGACAACATGGGAGCGCCCGAGGCCGCCGAGCCCGACGCCGTCCCCGTCAGGACGAAGGAAGCGCGGAACGCGGGGCTCTTGGCGCGGCGTTCCGATCCCGCTTCCGAGGGCGCCGCGCGACACGCCGCGATCACGGACTGGTACGGCGTCCCGGTCCATAACGGCTTCCGTTCGTCGGTGCCGAAGGTCTCGGTCCTGCGCTCCCTCCATCATGCCTTCAAATCCTGGAGAGGCGAGAACGCCGTCCGCTACCCCCTGACGAGCTCGGAGCACTGGACGCTGACGGCGCTCTCCTACGCGGTCAGCGTCGCCCTCTGGACGGCGTTCCTTCTCTTCAATCCGATCTACACGCTGATAGGCGGAGTCGACATGGCCGCCATGCTCTTCTTCGGTCTTCTCTTCGCGGCCCTTTCGGGCAGTTCGCTCGCCGCCGACCACATCAAGGAGGCCTTGGACGCCCAGCGCGTGACGCTCCGGGCCCTCCGCTACAAGGAGCTCCAGCAGCCCCGCTGGGAGGCCGGGCTCCTAGCCATGGCGGGCGAGTTCGAGCTGGAGACGGGCTGGCGCATCGTCTGGACCGATTCGCCCTACCTGCTCGCGCAGGCCGACCCGGCCAACAAGCGCGTGTTCATGAGCATCGGCTGGATCCTGCGGGGCGGAGATCCCCTCGACCAGCGCCGCTACCCCTACCTTCACGTCACGCTCAAGAACCTGAAGAGCGGGATCCAGTGAACATGAAAGCGCTGCGCCGCTTCGCAGCCCTCTCGCTCGCGGCGGCGCTCTGGCTCGGCGCGCCCGGTCTGCCCGCCTGGGAGGCGGCCGCCCGGACCGTGAACGCGGGCTCGGCCGCCGGCGCCGGGCTCGGCGCGGCGGCGCTGCCGCCGGCGGCCGTCTCCGCCTCGGCGCATGCCTGGCAGCTCCGGCCCGTCCAGTCCCTGTTCACGGTCCTCCCGGACCTCGAGGGGACCTCCCTCCCGCAGCCCGCGCTCCTGGCGCTCGAGCGCTGCCTGGACCGCGGAGGCGTGGAACCGGCGCAGATCTCGTCCCTTCCGCCGCAGCGGCGGCTCCAGGAGGTCCGCTCCTCTCTCAAGGCGCTCTCCGCTTCCCTCCAGGAGGAGTCTCCCGCGCGGGAGCGGGACGCGAGCCCCTCGGAACGCCTCAAGTCCCTGGCCCTGCGCCGCGCGGCCTTGAGGGACCTGCGCCTGAGCGCGGCCGTCCTCGAAGCCCGGGATAGGAAGGCTTTCCTCGAGGCGCTTTCCGTGTCCGAAACGCGTGTCGAACGGAAATTCCGCGAGGAGAGCGCCCGCCTCGTCGAAGGGAAGATCGCGCAGATCCTGCCCGGAGGCGCCGCGTCCTGGCGCGGCCGCACCGCCGACGTCGAGCTGGAGGACGGCTCGGTACTCTCCTTCAAGCGCCATAAGGACCTCGCGTCCCTGCTCAACGAGAGCGGGAAGATGCAGGAGGTCCTTTCCTTCGGCATCGACGCTCCCATCCCGCTGAGCCGCGCGAACTGGCAGTTCGCGCTCAAATATCCCGGCAAGAAGGAGAAGTCCTCCTCGGACGCGGGGGACCCGGCCGAGGAGCGCTACCTCCCCTACCTCATGCCCAAGCGCCTGGTGGACGGGTATCGCGGCTATCTCAACGACAAACTCCCGAAAGGCCTGAGCGCGGAACAAAAGGTCGAAAAGATCGAGAGCGCCGCGCTCGCGGCCGTGGAGCACATGCTCGTGCTGCTGCGCAACGGCCGCGCGCACGCCTCGCTCATGCCGCTCTCGCATCACGGCACCCATTGGGAATGGGATTTCTGGCGTTGGAATCCTCCTTTCCTGGGCGAGATGCGCTACGGGCCGAGCTTCATCAACGGCTGGAAAGAGGCCTTCGCGTACCCGAACATCCGGCTCTCGGGCCTGGCGGATTGGGAGCACATCGAGCCGCTCAAGCACTTTTACCAGACGCACGAACACGACGATCACGGCGATGGGACGGTCCATCACGACGCGTACTCCCTGGCGCTCGGGCAGAACCTGGCGGAACTCTCCTTCATCCTCCTCCACTCCGGCGCGGTCAACGGCCTCTCCGACGACGCCGTCGCGCGCGTCATCGTCAAAGCCGTGCGGGCCTATCTGACCGGCCTGCTGCCGGAGAGCTCCGCCGCGCGCTTCTCCGAGCGGGAGGCCCTGGCCGCCGCGCGCGCGTCGAGCCGCAGCTTCCGCCGGGCATACCGCTACTGGGAAGCGGGGACCATGTTCGCCCGGATGCTGTTCTGGGGCGGCCTGGGAGGGAACGCGGTCCTGCTGGCCCTCGCCTCGCCCGATGTGATCCCGTTCCTGATCCAAGGCCTCTGCCTTTTGCATTTTCTCGGGAAGATGGACGCCGCCGAAAGGATCTCGGGGAACCTGCCGGGCTCGGTCGTGCATCCGCTCCTGATGAGCGTCGTCAAGCCGGCCGTCGAGCTCCTTCGCCGAGACGCGGCGTCGGTCGGGCTCCCCGCGCTGGACCATCCCAGCGGCTCTCCCTGGGATTTCCGGCAAGCCATGATCTTCGCATTCGCGCTTCCGGCCGCGCTCCTCATCCCCACGGCCATCGCAGGACTCTTCGGGCTCTTCGGACTTCAGCTCGCGGCCGCCGCGGGAGTGCTCGCCCATCCCCTGGCCCTGGCCGGCCTCACAGGCGCGACCCTCGCGTTCGCCGCCGCGCGCGTCCTGAGCTTCCTGCTCTCCCTGCGTCACGCCTCGCCGAGCTCTCCGGAGTTCTCCGCGCAGGCCCCGGCCACCGGACCGCCGCTCCGGAACCCCGCGCCATGACCGAGAACTCGCATCACGAGGGCCTCCGACCTTCGCGAGAATGCCCGGTTGCGTCGGCCCCCGTTCTGAGAACAAGCCGAAGTAGGCCGGAAACCTCCCCCCGGCGGACTGAGGGCTCCAGGCCGACGTCCTGCTCCCCGGTTATCCTATGGATATGACGCTCTCCCGATCATGCGGGCCCGCCTGGGCGCTCGCTCTCGCCGCGATCCTCTGTGCGGCCGAGGCCTCCGCCGCGGTCGTGAACGCGCCCGTCGCGGCGGCCGCAGCGGTCCCGCCGCTCCCGATCTGCGTCGCGACGCTCCAGCCCGGAGCGGAGCTGCGCCTCCTCGCGCTCGGAAACCCCGCGCTCCTGGAAGCGCCCTCCGTGACCGCCTCCTGGCAGCCGGCGCTCTTCCTGGGTCGGGTCCGGGCGGCGGCGGCGCAGATGCTCCGGTCCGGGCCGATCGAGGTCGTCCGGAAAGGGGACTTCGTCGCCCTCATCCCCCGGGCGGGGAACCAGGCGGCCGTCATCCCCCTGGACGCCGAACGGCCGCCGAGGATGCTTTCGGTCCCCTACCACACGGCGATGACCCTGAGGAAGCAGCTCGAGGACGACCAGCTCCTCGCCGCGCACGCGACGCTCGCGGGCTTCTTCGACGCCGTCGACGACCCGGAGAGCATCGCCGACCGCTACGTCCTCCCCTTCCCTGCGAGCGCTCCGACGGAGCCGAGCGCGCCCGCCGCTCAGCCGCTCATGTCGAAGCTCCTCGCGGCGTTCGAGCCGCGGGCGCCGAAGGTCGTCGGCGAGGTCCCGCCCCCCGACGCGCGCGACCCGAACCTCCAGTACCATGGGACGAGCTGGCAGAACCTCGTGCAGGCCCTGATCAACGCGGGAGACGGGTCGCTCTTCGCCGGCACCTACCTGGGAGGGACCTTCGCGCGTTCTCTTCCGCACGCCGTGCTCTGGGCCGAACGGCAGGGCTCGAAGCCGGTCGTGCTCGAGTTCGAAGGCCACATCTCGACGAGCGCCGATCGCATCCTCGGCAGCTACAAATCCTTCGACGCCATCCCTCTGAGCAAGCTCTCCGCGCGCTCCAAGACGGCCGTTCTGCGGGAGCTGGAATCCTTCGTCCGCGGGCTGGGAACGGAAGAGGCCCGCCTCCTGACCGAACGCTTCATCTCGGCGCTGTATCCGGAGAAAACATGAATATCCGAGCGTTCCTTTTCCTCCTCGCGACCGCATCCCTCTCCCTCATGACCGTCGGGGAAGCGGGCGCTCAGCCCTCGGGAGGCGTTCCGACCGAGTGCGCGCGCCGCGGCGCGGCGCATTGGGTCCAGTTCGAGGCCGAACCCCGGCACGTCTTCCTCCTCAAGGTCAACGCGGACGACGGCTCCCGCTCCGTCCTCCACTACGAGCTCGGGGAAGGCGACGCGGAGCAGTGCCGCGAGTTCCTCGGCCCCTACGCGCCCGGGAGCCCCGTCTTCCTCGCGCTCGAGCGCCTGGAGACGGAACTGCGCGGCTGCTGCTCCTCCCCTGGAAGGCCGTGGCTCTATCTCATCGTCAACGAACAGGCCGCCTGGAAGAAGCGGATCCTCGAACTGGAGAGTGCGCCCTGATGCCTCGCTCCTCCCCCCCCGCCCTCAAGGGCGTCGCCCTTCTGCTGTGCGCGGCGTTGCTGCACGCCTCGGCGGGCCCGGCCTTCGCCCAGGCCGTGAGCGCGGCCGCGGCCGCGCGCGCCGGGACGGGCGTGACGGCGGTCCTGCCGGTGCAGGCCGTGCAGCTCACCGCCCCGCTCATGGGTTCCTCTCTATCGAAGCAGGACCTCGCCGGAAGCGAGCTGCCGCGGCTGGTCCCCCTCCCGACGGTCTCTCCCACCGCGGACGCGGCGGCCGCGGGGCTCGCTCTGAACCCTGTCGAAGGGCTCCCCTCCTCAGCCGTAAAGACGGCGGCGGTCGCCGATACTCCCGCTGAGGGGAAAGCGGTCTCCGTGCCGTCCGCGGCGCCGACGACGGTCCCGGCCGGGTCGTCGGACGCGCCGGACATCAGCCGCCTCCTTCTGGAGTCGGCGCCGCACTTCCTGCCGGCGAGCTTCGGGCCGCGGGTCGGGCCTACGCTGACGGCCCTCTCGGCCCTGCGCGAGAACATCTTCAGCCACGAGCACGTCCGACTCGCTCAAGCGGAAGGGAAGACCGTCGGGATGCTGCTGGGCTACATGGGCAGCGAAAAGAAAGCGGAGGAACTGCGCACCGGGACCCTGCTGCTGCGCTCGCTGGGCGTCCCCCTCCTCGGGCGCCTGCCCGCGCTCCTGCGCCTGCAAGGCAGCATCGGCCGCATCCCCGCGGACTCCTTCTATGTCTCGAACGTCGCGGTGGACCCCGCGGCGCGGGGCCGCGGCATCGGCGAGGCCCTCCTCGCCGACGCCGAGCGCACGGCGCTCGCTCAGGGCGCAGCGTCGCTCTGCCTCGACGTCGAGGCCGACAACGCCGGAGCGCTCAAGCTCTACGCGCGCCTCGGCTTCACGATCGAGAGCACCACCCCGCTCATGCGCATCGGCGGCCGGAGCTTCGCGCTGCACCGGATGGTGAAGCCGCTGAAGACGGCGGCCGCGAAGGTCCCCGCCGCGCCCGTCGACGGAGCCGTCGAGCGGCTCGAGCGCGGGGAGCGGGCTTTCACGCCGGAGCCGGAGAGCTTCGAGCTCGACAAAGCGACCCTCAAGGACCTCCAGGTCCTCACCGACGGCGGTCTGCGCTCCCAGCTGGACAAGACCCGGACTTTCTACGGCTCGCAACGCCTGAGCGGGCTCCTCAAACGGCCGTTCCTGGACGCCGGAGAGATCCAGCGCAGGCAGGAAGCGGCGGTCGTCATCGCCTCGGACGCTGCGCTCAGGACGCGCCTGCAGACGGGCCTCGACCGACTGAAGGGGAAGGCGGACCATTCCCTGGCCGAGCACTTCAAATCCCCGACGGGCCTGTTCATCCCTTTCATCCTGCTGGGGGTGGTCATGGGATTCTGGCTGCCCGGCAGCCTCATCATCGGGGGCTGGAGGCAGCTTCTCCAGGGGACGATGGTCTACTTCATGATCATCGGGTCGATGCTGACGGAGATGGGCGCGCTCCGTGCGAAGCTCGTCCGCTACAAGGAGGTGTTCCGCTTCGCCCGGGACCTGGCCGAGCCGCTCGCGAAGAGCTCCTCCCCGGCCCTGCGAGAGCTCGGAGGAGTCTTCTCCGCCGTGTCGGAGAAAAGGCATCCGCTCGCATTGAAGAAGGTCGCGGGGTCCTTCCTGCGCCTGCTGCCCACGCCCCTCGCGCTGCTCCTGGACGCGCTGTTCCTGTGGGGGACGAAGACGCTCTGGCATCCGATCTGGCGGCTCCGACAGGCCCAGGAGAGCGTGGCCCAGCTCTTCGGCGCGCTCGGAGAGCTCGACGTCTACCTGACCTTCGCCGAGCTGCTGGCCTCCGGCGCGCCGTGGACGCTGCCCGTCGTCGAATCCGGACCGGAGGCCCGCCTGCGCATCGAGGACGGCCATCATCCCATCGTCCTGGCCCTGCGCGGCAAGGACTCGACCCCCAACGACGCGGACCTGCGGGCGGGCCGCGGCTTCAACGTGCTCACGGGCACGAACATGGGCGGGAAGTCCACCTACCTGCGCATGGTCGCGCTTCTGACCCTGCTCGCGCAGATCGGCGCGCCGGTGCCGGCGCGGGCCATGGCCCTGACCCCGGTCGAGCTCCTGACGAGCGTGGACGTGGGCGACGACCTCCGCTCGGGCAAGAGCCTCTACGACGCGGAGACCGACCGCCTCCTCAAGATCGTGAACGGGGCGCGGACTTCGACGCGCGTGCTCGCGGTGATGGACGAGATCCTCCAGGGCACGAACCCGGAGGAGCGCACGGCCGCCGAGCGCGCCGTGGTGCGCTACCTCGCGGACACGCCGAACCTCTTCCTCGTCGCCACGCACAACCTCTCCATCGCGGAGGTGGCGGAGGAGGCGGCGTCCCTGCGCAACTTCCACGTCGCGGGAGCGGCCGACGAAGGCGTCTCCCGCTACCGCGTGCTGCCGGGACCGGCGAAGGACCGCAACGGCATCCTCACGCTCGAGCGCAAGGGCTTCCCCGAGAGTCTCGTCCGGGACGCCCGCTCGCGCCTGGAACACCCATAAAGAAGGACCCCGCCGCTCGCTGCGGCGGGGCCTTCTCGGACACCTGGACGACCGCGTGCGCTACAGCGCCGAGACCTCGCCGTCGAGCGAGAGGCCCGCGACCTGCGCCGTCGCCGCCAGCGCCTCCGCCTGCGCCCGGGTCAGCGGGGCGACGATCATGCCGAGGCCCTCGAGCTCGGAGAACGCGACCCCCATCGCCCTGAGCCGCTTGCGCACGACCTGGGCGCTCTTTCCGGCCGGTTCGGCGAGCGTGAGGATGACCGAGACGGCCTGCTTCGCCGAGAGCGTCGCCAGGCGCGCCTGGAGGTCCGGGTCCATCTTCGCGGCGGAGCGGGCGTCCGGCTCCACCGCGGCCGAGACTCCCCGCCTCTGTCCGTCGATGAGCCGGCCGAGCGTCCCCTTCACGGTCGCGTCGAGCACCCTGCGGATGCGCTCGGCGATGCTCCGGAGGAACCCTTCGCCGCTTCCCGTTCCCTTCCGCGAGGGGACCGCCTCGATGCCGACCTGCTTGAGCCAGGGACGCCGCGCGAGGGCGGCGAGCGCGGGCTTCGAGAGCGGCCGTGCGACGACGGGCCGGCCCGCGATGGACGAAGGGATGAGCCCCGCGTTGCGGGCCTTGTCCCGTGAGCTCTGGTCGGAGAAGTAGACGTAGACGACGTTCTGGCGCCCGTGGTAGACCCCGTCGTCCCATTCGACGGCGGTCTTGCGCGACGCGGCGTCGACCTGGACGACGCCGGGCACGGCGAGGACCGGCGCGAGGACGGCCTCCGGCACGCGCAGGGAGGCGTCCGAGACGGCGCGCAGCCGCTCGGCGATGCGCGCGCCGAGCTCCTCGACGGCCTTCGCGGCCGGGAGGACCGGACGGTCGAAGGAGGCGCCCGGCGCCTTCAGCGACGCCGCGGCCGGCGGGGCGGGGTCCTCGCTGCGGACGGCGGCAGCGACGAGCCCGTTCTGCGCCAGCTCCGCGACGACCTCGTCGACGGGGCGGTCTCCGGAAGGAGCGAGGAGGTAGTTCCAGCGTCCCCCGCCGATGAGGACGAGCTGGAGGCCGTGCTTCTTCAGGAAGTCCGCCACGGTGTCCTCGTCCATGCCGACCTCGATGCCCCAGCCGCCGTCGGTCATCACGACGTAGCTCCGCACGAAGGTCACGGAGATCCAGCGGTCGCTGGAGGGCTGGTTCTTCGCGGGGTGCGCTTCGAGCACGAGCGGGTCCGCCGCGAGCTCCCGCGCCGCCGCCTCGGCGTCGAGGCCCTCGGCCCCCACGCGGTAGCCGTCCGCGCGGACCTCGAGCACGCGGAGCCCGCGCGAGCGCAGGATCCCCGCGACCTCGTCGTCGGTGACGGCCTGCTCCACGTTCACCTTCCCGCCGCCCATCGGGATGCTCCGGACGGAGACCGTCTTGAAGGTGACGCTGACCTGCCGCTCGATGGGGAGCGTGAAGCTCTTCGCCGTGGCGTAGAGCACGAGCGGCTCCTTCTCGAGCGCGTCGGCGAGCGCCCGCGCGTCCGCGTCCTGGGCGACGGCGACGATGAAGCGCTCCGGGTTGAGCTTGCTCACGACGCTCAGCCCCAGGCGCTCGAGCAGCGCGGCGACTTCGGAGAGGTAGGCGCCCGAGACGAAACGGACCTCGATCTGTCGGGAGAGGGGCACGGCCAACTGCTGCATCGGCAGGCCTTCCGGCGTGTATTCGACCTGGGAGATGACCTCGCCCACGGAGAAGGGGTCGAGGGTCGCCGCCTTCGCGTCCGTCTTCGGGGCGGGCTGGGAGGGCAGGGCGAGCGGCGTCTCGAGCCGCAGCGTCTGGAGCCCGGTCGGGACCGACAGCTCCATGCGCCCGATCGCCGCCGTCACCGGCAGCGCGACGGGGACGACGGCGGCCGGCGCGAGGGGCGCGTGCGCGACCGTCTGGGCCGCGGCGAAGCGCGGGGAAAGGAGCATGCCGAGCGTCAGCAGCAGAGACGGGACGGCCCTGAGAGCGTTCATTCGATGCCTCCGTAGGAGCGACGGGGGCATGCTATCAGAGTGCCTCTGCGACGACCTGAGCCGAAGGACCCGCGCGCGACCCGGGGCCGATGGCCGCGTTCTACTCCTGGGAGTAGATGTCCGCCTCGTTGGCGGTCCAGGACAGGTCGGCGCTCCAGAGGGCGGAGGACTTCACCGCCTCGCCGTTGCAGACGTCGACGATGCGCTGCTCGAAGTCGGTCTTGTACTCGAGTCGGTCGCCCATGCGCCCCTGCAGGACCGGGATGTCGTTCATCATGTAGAAGCAGCCGTTGAGGCGGTCGAGGTCGTAGGGCGGCGCGGCCGCGGTATACCGGTCCATCGAAGGGTCGTAGCCCTCGTCGCCGCGGTGGCCGTAGCGTCCGGCGCTCAGGACCGCGCCGTCCTTCGCCCCGAAGAAGACTTCCTCGTACGGACGGCCCCGCGCGCCGGCCCGCTCCACGCCGCCGTCCTCGCGCCATTCGCCGTCGAGGAACCGTCCGGGCGACAGCTCATGGCGAACCTCCCGGCCGTTGACGGTGAAGCGCCCCCGGATGAACTGCCGGAACTCGCAGCAGCCGCACGAACAGCCGTCGTCCGCCGAGAACTCCGCCCTGGCCGAGAAGCGCACGCCCAGGGAGGCCCCCCAGTCGCCGCGTCGGTAGAGGGCCGGGGTCTTCGCGGTGAAGAACGCGGCTTTCCGGACGCAGCAGCGTCCCGTGGGTTTGGCCGTGATCGGGCCCGCGGCCGATACGGCGGAGGCCAGACCCAGCAGGAGCGAGAAGACGCCCGCCGCCGTCCTCATCTCGCCAGCCGGAAGCCGAAGCCGCTGGCGCGGAAGCCGTCGCCGACGTAGCTGCGCACGTCGGCCTTCAGCGTCTCGCCGGAGATGCTGGAGAAGGACCCGCCGCGCGTCACGCGGTAAAAGCCGTTGTCGTCGTAAGCGCTCCCGTCCGCGGGCGCGTCGGCGTAGGAGTTGCGGTGGTTGTCCTGCACCCACTGCCGGACGTTGCCCGCCATGTCGCAGAGCCCCTGCTCCGTGTTCCCCTCGGGCTTCGAGCAGACCGGCATCGTGGCGCCGGTGCCGCAGCCCTCGCCCTTGCCGCCGTTCAGGACGGCTCGGGCGCAGGTCGCGGGCTCGTTCCCCCACGGGTAGAGCCGGTCCTTCCCCCCGCTCTTCGCCGCGTACTCCCACTCGGACTCGCTCGGCAGGCGGGCGTCCATGTACTTCGCGTACTCGGCGGCCTGCAGCCAGTCGACGCAGTTGATGGGGTGGCGCGCGCGGTCCGCCTTCCCCCAGTTGCAGTCCCCCCAGGTCCCCGGCTCCGTGCAGCGTCCGTCGAGGACGCACTCCGCGTACTGCTCCACGGTGACCGCGGTCTTCGACATCGCGAAGGCCTTCACCGCGACCTCATGACGCGGATGCGCGTCGAGGTTCATGGCGTCGTTGCCCATCAGGAACTTCCCGCCGGGGATGGCGACCCACTCGACCGGGACGCCCGGCACGATCCGGGGGTCCTTGCGCACTTCGCATTTCACCGCGGACGCCGCGGGGACGGCGCCGTCCTTGGCCGCGCTCAATGCCGCGAGGGGATCCATGCTCTGCTCCGAGCCGAATCCGACCTCGGAGCGGACGAGGTGCGGCCGGACGACGGCCGCCAGGACGAGGGCCGTCACGAACAGGTTCTTCTTCATCGAGGAGTCTCCTTGCTGGTTCACGATTCGCCGCGGGAGGCGGCTCGGCGGGCCTCCTCGAGGAGGGCCGGCCGGATCTGCGCCGGAAGGACGGGTCCGAAGGACAGGAAGAGGCGGTGGAACTCCGTCTCGTCATACGCGGGCCCCATCACCTGCCGGTACTCCGCCTTGAGCGCCTCGATCTGCAGCCGGCCGAGCATGTAGGTGATGGCCTGGGTCGGCATCTTCACATAGCGGTACGCCTCGATCGCCGCCGTCGGCGCGGGGAGGAACGCCTCCTCCGTCAGGACGCGGGCGACCTCGTCGAGGCTCATGAGCCCCAGATGCAGGGAGATGTCCAGCACGATGCGCCATGCGCGCCAGATCTGGCCGCCCAGCTGCGCCAGCTCCTCCTTGGGGGTGAAGAAGCCCTTGGCGCGCATGAGCTCCTCGGCGTAGAAGGCGTAGCCTTCGACGTTGAGGGAGAACGCGTAGCCCGCGGCCTCCAGGAGATAGCGCACCGTCGAGATCTCCGGGGAGTGCTGGAACGACCAGAACTGCAGGTCATGGCCGGGGAAGGCCTCATGCACGACGGTCGAGGGGATGCGCGAGTTGTTGTGCAGGGAGAGCCGCTTCTGGTCGCCGCCCGAAGGAGTGACGAGGAAGACGCCTTTTCGTCCGGAGTCCAGGGGCGGCGCCGGGAAGTAGGCGGCGCTCGCCAGCGAGCCCCGCATGCCGGCCGGAGTCTCGATCAACTGGATGCGGTAGTCGGCGGGCAGGCGGAAGAGGCCGCGGGAGATGACGAAGTCGCGGGCCCGGTCGGAGACCGCGGCGTAGGTCCGCAGGAGCTCCGCGTCGTCGGCGGGGTGGTCCTTCTTGAGCTCGGCCATGGCCTCCGGGAGGGTCTTCCCGGGATAGATCCGGCCCGCGAGCTTCTCCATCCGGCCGCGGATCTCCCCGGCGAGCCGCAGGCCCTTGTCCATGAGGTCCCGCGGGGAGTCCTGGAGGGCCAGCTCGTGCTTGAGCTTCCAGGCGTACTCCTCCGCGCCGACGCCGTACTTCTCCTGCGCGGCGGGCAGGACCTCGGCGCGCAGGAACCGGACCTGCCCCTCGTAGGCGGCTGCCGCCGCGCGAGCGGCCGCCTCCAGCCGAGGAGCGAGCGCCGCGAAGGACGCCGCGTCGAGCTGTTCGCGCGCCTTCTCCGCGAGTCCCGTCATGAAGAAGTCCGCGGCCTCGGCGCCGGCCTCGAGTCCTTCCTTCTCGACGGTCCCGCGGTAGGCGTGCCGGCCTCCTCGCAGGCCCTTCCCGAGGTTCCCGGCGACGCGCCGAAGGTACAGGGGGATCCCCTCGACGCGGGAGACGACCGCCTCCCAGTCCGCGGCCGCCCGCGGACCGGGCTCGATCTGCGAGATCTGCGCGACGACGCTGTCGTAGGGCAGCTGCCCGGCGGAGACGTCCGTCTCGTAGGACTTCCGGTCGCGCAGCTCGTGGAGCTGGCTTTCGACGATCGTCCGGATGCTCGCGCGGTCGATCGCCTCCGCGGAAGAGACCGCCCCCGCCGGCTGCGCGGCGAGAGCGCTCTGCGCCGCTTCCAGATACGCGACGTGCTCGAGGACGGCGGCCTCGGAGGGGTCCGCCAGCCGCGCGGCGGCGGCGGGCACTCCGAGCGTGGACCCAAGGTCCGGCCGGAAGAGGACGAGGCGCTGGAGGAAGTCCTGGCGGAAGGCGGAGAAATCGGAGGCGGCGGAGGGCACGCCCGCCGCTCCGACGGGGAGGCCGCCGAGGGCGGCGCCCGGGACGACCGGGACCGCGATGTTCTGGGAGTAGGCGGCTCCCGGCAGGGAGACGCCGCAGAGCGTCAGGACGAGCAGGCAGGGTCGCATAGCCTGATGATAGCCGCGGGCTCCGCGCTCTTCTTGATTCCTCCGGGCACGGACGGGCGGTCTTAAGTTCTAGCCGGGGGAGTTCTCAGGACTCGAGACGACTTGAACATCCGGTTGCGCGAGCCGCGCGCTCAGGCGGCGAAGAGGTCTTCGCCGATGAGGGAGCGCACGACGACGGAGGCGCAGGCGAGGCCGAAGGCGCCGGTGACGAAGGAGGCGGTGCCCATGACGAGGCTCTTCTTGGTGCAGGACTGGAGCGGATTCTCCCCCTGCGGGCAGAGGCAGCCGGCCTTGCAGTCGGTCGCGTCGGACCCCGGCAGGGGCCGCGCGGGCGGCTCGGGCGAGAAGACGGCGGGGACCCCGAAGAGGGCGCGCTTGGGGAAGCCGTACTTCTCGCGCAGGATGTCGCGCACCGCGCGCGCGAGCGGGTCGACGTCGGTGCGCGCGAGGTCGGCGACCTTGAGCCGCGTGGGGTCGCGCCGCCCGCCCGAGCCCGTCGAGACCACGAGCGGGATGTTCCGCTCGCGGCAGGTCTTGATGAGGAAGCACTTGGCCGTGACGTGGTCGATCGCGTCGACCACGAAGTCCGGGGGCCCGGCGAGGAGCTCGTCGCAGGTCGCCGGGGCGAAGAAGGCCTCGACGCCGCGGATGTCGGCCTCGGGGTTGACCAGGCGCAGGCGCTCGGCCAGGAGCGGGGCCTTCGGCTTGCCGATGTTCCCGCTCAAGGCCTGGAGCTGGCGGTTGAAGTTGCGGATGCAGACGGTGTCGAAGTCCACGACCGTGAGCCGGCCGATCCCGGAGCGCGCCAGCGACTCCGCGGCCCAGGAGCCCACCCCGCCCGCGCCGACGACGAGCACGTGGCTGCGGCGCAGGCGCGCGAGCGCCTCCCCGCCGACGAGGCGCTGGAGGCGGTCGAAGCGGCGCTCGGGGTCTTCGCGGGGGTCGGGGCTCATCTCGATGCGGGACGTCCGCTCGCTACTTCGAGATGAATTCGCTGAGCAGGTACTTCTTCTGCTCCTCGAACTCGGCCGGGGTGATGAGGCCGGCGTCGGCGAGCTTCTTGAGCTTCGTGAGTTTGGCCTCGATGTCCTCGGGCGCGGAGGCGGCGGGAGCGGCGAGGGGAGCCGCGACGGGGACCGCCGCGGACGCCTTGCGCTCGGCTTTCATGTCGGAGAGGAGCTTGAGCGCCTGGCTCTCGTCGGCCGCGCCCTCCTCGCGGGCGTCCGTGCGGCCGTAGGCGTCCACCTTCCCGCCGGTGAGCCGCACGAAGCAGGGCGTGGTCGCGCGATAGAGCGCCTGCTCGAAGTTCTCGGGGAGCGCGTAATGGAGGGTCTCGACGCCGTCCTGCGCGGAGGAGCTCTGGGGGACGCCCAGGACGGTGAACACTTCCCCCTTGGACATGCCGAGGTGGAGCTTGTTGAGCCGACCGACCGTCGCGCAGCCGCTGAGGGCGGCGGCGAATCCCAGGGAGACGAGCGCGAGCAGGCCGCGGTTCTTCATGTCGGGAGTCTACTAATTGAACGGACGCGGTTTCAAAGACGAAGGCCGGAGCCCTCTTGGAGCGGAGTCTCGCCTATGGCCGGCCGATGAAGGATGTGAAAGCCTGCTCGTCGCCGTTGAACACGTCCATGTCGACGGGCCCTTCGATCCCCGCGACCGAGCCCGTCCCGCTGCGCTGCCAGAAAGTCCAGGTCGGAGCGCCTTCCGGAAGGCGGGGTTCGACGCCGCTGCGCAGCCAGAGCAGGCGGTCCTCTCCCGACAGATAGCGGCGATGGAAGGCCGGCAAGGTGTAGAAGACGGGACGCCGGCCGTACGCCTCCTCGATCCTGCGGACGAAGACGGCCAACTCCTCCAGAAGACGCTCCTTATCCGGCCGAGCGGTGCAGTTGCCGACGGGCTCGACGTCGATGACGGGAGGCAGCGCGCCCTCTTCCTTCGGGACGACGGAGATGTAGTTGTCGGCCTGCGCCTCGCCGGGAGAGCAGAAGCTGAAGTAGTGGTACGCTCCCCGGGCCACGCCCGCCTGCCCGGCCTCCTGCCAATTCCGAAGGAACCGCGGGTCCTTATGATCGCCGCCTTCCGTGGCCTTGATATAGGCGAACCGGACCCCTTCTCTTCGGACTTTATCCCATGCGATCGCGCCTTGATGATGGGAGACATCGATGCCGCGGATCGGGTATTTCCGGGCGAGGGAGGAGGGAAACGCGGAGTCGGCCGGACGGCGACTCGCTCGAAAACGACCCAGCGCCGTCTGGATCTCCGGAAGCCTCGAACCTGCGTTCTCGTCGATGCCGCCCTCGGCGCGGGCGAAGCTCGCCGTCGCCAAGGCCAGCGCGGTCGAAAGAAGCAGGAGTCGGCCCATCCGGTCAGTCTCCGGACCAGGGGTTGAAGCCGCCGCCGCGCATCGGCGCCTCGGCGGTCAGCTTCTCGAAGAGGTCGAGCTGGGCCTTCGTCGCGCCGCTGCCCTCGAGGCCCTCGTAGGCGTAGCCCCAGGCGGCGTTGTACTCGGTCGAGGACCACGGCCGACCCTTGTAGGAAGCGACCCCGTTGGCGGTCGCGCGGATGGAGTCGTCGGTGAGCGCGCCGACGGCGGCCGCGCGCTCCACGAGCGGGTCCTTCGCGAGCTTCGCCGCGGCCGCGGCGTTGTCGCCGGAGACCTCGAGCTTGTAGCCGTCGCCCATGGCCTTCACGATGCGGGCCCCGTTCTTGAGCAGGAAGTCGGCGACCTCGTCCTCGCCGACCTCGGTCTTTCCGAGGGTCCGGCGCAGCTTCACGACGACCTGGCGGGACTCCGGCGCCGCGGAGACGGCCGGGAAGGCGTAGAGCGCCATGCGGGTCGTCATGAGGTAGCGGGCGGCGCGGACCGCGTCGAGCTTCGGGGCGCCGACCGTCCAGACCCCGAAGTCCACCGAGAGCACGCGCACGCCGAGCGAGCGCAGGATGGCCGCGACGACCGTGTCGTCGACCTCGTGCGGGAGCGGGACGTCGCCCCAGCCGTAGCGGGTGTTCTTCTTGAAGACGAGCTTCACCTGGTTCTCGGCGGGGACCTCGAAGACCGCGGGACGGGCGTCGACGACGAGGTCGCTGGCGAGGAGCTTCTCCTCGGCGGCGGCCATGTCGGTGCCGGCCGGAGCCGCGAGCGCGTACTCGCCCTTGTAGCTGTGCCAGAGCACGCGCAGGCCGAGCGTCTCGGCAAGGGCCTTGATCTCCTTCTCGCCGATGGAGATCTCCCGGCTCAGGCCGCCGGCGCTCTCGAGCGTGCGGGTCTTGAAGCGGACGAGGAGCTGGCGCTCCTTGGGCGGGGTCGGCAGCGGGAGGGTCGAGACGTAGGGCTCGAGCTTGAGGGAGTTGACGGTGACCTTCATGCGTCCGAGCTTCGTCTCGCTGAGCTTCCACTCGAGCTGGTAGGTGACGGTGTAGTCGGCGGGGTTCCTCTTCGAGACGCGGGTCTCCATCGACAGCAGCGTCACCTCGGGCTGGCCGTCCTTCAGCTTGAGCCCGGAGCGCTCGAGCCCGCGGGTCCAGCCGGCCTTGCGGCGGGAAAGGGACTCGATGAGGAGGGCCCGCTGGGCCAGCGTGCTGCCGGCCGGGAAGGCGATGCGCGGAAGGAGCGGCTCGCCCTGCCGCGTGCCGCCGGGGAAGACGCGCAGGTCCTTCTCGACCGCGTTGAGCAGGACGCGGATGCGCCCGCCGCGCCCGCCCGAAGCCGACCATTCGACGTCGTAGACGAAGTCGGCCGACTGCGGCTCCCCGGTGCCCTTCGCCAGGTCCAGGCGGTACTCCGAGGAGAGCACCTTCATCTTCGGCTGCTCCTTGGCGAAGTCCACGCCGAGAGGCGCGAACTCGCGGACCCAGGCGGAGCGCATCTCCGCATAGGAGCCCTCGAGGGTCCGCTTCTGGTGCTTCGTGAGCTCCCAGGGCGGCGAGAGGACGGGGGCGTAGGCCTCGGTCTGCACCGCCGCCGGCGCGGAGGGCTCGAGGAGCCGGGCGGCGGCGGTCTTCGAGGCCTCGCCGCCGGACTTCTCGTCCCCCGCGGCCGCGAGGTCCTGCTGCATCATCTTGGAGACTTCGGCGATGCGGCCAGCGGTGCGCTGGTAGTTCTCCTCTCGCACCGCACCTGCGGCGCTAAGGCCCGCCGCAGGTGACTGGGCGGCGGGTACGGCAAACAGCGCGGCGGTCGGGGCGACCGCCGGCAGAGCGTTGGTGCGGAGCGCGGCCTTGGCCGCGACGACGGGAGTGATGACCGAGAGGGACGGCAGAACGGTGTGGGTGAGGCCGATGTTCGCGGGGAGGCCGGTCTGCGCGAGGCCGACGCCCGAGAAGGTGCCGAGGCCGGGGACTTGCGGGACGACGACGGGCGAGAACGTGCCGGAAACCTTCCCCTGGTGGACGACCTGGGCGGACGCGGAGGATGCGCCGGAAGTGAACGTCAGGGCGAGGACGACGGTCAGGGCTCGGTTGGGCATGGGTCTCGGCCTCCGTGCGGCGTCGCGCGTCATGGACTATTGTATAGTGCGCGCGCGGTTCCGCTCTGGGCCTGTTGGGGCAAGGAGGAGCCGACATTGGGCCTAGCCCATTGGGTCCACGGTCAGAATAGTTCCTTAACTCCCTTCCCTTCGGGGGAGGGTGCAGGGTGGGGGAGAGCTGCCGTGATGGATATCCCCTCCCCCTGCCCCCTCCCGCGGGGAGGGGCACTAAGGAAAGGTAACCTCAAGTGGTATGATATGCCCATGAGCACGGGACTTGTCCTCGGATTGCGCTGCTTCCGCTGCGCCAAGGAGCACTCCGAGGGGGACGCTCCCTACGTCTGCCCCTCCTGCGGCGGGAACCTCGACGTCATCTACGACTACAAGGCCCTCCGCCGCCGCGTCACCCGCGCCTCCCTGAAGAAGGACCTCGAGCCGGGGGTCTGGCGCTACGAGGCCCTCCTGCCGGTGCGGCGCTGGAAGGGCCGTCCGACCGTGCGCATCGGCGGAACCCCCCTCTACAAGGCGGAGCGCCTCGGCCGGGCCCTCGGCCTCAAGAGTCTCTGGCTCAAGGACGACGGCCGCAACCCGAGCGCCTCCTTCAAGGACCGCGCCGGCGCGGTCGCGGTCGCCAAGGCGCTCGAGCGCGGCGAGAAGATCATCACCGGCGCCTCGACCGGCAACGCCGCCTCCTCGCTCGCCTGCCTCTGCGCCTCGCTCGGCCTTAAGACCGTCATCTTCCTCCCCGAGAAGGCCCCCGCGGCGAAGGTCGCCCAGCTCCTCGTCTTCGGCGCCGAGGTCTTCGCGGTGCGCGGGACCTACGACGACGCCTTCGACCTCTGCCTCAAGGCCAGCGCCGAGTACGGCTGGTACAACCGGAACACCGGCTACAACCCGTACACGCGCGAAGGGAAGAAGACCTGCGCCTACGAGCTCCTCGAGGGGCTCGATTGGAAGGTCCCCGACCAGGTCTTCGTCTCGGTGGGCGACGGCAACATCTTGAGCGGGCTCTGGAAGGGCTTCAAGGACTTCCACGCCCTCGGACTCGTCGAGCGCCTGCCGCGCATGGTCGCGGTGCAGGCCGAGAAGAGCGACGCCATCAAGCGCGCCTTCGAGGGCGACGGGGTCGTGCGGCCCGTGAGTGGCGAGACGATCGCCGACAGCATCTCGGTCTCCCTGCCGCGCGACGGCGACGCCGCCGTGCAGGCGCTCAGGGAGTCGGGCGGCTACGCGGTCTCCGTGAGCGACGCCGAGATCCTCGCCGCGATGCGGGAGCTCGCCCGCTCGGAGAGCGTCTTCGCCGAGCCCGCCGGGGCCGCCGCCGTCGCCGGCCTGCGCAAGGCCGCCGAGGCCGGGAAGGCGCGCGCGAAGGACCGCGTCGCCGTCGTCGTCACGGGCAACGGCCTCAAGGACGTCGCGAGCGCGATGAAGGCCGTCGGCGAGCCGCACAAGCTCGCGCCGGAGCTTTCGGAACTCAAGAAGCTGGTCGTCAAACTGCGCATCGGATAACAAGGGAGAACGCCATGGCGAAACTCAAAGTGAACGAAGCCGTCGTCAAGAAGACCGCCGCCCGCTGCCGCGAGCGCGGCATCGTCATCCCCACTTTCGCGCAGATGGCCGACCCGACGAAGGCCCCCGAGTCCGTCAAGAAGCGCCTCAAGGGCGTCGGCCTCTGGGACATCGACCCCGTCAACCTCTTCCGCATCACCTGGAAGAACGACCCGAAGACCGGCCAGTACGGCGGCGTGAACTTCGTCGAGATCCCGCGCGAGCTCTCCGGCGTCGACGCCCGCATCATCGGCATCGTCGGCAAGTACTTCCCCACCGGCGCGCACAAGGTCGGCGCGGCCTTCGGCTGCCTCGCCCCGCGCCTGGTGACCGGCGAGTTCGACCCCTCGACGCAGAAGGCCGTCTGGCCCTCCACCGGCAACTACTGCCGCGGCGGCGCCTTCGACTGCGCGGTGCTCGCCTGCACCCCGGTCGCCATCCTCCCCAAGGAGATGAGCCAGGAGCGCTTCGACTGGCTCAAGTCCATCGGCGCCGAGGTCATCGCGACCCCGGGCTGCGAGAGCAACGTCAAGGAGATCTACGACGAGTGCTGGCGCATCCGCAAGAACCGCAAGGACTGCGTCATCTTCAACCAGTTCGAGGAGTTCGGCAACCCGACCTGGCACTACCACGTCACCGCGACGGCCATCGAGGAGGTCTTCGCGGGCTTGAAGGGCAAGAAGCGCCTCGCCGGCTACGTCTCCGCGACCGGCTCGGCCGGCACCATCGGCGCGGGCGACCGGCTCAAGAAGGACTTCCCCGGCGTGAAGATCGCCGCCGTCGAGGCCCTGCAGTGCCCCACCCTCCTCCTCAACGGCTTCGGCGGACACCGCATCGAGGGCATCGGCGACAAGCACATCCCCTGGGTGCACAACGTGCGCAACACGGACATGGTGGTCGCCGTCGACGACGAGGACACGATGCGCCTGCTGCGCGCCTTCAACGAGCCCGCCGGCCGCAAGATGCTCAAGAAGGAAGGCCTCAAGGACGCCTTCATCGACCAGCTCCCCCTGCTCGGCATCTCCAGCATCTGCAACACGCTGGCCGCCATCAAGATGGCGAAGCACTACGAGCTCGGCAAAGACGACGTGATCTTCACCATCTTCACGGACTCCGCCGAGATGTACGGCTCCCGCTTGAAGGAGCTCACCGATGAGCTCGGCGCCTACAACGAGACCCAGGCCCTCGTGGACCTCGAGCGCCGCATGCGCGGCGCCGGCCGGGACAACCTGCGCGAGCTCGGCTACTGGGACCGCAAGGCCCTCCACAACCTCAAGTACTTCACCTGGGTGGAGCAGCAGGGCAAGACGAGCGAGGAGCTCAACGCGCTCTGGGCCCCCGAGTTCTGGGACGAGACCTTCTCCCAGGTCGCCGAGTACGACCGCCTCATCGACGAGTTCAACGCCCGGACGGGCCTTCTAAAGGAAACGGCGAAGCACTGACCTTCCTCCCCTCCCCTTCCCGCGGGAAGGGGCTGGGGTAGGGGGAGCCCCAAAAGGGCACCATAGGAGGCCCCATGCACGACGTCAAGAAGCTCTACCGCTCCCGCACAAACAGGACCGTCCTGGGCATCCTGGGCGGCCTCGGGGACTACTTCGGGATGGACGCGACCCTCTTGCGGGTCATCTTCATCGTCCTGCTAGTGCTGACCGTCTTCGTCCCCCTAGCCCTGTGCTACGTCCTGGCGTGCTTCGTCATTCCTGAAGAACCGTCCTAAAAGGATCACACCCGCTACAGTTCCCTACTGCCCCCCTCCCCCTTCGGGGGAGGGAAGGGGAGAGGGAGAACTCCAAAAGAGAAGGCCCGCCAAATGCGGGCCTTCTCTTTCTTCCGTCGCTAGCAATCTACCGCATCACCGCGCCATCAGCGCAAACACCCCCCAACCCAGGTACTCGCGCGTATACGCGGCGTAGCGCTCGGGCTCCGAGGTCAGTTGCGCCCGGACCTCTTTGGCGAACTCATCGGCGGGATTGGCTTCGAGCCAGCGGCGCATGGTGAGCCATTTGGCCGCCTCGTATCGGTCCCAGCCGTCCTGGTCGGCCAGGACCAGCTCGACGACGTCGTAGCCAAGGCGGCCGAAGGACGCGAGCAGCTTCGGGAGCATGAGGAAGTCGGAGAGCGAGTGGGCAAGACAGCCCTTGGCGACCTCTTCGGTCGGCGGCAGCTGCCGCCAGAAGGGCTCGCCGACGAGGATGAGCCCTCCGGGGCGCAGGCTCCGGGACAGGAGCTCGATGGTGCCCTGGACTCCCCCGCCGATCCAAGTGGCCCCGACGCAGGCGGCCAGGCCGACCTTCTCGCGCGCGACATAGCCCGCCGCATCGCCATGGATGAACTCGACTTTATCGGCGACGCCGAGCTCGACCGCGCGGAGCTTCGCCTGCTCGGTGAACAACGCGCTCATGTCGACACCGGTGCCGGTGACGCCGTGATCGCGCGCCCAGGTGCACAGCATCTCCCCCGACCCGCTGCCGAGGTCGAGGGTCCGGGTCCCCGCCTTCAGACGCAGCGCCGCGCCGAGCGCGGCGAGCTTCTCGGGCGTGATCGGGTTGTGGATGCGATGCGCGCTCTCGCTGATGTTGAAGATCCGTGGGATGTCCATATTAATAACACTCCTTACCCTTCCTCACTGTCCTCCCCCACTGGGGAGGGCAGGGTAGGGGCGAACCGCCGTTTCTCTTGAGCACAAGCTGCTGACCATCCTCAATGCGAGCTGAAAAACCATGCTGTTTGGCAGGCGGCTTAGCCCCGATGAAAAGACAGTTGCTGGCACCATAAGGCCGTCTAGCCAATCTTCCAGTGCGGATATTGCTTCCATCTCTTTAAGGTGGCGGCAAGTGATTCATCCAAGGTTATACTTGCATCACCGAACAGCGTACCAGCGCAGGGATTCTGTTGGGCACACTTCCTAACCACCCAATTTGGTATTTCAGCCCCGCAGTGCCTGCATCCATTGGTTAAAAATATTTCTCCGGTCCTTTTGATTGGGCGCTCTTGGAATCTTCCAACCCGAAGAGAGTGAAATTGTCCCCTGAGCCACTCCAGTATCTGCACAGGGGAGTCCCAAAACCAAATTGGGGAAGGATCCAGCCCGTCCACTAGCAGTTGAACAGATGAAAGGAGCCTATCACTGTGTTTGCATTGTGGACACGTCCCATTTAAGCCATACAGCCTAATCGGCACCTCGCCTCCGATTAAGGGAACCCAATTTAGGCGTCCAGCCAATGCCTTGGTCACAAATTCGCTGAGCTCCAATTCATCGGACCATTTCACGACCGCAGAATTCATCTCGCGCGGCGGAATGCCAACAATGAATCGGTCCGCATCGTATCGAATGTTGAACGCAGGGATTTCTCTATTCGAACGAAAACTGGGCTGTTTGAATAGCCATACACATTTCTTGGCTCCTGCCTGATAAATTGAGTGTCGAAAAGCTGTGTGCTCGTCATTTTGCTTTTGGAGTTGAACCTCAAATATGAATGACTCTTGCGCCCTTTCGACAAACACGTCCGCAACATGACCCGAGCGCAAAGGATACTCTGTTTTTGCATCCCACCCCGCCGATTGCGCCGCAACTGCAACTTGATGCTTTGCTAGCAAATGCAGCCAGCTCTCCGGGGCGGAGGTGCATTTTTCATCTTTGCGAAAATGAGCGAAGAACCTCGTGCCGCGAGAACTAACCTTCGGCACGGCGATTGCCCCACAACATGGAAAACGAAGATGTCGGTCTCTCTTATGACGTTGCCTGATTTCTGCCCAAGCAAAATCATCGAGCTTATACGCGTAAATATCGATCCCATCCGATATGCAATGTAATGGCATTGGGGTGAGATCAACTTAACGCCTTGTTAATCCTCGTGCGCTACCGGCGGCCTGGTTTAGTTGCATTAGTTAAGGGCCTGGCGCCGCAATGCCTAATCTACGGATTCAAGCCCAAGGCCAACCGTCGCTGCGCTTTGGCGCTTGCAGCCCAGTTCTCCTTTTCAGCACCCAGAGGCAGACTTCCCAATTCCTTCGGAAGCAATGTGCTCAGGGCTCCGCGCGCCTCTTCCGTGTTCGTCCGGCCCTCCACCAGCTTGGTCTGTATCTGCTTAGCCAAAGAAGAACCGCTCAGAAACATATACACTTGCGCTCGTCGAACGAACTCTTTGTCAATGTCTCCCTTTGCAAGAACCCCTTCGCTGCTCTGAGCACCTGCCGCACCAGCAACCCGAAGCCCTTCTGGAGGAATCAAGGTAACCTCGCCAGTCGTCCTATTCAGACGATACACCTTCCCGTCTGCGGCACTCACGAGCTGATATTTCTCATGCTCTCCGAGACGACTGCACCCACCAAGGACGCACAGAATCAGTATTGCCATCCTTCTTTTCATATTTTCCCCTTCCGCCTTAATTCATTCTGGCACTGTATGATAAGTCATCCAGGAAGGATTTCATTAACAAACTCAGCAAATGTGGCTCTCTTGTATTCTATTTGGCTATGAATTTGTGAGATATATCGTTTAAGAACTTCTGGGTTCGGATCCACAACATTGATAAGGGTATTGGGTCGTTCCCTCAGCAACATCCGAACGCCACGTCGCAGAATATACCGCGCTGCGAAATCCAGAGATGGCAGTGAATATCCGACGAACCAGACTTCTTTTGCCTGGTTCAGAGATACCCGCGCTCTTTCCCACCAATATACGCTAACGCTTTTCGGATCCTTAAAGATTGTGGGAGCAAGAATAATGGGCTTGGCGCATTCTGAAGGCTTATCCATCCAGGCCATCTCTCCTTTTTCTTCATCCTCCAGTGATATGTCTGATGTGCCGGGAAGTAGAGCTGATGAATTTCGACTCCAGCGCACTTGGCGATAGCTCGTTCTAGTTCGATATCATAATTGAACGTAATGATTATGTCTGACGGACCAAGCTGCTTCGCGAATGCAACATAGCTCTCGTCTAGAGAGGAACTTTTCGTCCAAAAAAAGGAAACCATCGCCGCAACCAATTTGCCACGCACTTTGAGTAAGCGCTCTTCTGAAAATGCTCCTTTAGAGTTAATCCCCTCTAAATGAACTGCAGCATCAATACAACTGAGCAAATCCTCAATATTCACTTCTTCCGGATGAACGTGACCATCAAAGCGGGGCGGATACAGATACTTCAGTAGCGATTTAAGTTCATCATCCTTTCTAAGACCCTTATCCCACAAGGCTTTAAATAAATTATTCGTCAGAACTTTAAAGCGATCGTAAGAGCAGCCGGCGCCAATCACAAAAACGCGCTGTTTCATTTTCTAGCTCTGTCTAACGCCGAGGCTGTGCAACAGCAGTTTCAACTGTCCCCCCAAACCGCGGCCGCTGCGCACAAGCCAATAGTTAGGCGAAGCGACTTGTGCTGATTCATTGCTTCGCTAGCTTCCCAGTCACCGTCTCAACTGCTTTCCCAATTGAGTGAATAAATCCTTCGACGGTTTGTGGCAATTTCCCAGTGATTCCAAGCAACGCAACCAGTGCCAAGGTCAAATCGAGCTTGCTCAGCAGATTTAGATTCGGCGCCGTCAGCACGAAGCCTTCCGGGAGCGGCGGGGCAGGCGGGGCAACTGAAAGAAAGAGCCTGTAGGAAAGCAAGAAAACGGCAGTCCAACCCGCCAGTGATCCTACGAAGTTGTACATGAAATCCTGAAAGTAATGGACGAGGAGTATTTGCCAGCAGCGCCATTCCTCCTTTCCATCACGCTTTGCCTGCGCGTTTTCATTTTTTACTTCGCGCACTTCGATGGCGATTCCGCGAACCCCATACAGAGTGCTCACTATTAGCGCGAGCCCTAAAAAGCCGCACTGGTGCTGCACTGGAAACTGCATGAGGCTCATCATCTCGTTCCCCTGGGCACGCCTAACGCCTAGCTGAGCCGCAGGCACTACCCGCGGTCTGGTTTAGCTCCATTAGTTAAGTGCCTGGCACCGTAAGGCACAGTTGCTCGCACCGCAAGCGAAACGTACCGACGCCTGATGCTGACGAACCGCCAATATGCCCAATTTCGGACCTGTACCTAGCGGGAAAACCTGCTACCCTGCTAGTACCAAGTCCTCAACCTGAAGACGTTCCCAGTAATTCAAGTTCTTAGCCCCCGCAATAATGGCTGAATAGAGTATCCCGGGAGACTTGAGCAGGTCGTCTTGATTGTGTCCGGCCTTGTGAATTCGCTCTGCTAGCCTAATAGCGGTCTCACGTCCGATTCCAATCTCAATCAAACGGCGAGTCAGCGGCTTGTAGGAGCCCATTTCAATGAAGCTCAGAATGGGATTCCCCTTTTCCTGTATTGCGACTACGGGGCTTAGGAATCGAGTTAATTTGAACGGGATCACATCGGAGATTAGCTTCAGAAGATTGTGGATGTCTTTGGAGTTCTTGGGGTCCCGTTCGGCCATGATTTCGTGCAGCGGCTTCTCCGTTGCCCATTTCCCGGCAGTTATTGCGATTGCCTTCCGCAGTCCTTCATGATCGACATTGATGTGCTTATTGAAATAGAAAGGACTGATTTCCTTCAGGTGCGCGATTGTCGATAAAATCGTCCCTACCAGATTGCCGTCGAACGGATTCCTTGGAATTTTGTGGAATTTGTTATTGCTCTGTGCAATCCAGATTTCATCCAAGACCACAGGGTCCCAGTAGGGGTTGGCGGCGCAGACTTCAGGAGAAACGTGGAGGGTCTTGAGTTGGCGTTGGATTTCACGAAACTCTCCCATGGTGAATTCGATTCCCGTAGCATATAGTCGGGTCGTTGCATCATCGCCATACCGCATGATCATCTGCCGAATGTAAACCTCAACATCCAAGTAGTTCAGTTGGGCGTTCTGGGGCCTATTGTGACGAAGGTCGTCTAGAATGTCTGCGCGATTCCGTTCAAATTTTTCCTTGTACCCATGGCTGATGGTTTTCTGATCCAGCTCAGCCAGGGATATGTCGGCCTCGTCGAATGTCGTCTCGTCTAAGACGATTGCCCTGCCGACAACATCCTTCATTAGGCGACCCGCGCGGCCGCGCAGATTCGCAAACTCATAGCCAGTGAGATGGGCAGAGGTCTTTCCAGATTTCAAATAAAGGAACGGGTTTCGAGCAATAATGTGCTTCGCCGGCAGATTGACGCCTTGCATTAATGTCGTTGTCGTCGTCATCACTTTGATCACTTGGCAAGCGAAAGCTTTCTCTATCGCTCGACGCACATCAAGAGGCAGCTTGCCGTGATGGCAGGCGATACCCTTTTCCAAAGACTTCACCAACTCATAATCTGGGTGGACGAGACCAGCGACATACTCCCGGAGGCTCTTAAGTTCAGGGGCCCGGTCCGCTTTCTTGGGTAGCAGGTCTGCCAGAGCTTTAGCAGTGCTCAATGCTTGTGAGGAAGTCGGAGAAAAAATTAGAGTTCCGGCGGAATCCTCCAGATTCGAGATCAGGTGATGAATGAATCTATGAACATGCTCGTTGTATTGTTTCCCACCAAACTTTGAAACCACATCGGCCCCGGCAATCTCAACTTTAATCGGCTCCCGGCGTATCGTGGAGTATTGCTTGAGAACAACCTTCTCTTTCTCCGCGTTAAACGCATAGGCAAGATTCAGAACGGGACTTGACTGTGTCGAAATCGCAACGCTTTGCCCCCCAAAGAGGTCCTCAGTAAGGTTCCGGATATTGTTGATTCGGGGACCTGCAATGATGATCTTCGGAGGACGCTGTGTCCTGAATTCCTGTAGGACATGGTAAAGGGTATGGGCTCTCTCCTCACCTGAATCAGATACACGCTCTAGGTTCTGAATTTCATCGACAACGAGGGCCTGCAAATTCTGAAACGGCTTTTCAGTTTGACTGAATGCCGCCAGCGCGCGCTCTTGCGTAAGAACGTAGATTGTATTGGCGTGTTCTTTTTCGTAATCGGCCGAGTAAGTTTGAAAAACGCTGAAGTTGGTTAGACCAAACTTCTGAATTGTCGATTTGAAGTCGCTCGTAACCTGTGCGATAAGGCTTAGGGTCGGAACGATATAGACGACTTCACCCGGCGATTCAATCAGCATCGACACAATCTTGTTGACGAGCACAAAAGATTTCCCGGCAGAAGTCGGAGCGGAGACGCCGACGCTTCTGTATTTGTCGATGGCATTCCACAAGTCCTTTTGGAAGCCTGAGAGGACGATTGATTTCCCTTCAGCCACTTCAACTTCGCTCTCGACTATGTTGGCCGCGAGTCGGTATTGGCTTAGGATGCTGCCTAGGCCGGAGAACTGATCGTTCGTGGCATCGTAATTCGGGTCGACCATTTTAGCCGTCGGTCCTAGGCCAATTCTGGAAACAGCCTGGATGAGTACAATTGGAAGGCCATCCCACTTCGTATCCCGATGCTCCCACAAGAGGGCGCAGATCGCTAGGCAGAGGTTCTTGGTTTTCTCGTCATCTCCAGCGTGACGCGAGAGTTGCTCGGCATAGTTCGCCAGCTTAACGACTTCAATCTCACTTAGGGGCTTGAGGTCTTTGGGTTCGAACTTTAGCGATGTGGCGACCTTCCACATCTCATGCTCAAGAAGGCGGCCGACCAAACGTTCTGCCGGTGCTGGGAGTTTCATGCCTTAGACACCAAGCTTTTTTTTGAAATCCGCTATCAGGGAATCGACGTTGTGGATAGGGAAGAGGACGTAGTTTAGGCGCGGGAGCTTGTCCGCCGGAACGTCCTTAAAGAATTCATCCTTTATCTCTTTTGCCTCATCCCGGAGGCCCTGCATCACACTTGCCAGTTTTTCATCCGCACTATTTCCCGTAGCGGCCTTGCCCGACTCGTAGGCAACCATGCAGACCAGATGCACTTCGATTCCGTTGTCCTTACCAGCAAGGTAGTCCTTTGCGATCTGTTCGAGCTCTTCCGATACAAACTCCTCGTAGACATATAGATTGAGTTCGCTCCGGTGCTTTTCGTGATGGTCGAGGATGCTCTTGACCGCCTCTCGCAGAGAGCTTTTGAGACGTGAAGATTTGGGCTTGTAGGTTTTGGCTTCGCCAAGATAGAGGACAAACTTCCCAGCGTTGTTTCTGATATGGAATGCGTCGGCTCCGTTCCGTTCGAGCCCGGGGCTCGTGGTGATTGGCATCTTCCTCAGCAGAGGTGCAGCCTTAAAGAAGTGCTGGAGAAGATTGAAAAGCAGGAGCTCCGAAAACTGCCCTTTCACGCTCCAGGGCCTAAATTTTTGCTTTGCCTTCAAATCAACCATCGCAAACGCGGCTGCCTCTCCGCGCCCATCTCTTTCGAAGTCATCTCGCATGGCGCGTTGACGAGGGGCCGTATAGACGTAGTCGGAGACGCTGGCCATCATCTCATCGATGAATTCCGGCCGCATTTCGACGAGGTCTGAGTAGCCAATGCATGCGCCGATATGGTCCTTATCGGGCTTTAGGCCAAAGGATTCTTCCACGAAATGCATGCTGCGGAGGAGTGCGTCGGTCTTGATGAGAAGGCTGTCGGTATCAACGGGATCGTGAGGGGGCATTCGGGAATTCACCTATCGAAATGTTGAATAGTAGCGTTCCCCACGGGCACTACATAATTGTAAGTTGACCGACCTGCATATTACAAACTTGAATCAATCATAGCATTCAAAAATCCTAATTGAGCCACGCAATTTACAATTCTCTCCCCACCAGCCTCCAGCTCCGTGCTGATGCCCTCACGAGAACGGAGGTTCCCCCGCAGAGAACGACGATTCTACCCTCCCCATGCCCTCCCTCGAAGAGGGAGGGTGAACGGCGGGGGCAGTTCTACCCACCCCTTGCCCTCCCTCGAAGAGGGAGGGTGACCGGCGGTCCATTGGACCCAGACCATCTGTCCCGCTCGGATAGGCCTCCCGCCTCATGCGTACCGACGGGGCTTGGGGTATCCTTTAGACATGAAGAAACTCTTCCTCATCGCTCTCGCGCTCGCTTTCTCCGCGCCGGCACGCTCTCAGAGCATCGACGAGATCTTCGGCGTGGACCCCGGGCAGATCATCGCCGAGGCCCAGCGCCAGCAGGCGAAGTACGAGGCCGAGCTCGAGGTCCGGCGCGCGAAGAAGCAGCGGATCGCCGCCGTGCTCGAGTTCATCAACGCCGTGAAGACGCCCAAGCAGGACGAGCGCTGCGTCCTCTCCGCGGTGGTCCGGCACATGAACGTCGGGACCCCCTCCGGCGAGGCGCCCGACGTCTACCGCGCGAGCCGCACCATCCTCGAGGACTACCAGACCTACTACTACGCGGAGATCAGCGTCCAGGACACCCCGAAGGAGATCAAGACCACCTACTTCCCGCTCTCCAACATCATCTTCATGGAGGACGCCGCCTCCGCGTACGACGCCTCGAAGAGCATCGACGACGCCATCGCCGGGCAGTTCGCGCTCTATGTGCAGTACCGCGTCCTCAAGCGCGCCCCCTCCTCCGCGGAGGCCCAGGCGGCGGCGGCCGAGGTCGTGAGCTGGTTCCACGCGACTTACACGGCGCAGAGGGCGGTTTGTAGGTAGACTTTTCGGGTAGGAATGAGGAGCCGGCCCGGGCGGGTGCCCGGGCCGGCTCTTTTCAGTTCTACCCTCCCCTTGCCCTCCCTCGAGAGGGAGGGTGAACGGCGGGGCAGGAGGGAGGGAGACCGACCTTTATTCTTCCTCGCCCTCTTCCACGGCGGCCTTCTCTGCCAGGGAGCCGAGGGTGGCGCCGTCCTCGGTGCGGCCGGCCTCGTGGACCTGGATGAAGCGCCGGAACACGAGCAGGCCGAGCGGCGAGACCATCGCCATGACGCCGATGATGAGCCACATGGTCTGCGAGTCGCGCAGGCCCTCGGCCGGGCAGTAGCGCGAGAGGAGGTAGCCCGAGACCGAGCCCACGAAGAACTTCGCGACGAAGTACGGCAGGAGCGAGAGGGCCATGTACGAGGCCTCCTGGCCCTTCGGCGCGATGGCCGCCGGGTACTCGTAGAGCCGCGGCGAGTAGAAGGCCTCGCCCACCGAGAGCACCACGACGCTGAAGAAGATGCTCATGTAGAGCGGGTTCACGGGCCCCTCGATGCCGAACCACTTGTGCACGAGCAGGTCCCCGAGCGGCCCGTCCGCCAGCCCGGTGAAGAGGGCCGGCGGCATCGCCATGAAGAACACCGAGCACCCGGCGATGAAGCTGCCGATGATGACGGTCTTGTAGGCCGACATCTTCTGCGTCAGCGCGCCGATGATCGGCACGAGGAACACGATGAGGACGGGGTTCAGCACGCCGAAGAGGCGTCCGATGGGCGCGCCCGCTCCCAGCTCCCGGATGCCGTACTTCGGGAAGGTGTAGTGCATGTGGTAGAAGATGAGCCGCACGAACACCACCAGCGAGAGGAAGATGAGGAAGCGGTAGAAGGCGGGCTGCGTCCACAGGCTCTTGAAGATGCGCGCCCAGCTCTCGAGCGCGTCGCGCCCGCTCAGCCAGGCGGCCTCGAGGGCGTTGCGGTCGCCGTACTTCGGCTTCTCGACGAAGATCTTGACGCCCTCGTCGGTGACCTCGACCCCGTCGCGCAGACAGAAGTACATGATGAGCAGGTTCGGGATGGTGAACAGGAAGCCGAGGAAGATGAGGGTCTGATACGTGCTCAGCGTCGTTCCCAGCACGGGGAGGGTGTAGTGCCCGTACTCCCCGAGGCCGTTGCGCACCCGGTCGAAGATGGTGCCGGAGATGGCGAAGCCCACGTTCATCATCGCGTAGAACATGGAGAAGGCCATGGAGCGCTGGACGGTCGAGGCGTAGCGCTTGATCGCCGCGACCATGACCGGCGTCATGAGCGCCTCGCCCAGGGCCAGCGGGAGCAGGCCCAGCGGCAGGGCGATCATGCGCAGGGCGGAGAAGGCCATCACGCCGCGGGCCATGATGCAGACCCCGAAGCCGATGAGGAAGGCCTTGCGCAGGCCGATGGCGTCGACGAGCGAGCCCACCATGATGGTGAAGAGGGTCATGATGGTGGACCAGGTCGCGATGAGGAAGCCGGCGTTCACGTCGTTGTACTTGAGGTCCGAGGAGAGCCAGAGCACGAGCGTGGAGTTCACCAGGCCGTAGGCCACGATGGCCAGGATCTTGGTGCCTAGGATGAGCCACAGCTCGCGGACCGCGCCCTTGAGCACGAGGAAACGGCCGAGGAAGGATTCGTCTTTGTTCTCAGTCATCGGGCCTCCGGACTACATGCAGTGCAGCGAGGAGGAGACGACCCTCCGCAGGGCTTCCCGGCGCTGTTCCGGGGTCATGCCGCCGAGGTCGCGGGCGAGGGTCTCGTCCTTCTCGTCGGCCAGGCGGCGCGCGCAGAAATCGAGGGTCTGTTCGGGGAACACGCCGTCCTTCGCGTAGGCCTTGCGGTCGCGCGCGAGGCGGCGGGCGGACTCGGCGCAGCTGCCCGGCAGGGTGTCGAGGCGCTCGAGGGCGGCCTTGTCGTCGTAGACGTTGCCGGTCACCTCGCCCCGGGCCGCGAGCGCGAGCGCGTCCTTGCGTCCCGTAAATCCCTCGCGCACCGCGCAGGCGATGCCCGCGAGGAGGAGATGGACGTCGGCGGAGCCGTCGGGCGAGCGCAGCTCGACGGTCTGGCCGAACATGTCGCCCTTGTAGTCGGGCTTCTGCCGGGGGTTGACGCGGCAGGCGAGGTTGTCGACCCCGCGCCAGCCGAGCGGGACCCGCACGAGCGCCGAGCGGTTGGCGGCGCTCCAGCAGACGCGGGTCGGCGCCTCCTGGTGCGGCACCAGGCGCAGGTAGGAGGCCGCGCAGGTGTTGCCGAAGGCGGTCAGCGAGCCGGCGTGGCGGAGCAGGCCGCCGATGACGGCGCGGGCGTCCTCGCTCAAGACGCCTTTCGCGTCGAGCAGCACGTTGCGGCCCTTGCGCGAGACGGAGAGATGGATGTGCAGGCCGCTGCCGGCGTCGCCCAGGCTCAGCTTGGGGGCGAAGGAGACGAGGAGCCCGTGGCGGGCGGCGAGGCGGCGGACGAGCCACTTGGCGGTGAGCAGGCGGCCGGCGGTCTCCTGGAGCGGGGCGGGCAGGAACTCGAGCTCGTACTGGCACATCCGCATCCCGCGGAACTCGGGGAGCGCGTCCTCGGCGGAGGCGACGTAGCCCACCTCGGAGTGGGCGTACTTCACCCCCCCGCAGATCTCGGCGGAGAGACGCAGGACCTCCTCGAGGAAGCCGTCCCAGCGCGAGTAGGGGGCGGCCTCGTGGTAGGCGCCCTGCGGGCGGCCGGGGTAGAGCTCCTTCTCCTCGGGGTAGATGACGTAGAACTCGAGCTCGCCTAAGGCCTGGAGCTCGCCGCCCGCCGCGCGGGTGAAGGACTCGTCGGCGCGCGCGAGGACGTTGTCGGGGGTGAAGACGGCCGGCTCGCCCTTGCCGTCGAGGAAGCGGCAGACGAACTCGAGGGAGTCGGGGGCGAAGGGGCTGAGGAAGGCCGTGCGGTAGACCGGCAGGACGTACATGTCGCTGCGGCCGGCGTCCACCATCCCCTTGAAGAGGCTCGAGCCGTCGACGCGCTCGCCCTCGGCGAGCACGGCCTCGGCGTCGCGCAGGTCGTTGACCGGGAGCTTGAGCTCCTTGAGCTTGCCGTCGCGGGCCGGATAGCGGAAATGGATGGAGCGGATGCCGCGCTTGCGGATGACGCCGAGGAGGTCCTTGCGGGTGAAGTCCTCGGGGGCCTTGCCCAGCTCGCGCACGAGCGGATTCGCGTGCCCGTCGAAAAGAGCGGTCGCCATGCGCTCAGTCTAAGATTTTCGACGGAAGGACGCAACGGGCGTCAGAGGGCGGAAGCGGCGGACTGCAGGGTGCGGCCGGCGTCGCTGAGAGCGTTCAGGAGGGCGCCCTCCCCCTGGGGCTTGCGCACGCGCAGGTCCGGCTGGAAGGAGTAGGTCACGCCGCCGCCCACCCCGCCGCTGACCCCGTGCGAGGGGATGCCCAGGCGCTGGGCGAGCGCGACCGAGCCCTCCCCGAAGCGGGGCCCGCAGTCGCCCACGACCGCGAGCGCGCTCTGCCCGTTGTAGCGGACGACGACGACGCTGCCGAGCAGGTCCTTGCGGGACTTGGGGACGACGACGTAGGGGACGCGCGTGGGATCGAGCGAGGAGCCGTCGGCGTAGCGCATCGAGGTCTGGCGCTGGCGATGGGGGTCCTGATGGACGCGGGGGTCGTAGCCGCTCACGGGGCCGTCGGTGTCGATGGCCATCCCCGCCCGCACGGTCCAGGGGGAGGAGCGCGTCGGAGAGGCCGCGAGGGCGTCGACGAAGGTCCCGTTGGAGGCGCCGTCGAAGCGCACCGCGCCGCTGCGCCAGGACGCGTCCATGTCCTCGATGGGGGCGGCGGCGACGGCGAAGGACTTCCCGGCCTTCTCGAGCTGGCGCAGCGCCTCGGGGGAGGCGGTCTCGACCCGGGCGCCGAAGCGGGCGGGCTCGGGGCGGTTCTTCGGGTCGGAGGTGTCGAAGCGGGCGGAGGCCTTCTTGTCGGCGCACTCCTCGGGCTTGCAGCCCGTCAGGGCGAGGAGGAGAGGGAGGAGGAGGAGGGCCCGGGCCTTCATGGCCATAGTCTTGCGCCGAAGCGCGGGAAGGACCCGTATCCGAGGGCCCATGCCGGAGTAGGCCCAAAGGCCTACTCCGGCCCATCTGCTTATCCATACTCCCCACGGGAATCCCCGGCTAGGAGTCCGTCCGAGTAATATCGCCCGTGCCGGAGGCCCGAGATTGGGGAGAGTCCTAGGCGGGCTGCCGGGGGCATAGCCGAAGCTATGTCCCCGTCGGCCCAACGACGGAATCTCCCCGATATCGGGCCTCCCGCTCCTCCCCATAACTCAGGGGAAGAGCGGGTCGCGCGCTATCGGGCTGCGCCTTCGTTGCCCGCCGCTCGCGTAGCGCTGCTACGCCGCGCGCCGAAGCGCCTCGGCTCGCTCCAACAGCGCGCGACCGGCATGGACGCTATTACTCGGACGGACTCCTCGGGATTCCCGCACGGGATTATGGTAGATTCTCGTCGTGACCGAGGCCGAACTGCGCCGGGAGCTCGTCAAGTTCGGCCGCCTGCTCTTCGAGCGGGACTACACCCCCGGGCCTTCCGGCAACCTCAGCGCCCGCCTCGGCCCGGACCTCTTCCTCATCACCCCGACCGGCCGGAGCAAGGGCCTCCTCGCGCCCGAGGACCTCGTCGTCATCGACGGCAAGGGCCGCAAGGTGCGCGGCCGCCTGAGCCCGACCTCGGAGAGCGCGATGCACCTGCTCTTCTACGCGCTGCGCCCCGAAGTCCGCGCGGTCGTCCACGCCCATCCGCCCACGGCCACGAGCTTCGCCTGCGCGGGCCTCCCGCTCGACAGCCCGCTGTCCTCGGAGTTCATCGAGGCCCTGGGCTGCGCGCCGCTCGCCTCCTACGCCACCCCGGGGACGCCCGAAGTCCCGGACTCCCTGCGGGACCTGGCCCGGAGCCACGACGCCGTCCTGCTCGCCAACCACGGGGTCGTGACCGTCGGCAAGGACCTCTGGGACGCCTACGCGAAGATGGAGACCATCGAGCACTTCGCGCAGATCAGCATGAACGTGCGCCTGCTCGGGCGCGAGGCGCTGCTCGGAGAGAAGGACATCCGCAAGCTCCTGGAAGCGCGCGCGCACTATCAGGGCCTCGACCGGGTCCCGGAACGCCGGCCGGGCTGCCCGGCCTCCCCCTCCGCGAAGGCCGTCGACCCCGCCGTGGTCGAGCAGATCGTCCGGGCCGTCATCGAAAAGCTGGCCTGAAAACACGGCGCCCTCCGCTCGTTCGATGAGCGGAGGGCGCCGTGTTTTCAGTTGGGCTTGCTTTGCCTAAGCCCCCCGGGGATCTCCTTTGGAGATTCCCGGATCAGACGCCGAAGAACGGACGCTTCTTGGCGGCGTGCATCGGGCGACGGGAGCCCTTCCCGAGCACGTCCACGAAGGTCTTGGGCCTGGGCGCCTCGAGGTTCGGCTGCACCGAGTAGGGGAAGCCGGGGAGCATCGCGCGCGGGAAGGTGACGCCGGTGAAGGCCTCGATGTGCGCGAGGAAGACCCGCTCGGAGCCGTCCATGAGCGTGACGGCGTCGCCCGAGGTGCAGGCGCGGCCGGTGCGGCCGACGCGGTGGACGTAGTCCTCGGGGTGGCGCGGCACGTCGTAGTTGACGACGTGGCTGATCTCGCGCACGTCGATGCCGCGGGCGGCGATGTCGGTGGCGACGAGGATCTGGAGCTTGCCGTCCCGGAAGGCGTCCATCGTCTGCGTGCGCTGGCCCTGCGTGCGGTCGGCGTGCAGGACCCCGACCTTGAAGCCCGAGTCCTTCATGCGCTTGGCGAGCCGGTCGGCGCCGTGCTTCGTGCGCGAGAAGACGAGCACCGAGCGCGTCGCCGTCGCGCGCAGGAGGTTGATGAGGAGCTCGCTCTTCTGCGACTGCATCACCGGGTAGACGACCTGGTTGATGCCCTCGGCCATCGTGGCCGGGCGGGCGATCTCGATGCGGACCGGCTCGCGCAGGGTGAAGGCGGCCACGCTCTCGATCTCGGGCATGAGGGTGGCCGAGAAGAGCATCGTCTGCCGGTGCTTGGGCAGCTTGTGGAGGATGGCCCGGATGTCGGGGAGGAAGCCCATGTCGAGCATGCGGTCGGCCTCGTCGAGGACGAGCATCTCGATCTTGTCGAGCTTCATCGTGCCGCGGCGCAGGTGGTCGAGCAGGCGCCCCGGGGTGGCGACGCAGACCTGCGCGCCGCCGGCGACGGCCTGGTTCTGTCCGCCGAAGCCGACGCCGCCGATGATGACGGCGACCTTGACCGGCGTGAAGCGGCCGCAGTCGCGGAAGACGGTCTCGACCTGGGCGGCGAGCTCGCGGGTGGGCACGAGCACGAGGCAGCGCATGCCCGGCGCCGGCTTCTCGAGCAGGCGCTGGAGCATGGGCCAGGCGAAGGCGGCGGTCTTGCCGCTGCCCGTCTGTGCGGCGCCGAGCACGTCGCGGCCCGCGAGTCCGGGCGGCACGGCTTCCAGCTGGATGGGGGTGGGGTCGGTGAACCCCATGGCGCGTGCGCCGCGCAGGAGTTCGGGATGGAGTCCTAGTTTCGTGAATGGCATATGGGAGAGTATAACTTAAGCGCCGGGGGCTCTGCCGAAGCTATCCGGGGAACGGCCTCATGTTCCCCGGAAGATTCCAGTTCTCGAGGACGCAGGCCTGCGGGACGTCGACGCGCAGGGTCGGCCGGCCGTGCAGCCAGCGGTCGAGCCGCTCGGCGAGCGGGTCGAGCGCGCGCAGGGCCGCGAGGGCCGCGGGAGCGAGGAGCACCGGATGCCCGCCGCGCCCGCCGTGGACGGGGACGACGGCCTCGGAGCCGCCGCGCTCGGCGTCCGCGCGCCGCGCCCAGAGGGCGTCGAAGAGCTCCCCCTCCCAGACCGGCATGTCCACGTGATGGAGGAAGGCCCAGCGCCCGTCGTGGAGCACCTCGAGCAGGGACTGGAGCGCCGCGAGCGGCGGCAGGTCCGGGTCCACGGGGACCCAGTGCACTCCCCCGTCGAGGGCGCGGCAGCGGTCGAGCCAGAGCGGCTGGACCGAGACCGCGACGGCGAGCGGCGGGAAGCGCCCGCGCAGGAAGCGGACCTGCCGCTCGAGGAGCGTCGTCCCGCCGCAGTCGAGCCAGGCCTTGGGCCCGCCCGCCCGCTTCCCCCGCCCGGCCGCCAGCAGCAGCGCGAAAGCGGCGTTCTCCATTCCCTCCTCCCGTACGCCGGACACGTTGTCGGTTCCCATTAGACTGCAAGTTTAAGGTCTTTCCACCCCGCGCGCAACCCTGCGCCGAGACCCGTTCTTGCGGGCCCATTTGGAACGCCGATTAGAAGCCATCCCCGAGCCCCGTCGGAACGCGAAAACGCGGATCTCGAGCCGAATGCGAGGCGCGAGGATGCCGGCATACTGGAGGTATGCAGGCGTCAGAGCAACGAAGCAGGCGGCCGAGAGACGCGTTTGCAGGCGCGGCGGGGTTTGGGGATGGCTTCTAATGATATCATGGTCTCGATGAAGCCCACCGTCGTCGTGGTCGGAGGAGGAGCGTCCGGGCTCGCGGCGGCCGTCACGGCCGCGCGCGCCGGCGCGAAGGTCGTCCTGCTCGAGAAGGGCAAGGCCCTCGGCCGCAAGATCCTCGCCAGCGGCGGCGGCCGCTGCAACCTCTTCCACCGCGACCCCCGGCCCGAACGCTATCACGGCGGAGACCCCGCCTTCGTCCGGACCGTGCTCGCCGCCTTCGGCGCCGCCGACGCCCGCGCCTTCTTCGAGGGACTCGGCCTCCTGCTCATGGAGGAGCCCGACGGGCGCGTCTTCCCGCGCTGCGGCAAGTCCCGCGCCGTCGTGGACGTGCTCCAGTCGGCGGCCAACGAGCTCGGCGTCGACGTGCGCCTCGAGACCGGCGTCGCCGGCTTCGAGCGCGCCGCCGCGGACTTCCTCGTGAGACTCGACGACGGCCAGGCGGTGGGCGCCGGACGCGTCCTCCTCTGCTGCGGCGCCCCCTCCTATCCCCAGCTCGGCGGCTCGCGCTCCGGCCTCGAGCTCGCGCGCGCTCTCGGCCACTCCTTCGTGGAACCCACCCCCGCGCTCGTCCCCCTCCTCGTGCGCGAAGGCTGGATCCGCAAGCTCGAGGGGACCCGCGTGGAGGCCGTCCTGCGCGCCGAGGCGCGCGGCCGCGTCCTCGCCCAGGCCCGCGGAGAGCTCCTCTTCACCGCCTACGGCCTTTCCGGCCCCGCGGCGCTCGACGTCAGCCGCGAGGCCCTGCGCGCGCTGGCCGCGGGACCCGTCGCCTGCGCCGTGGACCTCTTCCCCGAGACGCCGGAGGACGCGTTCCTCGGCTCCCTGCGTGAGCGGGCCGCACGCTTCCCCGCGCGCTCGCTCAAGGGCCTCCTGGTCGGCATGCTCCCCGAGAGCGTGCCGGACGTGTTCCTCGAGCGCAACGGCTTCGACCGCCACGCGGCGGTCTCCTCGCTCGAGAAAGGACGCCTCGAGGCGCTCGGCCGGGCGCTGAAGGGCTGGCGCTTCGAGCTCGCGGGCGCACGGCCATGGGAAGACGCGATGGTGAGCGCCGGAGGGGTCCGCCTCGAAGAGGTCCGCCCCGAGACGCTCGAGTCCCGCAAGGTCCCGGGCCTCCATCTCGCCGGAGAGCTGCTGGACGTGGACGGCGACAGCGGCGGCTTCAACCTGCACTTCGCCTGGGCCACCGGCATCCTCGCCGCCCGCGCCGCCGTCCCCTCCAGATAGTGCGATACCTCGTTCCCCAGAACCAGGTATGCGCAAACCAGGTTCTAAATAAACTGGTTTAAAACGAATATAACGGCTTATTTGGAGGGAATAAGCGCGGCGGCTTCAGCGGCGCTTAAAAAGCGCCATTCGCCGGACGGGATGTCCAGCTTCAGGTCGCCGATCGCGATGCGCTTGAGCTCGAGGACTTTCAGAGGGGTGCCGAACTTGGGGTCCTTCATCGCGCCGAAGAGGCGGCGGATGTGGCGGTTCTTCCCCTCGTCCAGGACGACCTTGAGCCGCGTCTTCGGGCCCGCTCCGCCCATACGCTCGACCGAGAGCGCGCGGCACAGACCTTCGGGGGTCTCGACGCCCTGGAGGGCCAGCGCGAGGTGCTCGTCGGTGACCATCCCGCGCACCCAGACCTCGTAGGTCTTGCGCAGCGTCCCGGGCCGGGTGAGCGCGTCGACGTCGACGCCGCCCTTCGAGAAGAGCAGGAGCCCCTTCGAGTCCATGTCGAGCCGGCCGACGGGCATCCAGCCCTCGCGGCGCGCCCAGTCGGGGAGGCAGTCGTAGACGGTGCGGCGCCCTTTCTCGTCGGAGGTCGTGACGACGCAGCCCTTCGGCTTGTGGAGCATGAGCAGCGTCGCGGAGGAGGGATGTTCGGCCATGGGGGAGCCGACAAGGATTCTAGCGCTTATTCGCGCCGCCGCGCCCCCGGAGCGCTCAGAGATCCGGCTTCGGCATCCAGCTGGGGATGCGGCGCAGCAGCAGGCGGAGCGCGAACGAGAGCAGGACGGCTCCGCCGACGAGCAGGAACGCGGCGCAGACGTTGCGGAGCTCGTTCCCGCATGCGAACGATTGCGATGCGATGCTGATAGCCAGGGTGCCCATCTCAGTCTCCTTCCCCACTTCCAACAGCCGTGATCGACGAACGCCCGCGAACTCGCCGCCCGGAAACGGAAAACCCGCCACGGCGAATGCGGCCGCCGGGACGGGCGACAAGGTTGCGCTGCGGCACGGTTCCACGTGCCTTCGACTCGACTGTCATGTTCGGCGGCCGGACGCCCCCACGCCGGGGGTCCTGGCTTTGCGCCCCCGCCTTGCGGCGGGTTTGCCTTTATCGCCCTTCCGCGCCCTCACGAGCCGCGGAAGAGAGCCTACACCCTCAGTATGCTCGGATCCCCCGGAAGTGCCATGTGACTAAAGTCACATGGCGCACTCAGCCGAGATGCTCTTTGGTCTCGGCGGCGGCGACCTTGGCCAGCAGGAGGAGGGCGACGAGGTTGGGCACGGCCATGAGGCCGTTGAAGACGTCGGCGAAGTCCCAGACCGCCTTCAGCGAGGTGACCGAGCCGAGCATGACCGCGGCGACCCAGGCCCAGCGGTAGGGCAGCGCGGAGCGGGCGCCGAAGAGGTACTCGGCCGCCTTCTCGCCGTAGTACTCCCAGCCCAGGATGGTGGAGAAGACGAAGGTCAGCAGGCCGACGCTGAGGATGAGCGGGCCGACGACGGGGATGCCCTCGAAGGCCGCCTTCGTGAGCGCCGCGCCCTTGAGCCCCCCCTGCCACGCGCCCGAGTTGACCACGACGAGGCCGGTCATGAGGCAGACGACGACGGTGTCCCAGAAGGTCCCGGTCGAGGAGACCAGCGCCTGCCGCACGGGATTGCGCGTCTGGGCCGCCGCGGCCACGATGGGCGCCGAACCGAGGCCCGACTCGTTGGAGAAGAGCCCGCGCGCGACGCCGTAGCGCAGGGCCTCCCGGACGCCCGCGCCGAGGAAGCCGCCCACGGCCGCCTGCCCGGTGAACGCGGTCTTCAGGATGAGCGCGACCGTGTCGGGCAGGGTGCGCCAGCCGACGGCGAGGAGGATCACGCAGCCGAGCACGTAGAAGATCGCCATGAAGGGGACGAGGAGCTCGCAGGTCCGGGCGATGGACTTGATGCCGCCGAGGATGACGACGGCGGTCAGGACCGTCATGACCGCGCCGGAGATCCACGGGGAGAGGCCGATCGACTCCTTGAGCATCGCGGCGATGGAGTTGGCCTGGACCATGTTGCCGATGCCGAAGGCGGCGACGGCGGTGAAGACGGCGAAGAGGATGCCGAGCCAGCGCAGGCCGAGCCCCCGCTCCAGCGCGTACATGGGGCCGCCGCACATCTCGCCCTTCGCGTTCTGGACGCGGTACTTCACCGCGAGGAGGGCCTCCGTATACTTGGTGGCGATGCCGAAAACGCCGGTCAGCCACATCCAGAGCACCGCGCCGGGCCCGCCGGCGGCGACCGCGGTGGCGACGCCGACGATGTTGCCGGTGCCGATGGTGGCGGCCAGGGCGGTCATGAGCGCGCCGAACTGGCTCACGTCGCCCTCCCCCTCCTTCTCCCGCGAGAAGGAGATGCGGATGGCCGTGAAGAGGTGCTTCTGCACGAAGCCGAGCCGGACGGTGAGGAAGAGGTGGGTGCCGCAGAGGAGGATCAGGAGCGGCGGTCCCCAGACCCAGCCGCTGACGGTGGAGAGCAGGGCTTCGATGGCGTTCATGGCGGGGATTGAACCACATTTCTGTGGTAACATTCCCTCATGAAGGCGCTGCTCTTCCTGCTCTTCGTGCCGTGGATGCTCTTCGACCTCGTCGGGGCGCTCGTCGTCCACTCCCCCCTTCTGGGCTTCCTCGCCCTCGCCGCCCTCGCCGCCCTCGCCTGGGCCGGCGTGCGGCTCTGGAAGGACGAGCGCCTCCCGCGCCTCGCGCGCCGTCTCGCGCTCGCGGCGGGAGCCCTTTTCGCCCTCGCCCTCTGTGCGAGCATCCTCTTCGTCTTCGTCACCGCCTCGATGATCGGCTGGGAGGACTGGCATCACTCCGGGGCCGGGACCTCCCCCGGGATGAGCGTCGCCGAGGCGCGCGCCGCCATGGGACGCCGCGCACGCATCGAGGAGACGGGCGTCGCCTCCGACCTGCTGCTCTACCCGCGGGGCCTCGCGTCCCTCCACCTCGGGATGATGGACGTCTACGGCGTCCACCTCTCGACCGCCCCCGACGGGAAGCTCACCGCCGTCTACCCCTGGAAAGACTGAGCGGACGCGCCCTTTCGAGCGCGTCCGCTCTCCGATGCTCCGCGCGACTTACGCGGCGACCGGCTTGAGCATATCCTCCAGGTCCTTCTCCGGCGTACCGATGGCCTTGAGGCCGAAGGTGTCCACGAGGACCTTCAGCACCCCGGGCCCGACGAAGGCCGGAAGCGTCGGCCCGAGCCGGATGTCCTTGACCCCGAGATGGAGCAGGGTGAGCAGGATGGCGACGGCCTTCTGCTCGTACCAGCTGAGCACCAGCGAGAGCGGCAGGTCGTTGACGCCGCACTTGAAGGCCCCGGCGAGCGCCAGCGCGATCTGGATGGCGGAATAGGCGTCGTTGCACTGCCCGATGTCGAGCAGGCGCGGGATGCCGCCGATGTCGCCGAAGTCCAGCTTGTTGAAGCGGTACTTGCCGCAGGCCAGCGTCATGATCACGCAGTCCTTCGGCACGGCCTCGGCGAGCTCGGTGTAGTAGTCGCGGCCGGGCTTCGCCCCGTCGCACCCGCCGATGAGGAAGAAGCGGCGGATCTTGCCCGCCTTCACGGCGTCGATGACCTTGTCCGCGACGCCCAGCACCGCGTTGCGGCCGAAGCCGACGGTGATGTGCTTGGGCTCCTCGTCCTCGGGGAAGCCCGGCGCCTCGAGCGCGGCCTCGATGACCGGGGAGAAGTCCCCGTCGGTGATGTGCCGCACGCCCGGCCAGCCCACGAGGCCGGAAGTGAAGATGCGGCCGACGTAGCCCTCGGGGTTCTGGATGCAGTTGGTGGTCATGAGGATCGCGCCGGGGAACTCCGCGAACTCCTCGCGCTGGTCCTGCCAGGCCCCGCCGTAGTTGCCGACGAGGTGCTTGTACTTCTTGAGGCCCGGATAGGCGAGCGCAGGCAGCATCTCGCCGTGGGTGTAGACGTTGAGTCCCCGTCCCTCGGTCTGCTTGAGCAGGAGCTCGAGGTCCTTGAGGTCGTGCCCGGAGACGAGGATGCACTTGCCCTTCACCGGAGTGACGCGCGCCTGGGTCGGTTCGGGATGTCCGTAGGAGCCCGTGTTCGCGCCGTCGAGCAGCTCCATGACCTTGAAGTTCACCTCGCCCACCTTGAGCGCGAGCCCGGTCAGGGCGCCGGCGTCGGTCGGGTCGGAGGCGAGCGTGGAGAGCGTCTCGTGGACGAACGCGTAGACGGCCTCGTCCTCCTTGCCCAGCACGCGGGCGTGCTCGGCGTAGGCGGCCATGCCCTTGAGCCCGTACTTCGCGAGCTCCTGGAGCCCGGCGACGTCGGGGCCGTGGCGGCGGATGGAGCCCATGACGCTCGCCTCCGTGGACTGGTGGAGCAGCCCCTTGCGGTCGGCGGCGGGCTTCCACGCGGCGGGGCCCGTGAGGGTCTCCGGAGTCTTGCCGGCCTTGCGCGCGGCATCCTCATAGAGCCGTCGCGCCTTGTCCTTGAGCTCCGCGGCGCGGCGCACCCATTGCTCGATGCGCGCGGCGTCGAAGTTCACGTTGGTGACGGTGGTGAAGAGCGCCTCGACGACGAAGACGTCGAGCTCGCGGTCCTTCGCGCCCAAGAGCCGGGCGCGGTGCGCATACTGAGATATCCCCTTGCAGGCGTGCTCGAGCAGGTCCATGAGCACTCCGGTCTCCGGGTCCTTTCCGCAGTTGCTGAACTGCATGCAGCCGGCGCCGCCGCGCGTCCGCTGTTCGCACTGATAGCAGAACATCTCCATTTTCCTTCCTCCTTTTATATCCGTCTCGATCTTTCATCCCCCCTCTCCCGCCACGCCGGGAGAGGGGGCGGGGGTGAGGGGCTGGGGGGTGAGGGGGCCGCTACAACGCCCTCTCACCAAGAACGGCCCCGCGCACGCCCACCAGGACGCTGCGGACGGGGAGCTTCTTCCCGGACGCCGCGAGCGCCTGGAGCACGATGTGCTCCAAGCCCCCGCAGCAGGGCACTTCCATGCGCACGACGGTGACGGAGCGCACCTCGTTGTCCGCGAAGATGCGCGAGAGCTTCTCGACGTAGGCGTCGTTGTCGTCGAGCTTGGGGCAGGCCACGGCCAGCGTCTTCCCCCCGAGCAGGCGCTCGTGGAAGTCGGGCATGGCGAAGGGAACGCAGTCGGCCGCGAAGAGGAGGTCGGTCCCGTCCCAGAGCGGCCCGCCCTCGGGGAGCAGCGTCAGCTGCACCGGCCAATGTCCCAATCGTGAAGGCCGGGGCCCGGAGTCCGGGGCCCCGGCATTCACGATGAGGTTCTGCATGCGGGAGCCGGGGCAGCCGCCTCCCCCGTGCGGATGAGGGTGCGCATGGGCGTGCGCCGACTTCTTCTTGAAGGCATGGACCCCTTCGTCGGGCCCTAGCGGCGAAGGGACGGCGCGAGAGGAGGCCGACGCGCGCGCCGTCCCTTCGTCGGGCCCTAGCGGCGAAGGGACGGCGCGAGAGGAGGCCGACGCGCGCGCCGCAGCCGCTTCATCGTAGGCGTCGGCGGCGCGTTCCGTGACCGTGATGGCGCCGCGCGGGCACTCGCCGAGGCAGGCCCCGAGCCCGTCGCAGAGGTTGTCCGCGAGGAGCTTCGCCTTGCCGTCGACGATCTTGATGGCGCCCTCGGCGCAGCTCGGCACGCAGAGCCCGCAGCCGTCGCACTTCTCCTCGTCGATATGGACGATCTTGCGCGTGGTCTTCTTCATCGCCATGTCGCTGCTCATGGGGATAGTATGCCGCGAGGACGCAGCGGAGTCCTTGACTTAAGTCAGCTCGCCTCTCCCGACGGGAGAGGCGAGGGGGCGTGCTTGCGGGAAGAGTTTCTGCTCTGCCTAACCGGAGCAGGAATCCCCTCTGGGGATTCCTGCTTAGCGGGAGAGCTTTTGGAGGAGGGCGGGGTCCTTGATAAGGATGGAGGCTCCGCGGACCTCAAGGGCGCCCGCAGCTTTAAGCTTCGCGAAGGCCCGGCTGAGGGTCTCCGGGATGGTCCCGATCTGCGCCGCGAGCTCCTTCTTGCTCTGGCGCAGCGTGAAGCGGGGACCGCCCGCGCGGCGGGACTCCGCGAGGAGGACGCCGGCCAGCCGGGCCGGGACGTCCTTGAGCGAGAGCTCCTCGATGAGCCGCACGAACTCCTGGAGCTTGGCGGACATCCCCGCGAGCATGCCCATGACCAGGTCCGGGTCCTCGGCGACGGAGCGGCGCAGGGCCTCGCTGGAGACGGCGAGGAGCAGGGAGTCCTCGAGAGCCGCGGCGAAGGCGGGATAGCCCCCGCGCGCCCACATCGCGGCCTCGCCGAGGGTGCGGCCCGGCCCGTAGAGATGCAGAGTCTGCTCGTCGCCCTTCGGGGAGATCTTATAGACCTTGACCCGGCCGTGGAGCACCGCGTAGAAGCGGTCGGCCCGCGCGCCGGCGGCGAAGAGGAGCTCCCCGGCCCGCGCGCGCCGCAGGGTGCAGCGCGCGAAGAAGCGGCGCAGGGCGGCGTCGCCGACCGCCGAGAACATCGGCGCGTCCTTGAGGGCGCGAAGGAACTTGGCGGAGGGGTCGGGCGTCATCGTGAAGAAGCGCTCAGCGGCCGCGGCGCAGGCCGAGCAGGTAGGCGAGCTTAGTATTTTTGACGAGGAAGAGCCCGCCGAGGAGGAGGGCGATGCGCAGGAGCAGCATGACCGAGTCGCGTCCTTCGTTGACGGGGAGCTTGGGCCGGTCGCCGGCGGAGCCCCAGAGGTTCTCGGCGCTGCGCAGGTCGTTGAGAGCCGAGGAGTCGTCCTCCTCGACGGTCTCTCCCGCCGCCGGAGCCTTCGCGGCGCCCTGGATGAGTCCGGAGGACGAGGCGGAGAGCGGGGCGGGAGAGGAGGCGGCGCTCTTCGAGGCCTTCTGGTCGGGCTGCTTGCGCGGACGCATGGACTGCCCGTCGAAGGCCTCGGCGCCGCCGCTGGGGCCGCCGCGGTAGGTCGTGTTCGGCGCCGCGGCGCTCGCGGCCTTGCTCACGGTCTTGGCGAAGTTCCCGGCGGACTGGTTGCGGTTCGCGCGGCCGGAGTCCCGGTGCGGGGCCGTCTCGCTGCGGGGATCGATGGGCGTCGAGTAGGAATAGGCGACCGGCGCCTGGGGGACCATGGCGTTGCGCATGTCGTTGACGCTCGTCGCCGGCTTGGAGGCGAGGTCCGTGGAGGCCGCGCCGCTGCCGCGGGGGAAGGGGTCGGTGCCGCTGCTGCCCTGACCGCTGCCGCTGCCGTCGCTGCCTCCTCCCGCTCCTCCCCCTGCTCCTCCTCCTCCGCCCCCGCCGCCGCCTCCGCCGCCTCCGCCGCCGCCCATGCCGCCGCCCTTGATGCCCTTGGCCTTGCCCTTATCGGAATCGGCATCGGCGGGGCCGCCGGCGTCTTTGCCTTTGTCCTTGGGGTCCGCCGAGACGGTGCCGTTGACGAAAGCGTTGTCGTCGGCGCCGGGCTTCTCGCCGGGGCGCGTCCCCGTCTGTGTCCCGGCCTGGGTCTGGGTCGTCGCGTCCGGATCCTCGGCGTCCGTCTCCTCGTCGCCCTGCGCCGCGACGCGCTCCTCGTCGCCGCCGCGGGACTTGTCCGGGTTCTCGTCGGGGTTCTCTCCATCGGTCCCGATGGAGACCGGCGGAGGCGGAGTGCCGTCCTCGCGGTCCTCCCACGGCTGCTTGGCGGGCTCCTTGTTGCTCGACATGTAGTTGTACACGCCGAAGCCCAGGATCGGGCCCAGCATCATCGTGTACTTGAGCCACTTGCTGCCCCGGCCGGCGGAGGCCTCCTTGGCCGCGGCCGCGCGGGCCTTGGTCCCCGCGTCGCTGCGCAGATAGTCGCGGTACTCGCGGCCGAGGGCCTCCTTCGCGCCCACCCGCTCGCTCGCCTTCTCCTGCGCCTTCGCCTTCTCGGCGGAGACCTTCTCGAGTTCCTTCTGGACCTTCGAAAGCTCTTTCTCCGCGGCCGACGCCTTGCGGCGCAGCCACCACTGCTTGAGCGTCCCCGCGCCCTCGCCCTTAGCGCTCTCCACGGCCAGGCGCCGCGTCTCGACCTCGGCGGCCTTCTGCTTGAGCGCGGCGCGCGTGGCGCGCTCGGCCTGGCGCGTGCTCCGGACGTCCTCGAGCGCGGAGGTCTTCTCCCGCCCCTTGATCCACTTCTCGACGCGGGCGAGGATGCCCTCGGGAGCGGGCGCGGAGGCGCTCTCCGTCGAGGGCTTCGCCGCCGGCTTCGCGCCCGCGGCCGGCTGGGCGGGCGCGCCCTTGCCCGGCTTGAGCGACGCCCCGGCCTCGGGGCTGCCGGAGACTTCGAGCCGCGGGGCCGCCGATTCGCCGGGCGCTCCGAGGTGGGGCTTCTGCACGAAGTTGGGCCTCATCCGGGCGACCGAGGAGCCGGGGTCTCCGGCCAGCGAGGAGACGAGGAGCTCTCCGTCGACTCCCGCGGCGGTCTTGGGCGGCGCGACGTTCTCGGTGCGCGTCGGCGCCTCCTCGACGCCGCGGCGGCTGCGGAAGAGGTCGGAGAGGGAGAAGCGCTTGGTCCCGCGCACGGCGGTCCCCTCGCCCGCCGGCGTCACGGGCGCCTCGAGGACCGCGGTCTGACCGGCGGCGGAGGGCTGCGCGAGGGCCGTCTGCACGGGCGCGGGAGCGTTGAGCGGGGGCTGGACGCTCTTCGCCTGGACGGCCTGCTGCACAGCCGGGGCGGAAGTCTCAAGGACCGGCTGAGAGCCCGTCTTGAGCGCGGGCTGGACGGCGGTCTTCGCGGGGGCGGAGGCCGTCGCCTCGATGGCGTTGGTCTGGACCGCCTTGGCGCTCGAGCCGTTCTGGACGACCGGCGCCGGTGCGCGGGAGACCTCCGCCGGCGCCGGCGCCGTCTTGGGCGCGACGGCGGTCGCGACCGGCGCGGGAGCGGGCGCCGTCTTGGAAGCGCCTTTCGCGCCGTCCCCGCCGCCGAGGTTGAAGAAGTTGCTGCCGCGCGCGCCGCTCTCCGCCCCGCCGCTCGTGCCCGAGCCGGAGTTCGAAGCGGTCTGCTTGCCGCCGCCGTCGAAGAGCGAGGCGCCGTCGCCGCCCTTGGGGGTCGGGATGTTCCTGGGGACCGCGCCCTCGCGCGGCGCCGCGGGCGTCTGGACCTCGGCGCGGGCGGGCGGGGCCTCGGGCAGGTTCGCGGGCGTAGGGGCCTCGGCCTTCGCGGGGGCCGGGGTGTTGGGAGTCACGTTCGCGGGAGTCGCCGGCGCGGGGCGCGGGAGCGGCTTGAAGAGGTCGCGGGCGCTCTCGACGCCGCCCTTGCCGATCTGCCAGGCCATGAAGCCGTCGACGAGGAGGTTCGCGGTGCGTTCGACGACCTTGGCCACGTCCTTGTTCTTGATGTCCTCGGGGATGTAGGCGATGTTCTCGGCCACGTTGGCGACCATCGGGGCGATGAAGGGCATCGTGATGGACACGTTGAGCAGCTGCATCCCGCGCGTGGCGACGGCGAGAGACTGCCCCGTCATCCCCATGAAGGACCCGCCGGTGGCGAGCGCCCCCTTGGCCATGTTGATGCCGGCCCCGAGGCCGACCGTGGCCCAGAAGGCGGGGTCGAGGAGCATGCGCCCGGCCTTCTCGCCGACGATGGAGACCCCGCCGGCGCCGTAGCAGAGCGCCTTGACGAGCGCGCTGTCCGACTCGGCGCCCATCTGGAAGTACTGCTCGGCGATGTGGCTGAAGGAGCCCAGCCCGGCGCGCCGCTCGAGGTCGGTCGGCGCGGAGGTGTTGAGGGTGCGCAGCATGCTCGGCGCGACGGTCTTCGAGCTCAGCCCCTGCTCCTTGAGGGCCTTCTGGCGCTGGTCCATCGCGGTGGCGTCGACGTAGGACTTGTTGTCCTCGGAGAGCTTGGAGTAGAAGTCGACGCTCTTGTAGTAGCTGCCTTCGGAGAGGAAGCTGTAGCCGGAGAGCTTGTAGGCGTCCGAGTCGAAGCCGTAGCCGATGGCCAGGTGCAGGCCGCCGTTGATGCTCTTCCAGGCGTTGTCGGCGAACTCGCCGGTGTACTTGAAGCCCTTCCCGACCCAGGTGCCGTCGACCCAGCCGCCGATCGTGGCGCCGATGCCGTTGCCCTTCTCGGTCTTGATCTCCTCGAGGGTCGTCCGGCCCTTCTCGGTCCAGCGCCCGTCTTGGCCGCGGGCCATGAACACGCCCTTCAGGCGCAGGATGTCCTTGTCGGAGCGCACCCAGTGCTTCTCGACGGACTGCTCCGGGGCGATCTCCTCGAGGCTCCCGTCGGCGAGGTAGGCGAACCAGAAGAAGGGGCTCGCGCTCCCCTCCGGCTTGAAGTCCTTGTCGAAGCGCTGGGGCCGCGAGACCATGAGCGAGGCCTGGGACTTGCCGGCGGCGTCCTGGGCGCCGCCGTTCTCGAAGGTCGCACGCACCGCCTCGAAGGTCCCGTCGGGATAGCGGAGGACGATCGTGAGCGCGCCGTCGGGCCCGACGGAGAGCCGCTCGAGCTCGGCGCCGGCCTTCCCCGCGAGCTCCGGGGGCTGGATGCGCCGCATCGTCTCCAGCCACTTGGGGAAGGACGACAGGTCCACGAGCAGCTCGGTCAGCGGCCGGCTGTAGCGGCCGCCGGGGTCGTCCTTGAAGCGCGGGTTGGCCTTCCCGACGGCCGCGAGGATCTCGGCGGCGAGCCGTCCGGCGGCGGCGCGGCGCTTCTCCCCGGAAAGCCCCTCGAGCGCGTCGAGCTTGATCTGATAGGAGAGGACGGCGTCCTTCTTCGTCTTCTCGTCGTAGCGGCGCACCCGCGTGATGTTCGCGCTGGGGAAGTCGACGCGGGTGCCGTCCTTCTGCGTGACCTCGCGGGCCTGGAAACCGGTCTTCGCGTCGAGGACCCCGACGTGTTTTGCGCCGGTGGCGTGGTCCTCGATGGTGGTCAGCCCGGTGTTCCCGTCGGTCGAGACGATCTTGGCGACCTTGCCGTCGAGGCCGTACTCGGTCTGGACGCTGAGCTTGCGGGCGATCTCCTCGAGGCGGGTCTGGATGAGGCGTCCGTTCTTGCGGATCTCGATGTTCGCGCGCTCCGGGGTGTTGAGCGCCCGGTTCTCGGTCTTCGTCTTCTCGTCGAAAGCGATGATGAGGTGGTTCCCCTTCCCCGGCGTCCCGGTGAAGCCGTCGTAGCGGGTGTACCCCTCGGCGAAGCGCATCTCGAAGCCGCCGAAGGTCTCTCCTCCCTGGGACTGGACGACGTAGCGGATGCCGACCACGGCGCCCGCGGCCTGCGAAGCCAGGGCGTCGCGCTCGGCGTCCTGGCCCAGTTCCCAGGGCTCGAAGCGCTGGTTGTGCGGGACCCGGCGGGCGCTGACGGCCTCCCAGAGGTAGGCGCGGTACTGCTCGCGCTCGGCGAAGTACTTGAGGACGGCGCTGTAGCGGTCGTAGGCCGGCCGGTCCTTCGCCTCGACCGCGGCCTTGACCTTGTCCTGGAGGGCGGTGAAGAAGCCCTGCATCCGGCTCTTCAGCTCGTTCTGGTCTTTGGCCTTCGAGGGCCAGGCGATCCCCGCGCGCGCGCGCAGCTCGGAGATGAGCCGGCGGTCGGCCGCGGCGAGGTCGAGCCCGTCGCTCGCCGCGCCCAGCCCGCTCAAGGCCGCGGCGGCGCTCTGAAGCAGCCCGGCGCGCTTCTGGAAGCGGTCGTTGGCGAAGGATTCCACCGCCGGCAGGCCCCAGGTGTTCCGGAGCGCCTCGTCGGCGGCCGTCCGGACCGGGGAATCCTCCTTCGCCGGGGTGCGGGTGACGTTCGGCAGGGACGCCGGCACGGCGGCGGGGATGAAGCCCTTGGCGGGAGCCCGGACCTCGTCGGAGACCGCGGAGCCCTCCGACCCCAGGACGACCGCCGCGTCGTCCGCGCCGACGCGTCCGCTGCGGCCCTCCTGGTTGTCGTAAAGGCCGCCGAGGAGGGTCCAGACCATGTCCTGGTCGCCGGCCTTGGCCGCCTTGTCCACTCTCTCGATCTTCTTATCGACGCTGCGCAGCGCCTCGCCGTCCTCCTGTGCGAGCGCACGGCGGGCATACGCCTTCAGGGCGGCCCTGCAGTTGCTCCCGCAGCTCGAATCGGTCCGGCTGATCCTCCTGCGCGCTTCGCAGAAGAGACGGACGCTCTCGAGGCGCTGGGCGATCTCCTCGCGCTTGTCCGCGGCGAGGCGCTCGCCTTCCTTGTCCAGCGTCTCCTTGGCGGCGGCGTGTGAAAGGAGGAGGGCGCCCGGCCAGTCGGCGACGGCGAGGGCGTTCCCCGAGTCCTCCGCGCGCGCGGCATCCTCGGCGGCCTTCTTCAGACAGCTGGAACGATGTTCGAGGTCGCCCCTGCGGGCCGCGAGGCAATCCTCGAAGGCCTTGAGCGCGGGGTTGTCCGAGGCCGGGACCGCCCGACCGACGACCACGGTGGCGGCGACGAGGTCCAGGGGGAACGAGGAGAGCGCGACGGCGAGCGCCATCGCGACGTTAAGGAACTTCGGGAGCCCCCGGCGCACCCTGTCCATATAGGTAATTGTGAGTATAAAAGACCTAGCGGGTTAGTGCCAGGGGGCCTATGCGATTTTGGCCCTAAGGGCCCAGATTGTTCAAGCCGGACGCCGGGGGGTGCGCCCTGAGGACAGCCCCGCCCCGACGACGAGCACGGCGAGGGCCGCGGCGGCCTTCCCCTTCGGGATGCCCCGCCTCGGCTCCGCGGGAGCCGGGGAACCGGGCGGCGGGAGAGACTTCTCGCTCGACGCCCGGTAGAGCACCTCGGGAGCGGGGTCCGCCGGCGCCGGACTCCAGGTCTCGGAGCGATAGAGGATGAAGAGGCCCGCCGCGAGCAGGATGAGCGCGAGAACGGGCAGCGTCCGCTTCATCGCCGCCGCCGCTTCTTGGACGGACGGCACAGCTCGGGTGTGAGATCCCGGCTCCGGTCGCACGAGAGGCGCGCGATGCGCTCGCAGGCCGCGGGCGCGGCTCCCGGCGGGCCGAACTCTCCGCAGCGGACCAGAAAGGCGCCGTCTTCCGCGAAGTAGTCCGAGCCGACGTCCTCCGCCGCGAAGGTGAGCTCGTAGACCGCGGCGCCCTTCCCCCTCGGGCGGCAGCGGTAGATCCCGGCCGAACGCACCTGCGGCCGGTCCTCCATGTAGCCCAGACAGAGGCGGGAGGCGGGCAGGCCGGAAGAGGACGGAGCCGCGCGCAGAGCGCCGGACGCGCCGAAGGCGGCGACAAGGAGGAGGACGGCGGTGAGGAGACGGCTGCTCATGGATCCCCCCCCACCCTGCCCTCCCCCGCAGGGGAGGGAGGGTCGGAGGATGAGGAGCTTATTGCATCCGGGACTGGGATTCCTTGAGCTTCTCCTGGATGGACGCGTTGTACTCGCGGACCTTCTGGGAGGCGTCGCGGCCGAACTGCTTGCAGAGCGCGGCCTTGGCCTTGCGGGCGGCTTCGAGCTCGCTCCAGAGCGTCTTATTCTGCTTGTTGAGCTCCTTGACGCGCTCCTTGTTCGCCTTGCCGCCCTCCAGCTTGGCCTTCGTGATGGCGACCTCGTTGTCGGAGATGCCCTTCTGCAGCTTCTGGAAGCTCTCCTCGGCGGCCGCGGTCTGGGCGTCCACCTCGGCGGTCCACTTCTCGAGATCCGCGAGGACGCCCTTGTAGCCGTCGATGAGCGGCGTCAGGCAGGCGGCGCATTCGGTGAGGACCTTCGCCTTGACGGGCTTGGGGGCCGGCGCGGCCGCGACGGGCTCGGTCTTGGGGGCTTCGGCCTTCGGGATCTCGACCTTCGGGGCCTCGACCTTCGGGGCCTCGACCTTCGGGGTCTCGATCTTCGGCGTCTCGGCCTTCGGCGTCTCCGCCTTGGGGGCTTCGGCCTTCGGCGTCTCCGCGATCTTGGCGGGCGCCTCGAGCTTGGGCGTCTCGACGGGAGCGGCCGGCTTCGGCTCCTCCGCGAGGACCGGCATGCTGAGGACGGCGGACAAAAGCACCTGGATCATCGTACTCCTCCTTTTTTCTGAGCGTCTTCGATCACGAGCGAAAGGTCTTCCACGCCGCGTCCCCCGCTCAGCAGCGCGACCGCGCCGCACTTGGGGCAGGGCGCCGCCGGGGTCGGGTCGTGGTGGTCCACGGAATCGTCGCCGCAGGGCCCCTTGTGTCCGCAGGCCCGGCAGTCGTAGGAGGCCGGGAACACGTCGAGCTTGAGCGCGGCCTTCTCGAGCAGCGTCCCCTTCGTGAGCGCGGCGAAGGCCTGCTCGAAGGACTCCACGGAGTGGAGCTCCAGGGCGCCCACGCGCAGGGAGAGCTCCTTGACCTGGGAGGCGCTCTGGATGCCGCGGCCCTCGAGGTCCTTGAGCACGGTCTCCAGCACGCGCTCCATCAGCGAGTATTCATGCATCGGGCGCCCCCTTCTCCTTCTCCCAGTCCAGCAGCAGCTCGCCCGCCCGCTCGACGAGGCCGGGGATGGCGCGCTCCACCTCGGGGCTCAGTCCGACGGAGAAGTCCTTCGGAGAGACGATCTCCATCGCGAGCACGCGGAAGTTCTTGGGGAAGGTCAGGCCGAGACGGTCGGCCAGTTCGAAGACCTCCGACATCCCCGCGTAGTGCGGAGAGGGCGCCTTGATGCGCGCGAACGCCTCCCGCGTGAACTCGAGCACCGTCCCGGGCGGGTTCTGCCCGGTGCTCACCGAGTCGATGAGGAGGGCGTTGTCGTAGCCCTCGAGGAACTCCATGACGCGGAAGCCGGACTCGGAGGTGGCGAGGATCTCGACGCCTTCTCCGACCCGGTCCTTCAGGCGCTCGGCGACGACGAGGCCCACCCCGTCGTCGCCCAGGATGTCGTTGCCGAGGGCGAGAAGCAGCGTGGGCTTGGCGCCAATTTCCCGGCTCATCAAAACGACGACCGCCGGGAAATTCGCGCCCGAGAAGGGCAACCTACCGCAGGCGCCGCCGACGCGCGGCGGCAACTTTTCCCGACACCCCCGCTAAATGCGGAACGCATTTAGCGAGTGATCTCGCGCAGCGTCTTCCCCGAGGCGTCGCGGATCGTCGCGATGAGCGGCATGTCGCCGGGCAGGGAGTGCGTCGCGCAGGCGTGGCAGGGGTCGTAGGCCCGGAAGGCCATCTCGACCTTGTTGAGCAGGCCTTCGGAGACCTCGCCGCCCTTGATGAGGCCCTTGGCGGCCTTCTCGACGCTCATCGCCATGCGCGCGGAGTTGTTCTGCGTCGCGACGATGAGGTTGACCTTCGTGAGGATGCCGTCGGCGTTCGTCTCGAGGTGATGGTAGAGCGTGCCGCGCGGCGCCTCGACGACGCCGATGCCGACCTTGGGCGTCGCGGTCGGGATGTTGCGCAGGTCGTCGCTCGTGATCTCCGGGTCGCTGAGGAGCTCGACCATCCGCTCCGCCGCGTAGACCATCTCCACGACGCGCGCCCAGTGGTTGGCGAGGGTGTGGTGCACGGGCTTGCCGCCGAGGGTCTTGAAGTACTCCTCGTAGGCGGCCTGCGCCTGCGGGGTCGCCATCCCGTCGGAGGCGTTGAGCCGCGCCAGCGGGGCCACGGAGTAGACGCCGCTGTCGGCGCCGTCCGTGAAGCCCTTCCAGCCGAGCTTCTTGAGGTAGCAGAACTTCACGTAGCTCCAGGGCTCGACGTGCTCGGCGATCTGCTCGCGGTAGTCCTGGGCCCGATACTTCACGACCTCCTTCCCCTCCGGACCGACCACGCGGACCATCCCGTCGTAGAAGTTCACCTTGTTGTTCTTGTCCACGAGCCCCATGTAGTTGGTGCGGTGGGTGAACGCGTCGGAGGTGATGAGGTCGACGTAGCCCTTGTTCTTGAGGACGATGTCGTGGAAGACCTGCTTCGTGAAGAGCGCGAACTCGAGGCCGTCCTTGGCCAGCTTCTGGAACTCGGGCAGGTCCTTCTTGGAGATGCCCTTGGCCACGCCGCCGGGCAGGCCGAGCACGGGGTGGATGACCTTGCCGCCGATGGCCGCGATCATCTCGCGCAGGCGCCGGCGGGTCGTGATGACGCGCTTGCCCACGTCGATGCCGACCTTCTCGATGACGCCGAGCACGTTGCGCAGTTCCGGAGGCGCGTCGGGGCCGACGATGAAGTCCGGGCCGCCGAGGATGTAGACGTGCAGCGCGTGGTCCTCGAGCATGAAGGTGTTGTAGACGAGCTCGCGGATCTTCTTGGCCGTGGAGGTCGGCTCGACCTGATAGAGGTCGTCGAGCGCCTTCGTCGAGGCCATGTGGTGCGCCGTCGGGCAGACGCCGCAGATGCGGCTGGTGATCTGCGGCATGTCCTCGGCCGGTCGGCCGAGGCTGAAGATCTCGAAGCCCCGCAGCTCGGGGACCTGGAAGTAGGCGCGGTCGACGTCGCCCTTGTCGTTGAGGAAGATGTCGATCTTCCCGTGGCCCTCCAGCCGGGTGATCGGGTCCACCGTGATGCGGCGGCGCCCGTTCATGTAGGCCGCGTTGGCCCGCTTGCTCGCTTCGTCCCAGACCTTTTGTGCCTGCATCGTGTTCTCCTATTGAAGGTCGACTTTACGGCGCAGCAGCGACTTGGCCAGACCGTAGCGGTAGAAGGTCCCCACCGGGTCCGGGATGCCCTTGAGCGCCTGGTTGATGCCGGCCTCGTCCTTCGCGGCCAGCGTCGAGGTCAGCGCGCTGAGCAGCTTCGCGCCCTGGTCGTGGACCTTGGAGGTCGGGCCGAAGCAGCCGGTGCAGGGCATGTTGCCCTTCGGGCACTGGGCCTCGCAGCCGCCGCGGGTGCCGGACCCCATGCAGGGCACGCCCTGCGCGAGGAAGCACTTCTCCGGGTCCATCGCCGTCAGGTGCGGCCGCCGGAACTGCTCGATGGCGAGGTCCTGCGGCTTGCTGTCCAGGCGGGGGCAGTCCATGCAGGTCGCCGTGTCGGGCGAGAGGATCGTCCCCTTGGGCGGCAGCTTGCCCGAGAGCAGGGCCTCCAGGGCGCCCTTGAGGACCTTCGGGGTCGGCGGGCAGCCGGGGAGGTAGTAGTCGACGTCGACGACCTGGTCGAGCGAGCGCACGACGTTGCGGAACTCCGGGAGCTCCGCGACGCGGCCCTCTTCCTCGAAGCGGGTCTGCGGCCGCGTCTTCTCCGGGTTCACCGTGCTCGGAGAGTCCTCGTAGACGTACTTGAGGATCTGCTCGCGCGAGAACTGGTTGGCGAGCGCCGGGATGCCGCCGGACTGCGCGCACGCGCCGTAGGCGATCAGGACCTGGGTCTTGCGGCGCAGAAGCCGGGCCATCTCCTCCTGCTCGGAGGTGCGGATGGCGCCGTTGAGGAGCGTCGCGGTGATGGAGCCGTCGGGCATGGCTTCGACGTGATGGCGCTTGAAGTCCATGGCCACGGGCCACAGGACGATGTCCACCGCGGCGACGACGCCGAGGATGTCCTCGGCGAGGTCCACGATGGACTCCTCGCAGCCGCCGCAGGACGCGCACCAGTAGAAGGCGACTTTGGGCTTAGACATTCGCGCATTCCCCCTTCTTCTCCTTCAGCTCGCCCTCGAGCTCCGCGACTTCCTCGTCCCACGCCTTCGCGCGGCCCGGAAGGTCGAGCGGGCCGAGCGCCTTGATCTCGGTGACCATCTCGTTGATGACGCGCTGGACCTTGTCGCCCTCGGAGGCGGAGATCCACTCGAGACGGTAGCGCTTGGGCTCGATGCCCATGTCGGCGAGCATCCGCTTGAGGAGCTCGCTGCGGCGCAGGGCCTTGTAGTTGCCCTCGATGTAGTGGCAGTCGCCGGGGTGGCAGCCGCCGATGAGCACGCCGTCGGCCCCGCGCGCGAACGCGTCGAGCACGAACTGCGGGTCCACGCGGCCCGAGCACATGACGCGCACGATGCGGACGTTGTCGGCGTACTTCATGCGGGACACGCCGGCCAGGTCGGCCGCCGTGTAGGTGCACCAGTTGCAGAAGATCGCGAGGAGCCGCGGCTTCCAGGCCTCGGGGGCCTGCGGGGTCTTGTCTTTATGCTGCACGGGTCAGTACCTCCTCGATCTCTACGAGCACCTGTTCGTCCTCGAACAGGTTCTGGCGGATGGAGCCCGACGGGCAGGCGGCCACGCAGGTGCCGCAGCCCTTGCACATCGCCGGGTTGATGACGGCCTTCTTCTTGACCTCGTCGCGGGTGATGGCCGTGTACGGGCACATCGAGAGACAGGTCTTGCAGCCCGAGCACTCCTCCTCGACGACGTAGGCGGTGTTGGGCTCGATCTCGACGTGGCCCCGGTCGATGAGCGCCAGCGCCTCGGCGGCCGCCGCGCCGGCCTGGGCGACGGTGTCCGGGATGTCCTTGGGGCCCTGGCAGGCGCCCGCGAGGAAGATGCCGTCGGTCGGCGTGTTGACCGGGGCGAGCTTCGGATGCCGCTCCAGGAAGAAGCCCTCGCCCGAGCAGCTCATGTTGAACATGCGGCGCACGTCCTGGGCGTCCTTATGGGGCTCCAGGCCGGTCGCCAGCACGACCATGTCCGCCGGGATGCGGCGCACGAAGCCGGCGAGGGTGTCCTCGGCGCGGACGACGAGCCGCCCCTCCTCGTCGGGGGTCATCGCCCAGTCGGTGACCTCGGCCACGCGGCCGCGGATGAACTGGACGCCCTCCTCGAGGACGCGGTTGTAGAACTCCTCGTAGCCTTTGCCCGCGGCGCGCATGTCGATGTAGAAGTTGTAGACCTGCGCGGTGGTGTGCGCCTTGATCATGTGCGCGAGCTTCAGCGAGTACATGCAGCAGACGCGCGAGCACCACTTGTTGGTGTGCTCGTCGCGCGAGCCCACGCAGTGGATGATGGCCACCGACTTCGGGGCCTCGCCCTTCTTCGTGACGAGGTGTCCGCCGGTCGGCCCCGAGGCGTTGATGAGCCGCTCGATCTCGAGCGCCGTGTAGACCTCGGGGTAGACGCCGTAGCCGTAGAGCGCCTGGCGTCCGGCGTCGAAGGTCTTGAAGCCGGTCGCGACGATGACGGTGCCGACCTGGACCTCTTCGAAGGTCTCCTTCTGCTCGAAGTCGAAGGCCTTGCGCTCGCCGCAGGCCTCGACGCAGGTCTGCTTGCACTTGCCGGTCTTGAGCTTGAGGCAGGTCGCCGGGTCGACGAGGACCACCGGCGGGACGGCCTGCGGGAACGGGATGTAGACCGGCTTGCGCTTGCCGAGCCCCTGGTTGAACTCATCCGAGAACTTGGGCTCCTTGAAGACGCAGGCCTTGATGCACTCCATGCAGCCCACGCAGAGGTCCTCGTTGATGTAGCGGGGCTTCTGCTTGATCTGGACCTTGAAGTTGCCGACGTAGCCCTCGACCTTCGTCACCTCGGCCCAGGTCTTGAGCGTGATGTTCGGGTGGGCCCGCACCGCCGACATCTTGGGCGTCAGGATGCAGGCCGCGCAGTCGAGCGTCGGGAAGGTCTTGTCGAACTTCGCCATGTGCCCGCCGATGGTGGCGTCGCGCTCGACGAGGATGACCTTCTTGTTCGCGTTGGCCAGCGTCAGCGCGGCGTGGATGCCCGCGATGCCGCCGCCGACGACGAGCACGTCGGGGTTCACCGGGACCTTGGCCTTCTCGAGGGCCTTGTGGAGCGCCACCCGGGCGACGGCGCCCTGGAGGATCTCCTTGGCCTTCTCCGTGGAGTTGGCCTTGTCGTCGTGCACCCAGGAGGCGTGCTCGCGGATGCTGACCATGTGCAGGAAGTAGGGGTTCAGGCCCGCGCGGCCGGTCGCGGTGCGGAAGGTGTGCTCGTGCAGCAGCGGCGAGCACGCGGCGACCACGATGCGGTTGAGTTTATGCTCCTTGATGTCCTGGGCGATGAGCTCCTGCCCGGGGTCCGAGCACATGTACTTGTAGGCGCGGGAGACGACCACGCCCGGAAGCTTCTCGGCGAACTTGGCGACCGCCTCGACGTCCACCATCGCGGCGATGTTCGAGCCGCAGTAGCAGGTGTAGACGCCGACGCGGACCGGCTCCGAGCCGCCGTTGCCCTGATTGTTCCCGTGTTTGTGATGGCTCATGCTCAGACCTTCCCCGCGAGCGCCGGCTCGGCCGGCACGATGTTGCGCTTGAGGCCCAGTTCCTTCGGGTCGAGCCCGAAGGCGAGCCCCATGAGCTGGGTGAAGTAGACGACGGGCGTCGTGACGTCGCCGTACTTGTCCTTCACCTGGTCCTGGAAGGCGTCCAGGTTGAACTGGCAGAGCGGGCAGAGCGTGGAGATGACGTCCGCCCCGTTCTTGCGCGCCTCCTTGAGCAGGATGTAGACGAGCCGCAGCCCGACCTCGGAGAGCGTCCCCGTGAGACTGCCGCCGCAGCAGCGCGTCTTGAGCGGGTAGTGCACGACGGTCGCCCCGAGCGCCTCGAGGAGCTTGTCCATCGTCACCGGCCGCGCCTGGTTGTCGAAGGTCGAATAGGGCCGCACGATCTGACAGCCGTAATAGGTCGCGACCTTCAGGCCCTTGAGGGGCTTGGCGACGCGCTTCTTGATCGCGTCGAGCCCGACCTTGTTGACCAGGATGTCGAGCGGGTGCTTGACCTCGACCTTCCCGTGATACTGAAGGCCGGCGTTCGTGAGCGCCGCGTCCACGTCGGCGCGGACCTTGGGGTAGTCCTGGATGTACTTCTGCGTCTTGCGCAGGACCAGGTAGCAGGCGCTGCAGGGGGCGAGGACCTCGTCCTTCGCCTGCTCGGCGATGGCGAGGTTGCGCGCCGAGAGCCGGAGCGCCGCGGACTCGTCGACGGCCATGTAGGCGGTCGCGCCGCAGCAGTTCCAGTCCTTGAGCTCGTTGACCTCGATGCCCAGGGCCTTGAACACGGGGAGCATCGACTCCTCGTAGGCCTTGCCGGTCCCTTTGAGCGAACAGCCCGGGAAATAGGAGTATCTCATCGCGCCCCTCCGGAGACCGTCTCGCTGTGCGGCGTATCGAGCAGCTTGCGCAGCTGCTCCTTGTTCTCGATGCCCTCGAAGCCGTAGGTGAAGCGCCCGGTGCGCATGAGCTTGAGCCCCAGGCCGGCCATCTTCAGCATCGCGAACCAGTCCGTCTTCAGGTAAAGGAAGGTCGCCAGCCAGTTCTCGGTGACCCGGCCGCTGCGGCGGACCATCGCGAAGAACTCGCGGGCGAGGACCGGGATCGGGAAGCGCTTCGGGTAGACGCCGTCGCGGATGGCGCGCTGCTTGAGCGCGTACATGATGTCCGTGATCTTGATGTCCTTCGGACACTCGACGGTGCAGTTGTAGCAGGAGGCGCAGAGCCAGATGGTCTGGCTCGAGAGCACGTCCTCCTTGAAGCCGGCGCGCGCGAGGTTGATGATGCGCCGCGGCGTGTAGTCCATGTAGATGCTGAGCGGGCAGATGCCCGAGCAGGTGCCGCACTGGATGCAGCCGCCCAGGTCCTCGCAGCCCGGCATCGACATGATCTCGTCGGCGAAGCGCGTGTCCCTCTCCGCCTCGTACTTGATCTGTTGCTTGAAGGGGCTCATGCGCCCTCCTTAGGGTGCCACTCTTGGTCCGGCTGAGCCGGAGTTGATGTGAGTTTACAACTTCCCTCCAAGTGTGGGCAAGGCACCTGCAAAGACCCCCGCCCGGGATAACGGCCGGGAAGCCCCCGCCCCGCGCCCGCGGAACAGCTCGCTGCGCCGTCGGGGGGCCGTCCCGCGGGGCGGGGGCTGGCGGAACCGAGGTTCTAGATGTACTATGAGTCCGATGGACCCCGCTAAAACGCGCGGATTCCCGGGCGGAGCCGACAGCGTCGCCTTCACGCTGATGATGGGCATCGCGGCGTACCTCGGCCGCGAGAACCCGGACTTCGTCTACCCGCACATCCTCTGGGCCTTCCTGGCCCTCCTCGCCTTCAACCTCCTCAACTTCGGGCTCCTCGCGCGGCGGCTGCCTCCCGAGCGCCGCCAGGCCGTCGCGGTGGGCGCGAACACCCTGCTCATCGCCGCCATCCTTTATTACTCCGGCGGGCACGTCTCCTACTTCTGGGTCATGTTCCTCCTCCCCATCTTCAGCGCCTGCCTCGCCTTCCGAGAGAGAGGGATCCTCTGGACGACCGGCGCGGCCCTCGCGCTCCTCCTCCTTTTCCACGCGGAATCCCTCCGCTTCCGCATCTGGGTCGAGGTCCTCTCGATGGTCGTGAAGATGCTCACGCTCCTCGCCGCCGCCGGGGTCACGATGCGCGTGGCCGCCGGCGAGCGCCGAGCCGTGCACCGCCTCGCCGAAGAGCAGGAGCGCGCCGAGCGCGAGCGCCGCGAGGCGCGCGAGAAGCTCCAGCACATGGACCGCCTCGCCACGCTCGGCACGCTCTCGGCGAGCATCGCCCACGAGCTCAAGAGCCCGCTGGCCTCCGTGCTCGGCTTCGCCCAGGTCGGACTCGGGGGGCCGGACGACGCGCCCCGTCTGCGCCGCGCGCTCGAACGCGTCGAGGAAGGAGCCCTGCGCTGCCGCCGCACGCTCCAGGACATGCTCGCCTTCGCGCGCAGCCAGAAGAGCGGCAAGGGCGCCTGCGACCTCAACGCGCTGATCCTGGAGTGCATCGAGCTCAAGCGCTGCGACATGGTCCTCTCGCCGGTGCGCATCGAGGAGACCCTCGCCGCCGACCTGCCCGCCGTCGAGCTCGCCGGTCCCGAGTTCCAGCAGGTGCTCTTCAACCTCCTCGGCAACGCCGACCAGGCCCTGCGCGAGAAGGGCGGAGGGCTCATCCGGGTCCGCACCTCGCGGGAGGACGGTCGAGTCCGCGTCGTCGTGCAGGACGACGGGCCCGGCATCCCCCCCGAGGCCGCCGACAAGGTCTGGGAACCCTTCTATACGACGAAACCCGCCGGACAGGGGACCGGCCTCGGCCTGAGCATCTCCAGGCAGATCGTCGAGGACCACGGCGGGACCATCCGCCTCGACGCCCCCCCGGAAGGAGGCGCACGCTTCACCATCGAGTTCCCGCTCCCGAAGCTCCCCGCCCCGCCGCCCCCTCCCGCGCCGGCGCGCGCGAACGCTCCCTCCGCGCCGACCCGGCGGCGGCGGGTCGTGCTCGCCGAGGACGACCCCGGCTGCGTCCCCCTCATCGAGACCCTGCTCAAGCCGCTCTCCGTCGACCTCGCCAAGGCCGAGAGCTTCGACGAGGCGCTCCGGCTCATGCGGGCGGAGCGCCCCGATCTTCTCATCATGGACATCAAGATGCCGGGGATGAGCCCCGGGGAGTTCCTCGCGCATCTGGACGCCGATGAGAAGCTCCGCGACGTACCCATCGTCCCCGTCTCCGGCTCCGTCACCGCCGCCGCGCTCGAGACCCTGCTGAAGTTCAAAGGACTCCAGGTCCTCGAGAAGCCCTTCGACATATCGGAGTTCGACCGCCGCATCCGGGAGGCACTGAAATGAACGCGCTCGTGCTGCTGGGCCTGCTGGGCTTCGCCCTCGTCGGCCTCGTCGCCTACTTCGTGACCGTCTACAACGGCCTCATCATCGTCAAGAACAACATCGTGAAGGCCTGGGCCAACATCGACGTGCTGCTCAAGCAGCGCCACGACGAGATCCCGAAGCTCATCAAGACCTGCGAGTCCTACATGAAGTTCGAGAAGGACACGCTGACGAAGATCACGGCGCTGAGGAGCACGGCCCAGGGCGCCACCGGCGTGGCGCAGCGCGCCGAGGCCGAGGGCCAGCTCACCGCCGGGCTGCGGCAGCTCTTCGCGGTGGCCGAGAACTACCCCGACCTCAAGTCGCAGGCCTCCTTCCAGCAGCTCCAGGGCCGCATCTCCGACCTCGAGAGCCAGCTCGCCGACCGGCGCGAGTTCTACAACGAGACGGTCAACAACTACAACATCCGCATCCAGTCCCTGCCGGACTCCTTCGTCGCCTCGTTCATGAACCTCCAGCCGCAGGAGATGTTCAAGGTCTCCGAGGCCGACCGTCAGGACGTCGCGATCGACATCGCACAGCCCTGACCTCCAAAGCTCAGGGCGAGGCTTAGGTGAGTTCCAAGAACGACGACGTCGTCGCCGCCGCCATCGGCGCGGGCGTGGGCGCGACGCTGTTCTATTCGGGGTTCCAGAGCCTCCGTCTCAAGCGGCTCGTCGAGGCCATCGCCACCTCCAAGGTGCGCTCGATGGCGATGGGGACCGTCGAGCTCTGCGGGAAGGCCGACGCGCTGGAGGTCCGCCCGGACCCCATCTACGGCCAGGACGCCGTCTGCTGGCGCATCGTGATCGAGGAGCACCGCGGCTCGGGCAAGAACAGCCGCTGGGTCACCATCCATACCGCGGACAACACGGGCGACCCGTTCTGGTTCATCGACGAGACCGGCCGCGTCCTCGTCCAGCCGGGGGGAGCCGACAAGCGCTACAAGGTCGACGCTTCCTACGGCACCGGCCTCCTCTCGGGCGCGCCCCCGGAGATCGCGGCCTACATCCGCGCCGTGGTCGGGGACAGCTGGAGCAGCCGGCGCCTCAACGCCCGCATCCTCCGGCCGGGGGACCCGCTCTACATACTCGGCAGCGCCATGCCGCTCGACGAGCGGCCCCCGCTGCACCGGCGCGCGGCCCGGGCGGTGAAGCTCACGCTCCAGGACGCGGTCCGGCGCCTGAAAGGGGACGCGGCGAAGATGAGGGCGCTCGACGCGAACGGCGACGGGATGGTGGACCCCCAGGAGTGGGACGCCGGCGTGCGGGAGCTCCAGGACGCGCTCGCGAAGGCCGACGCGGCGCCGCCGGACTCCCCCTCGGACGCTTTCATCGCCTCGGCCGTCGTCCGTCAGGGCGACGCGGGGACCTTCGTCGTCGCCGACGAGACGGAGTCCGAACTGCTCGGAGAGCTGGGCTGGTCGGCCTGGCTCATGATCCTGGGCGGCCCGATCCTCTGCGTCGCCTGCGTCGCCTACCTCGCCGTCCGCCTGCACGTCGTGCAGGCGGAATAAGTAATGGCGCTTCCGGGTTTGCCGTGGGTCCACCCGGAAGCGCCGAGTAAGTAATCAGGACGAGATCGATCTGGCGCACGAACAGGCGTAGCGCGGCCTTGCGATGTACCTGCAGCGCCTTTCGGAACGGAAACGCTTAGGGGTGAATGCTCCCATCAGGAAGCCGTCCTAATCGCGAGTTAATTCTGGGCCTTGACACCTGTATCCTTATCGCCAATAATCAACTGCGGTCAGCATAATTATGGAGGCTGGATGAAAATTGCTCGGCTATTCATTGGGTTTACGGGGATTTTGCTGGTTGCCGGCTGCATGCCCTCGATGCAGCGTGCCAACAAAACGACTCTCAACAGAGTGAAGCAACTTACTGCAGAGGGCTGGGCTGCGGCAGATGGATCGAAACTCAGCGAGATGATTGGGAAAAATAAACCGGGCGGGACAGTTTCCACTCGCGAGCAGGAAAATGACTTATACCTCCAGGCATGTGATGCTGCCCGCAGGCAGGCAATCTCTCAATTGGGTTCGACGATTGTAGGCATTCAGGCCGGAGAATCCGGTTCGACCAAGAAGTCACGCTACCTTGAGTCCGATGAATTCGCAAAGAGCGCCTCGAAAATCTCGGATTTTGAGACTGTGGAAAGGATTATGTACACGGGACATGGTTGCGCAGTTGTCATCGGCATTCGGCCTGAGAAGCTCGATATGGTGAAGGCGAAGGTCAGAGCGATCGTCGAGAACTTCTTTAGCACTCTGGACACGAAGCAGTAACAGCCCTTGTCGTTTTCGGACAGAATAAGAAATGCTCTTGCTTTTGCGAGGGCATTTTTTATCTGACTTAGGTTGCGCGTGTGCTCGTGATGGAGTGCCCTTTGTAAGCATCCCGATTGCATGCATGGAGAGAATTCAGATGCGCATATGCGTGAGATGCATCCTGTATGGCGCTACGGTTATATTTTTCTGCACCGTCGCCTCTTTCGCCGATGTCCCTGAATATCCTTGCAATAACGATGGGAACCTCGCTCCGAATTGGGAGGGACAGCCTGGAGTCCTCGGCTGGCATAAGGCCGATGATCTCGATATCGCGGAGAGGTTCGCCAATAGCCATGCTGAGGAAACGGCAAAGAAAAGGGGAGTTCAGATCGATCTCAAGAAAATTGAGAAAAGCAGGGTCGTAAAATTCTGTAAGAAGAATCGTATTTCCAGCTATGCGGTCTACAAGCTTTTCGCGCTGAAAGAAGATAAAGAAGAAAAGGGATTGTTAAGAGCCATAGATGCGTTTCTGAAAATGGGTCCGCACAATCCGAAACGTATCGCCCTGGCCAGAACGATCGCGCGGATGACGTCGGCAGGAAAGGCCCCCCACCTCCGAGGTCTGATTGACTACGAGTTGTCTCAACCCAAGGCACGGGGGACAATAGACAACGGTTGCGAAATTTTTTCAATTTTCGCCTCCCAATTGGTAAAGGTCTCCACTGACGACAAGGCCACCGCAGATTGCCTTATTGAGTCTCTCTATTCGCGAACATCTTCCCTGGATAAGTCGCTTGGCGAGAAGTCGATGAGTTTCGACGATCATAAGGTCCGTAAAACCTTATGCCTACCGGAGCACATAACAGCATTCGCCAAGATGAAGGATGTCGCACGGACTCGATTCGGTGAGGAAATCGTGGGCCAGCGGGAAACGATTAAGCGCGCGGTCATCGCCTATTCGCTAGGCGAACTCCGAGATAAGCGAGCGATAGATCAGTTATCCATGGTTATGAATGATGCGACGGAGGCGCCCCGTGTTCGTCGCGAGGCGATCCAAGCACTATTCAAGCTTAAACAACACGATTGGCAGAAGCTCTTCGAACTCTGTTCGGATAAAAACTTGTGGCCATTTGTGATTATGAGCCTGCGCCACACTCCTTCTGCTCGAGCATCTCTAAGCGAATTTTTGGCAAATCAGCCGATCGCTAATCGGCTAAAAAACATCCGTGCGATAGGTCCCCCAATCGCTGGAAGTCTCCTGCTGGAGCAGCTTCGTCGATGCAATGAGCAGTGTGAGGATAACGGTCGCCTTATTGAGGCAGTGACCAAATTGCGGACCCACAATATACTTACAGCATACGAGGATCCGGACAGTGATGCGCAGTTCCGGTTAAGTCTGGTCAAGGTTCTTGGGGAAAAAGGAGGCTCAGACGTAATCCTGCCACTAGCCAACGCTTTAAATGATCCGTCTCAACAAGTGGGCACTCATGCCTTAGCTGTTCTGGGGACATTTTTTAAAAACAAGGCTTCGACATTGTCCCCGGGCGAATGCGCTGAATTAAGTATGAATGAAAAGAAATCTTGTAAACAGATCTCCAGATTGTCTAGCACCGAGACCGAAGGTATAAGAAAATCCTGCGAACGCCTTCTCGAAAAAGAAACAGTCACATTCCACTACGACTTGAGTATGGATTTGCCCAAAGGACATCCAAAAACAAAAATTAAGACTGTCCAATTCACACTAGTGGATATAAACCGCTGGCCCATGAAGCGAGAAAAAGGCGGAACCACTTGGAAGCTCGAAGTGCCGCTTTGTCCTGCCGGTGACTTCCCATTCGAGTTCTCCTATCGTTTTAGAGTAGATGGATATGACGGAGAGGAAAGCACTATGGGAATTGAAGACTCCGACATGAAACCCATTTATAAAAAGCAGGACGCCATGGACATCGACCCAGGAGTATTTAGGGGGCCATAACCTCCTCCCGATTGACGCATTCCCCCGTCGCCCTTACGCGAAGACAACCGCCCCCAAACGCTGATTCTTTTTCCTCAACTCTCGATCCAACCCCGCCAGGCGGCGCCCCATCTCGTGCAACTCCGGACCCGGAGAGTCATCGATATAGATCGATGCAGTGGATAGTACCTCCGCCGCACGAGTCAGCGCGGGCCATTTTGCCTTTGGAAAGACGCCCTTGCGGGCGAGCTCGACGTCGACGCCGGCTAGGCGCCCGCCCCGGGCTCCGCCCGGGGCGTCTCCAACTCTTCCCAGCGGGCGAACAGCTCCCCGATCTTCCGGTTGAGGGCGTCGAGCTTCTCCTGACGCTTGGCCAGCTCGACGAAGTCGCGGGCGACGGAAGGGTCCTCCAGCGCCGCGGCGGCCGACGCGGCCTGCTTCTCGGCGGCGTGGATGGCGGCCTCGATGACGGCCGCTTCCTTCGCGCTCGACTTCGACTTCGCCTTGGGCGCGGGAGCGCTCTTCTCCCGCGCGGGGGCGTCGGGCTGGCGCTCCCTCCACGCCTCCCACTGAGCGAGGTCGGCGAAGGCGCGCGCCTGACCCTTGCCGTCGAGGGCCAGGATGCTCCGGCACACGCGGTCGAGCAGGTAGCGGTCGTGGGTGACCAGGACCAGCGCGCCGGGGAACTCGGCCATGCTCTTCTCCAGCACCTCCAGAGAGCGGAGGTCGAGGTCGTTGGTCGGCTCGTCGAGCAGCAGCACGTCGGCGGGCTGGAGCATCAGCCGGGCGATGAGGAGGCGGGACTTCTCCCCCCCGGAGAGCCGACGCAGCGGGTACTCCAGCTGCTCCTGACGGAAGAGGAACCGGGACGCCCAGCCGCAGACGTGGATGCGCGCTCCCTCATAAAGGACGTGCTCCCCGTTGTTGCAGAGGGCCTTCTTGAGACTCATGTCGGGGTCGAGCTGCTCGCGGTGCTGGTCGAAGGTGACGACCCGCAGCCCGTCGGCCCGCTTGAGGAGCCCTTCGTCCGGGAGAAGGCTCCCGTCGAGGAGCTTGAGCAGGGTGCTCTTGCCGCTGCCGTTCTCGCCGAGCAGGCCGAGCTTGTCGCCGGGACCCAGGTGAAGGTCGAGCGGACCGAAGAGCTTGCGGCCGCCCCGGCTCTTGGCGACGCCCACGGTCTCGACCAAGCGCTTGCTGCGGCGCTCGGAGCCCGTGAAGTCGATGTCGGCGGCGCGGTCCTGGGAGTTGCGGTACTCGAGCTCGCCCAGCTCCCCGATGAGCTCGCCGGCACGGTCGATGCGGGCCTGCTGCTTGGTGGTGCGCGCCTTGGGCCCCTTGCGCAGCCATTCGATCTCGCCGCGCACGATGTTGCGCACGGATTCCTCGCGGGAGGCCTGGGCGGCGTAGAAGGCCTCGCGGCTCTCGAGGAAGTCGCTGTAGTTGCCCTTGCTGCTGAAGTGGCCGTCGGGGTAGCGCTTGTCGAGCTCGATGACGCGATTGGTGACGCGCTCGAGGAAGCGGCGGTCGTGGGTGACCACGAGGAAGGAGAACTCCAGGCCGGAGAGGAAGCGCTCCAGCCACAGCACGCCGTCGAGGTCCAGGTGGTTGGTGGGCTCGTCGAGCAGGAGCAGGTCGGGCCTGCGCAGGACCTGCTTGAGGATGGCCAGCCGCTTGCTCCAGCCGCCGGAGAGCTTGGAGACGTGCTGCGCGGGATCCGGGAAGCCGGCGGCCAGGATGCCCTCGTCGACGCGGACGTCGATCTCCCAGTCTTCCAGACCCAGGTCCCGCACGGCCTCGACGGCGGCACCGCGGACGCTCAGCGCCTCGGCGGGGCTCTCGGAGCGTTCCTCCTGGGCCAGATAACCGACGCGGATCCCCCGGCGAGGAGAGAAGAGCCCTTCATCGGCCGTCTCGAGCCCGGCCAGGATCTTGAGCAGCGTGGATTTGCCGGTCCCGTTGGGCCCGATGAGCCCGGTGCGCTCGCCCTCGAAGAGCCCGAACGACAGGCCCTCGAAGAGCGGCCTTTTGCCGTAGCTCTTGGATATCTTCTGACAACTCAGCAGGATCGCCATGTTCTCGGGCGCCGCGGCGAGCGGGGCCCTTCATCCATGATACCATGCGCGACGGGGCCCTCCGGACGTCAGGAGCGTCCCGAAGAGCCCAGCAGGCCGAGCACGGACGCCGCGGCCGCCGACCGGAGCTTCTCGAGCCAGGACCAGGGCTTCCGCTTCGAACCGCGCGCGGTGCCCGGCTCATCCAGGACTCTGCGCGTGGCATCCAGGGCGAGCAGGACCCGGTCGAAGCGCGGGTCGGCGATCCGGCCTTTTTCGAAGATGCGGCGCAGGCCGGAGTCCGGCGTCAGGGAGGCGAGGATGAACGCGGCGATGTCCTCTGCGGACTGAGCCCGGTCGCTGCGGCCCGTCCATTCGACCCCCGCGAGGGCGTCCTGGCCCTCCTCGAAGACCTCCCGGGACGCGGCGTCCGCGCGCGCGAGGATGCGCTGGAAGCGATGGGTCTCGAACATGCTCCGCGCCGTCAGGTAGAGGGCGTGGAAGAACGGCTTCCCCAGGAGCGCGAGCAGGTTCTGGGCGTTGACTCCCGCGGCCACGGGCGGCAGGTCCGCCTGCGCGTAGAAGAACTCGAAGACCTTGCGCGGGACGCCGCCCGCGGCGATGACGAGCGCCTCGCCCTGACGCAGGGCGGCGATGCGGCCGGCGAGGCCCGGGTCCTCGACGCTGGCGATCCGAACCTTCCCTTTCAAGGCGGGCTCGCGGAGGATGAGCGCCTCGAGCTTGCGGATCCCCGCGGCGTCGAGCGTCCAGAAGACGGGGAGGAGGACTCCCCCCGGCCGGAAGGCCTGCGGCGCCCGCTCCTGAGCTCTGCGCACTCCGCGCAGAAGGAGGAGGAGCTTCTCGAGTCCGGACTTCTCCGGATTGTCGTAGACCGGCAGGAGGTCGCTGCGCTCCAGCGCCCCCGCGATCGCCTGCAGGCCCGCGGCCTTCGGCGCGAAGCGCGTGGAGCGCGCGGTCTCGCGCGCGATGAACTCCGCGGGCGACTCCGGGGCCGGGAGCTCGTAGACGATGGGCAGGGTCTTGAGGGTCTTGTGCGCGCCCGCGAGTTCGAGGTCTCCCGGACCCTGCAGGGACGCCGGGGCCCAGAGGAAGGGCTGGACGGTCAGAAGGTGGTCGACATCGAGGTCGGAGGGGGCGAGCTCGGCGTCGGTCGCCGAGACGATGCCCAGCGCCAGATGCCGGCCGCTCCTGTGCAGCTCGGCCATGGGCATGGCGAGCGCGCCGGCGTCCGCGACGCGCTGGACGTCCGTCCCGGTCGGCTCGAAGCCCGGGAGGACCACGTCCATCTTGGACTTGGTCTCCCGACTCCCGCTGTAGACCACCTCGAACTCCCCCGAGAAGCCGAGCTCGCGCAGACGCTGGAGCAGGACGGACGCCGCGGACTGGTGGCCGACGCCCGGGGCGGAAGGCACGAAGACCCGGAGCGTCGGGTACCGCTGGAGGAACGACTGGACGCGGGCCTGGAGGCGGCCTTCACGCCCGGGTGAGGAGGCCTTGGCGGCGGCCGGAGAGGTGTCCCCGCTCCCCGCCTGCGCTGCCGACGGGAGGACGGAGACGTCCGCCGGGACCGTCTCGCCCGCGCTCCGGGCGGGAGCGGCGCTTTCCCGCACCGTCGGGGCCTCTCCCGCGCTCGGCAGAGAGGAGACCGGCTGGAGCTCCATCGAGGACCCCGCTCCCGTCTGCGCGGGAAACGGCAGCCGGACCGGCGGGACCGGGGAGACCGAGACGGACGACGGCGCCTGCGCGCCCGAGATGACGATCGCCTGGGCGAAAGCTCCGGCGCCCGGCGCCAGGACGAGCGCGGCGGCCAGGACGGCCCTAGTGGAGCCGATGGATCTCATTGCCGGGGATGTCCACCTCGAGGTCGATGTTCGCGCGGGTCCGCTCATCGTAGGACAGCCAGCTGGGCAGGATGACCTTCGCGTAATAATCCATATGCTTCGCCAGCTCCACGGGATTCAGGAAGACTCCCCGGTCCCGTTCGAATCTCTTGCGGACCGCGTCCAGCGCGTCCCGCAGGCGGACATGGAGGTCGGTATAGCCCGAGAAGGACTCGCGGTTGGCGGACTTCCCGTCGATGAACACGACGTCGCCCGGCCGGTAGACGTACTGCTTGTCGGCGTAGAACCGCTTCGAGTCGCGGCTGACATAGGCGCTCTTCCTCGTGACGATCACCTGTTCCTCCGGGGCGAAGACGTCGAAGAGCTTGCGCATCTCCTTGAGCTCCAGCTCGACGACGTCGTTGCGCCACAGGCTCTCCTCGTCGACGAAGGGCTCCCCCGGCCGGACCGTCTCCCAGCCGTGCTCCTTCAGGATCCGCTCCTCCTCGTCGGTCAGGTCCTCGCCCAGGATGCGTCTCTTCAGCGCCAGGCAGATCTTCATCGGGAACCGCACCTCGTCGAGGTTGTCGACCATGCTGCGGTTCTTCGGGTACATCAGCTCATAGAGGTCGGCCAGGGCCCGGACCATCGTGCTCTTGCCCACGCCGGCCGTCCCGTCGATGGCGACCATCCCGCCCTTGTCCCCGAGCCGGTCGTGGATCTCGCGGGCCAGCCGGACGATGAGGGGCGCCGAGACCTTCGGATCCGCATAATACACCCCGGAGGCGCCGAGCGCCGCGCGGACGCCGTCGAGGGTCTCGACGACGCGGATGGCCATCCGTCCGCTGCTCGGAGGGGTCTCCTGCGTACGGACCGCCTTGAGGAAAGCCCGGAGCTGGTGGTCGAGCGAGGGCTCCGCCTCCGCTTCCGTCTTGAACGCCGACTGTTCGCGCAGAGCGGCCAGCGCGGCCTCGTCGACCGCGGCCTGCTCGTCCGAAAGCGCGTGGGGGGTCGGACGGATCTCCAGCCGGGTGAACGCGGGCTCTCCGCCGTAGTCGAAGGTCGCGGTGAACTCACTGCCGACGACGACGATGTCGCGGGTCTTGCGGCCGTCGTACTCGCGCGAGAGCTTGACGGTGACCGGGACCTCGCCGTACATGAGCTTCAGGCCCACCGTCTCCCGGCTCTCCGAAGAGACCGCGCCGACCAGCTTGCTCGGGCCGTCCTGCCCCATCAAGGCGTCGATCATGTAGAGCTGGTGATAGCCCAGCCCTTCCAGGGCCGTGTGCGTGCGGTCGAACTTCTGCGGCGGATTGAGATAGTGCCCCTCGACGGAGAGGATCTTCCCCAGCTTCCCGCCGGCGATCATGTCCTTGAGCCGCTGCAAGTGCGGCAGGTAGTACCGGTTGTGCCCCACCATGAGGATGAGGCCGCGCGCCTCGGCCAGGGCGACCAGCTCCTCGGCCTGCTCCGCGGTCTGAGTGAAGGGCTTCTCCACCAGGACGTTCTTTCCGGCGAGCAGGGCCTGCTTCGCGATCGCGTGATGGGTGTTCCCCGGCGTGACGATGATGACCGCCTTGACGCGCGGGTCGGCGAGGACCTCGGAGGCGTCTCCCTGCTCCAGGCTCAGCGCGTCGGACGAGGCATACTGCGCCCGCAGCTCGTCGCTGATGGTCCGATCGACGGCCCTCACCCGCACCCCGTGCGTCACCAGGGTGTCCAGATGCCGCTGTCCCTGTTTCCCGACGCCGATGAGCCCGATGACCTCGTCGGGACGGCCGAGGACCTCGGCGGCGGTCGGGCCGTCGTGGTCGCGCGCGTAGGAGAGGTTCGAGATGTGATGGAAGCGCGGCCCCTGGACGACCGGGACGGACGGGGCCTCGTCCGCGGCGGGCTTGAACTCCCCGGCCTCGAGCGTCCGGAGCCGGTCGTAGAGGGCGTCCAGCGTCCCGGGGGCGTCGAGCCGCAGCCCGGCCAGAGCCGCGGCGATCGCGCTGCGGCTCCCCGCATCGGAGGCGGGGGCGCCTGCGATCAGGGACAGCGCCTCAGCGGCCAGCGTCCCCTCGGAGGAGGCCTGGTCCCCGTCCTTCTTCCCGAGGTCCGCGATGATCCGGGCGCCGTACCCTTGAGGATCGAGCAGCGCGCCCTTGACCGCCCGGCCGGCTTCGACCTCGAATGACTCCGCGCCCCCCTGGGGAGCGGCCGCGTCGATGAAGGCGACGGCATCCTTTATAAAGGCGGCGCGCAGAGCCGCGGCGGAGGAGGCCGGGACGCTCCCCGGGAGCGCCTGGACGGTCTGGAGGGCGGAGAACGAGGGAAGGATGGAGAGCTGAGAGGACAGGGACGCGATGCCCGACGCGAAGCGGACCTGCGCGGCGGACGACAGCCCCGCGACGGGAGCGGTCTGCGCGTTGACCGGCCGGCTGAGGAGGACGCTCTGGCCATAGGCGGCCCCCGGGAAGGAGCTCCAGAGCACGGCCAGCGCGAGCGCGCAGGCGAGCGGTCTCTTGGCGTTCTTCATGGCTGCGATCTCCAGCGAGAGGAGGCCGTCGTCGGTCTCCGTCGCTTCTTCAAGGATAACGGGAAGGGCCGGTCTTGACGCGGTCCCTTCAGGTTCGTCCCGTCGGTTTTTCGGTCTAACCGGCATGGTTCCCAAAACCGACGCCGGCTGAAACCAGCGCCGTGAACGCCGATGGGCGGCGCCTCCCGGAGCTCCCGGGGCCGAATTGACGGAGCCGTTGGAAAATAGGGATACTGCCTGTGTCGAGCCCTCGGAGGAACATGAAAAAAGCCGCCGCCCTCTGCGCCGTCCTCGCTTTCGCCGCCTGCGGGACGCTCAAGGAATACCCCTTCGAACAGCGCCGCCTCGCGGCGGTCATGCCCTTCGCCTTCACCGCCGCCCAGAAGGAGTTCACCCCCCACGCGAGCGGGCTTGCCGACGCCCTGGCCGGCGCCCTCGTGCGCACGGGCCGCCTGCGGCTCATCGAGCGCGCCCGCGTCGACGCCGCCCTCCAGGAGCTCCAGCTCCAGCAGAGCGGGCTCACCGACAGCGCGACGGCCTCCAAGGTGGGCAAGGGGCTCAACGCGAGCGCCGTGGTGCTGGGCTCGATCACCTCGATCTCGGTGCGCGAGGAAGGCCGCAGCGTGAAGATCGCCGAGAAGACGACGCGCTTCGTGGACGTCGAGGTCGAGGCGCGCATCGTGGACGTGGAGACCGGAGAGCTGCTGGGCTCCGGCCGGGCCGCCGGGAAGGCGGAGAGCGCCGAGAAGCACGCCTTCGGCGGCAAGCTCGGCACGCTCGCGACCCCGGACGCCCTCATCCAGCAGGCCCTCCAGGGCGTCGGCGAGAAGCTCGCCCGCGACCTCGCGAAGTCCCTGCCTCCCAGATGAAGACCCCTTCCCGCCAGACGCTCATGCGCATCTACCTGGAGGAGAACGACCGCTTCCAGGGGCGCCCCGTCTACCAGGCCATCGTCGAGGCCGCCCGCCAGGACGGCCTGGGCGGAGCCATCGTCCTCAAGGGCGTGCTGGGCTACGGCTACAAAGCCGAGGCGCGCGCGGGCAAGATGATCAAGCACGACGACAACCCGCCCGTCCTCATCGAGATCGTCGACGCCGAGGAGAAGCTGAAAAAGTTCCAGCCGCGCCTCGACGAGTTCATCCGCGAAGCCCTCGTCACCTTCCAGCCCGTCGAAGCCCTCCACTACAAGCTGGATTAAGGAGGCGTTAGTCGGCGGGGTCCTGCCGGCCGGGTCCTTCCCATCGCCTGCGCTCCTCAGACGGCGACGGCCATTGCGGTGCTCGGCGATGGGCCGCCCTCCCGGCCGTCACCCCCGTGCATCGGTCAGCCTCCCCCAAAAAGCGGAGCATGACAGTTCCTCGGAGCCTTCGTGCCATCCGATCGGCGACGGCCGCTATCGCGGGAAGGACGACCGATCATCTTCCCGTGCTGGAATGGGGGGTACCCCCCGCCCTCAGGCGCCGGGAGGGAACCGATACGCGGCGCGAGAGGACTACACTGAGACGCGCGCCGCGACGGCTCGCAAACGGGACTTAACCACCCTGGGATCCCCAGTCGGGGATTCCTGGCTACCGGACTCCGCGGTAGAAGCGGCTCACCTGGCCGTAGTACGCATCGCCCTCCAGGTCGCGCAGTCGGTGGATGATGCGGAGATTGCCGCCGATCTTGCTCTCCCACCACGGCCCCGCCAGGTGCCGGCTCCAATGGGTCGGGAACGGGGGAACGCTCGGGCCATAGGACTTCGCGAACTCCGCGACTGCCGCGTCATCCTCGGCTTCTCCTGCATCCTGCGAAACCAGTCCGTACACGTCGGCGATGATGGCCAGCCGGTCCATCCCCACCGTGGGAGCGCCCGTCCGTCGGCCCTCCCCCATCGCCCATGCGTAGCAGTTGACCTCGGCGCACTCGGCGCCCGTCACTCTCCAGTCCTTCCCCGCAAGCCCCGGGAACCAGTCCTCCATCCTCTCCCGCTCCTCGTCGGTGGGCGCCCGCCCGATCTTCCCCTCTCTCAGCATGGACGGCAGCCAGGCGCCCAGGAACTTCCGTTGTTCTCCCGTCAGGGGTCCCGAACGGTCCAGAAGCGCCTGGACCGTCTCGAGCGGGTCCCCGTCGAGCGAGACCTCGGTCGGAGCCCCGTCCTCCCCGTCCCCGGAGAACAGCCCCTCGAGGACGGCCGCCCGCTCCTCGGGAGAGTCCGCCGAGGACAGCGCCGCCGCCGCGTTCTTCAGCGCGTTCCGAGGAGAATCCTTCGTTCGGACGGTTCCCTTCGTCTCGACCGGGCGTGCAAGGTCGCGGGCGGCTAGCGCCGCCGACCGGAGCTGCGGCGACTCGATCTTCGGCAGTCCGGCCGCCATCGGTTGGACGAGTCCCCGGAGTCCGCGCGGAACCAGCGGAGACAGGAGCGAGGGGAAGACGCTCGGGACGACGATCGGCACCGGCTGAGCCGCGCCCCGCCCAGGCGCGTATACGACCTGCGCGCTTGCCGACGACGGAGACAGCCCGAGGATCAGGAGGGTCGCCGCGCCGAGGGAGCCCTTGCGGTCGAACTTCATCACGCTCAGAGGATACCGGGAGCGGGTCCCTCCCGGAAGGGTCGAGTGTCCCTCTCCTCACCGACGAGGGGTCCATTCCCTGGGGTTCTGTCCGGGTGGGCCGAGAGAACGACACGTTAACACCGCAGAGAGGAGGGGGATGTCGAGAGTCTTGCAAACCCGCGCTCTCAGTGTTAGTCTCCACGTATGCTCAGACTCCTGGCTGTCGCATCGCTCTTGTGCCCCCTGACCCCCGCTTTTGCGCAAACCCCCACCGCCGACCTCCCCTGGGAGCAGGATTACGACTTCCCGCTGAACTATTGCATCCGGACCTTCAACATCGAACACGAGAAGCCGGCGCTCCTCGCCGAACAACTCGTGCGGAGCCGCGGCACAAAGGACAGGAAGTCCGATGCGAGTCACGAGATCGTCAGGTGGGAGATGCTCTCCGAGAACGCGGGCGATGAGACCGCGGCTCTCCAATCGCTAGGGAAGCTCGCCCACTACGCCCGCAACTGCGACCCGGACCCGGCCCCCGAATATCCGGAACTCGCTCGCATGAGAGATATCCTTCAGAACGAAGGGGAAGCGCATTCGGCTCTGGCCGCCAGGATACCCTCCATCCGAGGAGTCGTCGAAGCGCGCATAGACGACCTCGACCGTTACGTCGCCGCCGAGAAGCACGCGCGCATGTTCGAAGGAATCGTCGTCGTTATCCGAACTCAGTGGGACGAAGACAAAGCCGCCCGCGAACCTTCCCACTCCCGGACGCCGCTGCATGTCGCGGTCAAGATGGCGAAGCGGCGCCTCCCTCCCGTCCCGGTGAACGGGACGGACCCGGAGTCGGGCCGTTGGGTGAGAGCGAGCCATCCCGTCTGCATGCTCGTCCCGACCGTCTACGCCGCCGTGACTGCGTTGGGAGACGCGGAAGACCGCCTGAACGCCCTCATGCGGAATGGCGGAGAGCATTACACGGACGACGGCTGTCGCCGACGCGGCGAAGGATGGTGGGTCGACGAGCAGGCTCTCCCCCTCATTCGGGAGCGGCTCACAAGGGACTTCGAACTGCGAAAATGGAAAGAGGCCGGCGCCGCAAAGAGGACCACGGATATCCCGGATGACGAGAAGTTCGCCGGACTGTCCCGCGACCTGAAGAAGGCCGGCGAGGGCCTCGTCGATGCGCCGAACATGCGGGCGGTAGCGGCAGACGAGCTCAAGCGGCTGCGGCCCTACGCCGACAACCTCTCCCGCGCCCGTGAACGCCGCCTCCTCTTCGTCGAAGCGATCGAGTGACCCCCCGTACGACTACGGCTGAACCCCCTTCTTTTGGCCGGCATCCGGATCCTCGCGGAGCAGCTGGATGGAGAGCACGGCGGTGTTCTCGGACGCCTTCACCGCGTCCATCGCCGCACGCAGCCGCTTGAGTTTCCCCTCGAGCAGGGCGCGGCTGACCGGCATCGTCCTGAGCGCGGCCGCCGACAATCTCTTCTCCTTCTCAATCCATTCGATGCGCTCCGAGAGGTCCTTCGCATACGGCGTCGCGTACGGGGTGTTCACGTTGTAGCTGAGCAGTCGTCCCAGAGCGATGAGTTTCCGGGCGATCCTCCCGGCGTCCTTCTCCGCCATCTGCCAGCTCCAGGAATACGCTGGTCGCGCCCTCGATATCCCGCCGTCATACCCCGTCGGCATCGACGTCTGGTCCGTAAAAGCGTTCATCTTTCCGCCCGACGTCTTCAGAATCGCCTCGATCTCCGGCCGGACGGAGACGGGATCATCCACGACGACGGAAAGGCTGTACGTGAGACTCTGCCTCCCGCCGGCGTACTCCCGATCCCAGTAGCCGTCGGGGAAATCCGCCGACAGCGGCGACGCCCAGAGGGCACCCGACAGGACGGTCGCAAAAACGTTCAATATGCTCATTTACTCCTCCTTTTGCGGACCATCCCATTCTACAACCGCCCGCCCGATAAGAGCAAGCGCGCCCCCTCTTGCCCGCACGCCCCATCCTTGATAGCGTGACCCCATGATCCTCGCACTGCTTCTCGCGGCATCGGCCTGGTCCACAAAGCCCGATGTCCTGGCGCCGGGTTTCTGGACGCGGCCCTATTCCTTCCCACCCTCGTACTGCCACCACCGAATCACCCTCACGACCGACGACCTCCGCACAATCGGACAAGCCGCACGACCTTGTGGGTTCGTCCCGGCTGATCCCGCGGGAGACTCGCTCTACGCCTATTGCCGTACGAGCATATCGGAGATCGACAAGATCCTCCAAAAGCTGGAGAGACGCGGGAAGATCGTAACTCGCGAGATATCCTGCACCGACCCGCCCGCAAACGAGGAGCTGTATTTCAAACGTGACGTCTTGCGCCAGGAGTCCGCGACCATCGAAAAATCATCCTCGAGCTTCCCGGGGATTCGAGGCCTCCTGGACGCGGAGCTCTGGACCCTCGACAAGTTCATCGCCGCGAGGGAGATGGCGGCTCAGCCGCTGCTGGAGATCGTTGCGGCGCATCCGGCGGCAGGAAGAGCCGTCTCGACTCAAGAACTCTGGGGGCGCCGCCCCGCGCATCCGGTCGCTCAGGCCGAGCAGGACCGCGATCCGTCCTGGCTCAAGCCCTGGGCGCGGACGACCTATCCCGCGTGCCTTCAAGCCCCTCGCCTCTTCGTCGAATACACCGCCGCCCCGGGCTCGGAGGCAGAGCGGAAGATCCTCACGCGCCTGCTCCGGCTGGGAGAGCGTTACGAAGAGCCCGCTTGCGATTCTCTCTCACCCAATAAGAGGAGCACCGCGATCGTCACCATGCTCCCACAGAAGGATCTTCAGCGGATTCTGACCTCGCTGCCCGGACTCCGGGCCTGGACGGAGATCCCGCGGATCCGCTACGCGGGCTCGGTCACGGACGATGAGCGCGTGGAGGTCCTCTCACGAGAACTCTCCTCGGCGGAGTCCCTGCGTCGGGATGTCCCTCATGTCGTGGCGCTGACGCAGGCGGAGATCGAAAGGCTGCAGCCCACGGCAGGGCTCCTCTCCCGAATCCGGAAAGGGCGATTCGTGGCCGTCGGCTTTCGGGCCGACTGAGAGTTATCTTTTCCCAGGCGGCGTCGACAGCTGGACGGAGATGGAGCTCTTGGACGCTGACCGCTGATAGGCGTCGCGCGAACCCTGCAGGGATCGCAGGCGGGTCGTGAGGAAGTACGTCGCCGCCGGCATCTCGGTCAGCGCGGCCTTGTTGTTCGCGAGCTCGCGCTCCAGTATCCCGATGCGCTCCTGGACCTGCTGCTGAATCTCCTTATTGTTCTGCCTGTTCAGGGAGTAGCTGGTGAGTTCCCCCATCTCCAGGAGCTTCCGAGCGGCCTTCTCCGCCGAATCGGAAGGGAGCGTGTAGTTCAACTGGATGACGCGCCGCGATTCCCCGTTGTAGGATTGGTTGAAGCCATTCCGGTTGTCGCCGGTCAGCGTCGCACCGCTCTTCAGCATCACCGCATCGACCTGTCGAGCGAGAGCATCCACCTCATCGGCGCGGAGCGACACGGAATAGTTGTCGCCGGCCTGAGGCATCCCGAAGCCCCGGTTCCAGTAGGCGTCGTCGTGTACGACCGGGCCGTTCCGTGAGGGCTGTGCATGGGAACCGGCGGGCTGGAGGCAGAGGCCCAGGAGCAAAGGCAGACAGCATCGAATCGGGTTCTTTGTCTTCATATCCTCGAGAGTTTAGGCGTTTTGAACGTTTTAAAGCAATCCCCTCGCGGCTGTCCCGCGCGTGCTACGAAGGGAATAGGACTTTCTGCAGGGCGTCCGGGCATTCCTTCTGGGGGATGTGGCCGCAGGCGGGAAGGACGGTGAGCTTCGAGCCGGGGATGAGGCGCTTGAAGGTCTCTCCCATCGGGACGGGAAGGATCCGGTCGCACTCCCCCCACACGATCTCGGTCGGGACCCGCAGGGACTTCAGGCGCTTCTCGAGGAGCTCCTTCTTGGAGAGCTGGTCGGTGATGGCCTTCGTGGGGCGCGCGGCGATGCGCGCGGCGATCTCCCGCAGGATGTGCTCGGGAAGCTTCGGCGCACGGCAATAGGCCTTGTCCATGAACTCGCGGACCTTGGGAACGTCCGGGGAGGCGAGAACCCGCGCGGCGCTCTCGGCGCTCCCGCTGGGGTCGTCGACGCCGGCCGCCCCCACGAGCACGAGGCGCTCCACTCCCTGCGGCCAGTCGAGCGCGAGCCAGCCGGAGATCCAGCCCCCCAGGCTGTTGCCGACGACCGTCCAGCGCGGGCAGAGCGGCTCGAGGGCCCCGCGCAGGGTCCGCGCCTGGGCGCGGATGCCGTAGCCGGAGGGGTCGGCGGGCGCCTGCGAGCCGTCGGTTCCCGGCATGTTGAAGGCGTAGATCAGCGTGCCCGGCCGACGACGGGAGAGGAGGGCGTCCCAGCTGACGTAGGAATCTCCGAGCCCGTGCACGAGGGCCACGCAGCGGCAGTCCCCCTCGAGGGAGCAGTCGTCGCGCATCCAGCCCCTGAGCCCGCCCGATTCGGCCGGCCGCGCGCCGGCGAGGCGCAGGCGCGCGCGCTTGGCCCCTTCGTACACTTTCGCCGGATGCCCCCAGCCCCAGGCGAGGAGGAAGGCGGCCGGGACCAGCAGGAGCGCCCCGGCGCGCAGGAGCGTCCGCTTCTTCATCGGACGCTCAGCCCTCGCGGACCGGGCCGCAGGTGCACATGAGGTTGCGGTCGCCCCACGGGTTGTCCACGCGGCCCACCGAGGGCCAGAACTTGTGCTCATGGAGCCACGCGGTCGGATAGGCGGCGGTCTGCCGGCTGTAGGGATGCTTCCACTCGTCGGCGCAGACGGAGTCGGCGGTGTGCGGGGCGTTGTGGAGCGGGTTGTCGTTCTGAGGCAGCTTCCCCTGCTCCACGGCCTCGATCTCGGCGCGGATGACGGTCATCGCCTCGCAGAAGCGGTCGAGCTCGGCTTTGCTCTCGCTCTCGGTGGGCTCCACCATCACCGTGTTCGCCACCGGCCAGGAGACGGTCGGGGCGTGGAAGCCGAAGTCCATGAGCCGCTTGGCCACGTCGTCGGCCTGCACCCCGCTGGTCGCCTTGAAGTGCCGCAGGTCGAGGATGCACTCGTGGGCGACGAAGCCGTTCTTCGCCTTGTAGACCACCGGGTAGTGCGGCGCGAGCCGCTTGGCGATGTAGTTCGCGTTGAGGATGGCGGTCTTCGTCGCGCGCGTCAGTCCCTCGGCGCCCATCATGCGGATGTACATCCAGGAGATGGGCAGCACGTTCGCGCTCCCCCACGGCGCCGCCGAGACCGGACCGTTGGCGTCCTTGCCGCCGGTCGCGACGAGCGGGTGCCCGGGCAGGAAGCGGACGAGGTGCTTCTTCGCCGCGATGGGGCCGACCCCCGGACCGCCGCCGCCGTGCGGGATGGCGAAGGTCTTGTGGAGGTTGAGATGGCAGACGTCGGCGCCGAGCTCGGCGGGACGGCAGAGCCCGACCTGGGCGTTCATGTTCGCGCCGTCCATGTAGACCTGGCCGCCGGCGGCGTGCACCGCCTCGCAGATCTCCCGGATATCCTCCTCGAAGACGCCGTGGGTGGAGGGATAGGTGACCATGAGGGCGGCGAGGTCCTTGGCGTGCTCGGCCGTCTTCGCGCGGAGGTCGTCGAGGTCGATGTTGCCGTCGGCGTCGCAGGCGACGACGACGATGCTCATCCCGGCGAGCGCGGCGGAGGCGGGGTTGGTGCCGTGCGCCGACTGCGGGATGAGGCAGACGCGCCGGTGGCCCTCGCCGCGCTCCTCATGGTAGCGGCGGATGACCAGCAATCCCGCGTACTCGCCCTGGGAGCCCGCGTTGGGCTGCATCGAGGCGGCGTCGAAGCCGGTGATCTCGCAGAGCCAGGTCTCGAGCTGGGCCACGAGGTCGCGGTAGCCGCGGGTCTGCTCGGCGGGCGCGAAGGGATGGATGTTCGCGAACTCCGGCCAGGTGATGGGCAGCATCTCGGCCGCCGCGTTGAGCTTCATCGTGCAGGAGCCCAGGGGGATCATCGAGGTCGTCAGCGAAAGGTCGCGCGACTCGAGGCGCTTGATGTAGCGCAGCATCTCGGTCTCGCTATGGTAGCGGCTGAAGACCGGGTGCTCGAGGAGGGCGGAGGTCCGGCGCAGCGCCGGGGGCAGCACGTCTCCGGCCTCGGCGGCGAGCTCGGCGGGGACCGGGCAGGCCTTGCCGCGGGCGAAGCAGGCGAGCAGGTCGGCGAGCTCCCCCTCTCCCGTGCGCTCGTCGAGCGCGACTCCGAGCGAGCCGTCGGGGTAGACGCGCAGGTTGATGCGCCGCGCGGCCGCCAGGGAGAGGATCTGCTCGGCCTGAGGCTTGGTCGTGCGCACGCGCAGGGTGTCGAAGAACGGGCCCGGGACGGTCTCCAGGCCGAGCCGCTTGAGGCCGACCGAGAGCAGGCGCGCCATGCGGTGCACGCGCCCGGCGATGCGGCGCAGGCCCTCGGGCCCGTGCCAGACGGCGTACATGGAGGACATGACCGCGAGGAGCACCTGCGCGGTGCAGATGTTGCTGGTGGCCTTCTCGCGCTTGATGTGCTGCTCCCGGGTCTGCACCGCGAGGCGCAGCGCGGGCCGGCCGCGGCTGTCCTTGGACACGCCGACGAGGCGGCCCGGCATCTGCCGCGCATACGCGGCCTTCGTGGCGAGGTAGCCCGCGTGGGGTCCGCCGCCGCCGAGCGGCACGCCGTAGCGCTGCAGACTGCCGACGGCGGCGTCGGCGCCGAGCTCTCCGGGCGTCTTGAGCAGGACGAGCGCGAGCGGGTCGGCGGCCATGACGACGAGGGCCCCCGCTTCGTGCGCGCGCGCGCAGAAGGAGGTCCAATCGCGGACGACGCCGTCGGTGTCCGGGTACTGGACGAGCGCGCCGAAGACCCCGGGCGTGAAGCGGAACTTCTCGGGGTCGCCGGTCTCCACGCGGATGCCCAGCGGGGTCGCGCGGGTGCGCAGGACCGCCAGGGTCTGCGGGTGGCAGGCCTCGGAGGCGAAGAAGACCTCTCCGCCGCCCTTGATCGCGCGGCACATCGTCATGGCCTCGGCGGCGGCCGTGGCCTCGTCGAGCATGGAGGCGTTGGAGATCTCGAGCCCGGTCAGGCTGGTGACGAGGGTCTGGAAGTTGAGCATCGCCTCCAGGCGGCCCTGGGAGATCTCCGACTGGTAGGGCGTGTACTGCGTGTACCAGCCGGGGTTCTCGAGGATGTTGCGCAGGATGACCGGCGGGGTCACGGTATCGCTGTAGCCGCAGCCGATGAAGGAGCGCCAGACCTGGTTGCGCAGCGCGAGCTCGCGCAGTTCCGCGAGCGCCTCGGCCTCGGCGGCCGGAGCGGGCAGCTCGAGGGGCCGGCCGCTGCGGATCTTCGCCGGGACGGCGGCGTCCACGAAGGCGTCGAGGGTCGGGAAGCCGAGCGTCTCGAGCATCGCGGCGGTCTCCTGCGGGGAGGGGCCGTTGTGCCGATCGGCGAAGACGTCGGGGTTCTTCAGGTCGCTGCTCTGGCGGGGCTTGGTCATGGTGGGCATAAAACCTCTATGAAGGTTGCGGCAAGCGTATTCTAGCCCTTTGCCCCTCCCTCGACAAGGACGAGAATCTTGAAAGGATTCCCGTCGCACATGAGCCCACGCAGGGCCGCGTCACGGCCCTGCGGCGTCAGGCGCGGATCATGACCAGCATCATCTTGAAGCGCTCGACCGCGTTGAGCGCGTGCGGCTTTCCGGCGGGCATGATGATCATCTCCCCGGCCTTCACGCGATGCGGCTCGCCGGCGACGAGGACCTCCGCTTCGCCGTCGAGGACCTGCACGAGCGCGTCGTAAGGGGCGGTGTGCTCGCTCAAGCCCTCCCCCTTGTCGAAGGAGAAGACCGTCACCGTGCCGACGCCTTTCTTGATGAGGGCGCGGCTGACCACCGCGCCCGTCTCATAAGCGACGAGCCCCGCGGCGTCCAGCGTCCGCCCGCGGACGTCCTCGCCCGATTTCGGATCCGGCTTGATCTCCATGCCCCCTCCCGCTCAGCCGCAGCCGCCGTGGGAATCGCAGCCGCACGCAGGAGCAGGATACTCCTTCTCGAGGCGTTCCACGAGCCGCACATAGCCCGCGCGCCTCGCCGGGCCCATCCGCTCCGCCTCGACCCGGGAGAATTCCTTCTCGAGGGTCTTGAAGCGGCTCGCGGAGAGGTTCTCGAGCGCCATGGGATAGAGGATGTTGTCCTCTTTATCGATGTGGCTCCGCAGGAGCTCCGCGTAGTTCGCCGCGTTCTCCGCCGCGTCCTTCGCCGCCCCCTTCTCGCCGTCCTTGAGCCGCTCGACGGCGTCCCGCAGGGCCCGCACATAGGCTCGGCCGCTCTCGTGTTCCATGAGCATGACCCCGATGGGGCCCGTATCGCGCGGGATGCCGGCCTCCTCCATCGCCGGGAAGAGCAGGTCCTCCTCCTTGCCGTGATGCGCGGCGTCGGCGAAGTTCCTCACGAAGTCCACCGCCGCCGCGAGGTCGTCGGCAGGGACGACGCCCCCCTCCGCGATGCGCGCGGCCATCCCGCCGAGCGCTCCCAGCATGCGCAGGATGACCTGATGGTCGTCCATGAGTTCCTTGATCGCGGCCTGCATGTCTCCTCCCTTAGAATCCCAGGAAATAGCGGAGCAGCCGATCGAGGCGCCCCCGCTTCACGAAATGCATGCCCGAAAAGCGCATGACCTCGCGGACCTGCGCGCGCCGGGCAGGCGCGTAGCAGTGTATGGGGCAGTCCTTGCACTTGGGCTTGGGCTCCCCCTTCACGAGGTACGGGCACTTCTCGAGGCGGTCCGTCGCGTAAGCGAGCAGGCTGCGGCACTCCGCGCAGAGGAGCTCCCTCGGAGCATGCTTCTCCCTGCAGAAGACCGTGACGAAGCGTTCCAGGGTGCCATATTCCTGAGTTCGCTTGTCAACATCAACGGCAGACGCCTCCCGCTCCATGGACATAGTCTAGCGGGAGGAGGCAGGAGAAAACATGCGCGCGCGCATGTTTTTCAGATTTTCAGCAGGCGGTCGGGCTTCGCGACGACGATGCGCTTCCAGCCGGAGGAGACGAGGCCCCTTCGGCGGAAGTCGGCGAGCACGCGCACGGCGGTTTCGGGCGTGGTCCCCGCCATCTCGGCGACATCCTCACGACGAACCTTCACCTCGCGTCCGAGCAGCGCACCGAGCAGAACGAGCACGCGGGCGATGCGCCGCTCGGCGCTCTCCTTGGCCAGCGCCCGCATGCCCTGCGCGTTGCGCAGGTGCTCCCCCACCTGCCGGAAGACCTCGCGCGCGAAGCGGGGATGGCGCGCGAGCAGATCCTCGAAGAAGGCCGCGGGGACGGTGTAGGCCTCGGAGTCTTGGATGGCGAGCGCGCTCACGGGGTAGGGCTTCTCGTCGAGCACCGCGATCATGCCGAAGAGTGCGCCGGGGACGATGACCTCGAGCGCGCAGGGCTCCGTGCGCGGAGTGTACTTGAGCGCCTTGAGCAGGCCCGAGCGCAGGAGGAAGACCGCGCGGGGCGGGTCCCCTTCCTCGAAGACCGCCTCCCGGCGCCGGTAGCGGCGGAGCACGGCGCGGCGCGTGAGCTCCTCGAGGTCCTCCATGGGAAGGTCGCGGAAGACGGGAAGCTTCGCGATCCAGACGTCGAGGCGCCCGCGGCTTCCGCCGCGGGCGCCCGGTCTCGCCGCATCCGTCGCGATGCGCTTCAGGGAGGTCCCGCCTACGCCTTCGCGGCGGTGGACTCGGCCAGCTTGTCGAGCGCGGCCTTCATCCCGTCGCGCACGGCCTGGACGTCGGCCGGCGCCCAGTCCTTCTGTTCGGCGCGCAGGAAGCTCGTCTTGTCGACGCGGTTGTCGAAGCGCGCGATGGGGACCCGGTACTCCTTGCCGCCGGCGCTCACCGTCACCGCGCCCTTGGCCTTGGAGTTCTGCTCGAGCCAGTCCATGTCGTCGCAGCCGTAGTCGTTCATCATCACTTCGATCGGCACGCCGTGGTGGAGGATGGAGCCCGGGTCGTTCGGGTTCGTGCGCGCCTGGTTCTTTCGGCGCGACTCCTCGGGGGTGACCCAGACGTAGAGGATGACGGCCTTGCGCAGGATCTCGGGATCGAGCTGCGCGAGCGAGTAGGCGTAGCCGAAGGGACCCTTGAGCGGCATCTTCGAGCCGTCGGGGCCGCCGCGCGCGAACTCGATGACGAGCGTCTTGCCCTCGAGCGTGTCGGGATAGCCCTCGTGCTTCTCGCGCAGGAGGTCCGCCGACTCCTTCTCGACGGCCTTCGCGACCGCGACCCGGGTCTTCTCGTCGAGCTTCGCGAGCCGCGGCTTCGCCCCGGCCTTCGCGGAAGCCGCCTCGAGCCGCTCCATCAGATGCACCCCGGCCGAGGCCGGCCGGACGACCTTCTTGGCGAGCAGGTCGCGGTAGTCCTCGTTGACGAGGTGGATGAGGGTGCCCCAGTCGACGGGGTCCTTGAAGGGCCGGTCGCCGGACTTGAAGTAGAGGCGGTCCTGGCCGAGCTTCTCGAGCTCGTCGTCGATGCGGCGCATCATGTGCACGTAGGGGAAGTCGTCGAGCTGCACGGTCGGACCCATGTGGAAGTCGTCGCGGCAGGCCGCGGGGGTCTGGAGCTTGAGGAAGCGGCGGACCTCGGATTTCCCCGAGGCCGGGAGCGCGAGCAGCAGAACGGTGTCCAGGATCTTGGCCATGAGCCCTCCTTCAGTATCTCGTCCGAATGCCTTCCTATATTAGCACCAGGGAGCACCGCCGTACAATCATAGAGCATGCTCTTCCCCAAGGGCCCAGGCGAACGGGGGCCGCACGCCGCCCCGGACCCCGGCCCTTCGGCTCATCCGCCGCGGGCCGGGAGCCGCTATACTCACCGCTGGTGGTACGGAAGACCCGGTCGTTGTTGCTCAGCGCGATCTTACTCCGGGCGGCGCTGGCGGCGGGCCAGACGGTTTCGGGACAGGCGGGCGGACGGACGACGCTCGCACCGACGATCCCGGTGGCCGGCCAGAACGCCCCGGGAGTCCTGTCCCCGTCTTCCGCGCTCTCGGTTCCCCTCTCCCCGTCCCTCTCCCTTCCCCTCTCCCCCGCGCCGAAGATCCGGAACTCCGCCGAAAAAGCGGCGGCGTCCCCCTCCTCTCTCCCGCAGGCGGGAGAGGGCACCGCCAACGCGGCGGCTGAGGATCTCGTCCCCGCGAAGGTTTCCAATAGACACGCAGCGACGGGGAAAGCCGCCGGGACGACAGCTCTTCCCCTCACCGCGTCCCCTCTCCCATCCTACGGGAGAGGGGTTGGGGGTGAGGAGGCGGGGGGCGATCTCAAGCCCTCCGCCCGCACACAGCTCGACGGGCTGCGCGTACCCGCCTCCGCGGACCTCATCTGGGAGAACGGCCGCGCGCACGGCGTCTCCGACGCGGACGAGGCGGTCGTCTCCGGTGACAGCGTCCATGCTTCCAATGGCCGCTACGCTCTCCTCGCGCAGTCCCCCCGCTCCGTCTCCGCTGAAGAGCTCCTCTCGGGAGCCGAGGACATCCCGACCGTCCCGCCCCCGACGCTGCTCGACCGGGTGCGAGCCGAGCTCTTCTACCGCTCGCGCCAGGCCTCGAGCTACGACTTCTACTTCCGCCTGCGCACCGGCGAGTTCCGCCGCAAGGTCCAGGGCTGGCAGGAGAGGGCCCGCGGCCGGGAGACCGCGGTAAAGGACCTCGAAGGGCTCCTCCTCGCCTGGAGGACGAAGGGCTACACCGGCGCGATGAGCCCGCTGGGCCCCCGGACCGCCTCCCGCGAGGTCATCGAGGAGGAGGGGCTCGAGATCTTCGACCGCTACTATCCGGGCCAGCCGATGGCGCGCGAGGCGTTCCTGCGCTACGTGGGACGCATCGAGAAGGTCGTACCGTCCTCGCGGAGGAGCCATTTCCGCAAGCTCGTCTTCCAGGCCTTTGAGGAGACGGCCCTCCTCCCCCCTCGGCAGGTCGCCAACCGACTCGACGCGATGCTCTCGAACGCCGCCGTCAAGGAGATCCGGCGATTCCGTTCGGAGCGCATGCCGGGGGTCCTCGAAGACTTCCGCGCGATGATCCTCCCGGCCATCCTCCAGGAGAACGCGCACCGCCCGGCCGGCAAGCGCATCCTCGGCGTCGTCCTGCTCGGGAGTTTCGCCGTCGGTCTCGCGAGCCCCTCCAGCGACATGGACCTCCAGCTCGTCACCGAGGACGGCTCGCTGGGGGACGCGCGGGCGTTCCAGAAGGGACTCAAGGAGCGCTGGGCCTTCGAGGGCCAGACCAACCCCCTCTCCCCCTTCGAGTACGCCGTGCCGCCGAACCCGGCGCTGCTCGCGCGCATGCACGCCGGCTACCTCGTCTTCTCGCCCTACGAGCAGGTGGCGCAGGCCCTCGCCGCGCCGGCGACGGAGGCCTCCGCCGGCCCGCAGTGGCGCTGGCCCGGGAAGGTCTACTCCTTCCTGTACTCGAACTGGCTCCGCCTCTACATCCGGGTCAGCGATCTGTGGGACCGCATCTCGGACCGCGGTCCCACGGATCGCTGACCGCCTATCTGTCGCCGCCGCGCTCGCCCGGCCGATCGGTAATCGGCCAGGGGGAACGCGGTTCCCTCGCTGTGGACTCGACCGAGGTTCCACTCGGTCGAGGGCCAGGAGGACTGAACCCCCACCCGAAGCGGTGCGGCGGAGATCTCCGCGCGAGCGAGGTGAGAGGGAACGGAAGTCCTCCCCCCTCCGACCTCCCCCCGAAGGGGGAGAAATAAGGAACTGCTGCGAGTGTTGTCCTAATGGGTATAATCCCCCGCGATGAAGCCCGTCTACAAGCGCATGCTCAAGGCGCTCGCGCAGAAGAGCTCCGGCGAGAAGGAGTGGTCGGTCTACATGCTCCGCTGCGAGGGCGGCTCGCTCTACACGGGGATCGCGAAGGATGTGGAGGCGCGCCTGGCGGCGCACCGCTCGGGAAAGGGGGCGGCCTACACCCGCACGCACGCGCCGCTCGGGCTCGTCTACGAACAGGCGGGCTACACGCGCTCGGAGGCGCTGGTGCGCGAGGCGGCGATCAAGTCGCTGCCGAAGGAGAGGAAGGAGGCGCTGACCCGGCCTCCGGCTCCGAGCGCGCGCGCAGGAACTCGACGACCACGGGGATCACGGAGATCACGATGATCGCGAGGATGACGAAGTGGAAGTTCTTCTTGACGGTCGGGATGTTCGCGAAGTAGTAGCCCCCCAGAAGGAAGCTCAGGACCCAGGCGCACCCCCCCGTCACGTTGTAGAGCGCGAAGCGCGCGTAGGACATCTCGCCGATCCCGGCCACGAACGGCGCGAAGGTGCGCACGATGGGGATGAACCGCGCCAGCACGATCGTCTTCCCGCCGTACTTCTCGTAGAAGCGGTGCGCGCGCAGCAGGTGCCGGCGGTCGAAGAACATGGAGTCTTCCTTGTTGAAGACTTTGGGGCCGATCCACTTCCCCGCCGAATAGTTGACGGCGTCGCCGAGTATGGCCGCGACGATGAGCAGCGCGCAGATGAGGGGAAGCTTGATCGGCGAGTCGGGGGAGGCGGCGAGCGCGCCGACCGCGAAGAGCAGGGAATCTCCGGGGAGATACGGCGCGACGACGAGGCCGGTCTCGCTGAAGATGACGGCGAAGAGGACGCCGTAGAGCCACGGCCCGAGCTGGCCCGCCCAGGCGTTGAGGTGCTTGTCGAGATGGAGGAAGACGTCGAGGAGCGTCTGGAGCATTTCCATGGGACGGGATTATACCTTTTGCGTTCCCGGGCGGCGGGAGACTTTGCTATCCTTCGTGAGCCGTCACCCCGCTCCGCCGAGGTAGCGAGACGATGAACGCCTCCGACGTCCCCCAGCACTCCCCCGCCTACCGCACCCGCCGCTTCTTCAACTGGTTCCCGCTCGGCCTCACCTACGCGCTGCTCTACATGGGCCGCTACAACCTCACGGTGAGCCAGACCGCCCTGGGCGACCTGATGCCCAAGTCGGACTTCGGCGCCATCTTCGGCGTGGGCGCCTGGGTCTACGCGCTCGCCTTCCTCGTCAACGGCCCGCTCACCGACAAGCTCGGCGGGAAGAAGGCCATGCTCATCGGCGCACTGGGCGCCGCGCTCGCGAACCTCGGCATGGGCCTCTACCTCCAGCACGTGCTGGCCCTGCCCGACCCGAAGACCGCTTCGCTCCGGCTGGTCTTCACGCTGCTCTACGGCGTGAACATGTACTTCCAGAGCTATGGCGCCGTCGCCATCGTGAAGGTCAACGCGCACTGGTTCCACGTGCGCGAGCGCGGGACCTTCTCGGGCATCTTCGGCATCATGATCTCGACCGGTCTCTGGCTCGCCTTCGACGTCAACGAGCGCATCCTGCGCTTCGCGCAGAGCCACGGCATCCCCGGCGTCGAAGCGACCCGCTGGGTGTTCTTCGGGCCCGCGCTCCTGCTGGCGGCCTTCTTCCTGCTCGAGCTCTTCCTCCTGCGCGACACGCCGTCTCAGGCCGGCTTCCAGGACTTCGACACGGCCGACGCTTCGAGCGGGGAGGAAGACCAGCACCAGCCCCCGATCTTCGAGGTGCTCAAGCGCGTGCTCACGCACAAGGTCATCCTCATCATCGCCCTCGTGGAGTTCTGCACCGGCGTGATGCGCAACGGCATCATGCACTGGTTCAAGATCTTCGCCAAGGAGCACATCTCCCCCTGCGCGGCCACGCTGAAGGACGCCGTCGCGGCCTGTGCCGGCGCGCCCGACTGCGTCGCCGCGGCGAAGACGGCCGCCAAGACCTGCTCGGGCGGCTGGGGCTTCATGAACGACAACTGGGGGATGGTCCTCATGGTCGCCGGCATCGTCGGAGGAGTCTTCGCCGGCACCGTGAGCGACAAGTTCTTCCAGTCGCGCCGCGCGCCCGCGGCGGGCTTCCTCTACGCGGCCTGCTTCGTGGCGACCCTGTTCATGATCCCCTTCCTGCAGAACGGCTGGGTCCTGGGCTTCATCGCCTTCCTCATGTCCATCTGCGTCATCGGCACGCACGGCCTGCTCAGCGGCACGGCGACGATGGACTTCGGCGGCCGGAAGGCCGCGGGCACGGCCGTCGGCATCATCGACGGCTTCGTCTACCTCGGCACCGGCCTCCAATCGCTGGCGCTCGGCTACATCACGAGCCGCGACTGGCGCTTCTGGCCGGTGTTCCTCGCGCCCTTCGCGCTCGCCGGCTTCTACCTGCTGACCCGCATCTGGCACGCGAAGCCGGCCCCCAAGGGAGCGTCGGCGCACTGACCCGCTCGTCGGAAACGAAGGCCCCCGCGCGAGCGGGGGCCTTCGTCTTTGTCCCAGGTCAATAACGGGCAGGTTCTCTGGCGCCTCCGTTTGTGAACCGGGCGGAATAGGTCTCATTCCGCCGCATCCCTGCCTCATCGTCCCATCCACATCTGCGCCGCCAGCCGTATACTTCGCGTATACACATCTCCGTACCTCAACGAGGACTTATGATTCGAAGAGCTTCGACGGGCCTCATCCTCTCCGGCGTCCTCTGCGCCCTTCCGACCGCGGGCTCGGCCAACGCCGTCGTCGCTTCGGTGGGCCGCTTCCTCAACCCGCCCGTGCAGCAGTTCATCGTCCCCGGGCCCATGCGCAGCTGCCTGACCCCGAGCGACCCCGCCGCGCTCATCGGCTTCAAGCAGGAGCTGGTCGTCACCCTCACCGACGTCCTCCGCCCTTCCCATCGCTTCTACCGCGCCCCCCTGGCCGCGTCCCTGAACCTCGAAGGCGCCCGCGAGATGGACCGGATGCTCTTCAGCCTCATGCCGAACGCTCCGAAGATCCAGGAACAGGTCAAGGCCGCCCGCCTCTCGAAGGACGAACCCGCGCTGCTCGCCGCCATCGAGGAGGCGGAAGCCGAGTACGTCCGGGGCGTGAAGAGCCTCGCCTACGTCGTCGCCCAGGCCTACGAGAAGAACGGCCTCGACGCGGGCCAGGTCCGCCAGATGCGGATAGCGATGGAGGCCTACACCGACCACGGGGCCTTCCTGAAGGAGACGATGGACCTCCTCTCGGGCATCGAGCGCGCCGCCGCCGCCGCCCGCGACGAGCACACGCTGGCGGCGGCCCACGGCCACGCGCAGGCCCTCCTGTCGACCCTGGCCAACGATTCCTCCTTCCTCCGCCCCGAACCCCTCGTCTATGGGGGATTCGCGAACACCTCCCTGTCCAACTTCCGAAAAGAGCTTGAGAGCCCCGCGGACAGCAACGCCGCCTCGATGCGCGTCATCGAGAACCTGGGGCCGGCGCTCCGGAAGCTCCAGCCCGGCGTCGGACAGGAAGTCCTCATCGCGCAGTTCGCCGCCGACGATTACTCGCCCCAGGACCATGACCTGCTCGGCAACCCCGCGGCGCGCCAGGACCTGCTCAACCGGCTGAAGCTGCAGATCCGCAAGAAGGGCGAGAAGGTCGGCATCGCCATCCTCTTCCGGGACGAGCTCAAGGACGCGAACCTGAAGGCCGAGGCCAACGAAGTCATCCTCAACCTGCGGCACTCCGAGGACGTCTCCCCCAACGAGTTCCTGGGGATGAGGTTCTCCACGTACCGCCTGGAAGTCTACCTCGTCGGCACGCAGCGCGCCAAAGCCAACGCCGTGCTGGTCCCGGCGCCGATCGCCCGCCCCCTCCGGGAGCGCCTCCACCTCGATTCCCTGAAGAAATGGGGCATCCCCGTCCTCGCCGCGCTCGGCGCCGCCAACATCATCGTCGCGGGCTTCCACCTCGTCGGAGCCCTCCCGGTCTGGAGCCAGGTCCTCATCGTCGCCGGCGCCCTCCTGCTGGGCGCGGCGGTCCTCCAGTTCCTGGACGCGACGCAGGACACGAACTCCGGCCGCTGGATGCGCCGGATCCTCCTCGCCGCCCTGGTGGGCTCGGGAGTCTTCGCGCTCCTCGGCTTCGGCAAGCGCATGCTCGTGCGCACCGCCTGGGGCGCGCTGCTCGTGGCGAAGATCGCCTCGCTCTTCGCCTGAGCGCCGCCGCCGCGCGCATAGAAGGCCCCCGGATCACGGGGGCCTTCTTCGTCCCCGATTTCCTACAATAGGACCGTGCAGAACATCTCCGCCCTCTTCGGCCCCTGGGTCATCGGCTTCTACTCCTTCCTCTTCCTGGCGCTCGCCGCGCTGTACGCGGCGGACCCGGTCTCCCGCAAGCGCCTGGGCGGGACGGCCCTGATGGCCGCGGCCTCGATCGCCGGCCTCCTGGTCGTCAAGCTGATGGGCGGCGCGGACGCCGGACGCCTTCCGAAGATGTTCGAGCTGGCCGCGCGGATGCTGGCCGTGATCGCCGCGATCAACATCGCGGGAGTCTTCGGCTTCTCGCTGGTCATGCCGCGCATGCGGGCCCGAGTCTCCAAATTCGTGGAAGACCTCGTCTTCGTCGTCGCCTACGCGCTCGGCGCCCTGGCCGTGGTCTCCGCCTCCGGCGCCAACCTCAGCGGCATCCTGGCCACCTCCGCGGTGGTCACCGGCGTGGTCGCGTTCTCCCTGCAGGACACGCTGGGCAACATCATCGGGGGGATGGTCCTCCACCTCGAGGACTCGTACAAGCACGGCGACTGGATCTCGGTCGAGAAGCACGAAGGGGTGGTACGGGAAGTGCGCTGGCGCCAGACCACCCTGGAGACGCTCGACGGCGACCTGGTCGTCGTCCCGAACATCATCCTCATGAAGAACCCCGTCACCGTGCTCGGCGGAGCCCAGGACGGCACGCGCTTCCGCGCGGTCTCGTTCAACGTCTACTACGACCGCGCCCCCGGCGAAGTGACCTCGGCGGTGGACGGGGCCATGCGGGAGGATCCGCCGGCCGGCGTGGCCGCCTCGCCCGCGCCCTACTGCGCGCTGAGCGCCTTCCAGCCCAACTGCGCGGCCTACGAGGTCCGCTATTACCTTTCGAACCTCTCCGCGCCCGGCCGCACGGACGCCCTGGTGCGCGCCAAGGTCTACTACGCTCTGACCCGCGCCGGGATCAAGCTCTCCATCGCGACCCGCTCGATGGTGGTCAGCGAGGCGGCGGAAGCCGCGGCGGAACGGAGCCACCGAACGGAGCACGAGCGCCGGCTGGCGGCCCTCAACGGCGTGGACGTCTTCCAGGGCCTGACGGTCGAGGAGAAGAACCTCCTTGCCGGCCGGCTCAAGCAAACTCCTTTCGCCGCGGGCGAGACGCTGATGCGCCAGGGAGCGGTGGCCGACTGGCTGTACGTCGTCTACGCGGGCTCCGCCGAGGTGCGGATCTCCTCGGGCGGCTCCTCCCGGACGCTGAAGACGCTGGGCCCGGGGGATTTCATCGGGGAGATGGGGCTGCTCACCGGGGAGCCGCGAACGGCCACCGTCGTAGCCGTGGGTGAGACCGGCTGCTACCGTCTCGACCGCGAAGGCTTCCGGGACGTCCTGGCCAGCCGGCCGGAACTCGCGGAGTCCATCGCGGCCCTGCTGGCCAGCCGCCGCGTCGAGCTCGCCGAAGCCCGGGAGCGCCTGGACGGGGAAAAGGCGGCCCGCGGACTCGGGCTGGGACAGCGCGACCTGCTCTCCAAGATCAAGGATTTCTTCAAGCTTTAGGACGGCGGGACCCGCGCCCCGATGGGAAGGCCCTCGCGTGAGCGAGGGCCTTCGCTTTCCGGCGCCGAGCTACTTCGGCAAGGGAGAGCGGAGATTCTGCCCGCGCGGGGTGAAGGCGGCGCGGATGCCCATCGTGCGCAGGAGAGCGCAGAAGCGCTCGGCTTCGGCCTGCTTGGCCGCGGCTTCCTCCCGGATGCCCGCGTCGTCGCCGTTCTGGAACCGGTTCAGCGCCTCGGCGGTATAGGGGGCGCGCAGCGCGAGCGACGCCCCGGCCCAGCCCTCGACGAGCGGGCCCGAGACCGGATCCGCGGCGATCGAGCCGAAGAGCGCCTGCGCGCGCTCCTTGCGCCCGGACTGGGCGCCGCGCGGAGGAGGCGCGGAGGAGTTCGCGGCCTCGAAGACGTTCGCGTAGGCGACCAGGTTGTAGAGGGTCTCGTTGGCCTTCGTCTCGTCGTCGACGACGTAGGTCCAGGCCCCGCCGGAGGTCAGCACCAGGGAGGTCACTCGTCCGGGGGCGTTCACGTTGTAGCGGGCGTTCGCTCCCGCGGACAGGAAGTCCTGGATGCTCGGCGGGCTCATGTTGAAGCCCGGGATGCGGCCTTCGCGGACCCAGGAGAGGGCCTGCTCGTAGAGCTCCTTCGGCAGCCGCCGCTCCGCGATCGCGGACTCCGACGCGAACATGATCTCCCCGGCATAAGGACCGCCTTCTCCGAAGTAGGCGCCGTTGCCCGCGGGATGGGAGTGCGCGTCGAGCGCCCTCGCCATGGCGGGGTCCGAAAGCTCCCGGTCGGACTGCTCCGGCGAGAGCGGGACGAAGGACTCCCGGCCCACGCCCAGGAGCGCGACCCGGCAGGAGGAGTCCAGCATGTCCTTGAGGACGAAGGCGGCCTCCGTCGCTTCCTCAAAAGGCATGCGCGTGAGCTCATCCTTGAAGGTCTCCGCGCAGGGCGCGTTCAGGCCCGCGCGGCCGCGCTCGAGCAGCGCGCGCATGACCGGATGCCCGTCGAGGGAAGCAGCGGCTTCTTCGGCGCGGGCCGCCCCCCCCATCAGGAGCAGGAGCGTCACCGTCAGGATCGAAGCTCGAAGGATGAGCATACGATGATTGTAGCCGGACAGGGCGAGACCCGGCTGAGCAGGAAGGCCTTCCTCCGTACGGTCCTTGGCCCTACTCCAGACGGTTACCAAACACGGCGAAGATGAAACCTGTCTCCTCGATCCTGGACGTTCCCCTCGGTGCTCCGACGCTCATGCGAGAGACCCGACGGGAGCATCGGCCCCTCGCCGCGGGGGAGGGGTGGGGTCCTCTCTCCGGCCTCGCGGGCCGCCCGGCCTCGCGCGCGCACGCGCTCGAAGTAGCCGGCGTATGCGGCGACGATCGCGGGATCGTCGAAGAACTGGGCGTTCTCGAAGTTGTTGAACTTCGCGTTCTCGGTCCAGTTGTAGGAGCCGGTCTGGACCAGGACCCCGTCGAAGACCACGAACTTGTTGTGCATGGCGCCTTTCTTCGGCATCAGGCCGAAGGCGATCCGGACGTCGAAGCCGTTGAGGAAGAACCAGGCCATGTCGATGAGATTCACGTACTGGACCGCGTCGAAGACGATCCTCACCTTCACGCCGGGCTGGCGCTCGCGGGCCTGGAGCAGGGCCTCGCGCAGCCGCTGGGACGTGCAGCTGAACATCGCGACGTCGATGGAGACGCGGGCGGCGGCGATGGCCTTGAGCAGCCATTCCTCGGTCTCGACGCCGGGAGCGAAGACGTACGCCGGCAGCCCCACGCCGTTGAAGACCACGGGACGCGTCGCATCGGCCGGGACGCCCCCCTCCGCGACGCCCGCCCGCTCGCCGACCGGCCGCGCCAGGCCCCACATCCAGTCGAAGGACGCCTGGAAGCCTTCGACGCGGTGCGCGTCGTCGGTATAGACGACGTTCTCCTGGTGGAACGTGTCCGCGGCGTGCGACCAGTTCGCCGAGCCGGACCACAGGAGCCTGCCGTCGAGGATGGCGAACTTGTTGTGCATCAGCCCGTACTCCCTGCCGCCGCGCAGGACGCGTATGTCGAAGCCCTCGTCGATGAGCCGCTGGAGCTCCGCGGAACGCGTCTGGCCGGGCGCCACGGGGTACATATGGGCCGCGTCGACCACGATGCGGACCTTCACCCCGCGCTTCCTGGCGCGGGAGACGGCCGCGTAAAGCCCGCGGTGGTTCAGTTCGAGCAGGGAGAGATCCATCGTCTCCCTGGTCGCATCGAGGGCCGCGATCAGCTTCTCGCCCATGCGCCCGTCCTCGGTGAACTGGACCGGGGGGAAGAGACGTCCGTTGAAGGGGATGGGCCGAAGCCGGACAGGGCGCGAGCGCGCTCCGACGGGCCCCTCCGCGGGGCGGGCGTGCAGGGCGCGGTAGTCCGCAAATGAGCGTTCGATGATCGCGCGGGCGGCCTCGAAGCCCTGAGCCTCGCCGACGACGACCTCCTTCCCCTCGGAGGCCTTGTACTCTCGGAAGAAGCGCTGGAGGTGCTCGACGACCCCCGCGGGGAGCTCCCGAAGGTCGCGGTACGACCCTACGACCGGGTCGTCCTCGCGGACGGCGATGATCTTGTCGTCCGCCTTGCCCTGATCGACCATGCGGACGACGCCGATCGCGCGGACGCGGGGGAACGCGAGCGGCGCGAGCGAGTTCTCCCCGAGGACCAGGACGTCGAGCGGGTCGCCGTCGTCGGCGTAGGTCTGCGGGATGAAGCCGTAGTCCGCGGGGTAGCCCTCGGCGTAGTCGAGCACGCGGTCGAGCCGGAGGCGGCCCGTCTTCTTGTCGAGCTCGTACTTGTCCTTCGAGCCCTTCGTGATCTCGATGAGCGCGCGGAACCCGCCCACCCCGTCGTACGCGGGGGAAGGTTCCTTCCAGGAGCCGACGCCGCGAGGACTCTCGTCGACCGGGTCGGCGTCGGCGGATGCGCCCCCTCTCCCGTGGAAGAAGCGATCGAAGGAAGAACCCCCGCGCTCGCCGCTCGTTTCCGGGCGGAGCGCTTCCTCGGCGAGGACCCCGGCTTCCACGGTCTGCTCGCCGGCGCTCGGCGCCTGCGCTTGCGAGGCCGCATGCGCCGCCTTCATCGCGGGGAGGACGGCGGTCGGGAGCAGGACTTTCGCCGGGCTTGCGAGGGCCTCGCGAACGGCCGCATGGGCCGCCTCGGCGGGGACGGCGGCGTCGACGATGGGCGTCGGCACCGGGAGCGCGAGCGGCGCGGGAAGAAGGATGTTCGCCGGAAGAAGCTCGGGAGAGCCCCCCATCGGGGACGCGATGGCCGCGGGAAACGACACCGCGTTGACGCCGAGCGCGGGGACGGGGAGGGCACGCGTCTGGGCGGCCGCCGGACAGGGCGCGCAAGCGAGCGCCGCGACGAGCGCGCAGACCCGGGATCGTGCTGGGTGATGGCGTGGACCCATGGAGAGACCCTTCCGACTAAAGGATAGCCGCGGAGCCCCTCGAGTGCGCGGGGCCTACAGTCCGGAGACGGGCGATTTTCGTCCTATCCCCGGGTGTTCTCAAACGAGGGGGGGACGGCAACTCGGCCGGGAACCGGCCGAAAGCCGCGTTTGCAGGCGCAAGGGGATCGTCGGACCGGCTCTCACTGGTAGGCGAAGTCCGAGAGGTGCTCGGGCTCGAAAAGGCGCGGGCGGAAGATGGAGTTCACGAGGCCGGGCGCCTCGTCGTAGGGGAAGCGCAGGAACCTCAGCAGGAAGAGCCGCTGGGGCGTCAGGCTGTGGAGCGCTATCCCGTAGTCCTTGAAGCGGAAGTCCGGCCCGGTCGGCCGCTTCACGCAGGTCACGAAGGTCTCGACCTCCGCCTCCTCGTTGGACACGACGAAGAAGTCGTCCCCCGGCGGCGGTCGATAGCCGGGGTGGGTGCGCAGGAACCGCTCGGTCTCGACGCGCCGCAGGAGCTTCGCGAGCTTCGGATCATAGTCCGACGGGGTGAACCCCATCCGCTGCGCGCGCGCCCACGTGACGAGCTCCCGGTTCTGCGTGCCGTAGGGGACGAGGGTCCGGAAGCCCGCGGCCTTCAGGGTGGCGAAGAGGACCGCGTTCTTCCGGTAGGCCTCGCGGGGCTTGCGGTCGTCGAGCGGCACCAAAGGGAAGTCGAGCGTCACGGTCCCGCCGTCCTCGAGGAGACGCGCGACGTTCGTGTAGAACTCCACGCTGTAGAGCCGGGTGAGGTCGTAGTTCGTGGGGTACGGCAGGTCGATGTAGACCGCGTCGAAGCGCTCGCGCGCGCTGCGCGCGAAGATGAACGCGTCGTCGAGGACCACCTGCACCCGTGGGTCGTCGTAAGCCCCCTCGTTGAGGCGGCGGAACGCGGGGTCCGAGCGCGCGAGCGCGATTATGCGCGGGTCGTACTCGACGTTCACGACGCGGCGGACGGCCGGGCCGTACTTGAGCAGCTCCCGGACGAGCAGTCCGTCCCCCCCGCCCAGGACCAGCACGGTCCTCGGGACCCTTTTGAAGAGCTGGACCGGCACGTGCGCCATGAACTCGTGGTAGAGGGCCTCGGTCGCGCCGTGGAACTGGAAGCGGCGGTCGAGGTAGAGGGACATGCCCGAAGGCCGCCCGGGGTCGGTCTCGACGCGGGGGTCGAAATGAGCGAGGACGGGGGAGAGGATCCGCGTGCGGGCGAGGATGTCGATGGCCTGCCGGGAGCTGCGGATGTGCTCCACGTCCCGCTCGGAGGAGAGCAGACGCCGCAGCACGTCGGAGACCTCGAGGCCGCGCAGTCCGTCGGCGAGCCCGAGGGGATTCGCGTAGAAGTTCCGGAGATGGAACCTCTCCGCCGGGCCGGAGAGCGCGCCCAGGACGGCGATGAAGGCCGCGGCCGCGCTCAGCAGGAACGCGCGCCTGCGGGAGCGTTCGACGAGGCCCGTGAAGAAGACGTAGAGGCAGACGCCGAGGTTCAGGGCCGCGGCGGCCAGGCTCGAGCGGACGACGTCGAGGCGCGGCAGCAGGACGAGGGTGAACGCCAGCGTCCCCGCGAGCGCTCCCAGGTAATTGGCGCCGAGGACGAGGTGGAGGCCGTCGTCGTCCTCCTCCTCTCCCTTCCCGCAGAGCCCCAGCAGGAGCGGGATCTCGAAGCCGGAGAGGAAGCCGATCAGGAGGGTCCAGCCGTGCGCCGAAAAGACGACCGCCGCGTAGGCGGCCGCGGAGGGGGCCTCCCCGGGCTCGAGGAGGAAATGCGCGTGGAAGCGGTAGGCGTTCTCCAGCGACAGGATGCCGAGCACGGCGGCGGCGCCGGAGAACGCGAGCAGGAGCTCGATGGCGAAGAGGAAGGGCCAGGACGCGGGCGCCCTCCGGCGGGAGCAGGCCCAGGTCCCCGCGCCGATGGCCGCGAGGTAGAGCGCGATGGTCAGGCTCTGCCAGAGGACTCCGTCCCCGGTCAGGGACGTGAAGCTCGCGGCGATGGCCGTCTCGTAGACGAGGCAGGAGAAGGAGACGGCCGCCGTCACGGCGAGGACCTCGCGGACCGACGCGGCTCGAGGGGTCATCGCTGGAGGTACCCCCCGAGCGCGGCCCTCTGCAGGGGCTCCCGCCAGAGGAGCAGCGCGAGGCAGAGCGCGGTCGCGGCGCCGGCGAGGCACAGGCGGCGGGCGTCCCGACGCAGGACGAGCAGGAGATAGAGCGCGCACAGTCCGTTGAGCAGCGCGGTCAGCGCCGCCGTGCTCAGCAGGCCCGGGCCGGGGAGGAGTACCAGCGGGAACGCCGCGGCTCCCAGCAGGGTCCCGAAGTAATCCACGGCGAGCACTTCGGTCGAGCGGTCCGCGCCCTCCCCCTTCCCCAGCCGCATCAGCAGGGGGAGCTCGAAGCCGGAGAGAAGGCCGATGAGGACGATGAGACCGTGATCGAAGCCGAGCGTCAGGACCGGGTAGGCCCCGCTCCAGCGCGCGGCGGCCTTGAACGCGGCCGCGTCCACAAGGAGGATGAGCAGGGGCCCCAGGGCCCCGAGGAAGGTGAGCGCGATCTCGACGTCCGCGAGGAGCAGGAGGAGGTCGTCTTTCTTCCTCCGCGAGCACAACATCGCCCCGAGTCCCAGCGAGGCGAGATACAGGCCGATGGTGACGTTGTAGCGCAGGAAGCTGTCGCCCAGGGTCGCGGACATGCTCTGGGCCAGGAGCAGCTCATAGACGATGCTGCAGAAGGAGACGACGGCGGTGAGGAGGAAGAGCGGGAAGGGGTTCAAGACGGAAGCCGGATGGCTTCTACTTCCCGCACGTGCTGTCCTGCCCCTTCTGGCATTCCTTGACCTGGCCGTCGCGCTCCGCGCGCAGGGACAGCAGCTTGGCGTTCACCCGGTTGAAGCAGGCCTGGTCGACGACCTGCACCATGCCGCTCTTGCCCATGTCGACGAATTTGGTGCACGTCTGAAGCTCGGCCTCGGTGCTCGCGATGCTGCGGTCGTAGTCCGCGTAGATCTTGGCGCAGCCCTCGGTGAGCTGGGAGCAGTTATCCGCCTTCACGTCTTCGTCCGACTTCCCCGTCTCCACGGCCTCGCCGGCGCCGGTGTCCGGCGCGGAGATCTTCCCTCCGATGCCCGTGCCGCCCGTGTTCTGGGAGTCGCTGGGGCCGCCGATGCCGCCCATGGACGCCCCGGAGCCCACTCCGCTGACGGCGGCGCCCTGGCTCCGTCCGTCCGAGCTCGCCCCGAAGGTGGTGCTGACGGACTTCCCGAGCGAGGTGGAGTCCCTCATCTGCGCGGAGTTCGCGCTCGAAGTCTTGCCGCCTCTGAGCCGCTCGCCGGCCTTCAAAGTGCTCGAAGGGCCCGTGTTCCGCCCGCTGCCCTCGACGCCGACCCGCTTTCCCGCGAGGTCGCCCGAAGCGCCGCCCGCCGAGGAGCCCCCCGACGCCCAACCGGAGTTCCCGGGCGCGGCCAGAGGAGCCAGCGCCCCGGCGCTCTGCACGCCGCCGTCGGCGTGCGATATCCCCTCACCGGAGCCGCCGCCGGACGCCGCGCTCGCCTCTGGGGAGACCGGCACCCCGTCGATGCGCTCTCCCCCTCCGAGGCCCTTCTTGGCCAGAAGCTCCGCTTCCTTCCGCTTCTTCTCCCGCTCCTCCGCGGCGACGCCGTCGACCTGCTCTCCGTAGTCCGCGTCGAGCTTCTCTCCGTAGAGGCCGCCTTCCTTGCCGTAGTTGCGCTTGGAGTTCGCGAGCGGGTGCATCATCGTCCGCGGGGCCTCCGAGCTCAGGAGCGGACGGGGAGGTTCGACGGAGCCCCGCGTGTCCCAGAGTCCGGGCCCGGCCTTGAGGGTCGTGTCCCCGGGCCAGAAGCGCTTGACCGCGACATAGACGGGGGCGAGGAAGATCAGGAGGATAGCGGCTCCCCAGAGATACTGTTGTTTGTTCTTTCGCATGGGTGATGAATATTATAATACTACCCGCATGCAGTTCAGCAGGATGTCGTTCTCCCGGGACCACGGGCATATCGCGAAAGGCAAGGAACGGACATGATGAAGCGGAGACGGACGGGAACGGCGTCGTTCATCCTCATGGCCTCGGTCCTGCTCCCGGGCCTGCCCGCGCCGACGCTCGCGCGCTCGGGCGGGGACCTGGAGAGCCTCTTCAGCTCGCAGGAGCGCCCCGAGGCCGCGTTCCATTCCCGGACCATCCCGACCCACGCCGAGCTGGGCGGCGCCGACGATTCGCGCGACCTGGCCGGATTCATCCCCGAATGCGGCCCCGCGGGGACGGGAAAACTGCCCACCCGCTACGCCGAGGAGTACTCGATCACGCTCGACGGGAAGACGAAGCTCCAGGCCGTCCTGAACGTCATGAAGAAGTACTCCTCCGCGGAGCGCGCGCTGGCCGACGGCTACGCGCCCGTCGATTTCTACGAGTCGGGCCTCGGAGTGGCGTTCGCGCGGACCGACCTCCTGACGGACGGGCGCTACGACCTCGGCAAGCCGGACCTGCTCTTCTACGTCAAGGAGCGGGACCGGGCGGTCTTCCGCATCGCCGGGGCCGCGTTCGTCGCGGGCTCGGAGCTCCCGCGCAACGACTTCCTCATCACCCGCAAAGGCACCCGGGAGATCATGCGGCTCTGGCGTCCCTGGGAGGACATCTGCTTCAAGCGCCGCGACGGGCTGCTGTCCTACCAGGATTCCGAGGACGGGAAGACGGACTGCGCCCGTGGAGAGCTCATCCGGAAGGCGTGGATCATGCACGTCTGGCTGCCCCTCTACAACCCGAAAGGGCTGTTCACCCCGCGGAACCCGCTCGTGAACTACCTCGACCTGACGGGACAGGACTTCCCCTTCTGCCGGAAGAGAGCCTGACCCCGTTGGCCCACCGGTGACGCTCCTCGGGGCCGCCGCGACGCTCGCCGCGGGCTGCGTCCTCTGGCTGGCCTTCCCGCCCGAAGGACTCTGGCCCCTCGCTCCCGTCGGCGCGCTCCTGTTCCTCTTCGCGCTCCAGCGCGCGCGGTCGTACGCAGCCGCCGCGGCGCTGAGCCTCCTCGCGAAGGCCGTCTGCGCGGCCCTGCTCTCCTTGCGCTACCTCTACGGCGTCTGGCCGCCGGTCTGGCTGCTCTACGCGGCCAACTACGGCCTCATCTGGGCGGCCTTCGGGGCGGTCTTCCACGGGGTGCGCCGTCATAAAGGAGAGGTTGCGGCCCTCGCCGCGGCGCCGTTCCTCTGGGTCCTCTTCGACCGCTTCTCACCCGCCGCGCACTTCCTCCCCTCCGACATCCCCACCCTCGCCGTCGCCCTGGGAGATTCCCCCCTTCTCGGCCTGGCTCCCTGGCTCGGCATCTACGGTCTGAGCTTCCTGCCGGTCGCCGCGGCCTGCGCGTTCCTTCTGCTCCTGCGCGCACGGGCGCCGGGCGAGCGCAGAGCCGCGCTCGCAGGCGCGGGGCTCCTCGCCTTCGTCTCCGCGGTCGTCCCCGCGCTCGTCTCCCTGGGAGCGTCCGACGCCGGCGGAGCCGAGCGAACGCTCGCCTTCGCCGCGGCGCATCTGCGGGAGGACGGGAAGGACGCCGCCTGGGCCGCGGCGGAGAAGTCCCTGCTCGAGCCGCGGACGCGCTCGGCCTTCGCGGACTATGCGGAGGGGAGGCTTCGGGAAGCGGCCGCCGGGCTCGCTCCCGGGAAGGCGCGGCTCATCATCCTCCCCGAAGATGCCGTCGATCTGAGCTTCGAGCGCGACCGTTCACGGGAGGCGTACGCGCGCTGGGGCCTCGAGGACAACGGCGCGCTCATCGAGGCCTACCGCGCTTTCGCGCGGCGCACGGGCGCCGCGCTCTCGGTCGGCCTGACCACCCTGCGGGGCGGCCGGGTCCGGAACACGCTCATGCTCATCGGACGGGACGGAGACGTCGCCGGCCTCTCGGACAAGCACCGTCTGGCGGCGGGCTCGGAGCGCTGGCCCCTGGGCTTCCTGCGCTACTGGAAGCTGTTCCCGCGGGGCCCGGGGACGCGCTTCGTCTCCTACGACGAGCAGTACGTCCCGGGCGACGACCCTTCGCGGATGCTGAGCTTCGAGGGTCTCCCGTTCGGCGCGCCCATGTGTCTGGAGGGACATTCCCCGACGATGGCCCTGGCCTGGAAGCGGCGCGCGGCGCAGTTCCTGCTCTTCACCTCCAACGCGCAATGGTTCGACGCGGACCCCGCGACCTACAACCGGCAGGTCCTCAGCCTCGTGCGCCTGCAGGCCGGCGCCTACGCCCTGCCCGTCCTCATGACGGGCAAGCAGAGCTATCTCGGCTGGGTGGACGACCGCGGACGGCCCTTCGTCGAGCCCGGCTTCGGCCGCGGGCCCCGGGCGCAGACGGTGTTCCTGGAGGCCCGGATCCATCCCGGCCGTCAGACCGCGGTGAGCCGCCGAGGAGAGTACTTCGTGCCGCTGTCCCTGCTGGTCCTGAGCGCCGTGCCGTTCCTCTTCCGCAGGAAAGAACGCCGCTCGGCGTGAGCCGTCCGCAGGCATCCGAAGGGCCGCCTCAGCGGCGGTAGGTGTCGAGACGCTTGAGCCAGCCGGGCAGCCAGCGGGCCTCGTTGCGCTCGGGCGGGGAGTTGCGCACGCGGCGCTCGAGCGTGCGCGCCGCGGAATCGGCGAAGAGGGCGTTGGCGGGAAGCGACGGCTCCTCCGCGAGCCCCTGCAGGACCTGCAGCAGGCCCCAGCCCTGGCCCTTATAGCGTTCGGTCGGGTTGACGCCCTCGCCCTTGAAGTTCACGTAGTCGACGAGCGCGTACACCCCCAGGCCGCCCGAAGCGACGAGGTAGAAGCGCTCGCGCACGGCCGCGCGCTCCTCGTAGGGCAGGACGGCGAGGATCTTGGGCAGCGAGGCCTCCAGGCGCATGACGATGAAGCGCGCCTGGAGCGCGACCGTGTCGGCGAGAAGGGCCCGCAGCTCCCGCATGCGCGAGGACTGGAGGTCGGAGAAGAAGGCCTCGCGGTCCGCCCATGGGCAGTCCAGGCCGTCGACGAGCCAGGCCGGGACCGAGGCCCCTTCGGAGCGCAGGAAGGAGAGGAGTTTCGGGAAGCTCTCCTCGAAGGGCCCTTCCTGGCCGGCCGGATACCAGATGAAGTGCCCGATGCCGAGCGAGGCGAAGCTCTCGCCCTTGTTCCAGTGCGTGAGTCCCTCGACCGTCCCGCCGCACTCGTTCTTCCAGACGCGGCGACCGATCTCCTGGGTGTCCTCCGGCGAGACGACGATGCCTTCGTCGGCGACCGCGGCGGACTGCATGGGCGGGATCCAGACCTCCAGCATGTCCGGGTCCAGACGCACGGGGTCCGCGAGCCACTCCATCGGAGTGGCGGCGGCGGCGGAAGCCGTCCCGAGCGCCAGGAACGCGGCGGCGGCCGCGAAGCGGACCCTCATATAAGGAATTATAGACGCTTTAGGGCTTTTGTCCAGAGACTTCCGCTCCGAGGACCAGGGGCTCCGGCTCCCCCCCCTCCTTCCCCAGCGTCGCCGGATCGGCGAGCACGACGAGGTCGCGTTCCCGGTAGAGCTCCACGAAGCGCCGCTCGCGCAGGACCTTCAGGACCGCGTCGCGGCGCCCGGAGTCGGCGAGCGCGATCCAGTGCGTGCTCAGCAGCACCCGGTCCGGGACGAAGAGGCCCCGCTCGAAGTAGGGGTCCGCGTTGCGCAGGAAGCTCTTCACGCGTCGGCGCATCCCGAGATGCGGCAGGAAGAACTCGTCGGTCCAGACGGAGGCCCCCGGCGGGATGAAGGCGAGCGCCTTCGGTCCGTTCTCGCGCCAATGCGCCGGGTTCATCCCCTCGGGGAGCAGGAAGCGCCCGCCCTGAAGGAAGCCCGTGCCGGCGACGAGCAGCAGCCCCGCCGCGAGCCAGGCCCGGCGCTCCGGGAAGCGCTCCCACAGGCGCCGGAGCCCGTGCGCTCCGGCCCACACGAGCGGCCCGAACACGTAGACCGCGTTGTGTCCGATGAGCTGGTTGTACATGGTCCCGGACCCGGCGAGGCCCTGCGGCAGCCAGAGGACGAGCGCGGGGACGAGCGCCGCGCCGGAGAAAGCGGGGAGGAAGCCGAGCTCGAGCAGGCCGCGCAGGAGCCGGACAGGCTTCTCCGGCGGCCAGAGGAGGGCGAGCGGGAACGCCCATGGACGACGCAGGGCGGTCCGCAGGAGCCCGGAAGGCGACCCGCCCAGCTCCGCATAGAACTCCCAGTGCTTCATCGCGTCCCAACCGATGCGGGCCCGCCGGATGAGCTCGAGCTCCGCGAAGAGGAGGGCGAGCGCCGCGGCCGCGAGGGCCGCCCCGAGAAGACGGCCGCGCCGGTCCCGGGCACGGAGGACGACGAGGACGCCGGTTCCGACGAAGAGCAGCGGCATCTGTTCGCGCGCGCTGAGCAGACCCAGCGCGCAGACGGCGGCCCAGCCGGGCCTCCCCGCCTCCCAGGCGAGGGCCCCGAAGAGGAAGAACGGAAGGACGTAGATGCTGTTGTCGAGCACCGAGCCCGCGACGTCGTGGAAGAACGGATGGGCGCAGAGGAGGAGGACGAGCAGCAGGCCCGGGACCTCGCCGGCGAGCCGGCGCCCGAGCCGCCATGCGGCGAAGGCCGAGAGCCCGACCGCGAGCCCGTGCGCGGCGGCGAGGACGGCGGTGCTCGGCCAGAGCCGGACCAGCGGAGCAAGGAGGCCGGCGGTGAAGGCGAAGTGGACGGCGAGGTAGGGCTGGTCCGCGATGACGCTCGTATGCCAGCCTCCCCCGTGCGCGAAGGTGTAGACGAGGTTCGCGAGGACCCCGGAGTCCCACATGAGCTCGAAGCGGCGGAACTGCGCGAGCTTGAACGCGGCGAGGAGCGCGGGAAGGACGAGCCCGAGAGCGAGCGTCGTCGTCCCTCGGATGCGCCGCGCGGACTCTTCATCGGGGAGCAGCGCGGGCCGCAGCGCCAGCGCCGCCGCGGCGAGCAGGCAGGCGCCCCCGGCGAGGGCCCAGAGCCACTCGAGCGTCAGCGGCACGAGCCGCGTCCAGTCCATGGCGACATTATCGGATATTCCGGCGCCGCGAGGCGCGGTATCGAGCCGCCCGGATATCGTAGAATCGCTGCGTCATGAGCGACGAGCGCAAGAACGCCTGGTTCGACCACCTGGCCCTGACCGCGGTGCTGCTGGCGGTCTTCGCGGCCGTCTCGGCCTACGAGCGCGACGACCTGTCCACCCGCGTCGTGCTCGCGCAGGCGCAGACCGCCAACGGCTGGGCCTACTACCAGTCGAAGAGCCTCAAGGGCTACCTCTACGAGCTCCAGAAGGAGCGCCTGGAGTTCGAACTCGCGCTGCGCAGCGCGCGGGCCTCCCCCGAGGCCCACGCGCTCTACATGGCCAAGATCCGCTACTCCGACGAAAGGATCCGCGAATTCGACGCGGACAAGGCCGCGCTCCTGGCCCAGGCGCGCCAGCGCGACGCGCAGCGCGTGGAGCTCCAGCACCGCGGCCGCTCCTTCGGGGTGGCGAGCGTCTTTCTGCAGGTCGCCATCCTCCTCTGCGCGGTCTCGGCGCTGCTGCGCCGCCGTGCCTTCTGGCTGGCCGGCAGCGCGCTCGGCGCTGCGGGCTTCCTGTTCTTCCTCAACGGCTACCTCTCCATCTTCTAAGTCCGGCACCTCGGGGACTCTGACCCATACATCGGCTGGGCCATTGGCTACGGGCGGGCTAGGCGTCCCCTGAGCTACACTCAGGGGGATGCTGCGGACCCGCCGAACGCTTCTGCCGTTCCTCTTACCCCTCCTTCTCCTCGCCGCCTCCGGATGCAAGCCCGACGCACCCCAAGAAGCTCCCTCCGGGAGATTCGACACCTCCGACCCGCGAAACAAGCCCGCCCCGTACCGCCCGGGCGTCTGGGGAGACGCGGCGCTCTCGAAGGATATGCGGGAGACCCTCGAGCGAGCGCGCATGCAGAGCGACGCCGTGGGCCCGGCCGACCCCGCGCTCAACAACGCGAACCGCTGGCAGGCCTTCTTCGACGGCGAGGGCCGGCGCGCCCCCATCGACGATGAGCGCATCCTCGCGGCGATGCGCGAGCAGGGCGTCCCCTCCCGCATCGTCAGGACCGTGCTCGACGAAGCCCGCAGGCAGGAGGCCGACCCGATCCTCGTCCTCTCGGTCATCAAGCAGGAATCGGGCTTCGACCCGCGCCAGCGCAGCCCGAAAGGCGCGCGCGGGCTCATGCAGATCATGCCGGGCACGGGCCGGGACCTCGGAGTGCGCAGCGTGAAGAAGCTCTACGACCCGCAGATCAACGTGCGGGCCGGAGTGACCTACCTCAAGGACATGTTCGAGCAGTTCTCGAACGTCTCCATCGAAGACCTCTCGGCGGCCGACCCGTCGGCCAACGAGAGCGTGAGGGCGGCCCTCGCCGCCTACAACGCGGGCCCGCACGCGGTGGAGAAGCACCAGGGGGTCCCGCCCTACCGCCAGACGCGCGCCTACGTGGAGCGGGTTTTGGAGTACTATCGGGACTTCACGCACCTGCTCCTGGTCGACTGATCAGCCGACGGCCGCCTCGGACATCCACGGCGGCTGCCCCGCGGCGAGGACCTTCTTCTTGGTCTCCCACGCCAACCGGACGGCCTCCAGCGTCCCCTCGGAGCCCAGGTCCTGCGTGTTGATGACGATGTCGTAGTGCGTCGCGTCGGTCATGTCGGTGTGGAAGTGCCGGCGGATGAAGGCCCGCCGGTCCGACTCGACGTGGATGATCTGCCGCTTCGCGTCCTCCAGCGGCATCTTCATGCGGTAGGCCAGGCTGCGAACGCGCACGTCCTGCGGCGCCACGAGCAGGACCCGAAGGCACTCGCGCGAAGGAAGGATGAAGCCCGCCCCCCGGCCGAGGATCACCGCGTGGCCGTGCTTCCCGATAGCGAGGAGGACGCGGGAGAGGTGGCGGAAATAGTCCTCGGAGAGGTAGCGTTGGAGGAAGAGGGAGGTGACCCATTCCTCCATCGCGGGCATCACCTTCTCGTCGAGCGTCTTCACGACGCTCTCGCTCAGATGCGTGCTCTCGGCGACCTGCTGGAGGATCTCCTTGTCGAAGAGGTCGAACTTCAGCCGGCGGGCCAGCTCCACGGCGATCTCGCGGCCGGCGCAGCCGGGCAGGCGGGAGAGCGTGATGGCGAGCTCGGGGAGCTGCTTGCCCTCCCTGCGGGCGCGGCTCAGCAGAGCCCAGCGCCGGATCTGCTCGTCGAGGATGGCTTCGATGGATGCGCCGGATCTGGTCATGGAGACTCCCCCGTCCGGCGCCGCTCGCGGGCCGGACTCATCCTATTATAAGCATAAATCGACAAATTCGATATATTCGTAAAACCCAAGAGGAAGAAGGGCAGAGAGCACGACATCCCCCTCCCCCCTCATGCAGAAGGGGTCGTAAGGAACGGTGAACGGCGTGATCTTGCTGGGGTCAGACGTTAACTTTCGCAACTTATTCCGTGCAAGCCCGCAGGAGGCGCATATCCTCCCTTTCGGGGCGCCCGCCCGAATAAGTTGCGAAAGTTATGGTGCCTGACGCCATGATATGGACGCCATGATTGAAGCCATGATATATGGAGTACGCGCGCGGGGCGGGAAAAGTTCCGGACTTGAGGAAACGGTAATCCTCTAACGTCGGAAAAAATCGTTTCCTTTATCGTCCACCAGGATATAGGCCGGAAAGTCGACGACGTCGATGCCCCAGACGGACTCCATGCCGAGCTCGGGGTAATCGAGGACCTCGACGTTCTTGATGCAGCGCTCGGCGAGGAGCGCGGCCGCGCCCCCGGTGGAACCGAGATAGAAGCCGCCGTGCCGCTTGCAGGCCTCGGTGACCTGCGGGCTGCGGTTGCCCTTGCCGATCATGACCTTCGAGGCCCCCTTCGACTGGAAGAGGTCCACATAGGAATCCATGCGCCCGGAGGTCGTGGGTCCGAAGGAGCCCGCCGGCTTGGTCTTCGGCTTCTTCGCCGGCCCCGCGTAGTAGACCGGGTGCTTCAGGAAGTACTCGGGCAGACCCTGCCCGGAGTCCAGCCGTTCCTTGAGCTTGGCGTGCGCGATGTCGCGCGCGACCACGATGCGCCCGGTGAGGAGCAGCGGCGTGGCGACCGGATGCTTCGAGAGCTCGGAGAGGATCTCGTCCATCGGCCGCTCCAGGGACAGCCGCACGACCCGCTCGTCGCCGAAGCCCTTGCGGAACTCCGAGGGGATGAGGCGTCCGGGCTCGCGCTCGAGCTCCTCGAGCCAGACCCCGTCCCGGTCGATGCGGCCGCGCACGTTGCGGTCCGCGGTGCAGGAGACCCCCATCCCGACGGGGCAGGAGGCGGCGTGGCGCGGCAGGCGCACGACGCGCACGTCGTGGCAGAAGTGCTTCCCGCCGAACTGCGCGCCGAGTCCGAGCTTCCGGGCCTCCGCGAGCAGCGAGGCCTCCAGCGCGAGGTCGCGGAAGGCGCGGCCGGAGGCGTCGCCGGCGGTCGGCAGGGCGTCGAGCCAGCCCGCCGAGGCCAGCTTCACGGTCTTGAGCGTCATCTCGGCGGAGAGCCCGCCGACCACGACGGCGAGGTGGTAGGGAGGGCAGGCGGCGGTGCCGATGGCGCGCATCTTCTCGACGAGGAACTTCCGAAGGGGTTCGGGCGCGAGCAGCGCCTTGGTCTCCTGCCAGAGCATCGTCTTGTTGGCGGACCCGCCGCCCTTGGCGACGAAGAGGAAGTCATAGCGGTCGCCGTCGCAGGCGACGAGGTCGATCTGCGCGGGGAGGTTCGTGCCGGTGTTCTTCTCCTCGTACATGTCGAGCGCCGCGACCTGCGAATAGCGGAGGTTCTCCTCGGCGTAGGCCTTGCGGATGCCCGCCTCGAGCGCCTCCTCGTCCCCCCCTCCCGTCCAGACCTCGCCGCCCTTCTTCGCGTAGACGGTGGCGGTGCCGGTGTCCTGGCAGTTGGGGAGCTCGAAGCGCGCGGAGATCTCGGCGTTCTCGAGGAGCTCGAGAGCGACGGCCTTGTCGTTGCGCGTGGCCTCCGGGTCCCTGAGGATCGCCGCGAGCTGCTCGAGGTGCCTCGTGCGCAGCAGGAAGGAGACGTCGCGGAAGGCCTGGTGGGCGAGGAGGGTCAGCGCCCGCGGGTCCACGCGCAGGACCTCGCGGTCTCCGACGCGCTCGACGCGCGTGAAGTCGGCGCTCAGGCGGCGCAAGCGCGTCGCGTCCGCCCCGAGCTGGAAGAGTCCCGTCCCTTTCTGCGCCGCCGTGGCCATGATCGACTCCCGTCCCCCGGCAGGCGCCGGAGGGATCCGGCGCTTATGATATCATGCGCACGCCGGCCCCGCGAGTGAACCTCTCGACCCTCCTCTCTTCGGACCTCTCCCCGCGCGCCGCGCGCCGCGCCTGGCCGCTCCTCGTCCTGCTCCACCTCGCGCTCATCGCGGGCGCGGTCTTCTCCACCTCGAACGCCTTCGACGAGACCGCCTACCTCGCGGAGGGCCTGCTGGTGCTGCGCAACGGGGACTTCGCGCGCACGGCGGTGCGCCAGCCGCCGCTGCCCGAGTTCGCGGCCGCCGTCCCCTGCCTGCTGCTGGGCTGCCCGACGCCGCCGGACCATCTCCCGAAGGACTCCCAGCGCTCCGGCTTCGAGTTCCTCTATCGCGGGACGCGGCCTCCCGCGCGCCTCCTCGTCCTCGGCCGACTGGCGATGCTCGTCTTCCCCCTCGCGCTCGGCCTCGCCCTCTTCGCCTGGGCGCGGCGGCTGTGGGGCGCCGAAGCGGGCCTCATCGCGCTCTTCGCCTGGGCCTTCCATCCGAGCTTCCTCGCCAACGGCGCCCTCGTCGCCAACGACTACGCCCTCGCGGCCATGTCCTTCTGCACACTCTACGCCTTGTGGCGCTGGCAGGAGGCCGGCGAGACCCGCTGGGCCGCGCTCACGGGCGTCTTCTGGGGCCTGGCGCTCGCCTGCAAGCCCCCCGCGCTCCTTCTGGCGCCCGCGCTCGCGCTCGGAGCCCTCCTCGCGCGCCGGCCCGCCGGAGAGCGCGTCCGCGCGGCGCTGCTGGCGTGCGTCTGCGCGTCCGCGACCCTCGCCTCCGTCTACGGAGGGACCGACCTCGCGCACTGGTTCCGAAACGTGGACAATCGCCTCTTCCAGTCCTCGCAGCACGGCTTCGGGACCTTCTTCCTCGGGGCGATGAGGCCTCAGGGGTCCCCTTTCTTCTACGCCGTCTCCCTGCTCGTGAAGACGCCCCTGGGCTGGCTGCTGGCGGCGGCCGCCGCCGCCGCGGCCTTCTTCCGCCGCGGCTTCCCGGACCGGCGGGCGCTCGCCCCCTCGCTGCTCTTCGCCGTCCTGCTGTTCCTCGCGGCGTCGGCGAGCCGGACCCAGGCGGGCAACCGCTACCTGCTGCCGCTCTACGCCGCGGGCTGCCTGTGGATCGGCGGGCTCTGGCAGGACCGGCGCCGACGCCCGCTCCTCGCCCTCGGCCTTCTCTGGAGCGCGCTCTCGACGATGAGCGTCTTCCCCCATCCCCTCTCCTACGCCAACGAGCTCGTCGGCACGCGGGGCCTGCGCCGGGTCTTCGGGGAGTCGGACGTCGATTGGGGGCAGGACCTGCCCGCCCTGGCGCGCTGGCAGCGTCGCCATCCGCAGGCGCGGCTGACCCTCTGCTACTTCGGCCTGGCCGACACGGGGATGTGGGGCGTCCGGGCCCAGCTGCTGCCGATCCAGCCGCTGCAGGTCATGGGCGCGAACCGGGAGCTCGTGCACCCGGTCGGGCCGGGGCGGGAAGTCCTGGCGATGAGCGCGACGGCGCTGCAGCAGCATCCCCTGCGGGAGCTCTTCTCCTGGGACCGCGAAGGGCCGGGGCCCGTCGAAGACGTCGGGGGGTCCATCTTCCTGTGGGACGTCACGGAGCGTCCCGACATCCACCGCCGGCTGGCGCTCTGGTACCGCGCCTTCGGCTGGAGCCGCCACGAGGCCCGGGAGCTCGCGCAGGCCGGGGCCCTCGAGACGCCTCCCGCCCCGCGGCACTGACGGGAAAAAAGACGCCCGGGCCGGGAGACTCCCGGCCCGGGCGTCGTTCGTCAGATGCGCTCGAAGCGCTCGGCGGCCTTCGTCCAGTCGACGGCCTTGAAGAAGGCCGCGAGGTAGTCGGCACGCTTGAGGCCGTAGTCGAGCATGAAGGCGTGCTCGAAGACGTCCATGACGAGGAGCGGGGCGCAGCCGGGCAGGTTGCCCAGGTCGTGCTCGTTGGTCCAGACGTTGAAGAGCCGTCCCCCGAGCTTGTCGTAAGCCAGCGTGACCCAGCCGATGCCGCGGATGGCGCCCAGGCCGCGGAAGTCCTTCTCCCAGTTCTCGAGGGAGCCGAACTGGGCCGCGAGGGCCTTTCCGAGCTTCGAGTCGGCCTTGAGCGGAGCCGGAGCCTTCGTCATGTTCTCGAAGTAGTACTCGTGCAGGCGCATGCCGGCGAACTCCCAGCCGAAGCGGCGCTTGAGCTCGGCGTAGGCGGGCTCGCCGGTCTTCCCCTCGGCGAGGAGTCCCGCGAGAAGGGCCGCGACCTTGTTCGTGTTGGTCACATAGCCGTTATAGAGGGTGAAGTGGTTCTTGAGCAGGGCGTCCGAGAAGCCGGGCAAGCCCAGCAGGGTCTCGAAGTTCTTAGCGGCGTAGTCCTTGGTCTCGGCTGCGACGGGCATGTGTCCTCCTTTATAGGGGTGCGACAACGACTCGAGGTATTAAACAAATTGGGATGAGGATGAGGAAGGGTTCCCTATTGCTCCCCCCCTCGGGGGGAGACACAGAAGGGGGAGGATCGTCGTCTGCACGATTCCCCCCCACCCCACCCTCGCCGCCGCCTTCGGCGCCGGGACCGGGCATTTAAGGTAATACAGAACTCTAGATAAGGTCTACGGCCCGGACCAGCTCGGCGGCGGCGTCGTGGACGCGTCGATACAGCGAGGGAAGATCGCAGCCCTTCTCAGGACCGCGCAGAGAGCGGCACTCCTCGAACGGAGCGGAGCGCTCGGGAGGGACGCGCACCCCGAGGACGGCCGCCTCGGCGCAGAGGCGCGCGAACGAGGGACCGGCGGCGGCGAGGGCGGCTTTCAGGGCCTTGGGGTCGCTGCGGAGGGCCGGCCACTCCGAACGCAGGCGCATGAGCTTCGAGCGCAGCTCGAACTCCAGCTGGTGGCGCAGGTTCCCGGTGTCGACGCGCAGGCCCTTGAGCGGGTCCGCGCCGTGGAGCACGTCGTAGCCGGCGAGGATGTCCCGGTACTCGAGGGGGAACACGTCCCCGGAGCGGGCGAGCTCCTCCTCCGTCATGAACACCGGGCGCAGCTTGAGCGTCTTCTCGCCGGCCAGGACGCGGGCGGCGCGCTCCACCGCGTCGAGCGCGGAGTCCTTGAGCACGACGAGGAGGTTCACGTCGGAGCCTTCCGCGTGCTTCCCGCGCGCCGCGCTGCCGTAGAGCACGAGCGCGGCGAGATCCTCCTTCAGGGCCTCGCGCAGGGCGGCGGCGACCGGCTCGAGCTTCTCTTTCATCTCGGCGATTCTACCACTTCTCGAACGGCGCGCCACTCCCGCAGGCCTTTGAACGCCAATCCCAGGAAGATCAGATAGAGGAGCGAGATGAAGACGACGCCCTTGCGCGCATAGAGGGCGACGCTGACGGCGTCCACCGCGAGCCAGAGGACCCAGCACTCGATGCGCCGCTGCGCCATGAGGATCTGCGCGACGAGGCTGACGACCGTCGTGCCCGCATCCAGATAGGGATAAGAGGCCGGCGCAGGGAAGAACGCGGGGAAATAGTCGTGGATCCCCGTCATGAAGCGGCCCGCGCAGAGGGAAGCCGCGCAGATGCCCGCGGCGAGCAGGAAGTTCGTCGTCGGAGAGTTCCAGCGGACGGGAACACCGGCGCCGCGCTCCGCCGAGGACGCGCCCTCGCGACGCCAAAGCCACCACCCCCATACGCTCGTCGCCAGGTAATAGCCCTGCTCGAGCAGGTCGGAGTAGAGCCGGATCCGGTAGAAGACGAGTCCGAGGAGGACGACCGCGACGATGCTCACGGGCCAGGTCCAGATGTTCCTGCGCGTCATCAGCCAGACGCCGAGGAGGTTCAGCGTCGTCGCGAAGAACTCCAGAGAGCTCATCGGGTAGCCCAGGACGGTGAAGAGGACCCCGTCGAGGCTCAGGAGGTTCCGCACAGGCGCCAGTATATCGGTTTCCTCCGGGATCCGGAAACCGCTTTACACGCGCGGGGGTCTTGTGTATAATTATTCAGCTTGATGAATAAGTATTCCGAGCCCGCCGAGAACAAGCGCCGCCGCCAGGCGTCCATCCTGGAGGCCCTGCAGGCCGAGCCGCTGGCCACCCAGCAGGAGATCGTCCGCGCCCTGCGCCGCAAGGGCGTGCGCTCGACCCAAGTGTCGGTCTCGCGCGACATCGCGGAGCTCGGCCTCGTGAAGGTCGGCGGCCGCTACCAGCCGCCCAGCGGCCCGGACTCCGCCCCCGACCCCCGCGCCTCCCTGCGCGCGATGGTCCGCTCCGTCTCCCCCGCCGGCCGCAACCTCCTCGTCCTGCACTGCGATCCGGGAGTCGCCCCGCGCGCCGCTCTGGCCATCGACGACCTGCGCCTCCCCGGGATCGTCGGGACCATCGCCGGCGACGACACGGTCTTCGTGGCCGTCGCCGACGCGGCCGACGACGAACGCCTCCTGCGCTTCTTCCGTTGAAATCCTGACCCCCGAGAGACCCCTCCCATGAAGAAACCCCTCGTCGTGCTGGCGTTCAGCGGCGGACTCGACACCACCTTCTGCCTCCTCTGGCTCAAGGAGACGCTCGGCGCCCGCGTCGTGACCGCGACCGTGGACACCGGCGGCTTCTCCCCCGCGGAGCTGAAGGCCATCGAGGCGCGCGCCTGCGCCCTCGGCGCCGAACGACACCTCACGATCGACGCCCGGGAGGAACTCTTCGAGCGCTTCGCCAAGGTCCTCATCCAGGGGAACGTCCTGCGCGGCCGCGTGTACCCGCTCTCCGTGGCGGCCGAGCGCGTCCTGCAGGCCGACCGCGTCGCCCGCCTGGCGCGGGAACTCGGGGCCGACGCACTGGCCCACGGCTCGACCGGGGCCGGAAACGACCAGGTCCGCTTCGACGGGGTCTTCCACGCGCTCGCGCCGGGGCTCCCCATCCACACGCCCATCCGCGCGCTCGGCTGGACGCGCGAGCAGGAAGTCGCCTGGCTGGCGCAGCGCGGGGTGACGATCCCCGCGAAGACCGCGGTCTACTCGGTGAACGCGGGCCTCTGGGGGACCACCGTCGGCGGGCGCGAGACGCACGATCCCTGGGCCTCCGTCCCCGAGTCGGCCTATCCCGCTTCGGCGGAAGGGGCGCGCGCGAAGCCCCTGGACGTCGTCGTCTCCTTCGAGAAAGGCGTGCCCGTCGCGCTCGACGGCCGCCGCCTCCCCGGCGCCGAGCTCGTCGCCGAGCTGCACGCGCTGGGACGCGCCTACGGCCTGGGCCGCGGCACGCACCTGGGCGACACGGTGCTCGGGATCAAGGGCCGCATCGGCTTCGAAGCCCCCGCCCCCCTCCTCCTCATCCAGGCCCATCAGGAGCTCGAAAAACTCGTCCTCACGCGCTGGCAGTGCTTCTGGAAGAACCAGCTCTCCGACTTCTACGGCCAGCTCCTCCACGAGGGACTCTACTACGACCCGGTCATGCGCGACATCGAGGCCCTCATCGCCTCCAGTCAGGAGCGCGTCAGCGGCGACGCCCGCCTGCGCCTGGCCCCCGGCCGCTTCGAGGTCGGAGGCGTGCGCAGTCCCTACAGCATGATGGCCGTCCAGTCCGCCGCCTACGGGGAGACCAGCCGCCTCTGGAGCGGCGAGGAAGCCGCCGGCTTCTCCAAGCTCCACGGCCTCGCGATGAGCCTGGCCCTGCGCGCGTCTCCCGCGGCCGACGTGAAGCCCGCGGCGAAGGCGCGGAAGAAGGTCCCTACGGCGGGCCGCAGCGCCGCAGGGACGGCGCGAAAGGAGAACGGCTTGCGCGCCGCGGGAGCGTCCCGGTGAAGGTCTTCTTCGACAAGATCGCCTCGGCGACGCGCAACGCGCGCGTCCAGCGCGAGTCCATCCTGACGCGCGAGGTCGTCGCGGAGGAAGGCCGCGTCATCGCCGTGCGCGTGCGCGGCACGAAGTCCGTCTACAACACGGTCGAGGACCTCCACGGCCGCATGATCCCGCTCAACGACGGCGACCTGCTCGCCGGAGTGCTCGGCGCCCGGCGCGCGCTGCGCGGCTACGCGGGCGTCGTTCCCGAGCGGGTCCAGGCCGGAGACCTGCTCGACATCCTCAACCTCGGCGGCGTCATCGGCCGCTGCACCTCCGCCAACATCGAGCTCGGAGCGCCTCTGAAGGCGGAAGTCCTGGGCTCCGTGCTCAGCTTCCCGGTGCTCGGGGAGCGCACGGGCGTACCGGCCACCATCCGGGAGAACGCGGTCCCCTGGGCCTCGCAGCTGGCCCCCTCCGCGCCCGTCATCTACGTCGCCGGCACCTGCATGAACTCGGGGAAGACCTTCGCCTGCGGCGAGATCATCCGCCACCTGACGCGCCGCGGCTACCGCGTCTGCGGCGCGAAGCTGACCGGGGTCTCGCTCCTGCGCGACACGCTGAGCATGTGCGACCTCGGGGCGGTCCGCAGCCTCTTCTTCAACGACGCCGGCGTCGTCTCGACGACGGAGAAGGTCTCGGTCCCCGTGGCGAAGGGACTCCTCAACGCTCTCAACGCGGAGGAGCCCGACGTCCTGGTCGTGGAGCTCGGCGACGGCATCCTGGGAGACTACGGCGTGCAGGCCATCCTCGCCGACGCCGAGCTCATGGGCGCCGGGACCGCCCATGTCCTCTGCGCCAACGATCCCGTCGGCGCCTGGGGCGCGGCCGAGCTCTACCGCTCGAAGTACGGCCGGCTGCCCGACGTCGTCGCCGGCCCGGCCACCGACAACGCCGTCGGCCGCGACTACATCGAGGGCCAGCTCGGCCTGCGCGCCATCAACGCCCGGCTCGACCACGCGCGGCTCGGCGAGGCGCTCGAGAACATCGTCTTCGGCAAGGCGGGCGAGCCCTCCGCGGCCGCGCTCCCCGACGCCGCCCGGGCGGCCGCGTGAAGCGCGTCCGGACGGGGATCGTCGGCGGAGCGGGCTACGTGGGCGGCGAGCTCCTGCGCCTGCTCTCGGGCCATCCGCGCGCGGAGGTCGCCGCCGTCGCTTCGCGCTCCCACGCGGGGAAGCCGGTGGGGGCCGCCCACCCGCACCTGCGCGGACTCGCGGACCTCCGCTTCGTCGAAGAGCTCGATCCGGCGGGACTCGACTGCCTCTTCCTCGCGGGCGGCCACGGGGAGGCGATGGGCCGCATGGCGCAGCTCCTCGAGCGCGCCGGCCCCGCGTGCCGGGTCGTGGACCTCTCGGCGGACTTCCGACTGCGCGACGCGACGCTCTACCCCGCCTGGTACGGCCGCGAACACGCGGCGCCGGAGCTGCTTCCCTCCTTCGTCTACGGCCTCGCCGAGCTCAACCGCGAGGCCGTGCGCGGCGCCTCGCGCGTCGCCAACCCCGGCTGCTTCGCCACCGCGCTCGCCCTCGCGCTCGGGCCGCTGGCGGCCGCCGGCTTCTCCGGCCGCGCGCGCGTCACCGCGGTCACCGGCTCCTCGGGCTCGGGCGTCTCGCCGAGCGCCGGCACGCACCATCCCTCGCGCGAGGGGACCCTGCGCGCCTACAAGCCTCTCAAGCATCAGCACATCCCGGAGGTCGAGGCCTTCCTCGACGGCCTCGCCGGGAAGCCGTCGCTGCGGCTCTCGCTGGTCCCCGTCTCGGGGCCCTTCGTGCGCGGCATCTACGCGGTCTGCCAGCTCGACCTCCCCGAGGGGATGACGGAGGCGGACCTGCGCGGCCTCTACGAGCGCGCATACGGAGGCTCCCCCTTCGTGCGCCTCTGCGACGCGCCGCCCGACCTCAAGGCGGTCGTCGGCAGCAACGCCTGCGACCTCCATGTCTGCGTGCGCGACGGCTCGGCCGCGGTGATCGCCGCCATCGACAATCTGGTCAAGGGCGCGGCCGGTCAGGCCGTGCAGAACATGAACCTCATGCTCGGCTTCGACGAGGCGCTGGGCCTCGAACAGCCCGGCGCGTATCCATGACGACCGCCGCCGCGACCGACTGGAAGGCCGAGGAGAGCCGCTGGCTCCTGCCGGGCTACGCGCAGTTCCCGTTCGTGCTCGAACGCGGGGAAGGCGCCTGGGTCTGGGACTCCGAGGGGCGGCGCTACCTCGACTTCTACGCCGGGCACGCCGTCGCCCTGCTCGGGCACTGCCCGCCCGCGGTGGTCGCCGCCCTGCGCCGACAGGCCGGGGAGCTCCTCTTTTATTCGACGCTCGCCACCCTCCCCGTCCGCGCCCGCGCGGCCCGGGCGCTCGTCGAGCTTTGCGGCGCGGAGGGCTCGCGCGTCTTCTTCAGCAACTCGGGCGCCGAGGCCAACGAGAACGCCATGCGCGTCGCGCGCCGGGCGACGGGACGCCGCCTCATCGTCGCCGTCGAGGGCTCCTTCCACGGACGCACGGCCGGAGCGCTGGCCGCGACCGGCATCCCGCACTACCGCCAGGGCGTCCAGGGACTCGGCACCGACGTGACGTTCGTCCCCTTCGGGGACCTCGCCGCGGCCGAAGCGGCGCTGGGGCCGGAGGCCGCCGGCTTCCTCCTCGAGCCGGTGCAGGGCCTCGCGGGCGCCGTCCACCCTCCGAGCGGCTATCTCGAGGGGCTCGCGCGCCTGTGCCGCGGGAGCGGCGCCCTGCTGATCTTCGACGAGGTGCAGACCGGGCTCGGCCGCCTCGGAGCCCCTTCGGCCGCCCAGGCCTTCGGCGTCCAGCCCGACCTTCAGACCTTCGCGAAAGGCCTCGGCTCCGGCGTCCCCTGCGCGGCGACCCTCGCCGGGCCCCGCGCCGCCGCGGCCGTCCGGCCGGGCGACCTCGGCTCGACCTTCGGAGGAGGGCCGCTCGCCGCCGCCGCCGTCGAGGCGACGCTGGGGGAGCTCTCCCGCGCCCGCCTCTGGGAGAACGCCGCGCGCCTCGAGCTCCGCATCCGCGAGACCTTCCGCATGCCGGGCGTGCTCTCCGTTCAGGGCAAGGGCCTCCTGCTCGGGCTCGTCCTCGACCGCCCGGCCAAAGCCGTGCAGAGCGCGCTCGTCGGACGCGGCGTCCTGACCGGGACCGCGGAGGACCCGCGCGTCCTGCGCCTGCTCCCCCCCCTCATCATCGGCGACGCCGAAGTCGAGCTCCTGCGCGCCGCCCTTTCGGACACCCTCGGAGGAACCCCGTCATGACGAACACCCGACACTTCACCAGCCTCATGGAGACCGGCGCCGAGGAGGTCGCGGCGCTCGTCGAGTCGGCCCGCGCCTTCAAGCGCCGGCCGCCGACCGACCGGCCGCTCGAAGGCAAGAGCGTGGCCTTCTGCTTCATGAACCCCTCGCTGCGCACGCAGGTCTCCTTCGAGGTGGCCGCCGCCTCCCTGGGCGCGCATCCCGTCACCCTCTTCCTCGGCTCCGGGACCTGGAAGATCGCGGTGGAGGACGGCGTCGTCATGGACGGCGACTGCCCCGAGCACGCGCGCGAGGCCGTGCCCGTGCTCGCCCGCATGTGCGACGCGCTGGCCCTGCGCTCCTTCCCCGCCGGCAAGGACTGGGCGGAAGAGCGGAAGGACCCCTACCTGGAGGCCTTCCGCCGCCACTCCCCGAAGCCCGTCATCAGCCTCGAGTCCGCCATGGGCCATCCCTGTCAGGGTCTGGCCGATCAGATGACCCTTCGCGAACGAATGGACCCGCGCGGCAAGGAGTTCCTGCTCACCTGGGCGCCCCACATCAAGCCCCTCCCGCTCGCCGTCCCGCACTCGGCCGCGGAGACCGCCGTCCTCGCCGGGATGAACCTGACGATCGCCCGGCCGAAGGGCTACGACCTCGACCCCGAGGTGATGGAGAAGCTGCGCGCGGCGTGCAAGGCGGCCGGGACCCGGCTGAGGGTCACGGACCAGCCGCGCGAGGCCTACAAGGGAGCCCACGCGGTCTACGCCAAGGCCTGGGGCTCGCTCGCCGAGTACGGCAAGCCGCCCTCCGCGGACCCTGCCTTCCGCGACCTCTGGCGCGTCTCGGCCGACAAGATGGCGCTCACCGACGGCGCCGTGTTCATGCACTGCCTGCCCGTGCGCCGCAACGTCGAGGTGGACGACGCGGTGCTCGACGGCCCGTCCTCGGTCGTGGTGGACCAGGCCGAGAACCGCATGCACACCTCCAAGGCCGTCCTCTACCGTCTGCTGACCGGAAAACACTACTCATGATGACAACCTTCTCTATGTCCTGCCTTGGCCGAGGAGATTTTGGAGCGAGCCAAGGAGCGAGGAGCGCGCATGGCTGCAGCCATGTAAGCGACGAGCGACGCGGGCGCAGCCCGAAATCGCCCGGCCCCTCCGGGGAGACGCATCCTTGGGCGCCTGCTTCGTTGCTCCTCCCTCAGATAGCTCAAGCTATCCTCGGTCCTCGCGCCTCGCATCCGTCTCAAGCTTGCGTCTCCAAGGCAGGACATAGAGAAGGTTGTCATCATATGGAGGCTTCCAAATGCCCGACACCATCCGCGCGCTGAGACAGGCGCTCCCGTACGTCCGCCTCTACAAGGGGAAGACCTTCGTCGTCAAGATCGGAGGCCGCATCCTGCAGAAGCGCGAGACCCTCGACGCCCTCGTCGAGGAGCTCTGCCTGCTCCACCAGGTGGGCATCCGCATCGTGGTCGTGCACGGCGGAGGCCCCCAGGCGACCGAGCTCTCCCGGCGCCTCGGCATCGAGCCGACCATCGTCGCCGGCCGCCGCGTGACCGACGAGCAGACCCTCGAGGTCGCCAAGATGGTCTACGCCGGCTCGCTCAACGTGGACATGCTCTCGGTCTTCCGCGCCCACCAGACGCCGGCCGTCGGCATCTCGGGCGTGGACGCCGGTCTGCTCACGGCCCAGCGCCGCCACAAGAAGCGCATCGAGCCCTTCCCGGGCGCCCCGCCCGTGGAGGTGGACTTCGGCTTCGTGGGCGACATCGTCCGCGTGGACCCGTCCATCCTCGAGAGCCTCCTCGCCGCGGGCACCGTGCCGGTGATCTCCCCGCTCGCCTGCGACGAACGCGGGACCGTGTTCAACATCAACGCGGACTCCATCGCCGAAGCGGTGGCGCGCGCCCTCTCGGCCGAGAAGCTGCTCATCCTCACCGACACCGACGGGGTCCTGCGCGACCCCAAGGACCCCTCGAGCCTCGTCTCGTACACCGACATTTCGGGCCTCGAGCGCATGCGCGACGAAGGGAAGCTCTCCGGCGGCATGCTGCCGAAGGTGGAGGGCGCGATCGCCGCCCTGCGCGGCGGGGTGCGCCGCGCGCACGTCCTCAACGGGACCCGCACGGGAACGCTGCTCATGGAGATCTTCACCAACTCGGGCAGCGGCACGATGATCGCCGAGCGCTGCGAGCCCCCGCTCGCCGCCGAGGCGCCGCAGGGCGTGAGGGCGTGACGGAAGCCGTCGAGCTCCTGCGCCGGCTCGTCGCCGTCCCCTCGGAGAGCGGGAAGGAGGACGCCGTCGTCGCCCTCCTGGAGGAGACCTTCCGCGGCCTGGGCTGGACCCCGCGACGAGAGGGACGCAACCTCTACGCCGTCCTCGGCACGGAAGGCCCGCTGCTCCTGCTCAACTCGCACACGGACACCGTCCCGGTCGGCGAAGGCTGGAGCAAACCGCCGCTCGGCGCCGTCGAAGACGGCCGCGTCTACGGCCGCGGCGCCAACGACGCGAAGGGCCCCCTGACCGCCATGATCCTCGGCGCGGCGCGCGCCTACGCAAAAGCCCCCCCCCGCGGCCGCGTCCTCGTCGCGGCGACCTGCGAGGAGGAGATCTCCGGACAGGGACTGGGCGCGCTCCTTCCGCTCCTTCCGCGCCCCGACGCGGCGGTGGTCGGCGAGCCGACGGGCCTCGCGCCGGCCGTGGCCCAGAAGGGTCTGCTCCTGCTCACCGTGACCGTGCGCGGGCGCGCCGCCCATGCCGCCTGGGGCGGCGGGGTCAACGCCGTGCACGCCGCGGCCCGCGACATCACGGCCCTCGCCGGACTCCCTTTCGAGCGCGAGCATCCCCTTCTGGGACGCCCGAGCCTGCAGGTCACGAAGGTCCTGGGGGGCACGCGCCACAACGTCGTCCCCGACCGCTGCGAGCTGACCATCGACATCCGCACCACGCCCGACTACCGCCCCGAGGAGATCGTCGAGCTCGTGCGCGCGGCCGTGGGCGGCGAGGTGGAGATCCGCTCCCGGCGCCTCGAGTCGGTCGCCACCGCTCCGGAGCACCCCGTCGTCCGGGCCGCACTGGCCGCACGCCCGGGCGCGGCCGCGTTCGGCTCCCCGACCGTCTCCGACTGGATCTTCCTCAAGGACGTGCCGACCGTGAAGGTCGGGCCGGGCGATTCGCGCCGCTCCCACACCCCCGACGAGTACCTCGAGACCGCCGAGCTCGAGGAAGGAGTCCTCTTCTATGAACGCCTCATCCGCAGCTACCACGAACTCGCCTAAGAGCTCCTCCCGCAAGCTCTGGGAGACGGCCTCCCGGCTCGACGCCGCCGTCGAGCGCTACACCGTCGGCGAGGACCCGACGCTCGACCGGGCCCTCCTGCGCTACGAGGTCTACGGCAGCCTGGCGCACGCGGCCGGTCTCGCGCGCATCGGCGTGCTCTCACGCCGCGACCACTCCGCCCTGCGCAAGGCCCTCGCGCGCATGCTCGAGCGCCCGGGGGCGTTCTTCATCACCCGCGCGCAGGAGGACGTCCACACCGCGGTGGAGCAGCACCTCACGCGCGTCGTCGGCGAGGCGGGGCTGCGCATCCACGCCGGCCGCAGCCGCAACGACCAGGTGCAGACGGACCTGCGCCTCTACCTCAAGGACCGGCTCCTGCGTCTGCACGCGCGGACCTGCGAGGCCGCCGAGGCCTGGCGCCTCTTCGGCGCCCGCAACGCCCGCGTCCTCGCGCCCGGCTACACGCACATGCAGCGCGCCATGCCGACGACGCTGGGTCATTGGGCCGCTTCGCACGCCGAGGCCTTCCTCGAGAACGCGCGCCTCCTGCGCGCCGCCTACGCGGAGGTCGACGCCTGCCCGCTGGGCAGCGGCGCCGGCTACGGCGTCCCGCTCCCCCTCCCGCGCGCCTTCGTCGCCCGCCTGCTCGGCTTCTCCCGCGTCCAGCGCAACACCCTGCGGGTGCAGACGAGCCGTCCGCGCCTCGAGGCCGTCGTCCTCTCGGCTTTGACGGTGCTCGCCCGCGACGCGGGCGTCCTCGCCGACGACCTGCGCCTCTACGCCACCGCCGAGTTCGGCTTCCTGCGTCTGCCCGAGGCCTTCACGACCGGCAGCAGCATCATGCCCCAGAAGCGCAACCCGGACGTCGTCGAGCTGACCCGCGCCCGCGCCTGCCTCTTCCCGGGCTGGCTCCAGCAGATCCTCGCGATCGGGACGCTCCCCTCCGGCTATCACCGGGACTACCAGCTCACCAAGGGCCCGCTCATGGCCGCGGTCGAGACCGCCGACGAGATGCTGGAGATCCTCGCGCGCCTTCCCGGCCCGCTGAAGGTGGACGCCGCGCGCTGCCGCGCCGCCGTCACGGAGGACACCCTCGCCACCGCCAAGGCCCTCGCGCTCGTGCGAGAGGGCGTGCCCTTCCGGGAGGCCTACCGCCGCGTCGCCGAAGGCGCCCGCGCCGCCGGGACCTCCGCGCGGACGGCCGGCCGCGTGGACCTGCCGTCCTACGCCGGCGCGCCCGGGGACCCGGGCTTCAAGGCGTTGGGAGAAGAGCGGCGGACGGAAGCCCGCTGGAGCCGCCGCGAGGGCGCGCGGCTGCGCAGGACTTGGGACCGCCTCGTCGCCTGAGGGTTCCGGCTACTGCAGCCAGCTGGGCAGCTGGCGCCAGATGACGTCGAAGGCGAGGGCGATCTCCGAACGATAGGGCGTGGCCAGCGGCCCCACCAGAAGCTTCTCGGCCTTGTCGACGAAGGAGTCCTGCAGGGCTTCCTGAGAACTCAGCGCGACCCCGCGCTTGCCTCCGAGCCCCGCCGCGGTCCAGGAGACGCCGTCGGAGGGCGCCAGGACGGTCAGCTCGATGCCGACGCGTCGGTCGCGCGGCGCTCCGGCCTTGTTGAGCCGGAGGACCGCGACCGCGTCGACCTCCAGCGCCTTCGCGACGTCCGCCATCACGGCGGTCTTGAGCCCGTTCCCGTCCATGATCCCGAAGACGCTCTTGAGGCGCTCGTCGACGACCCCCGGCTCGGCCGTCCGGAGCCCCTTGAGCTTGAACGCCTCGTCGCAGAGGGCGCGGATCGGAGCGGTCGCCGACGGCTGCCCCGTCTCGTCGACGACGGGAAGCACCGCGACCGACTTCGGGCGGGCGTAGCCGCGCGCGGCGCCGCTCGCGGCCGCGGGACAATCGAGGCAGGGCCAGCCGTCCGCCGCCCTCCGCGCGAGCTTCGCGAGCGCGTAGTCCCGGTTCGTCCCCTGGATGGGGGCCACGGCGTCGAGCAAGACCCGCTCTCCCCGCGGCTCCACGAGACGGATCCCGGCCGACTGGAGCTTGCAGACCCCGAAGAGCGCGAGGTCGGCCCCAAGAGCCCGGGCGACGGCGGCCCCCGAGCTGTCGGAAAGCTCGAAGTCCTCGCGTCCCGTCAGGTCCCGGATGGCGGCGCGCACCTGCTCGGGCGGCACGAAGACCGCGTCCTTCTTGAAGAGCGGCCGCGCCCGCTCGACGAACTCCCTGCGGCAGCTTTCGCCGAAGTACGGGCCTTTCCAATGGGCGAAGGGGAGCGCGGCGACCTGCGCCGGCCTGGAGGAGCGCGGAGCCGCGCGCTCGGGGGGCGCCGCGCAGCCTCCCCACAGGAGGAGGAGCGCGGCGAGGAAGCCGCCGGCCGGACCGCGTCGGATGCTGGGCAGGCCCATCAGCCGATAATTTAGTAATTTTATCGCGCATGGCAACGCGTTTTATCGCAGAAGAGCCGCCCGCCCTCGAGATCGAGGCCAAGCGCCGCCTCTCCCCCCGGGACCTCCCGGAGCTGCGCCGCCGCCTCCTCGCGACGCCGGGAGTGCTCCGCGCCCGCTCCTTCGTCTGCTACGACCAGCCCATCGACACCCCGGACGCCCGCCTCCTCGCGGTCGGCGCGGGCCTCCGGATCCGCCGCGTGGAGGGAGAGCGCGGGGCCTGGCTCCAGTTCAAGGGCCCGGGGACGACCCTCGGCGGGCTGCTCTCGCGCAGCGAGACCGTCCGCGGCCCCTTCCGCTCACCGTGCTCGCGGCGCAACGGCCTCCCCGTCTCCTCGGACGCGGCGGCCCGCGCGCTGCTGCGCCGTCTCCCCCTCTCGACGCGCCGAGTCCTGGCGCGCCTCGCGCCGGAGCTCCTGCGCGGGGAGCTGCGCTGCCGTCTCCTCGCCGTCTGCCGCAAGGAGAAGTTCCTCGCCGAGGACGGCGCGTTCGAGCCCTCGCTCGACCGGGTCCGGGTCTACGCGCTCTCGGGCCGCCGCCTCCGGCTCCTGGGGACCTTCTGCGAGTACGAGAACGAGGCGCTGCGGCCCGGCCGCACCTCCAGCGAGCGGCGCGCGGCCCTCGCGCGCCTGCGCGCCTTCGACCGCCGCCTGACGCGGGGGCTGCGCATGCCCGTCGAGACCCGCGACAAATATCAGCGCGCCTCCGCACTCCTCCCCGACTGAAGTCGCACGGCGCGAACCTGGCGCGACCAAGGACTCCGGGGTTATACTCTCCCGTCGGCCGGACGACACCCCGCAGCCATCCGGGAGCGAGGAACGCATGAGCGGAGACCGATACGGAAGGTCGTACAGGACGGGCTTCACCCTCATCGAGCTCATGATCGTGGTGGCGATCATCGGGATCCTTGCCGCCATCGCCATCCCCAAGTTCGCCGACCTGGTCCGGAAATCCCAGGAGGGACAGGCCAAGGGGAACCTCGGCTCCCTGCGCTCCGCGCTCTCGATCTACTACGCGGACATGGAAGGGAACTATCCGGGCGACTTCAACTCGCTGACGATCAACGGGAAATACCTCTCCGCCATCCCGAAGTCCAAGACCCCGAACTTCCATCCCGACAGCGCCGTCATCCGCCACAACCAGTACACGAACCCCTTCGGCTGCGGCTCGGGCTACTCCCTGGATACGGGGGATTGGATCTACTGGAGCGACGGCGGAGAGCTCTGCGCGGTCGTCGCTCCGCCGGCAGGGCAGAACCGGCATAACCAGGGAGACTTCTGGATCGCCTGCAACCACACCGACACGAAGGGCTCGGCCTGGTCGAGCTACTGAGCCGCGGCGGGATCGGCGGGAGAGAAGGCGGCCTTCACGCGGCGGACCGCGAGGGGCAGGAGGAGCATCGCGGCGTCCGGAAGAGGCCCCTCCCGTGCTTCGAATATGCCACTATCATGGAGCCGGACGACGTGACCGGCTCCCTCCTCTGAATCCGACGACCTGAAAGGCGGAACATGGACCTCAAGCAGTGCGACGCGAACACTCCGGCTTCGAGCTACACCGACGCTCATCGCTGCCTGAAGCGTCATGGTGTCGAGCGATCCGGACGGCGGAACCTCTGCGCACACCACAGAGGGATGGCCTCGCGCAAAGGAGCGGAGTGGACCTCCCCGCGCTGAGCGAAGAAGCCCGCGGGGGCCGACTGGCCTTCGTCGGCGCGCGCCTGGTCTATCTCCTCGCGGCCCTGCCCTTCCTCGCCGACCGTCTCAAGTCCGGCCGTTGGATGACGGACATCCTCTCCCTGGCCGTCGACGCCATCCTGGTCGGAGTCATCATCGTCATCATCGCTCTCCTGCGCCGCGCCCGAAGGCGCGAGCGGCTCATCGACGGCCTCCGCAAGACGATGAACGAAGCCATCATCCACGACCTCAAGAACCCGATGACCTCCATCATGGCCTGCCTCTCCTGCCTCCGCCACGACGCGCCCGGCCCCGAGCTGCAGGGCAAGCTTTTGCGCCTCGCCGAGCACAGCTGCCGCTCGCAGATGGCGCTGCTGGAGACGCTCGTGGACACCAGCCGCATGGAGCAGGGCGAGCTGGCGGTGCGCCGGGAGCCCTTCGCCGTCCAGGGCTTCCTCAACGACGTCCTCGACGACGCCCGGGGCGCGGCGTCCTACCTCGGCGTCTCGCTGAAGGAGACGATCGATTCGGACATCCCGGCCGACCTGCAGGCCGATGCGGAGCTCCTGCGCCGGGTCCTGGCCAACCTCATCCACAACGCCCTCAAGTACACGCCCGCCGGCGGCAGCGTCTCCCTGGACATCCGCATGGAAGCGGGACGCCTGCGCTTCGCGGTCACGGACACGGGGATCGGGATCGGACCCAAGCACCTGGAGCGGCTCTTCGGGAAGTACTACCGGGTGGAAGGCAGCGACCAGACGATGCGCCGCGGCAGCGGTCTGGGGCTGTATTTCTGCCGGCTGGCCGTCGAAGCGCACGGCGGGACGATCCGCGTGACCAGCAAGATCGACAAGGGGACCACCATCACTTTCGACATCCCCGGGACCGTCCGAGAGGTGCGCGCATCATGAGCCCAGACGGCCCGAAGCCCCGCCGGAACCTGCTGGTCGTCGACGACGACAGCGTCATCCGCACCCTGCTGCACGCCGCGCTGGAGCAGAAGTACGACGTCCAGTGCGTCCCCAACGGGCCGGACGTACCCGCCCTCATCGAGAAGCGCAAGCCCGACCTCGTGCTCCTGGACATCAACATGCCCGGCAGCGACGGCTACGCCCTCTGTTCCGCGATCCGCGCCCAGACGGAACGGCTCCTCCTGCCCATCCTCTTCATGACGGTCTGCCACTACGACAAAGGCTTCTTCGACGGCTTGCGCACGGGGGGCAACGCCCTCATCCGCAAACCCTTCGAGCTGCCCGTGCTCAAGAGCCGCATCGACGCCTTGCTCAAGCCCCCCCCCTCTCCCGTCTGACGGGCGACACTTTCGCCGCCGGATTTCGTCTAATATGCGCCTCATGATCCGCCACGAGTCCGCCGTCCGAAGGACGCTCCCCCTCGCCGCCGCGCTCCTCTTCCTGTCCGCCGCCTCCTCCCGCGCACAGGAACGGGGAGAAGGCCTGGCCTCCATGACGAACCCGGGAGACGGCGCCCGCTACGCCCTCACCCTGGTCCCCGCCGTCCATGATGCGCCGAGCATGGTCCGTCAGGAAGCGGGCGGGTCGAAGATCGTCCTGCAGGACGGCTCCGACACCTGGACGGTCAACGGACGCGCGAGCGAGCTGGAGCTCAGCCGCTCTCCGGTCGTCGCCGGTACGGGTCTCGTCGTGCCCGCGAAGCTGTGGAACCTGCAGGGGGGCGGGACCTTCTTCCGCAAGAACGGGGAGCGCAAGAACTGGGGAGTCCAGCTGGGCCTCGGGTCCGCGAGCAACCTGCCCTTCCACTCCCTGCGCGAGACCGAGGTGCGGGCGACCGCGCATCGGGAGTTCCCGAGCCGGGCGCGGGACTCCTGGATGCTCTTCCTCGCCTACTCCAACAACCGGTCCTTCGCGAACAACATCCCCTTCCCGGGCGCGGCGTACGTCTTCCGCGAGCCCCTTCCGGGCCTCGAGGCGACGATCGGGCTCCCCTTCATGTCGGCGTCCTACAAGCCCAACGAGGATTGGCGCGCGAGCTTCTCCCTCTTCGGTCCCACGAACGTCTCCCTCCAGGGAGACCGGCGTCTCGTCTCCGAGACCTGGGCCTACGCGCGCTGGGAGCGGAACCCTTCCCAATGGCTCCGGGCCGACCGCGCGCAGCGCACGGACCGCCTGGTCTACGACCAGCAGGAAGTCCGCGCCGGCGTCCGCACGAAGTTCGAGAACGGCTTCTCGGTGGACGCGTCGCTGGGACGCGACTTCAACCGCCGCTTCTACGAGAGCCGGGACGCCAACCGCTCCAGCGTCCCGAAAGCCGAACTCGCCGACGCCTGGTCCCTCGCCCTGCGCCTCTCCTGGCGCAGATAGACGAGCCGGCGCGAGGCGCGTGAAGCGCCCCGCGCCGGCTTCTACGGCTTCAGCGGCGCGCCTTCCCGGAGTCCCTGCTCTCCGAGGTCTTTGAGGCGCAGCAGCACGCCAGCGAGGACAGGCAGTCCTTGATCTTCTCTCCGGTGATCTCCAACCGGAGTCCCTTCTCCGTCTCCGTGACGTCCACGGTGCAGCACTTCTTCTCTTTCATGACGTCCTCCTTTCATTGACATATTGAGACCCGTCTATTCGTGGTCTCAAAAAAAATCATTCCCCGCTCGCATCTCCTTCGCCTTTCCCCACGAACCTCTTCATGAATCCGGAACAGCAGGAGGAGACGCAACATGGGTTGAGCCGGTAGAAGACCTCCTTGCCCTCCTTGCGGCACTCCACGACCTTCGCATGCCGGAGTACGCCGAGATGATGGGAGATGGAAGGCTGCTTCATCTTGAAGTGCCGGCAGATCTCCGAGACCGACAGTTCCCCCCGCGCCAGGAGCTGCATGATCTTGACGCGGTTGGCGTCGGCCACGGCCTTGAAGAAGCTGCAGCAATCGAATTCGGGATTCATAACATATAGACTTCTGTCTATATTTTAACCCCTCTCCCTGCGGAAGTCAAGCCGCGCCGGAACCCACGTGGTCCAGGTACCCGTTGCGCAGCGCGGACATCACCTTCGGAGTGAGCCGGATCATCTGGAAGGCTCGCGTCCAGCCGTATCTTCGGAGTATCCCCAGCTGACGGTACGGCGGGATCGCGCGTTCGTAGAGCCCGGCGAACTCCTCATAGAACTCCTCGAGCGGCAGGCGGGTCGGCAGAAGGGCATGCAGCAGATCGAAGAGTTCGGGCTTGCGGCTGAGCAGTTCCCTTTCCCGCTCGGCGTAGAGCTGCGTGCCCGGGAACGGCGTGAGCACCGAGAAGCCCGCATACTGGAGGCCCAGGCGCCGGACGAACGCGGCGAGCTCCCGGAAATCCTCGCGCGTGAAGTCCGGCTCGACGATGAGCGAGCCGTAGAGGAGGATCCCGAGGTCCCGGAGGATCTTCGCCGCGGCGAGCTGCTGCTCGACCGTGGTCCCCTTCTTCATCCCGGCGAGACGCCGGTCCGAGAAGCTCTCCAGGCCGACGAAGACCTGCTCGAGGCCGATCGCGCGCCATTTCGCGAAGAGCGCGGGATGCCTCACGATGGTGTCGACGCGCGCGTAGAGGAAGTACTTCTTGCGCACGCCGGCGGCCCGGATGGCGTCGGCCAGGCGGCTCATCCGCTCCGCGTCGACCATGGACTCGTCGTCGCAGAAGAAGACGTTCTGCTCGGAGAGGGTCTTGAGCTCCTCGACCACCGACTCCGGCGTCCGCCGCAGATACCTCGAACCCGTGATGGACCAGAGCGCGCAGAAATTGCATCGCGACGAGCAGCCGAGCGAGGTCCGGACGGACGCCAGGGGCTTCAGCCACTCTCCGAAATAGCGCTCCCTGTGCCGAGCGGTGAGCGAGCGGTCGGGGAACGGCAGCGCGTCGAGATCGGCGTAGGGCCGCGGAGCGGTCCACCGCATCGGCGACCCCGGGAGCGCCAGCCCGCGGACGTCGTCGAGCGGACGCCCCTGCCGTCGCCGCTCCAGCAGTTCCCTCATCGCGAACACTCCCTCGCCGACGACCACGACATCGACCGCGGGCGAGTCGAAGTCCTCGGGCCGGACGGACGCGTGGTGGCCTCCGACGACGACGAACGTCTCCGGCGCGAGGAGCTTCAGACGCTCGGCCGCCCGGAGGGTCCAGGGGACGTTCACGGTGAACGCGGTGAGCCCCACCGCGTCCGGACGCATGCGCCGGACCGTCCCGTCGAGGTCGGAGTCGAAACGGGCGTCGAACACCTCCACCGCGTGCCCGTCCTCCTTCAGGCCCGCCCCGACGTACTCGAGGGCCAGCGGCTCGTACGCGAAGATGTGGCGCGAGAACTCCGGCACGGAAGGAGGCTGGATCAGCAGGACTCTCATTCCCCGAACCACGCGACGGACGGGCCGACTCCTGGGCGGCAGCCGAGCGCCGCCTCGCCGCGAAGCGTCACGCGCGAAGGCCCTTCGTGACGAGGCCGATCCCCTGCGCGAGCAGCTTGCACAGCGGCATGCGCACGGGAGAGAGATGCCAGCCGAGGACGGTCGAGTAGTAGACCCCGGCCAACGCCTGCGCGGCGAGCTCCGAGGAGACCTTGGAACGGAATCCGCCCTTTTGTTGCCCGTCGAGGACGAGGCCGTCCAGGAGCCGCACGAAACGGAGCTGGTTCGCAAGGTCCGTCTGCGCTCCTCCAGGAGAGGCGACCAGAAGCCGGATGCCGAGCCGGCTGATCTCGCGGTTCTCCTCATGCCAGCGCCCCGCGGACTCGAAGAGCGCCAGGATCCGCTCCTCGGCGCCCGCGCCTTTCATGGAAGGATCGGTCAGCGCCTCCTCCATCGCCTGGAGGACCATGCTCCCGAGTTCGCACATGACGGCTTCCTTCGTCGGAAAATGCGTGAAGAACGTCCCCTTCGCGACGTCCGCCGCCTCGGTGATCTCCGAGACGGTCGTGTTCTCGAAGCCTTTTTTAAGGAAGAGCTTGAGCGCCGCCTCGAAAAGCCTTCTTCGCGTCTCGAGGGCGCGTCTTTGCGAGCGGTCCAGCGTCCTCCCGCTGTTCACAAGCATAGATTATCATATATAATGACCCTGGTCAATTCTGACCAGGGTCATAAATGAACACAAAACCGACGATCGACGATGGACGCTGCACCTCCTGCGGCCGCTGCGCGGAGGTCTGTCCCCTCAACTTCATCCCGGTCCCCGGCGGCAAGCCCAGGGTCGCCGAAACCGCTGCGGACACCTGCATGCTCTGCGGTCACTGCGTCGCCGTCTGCCCGAGCGGCGCCATCCGCCATACGGGACTGGAGGGCCTCGAGTTCCCCTCCACGGAGCGGAAGGCCGACCTCGGACAGTTCATGGCCCTGCTCGAATCGCGCCGCTCCCGCCGGGAATTCTCGGGCCGGGAGCTCTCCCGACAGGACGTCTCGACCCTGCTCGCCGCCGGCGCTCAGGCGGCCAACGGTCTCAACCGACGCAACGTCCATTACACGGTCCTCACGGACAGGAAGGTCCTCCGCGAGCTCGCTCAGCGGATCGGACGGCAGACCGCGGAATTCGCGGACCGGCTCGAGAGCCCGCTCTGGCGGGCGTTCTTCAGACTGCTCATGGGCGCGCAGTACCGTGAGTTCAGACCCTTCATCCCCCTCTTCAAGCCCATGGCGGAGGAGTTCCGCAGGGGACGGGACGTGGTCTGCTACGACGCGCCCTGCGCCATCCTGATCCACACCCGGCGCGGAGACCTCTGCGGCGGCGAGGACGCCGTATACTGCGGGGCGAACATCCTGCTGGCCGCCGAGGCGATGGGCCTGGGCGCCTGCGTCATCGGCTTCCTCACCGAGCCCCTGAACCGCGACAAAGCGCTGGCGCGCCTGGCCGGCCTCCCTCCTGGGGACACGGTCCGCACGAGCATCGTGGTAGGCCACCCCCGCTTCCCCTACGCCCGAGGGATACGGCGCCCCCATTAGGATAACGCCCACTACAGTTCCTTGACTCCCCCTCCTGCGGGTGTCCGCAATCCGTGTCGCGGACTCTGGCGCTATCAGGGCCGGGGTGCCAGCGTGGGCAGTGGGAGGGGGTTCAGCGCGACTCGATGCGCAGGGTCTCGACCATGACGCGGATGTCGGACGCGACGACCTCGTCGGGATGGCTCCGTGCGAACTCGCGGGCGGCCGCCTCGGGGTCCCGCACGCCCGACACGTCCAGATGGACCCAGAGCCCGCTCATGGCGGGATTCACATGGAAGGATAGCTTGGCCCCGTCGGGAAGGACGGAGCGCAGCCCCTCGGCCTGCGCCCGGTAGACGAACGGATCGAAATGGACCCCGAGCCGTCCGCCTTCGTACTCTGCGACCTCCGAGACGGCCGGCTGGGCGCGCAACGCGCGCAGGAGGCGCATCTTCCCGAATCCGTTCTTGATCCGCGCCAGCGCGTCCTCGGGCGCCGGCGGAAGGACGACCTCGACCGCCCGCACCGCCTCGTTGTCCTGGTAACTCAGGACCTTGTAGCCCGTAGAAGCCAGGAACGTCTCGGCGCGCGTGCGCGTCTGCGCCGCGTCGGCTCCCTGAAACGGCGCCATCCGGAGTTCGACGAACATGAAGGGGACCGGCACGGAATCCTGTGCCGCTGACGTCGCACAGAACCCCAGCGCCAGCAGCGCGCCGAGCCGGACTCCCGTTTTTCGAAGCATTAAGACCAGGATATCAGCGGATTCCCGCACGCGCAAGGCCTCGGGGTCGGCCGTCAGTCGAGCGAGGGCATCGGCTCGATCTTCGCGATGTCGTAGCCGGTGTTGCGCTCGAGCGGGTTGAAGAAGAAGGACTCCCGGTACCAGACCGTGGCCTTCCCTCCCGACTTGAGCCAGCTCAGCGCGCACTGGTACATCTCCTCGCTCGAGACCGACATCTCCTGGAACTCGTTGCCCGAGCCGCCGACCTGCAGCATGATCTCGTAGGACTTCTTGTTCAGCCCCTTGTAGCTGGCCTTGACGATGCGCGCCACGCGGAAGCCCTCGGAGTCCCTCCCCTTCACATCGCTCTCGCAGGCCGTCTTGGGCTTCGCGGTGGTGTCGACGGGCGCGATCTCGACGAGGTTATAGTCGGTCTCGCGCTGGGTGAAGTCCGGGATCTGAACCTGGTGATACTTGACCACGACGAATTGTCCGCGGTACTTCTGGATGTCGGGCGCCTGACTCTCGTCGGAGCTGAAGGCCCACGGATTGATCATCTTCCGGTCGTCTCCCGTCCCGTCATAGGCGACCGACGAGTCTTGCCCGAGAAGAAGTTCTCCCTCGCCCGATTTCTTGAACATCCCCTTGACCGAGAACTTCGACAACACGCCCATGCGGTAGCCGTCGCTGTAGCTTCCGACGCCGGGACCGTTCAGGTCGGGCTGGACTGCGGCCGTAGCGCCCGCGGACTCGGCGCCGACGACGCCCGCCGGGATGCCGGGAAGCTGACGGGCGCCCTCACGGATGGCTGCGAAGTCCAGGACGGGATCAAAATCGCCTTCGGCCCATGCCGTTGCGGCCGACAACGTCAGCAACGCGAGCAAACTCAGGATGTTCTTCATGTTTCCCTCGATGGCGGCGCATCGTGAACGCTTAAAGGATGCTCTACCGCCGTGAGGATTATCGCAGACGCCGCCCCGAACCGCATGGGAACCACGGCCCCGGAACGAACGACTTAAAGTCCCAGGTCTTTCTAGAACCATGGCCCCATTAGGATCACACCCATTACAGTTCCTTATCTCCCCTTCCCGCGGGAAGGGGCAGGGGTAGGGGGGAACCCCGTTGCCGTTTTCCCCTCGCCACGACGAAGCCCCCGCCGTCTCCCACAGAGACAATCAAATGGGTAAAATCAAAATTGAATTCCGCTTTAAATATATATGCTTTCCATCGAGAAACGTGTAATGTCACGACCTTGACATTATTTAGTTTTCGATATAGAATATCTCCATAGGTAGGTCCCATGAAGAAAATCGCCTTGGAAGACATCGTCGAACGACTTGCCTTCGAGAATCCCTGGTGGACGACAGGCAAGTTTGACCCCTCCCTCCCACCCAAGCCAAGACCATTCTTGCAGGCGTTCCTTAAACTCGTCCAAGAAAGAACAATTCAGAGAGCAGTAGTGCTCATGGGACCACGCCGAGTCGGGAAAACGGTCCTTATGTGGCATGCCATCGAAAAACTACTGCATAACGGCGTCGACCCCCGAAGGATTTGCTACATATCTCTTGATTCTCCCACCTACACAGACCTTCGCATCGATGAATTAGTCCGCCATTTTCGCGAACGCCAAGGCTTCTCCGATCTAAAGGATTGCTACTTCTTTCTTGATGAAATTCAGTACCACCGGAATTGGGAGATTCATCTAAAAAAATTGGTGGAGGACTATCGGGACACTCGCTTCATCGCTTCTGGGTCAGCGGCAGCGGCTTTACGCCTTAAAAGCCAGGAGTCTGGGGCGGGACGTTTTACAGATTTCTATTTACCGCCATTAACCTTCTATGAATTTCTTTATCTTCTTGACAAAGAGGACCTCGTTGCTACGTCGAGCCCCGAAGAATATCGGCAACGAGGAGTTCGCTATAAATCAAATGACATCGGGCGCCTCAACCAAGAATTTATCAACTACCTTAATTTCGGAGGTTATCCGGAGGTCATAGCTTCACCCGCCATTCGAGCTAACCCGGCCCGATACATTCGTAGCGATATCATCGACAAGGTTCTCTTGCGCGATCTCCCGAGTCTCTACGGAATCCATGATGTTCAAGAACTCAACCGCCTATTTACTGTGTTGGCCTACAACACCGGGAACGAACTCTCCTTGGAGAGCTTGTCCACAGGAGCAGGTGTCGCAAAAAACACCATCAAGAAATATCTTGAATATCTGGAAGCAGCTTTCTTAATCACCATCCTTCATCGGGTCGATCATAACGCAAAAAGATTTCGGCGAGCGAATTTTTTCAAGGCATACCTAACGAATCCTTCAATGCGTTGTGCATTGTTTGGCCCTGTAAATACTGACTCTCCCGTAATGGGTTTCCTCACAGAAACGGCAATCGTAAGCCAATGGATGCACTCGCTTTTTAAAGACCCTCTCTTCTATGCCCGCTGGGATAAAGGCGGGGAAGTGGATATGGTGTATTTACGCGAGAACCAGGTCGACTGGTGCGTGGAAATCAAATGGTCCAACCGATATATCAATCACCCAGACGAACTGCGCGGTCTTCTCGATTTTGCTAAACGAAAACGAGTTGATGCTGTCGGAGTAACCACCATCGACAAAGCTGGAAGCATCGAATATTCCGGAGTGCCCATAAAATTCATAGAGTCCAGCTTGTACTGTTATATTGTCGGCCGCGTATCCACACGCGCGCTTGGAGAGCGGTGTTCTGGGATGCTCGAGGATGCTCATTAGCCCCAAGTCTTAAAAAGATTGGCCCCTCTCGCGCGCTATAAATCTGCTGCAGCGTATCCTCCCGCGCAGCCTCCGATGACGGAGGCGCCTTCAACAACCCCGTCACCCAATACATCTATATAGTCCACGAAGCGGACCCCAGGCATCATCCCGCGCTGAGCTCGTTCTTTTGACATCGCAGAATGCGATGTCAAAATCCCTGAGCGGCGGACCGCGTCACGGGCCGACCGCGTCCCCAGAGGGATTAGAGAACGTGCCCGCTCGCGCGGGCACGTTTCCTCTTTCCCCTGTCCGTCGGCGGCGCGCCGGTAGCGACCGCTCGCGCCGCCTACGAAGACTCCCTTCCCGGCGCTGAATTCGTAGGGGGGGTCCCCCCCAGCCTCGCCCGCGACCCTCTTTCCTGCGCCGCCCTGCATGAACGAAGCTCAAGCTCTTCGATCAAGCGTCAGTCCATGGCCAGTCGCTCTTAGTTCGGAGAATGGACGGGGGTGGCGGCTGGGAGGGCGTCCCATCGCCGAGCACCGCAATGGTCGTCGCCGTTTGAGGAGCGCAGGCGATGGGAAGGACCCAGCCGACAGGACCCCCGCGGATAAACGCCCATACTGTAGAGTACCCGGCCCTTACGCGACGACTTTCTTGATGCGATGCTCGAGGAGGGTGTCGCGGTAGTGCTTGCGGGCGAGGCGCTCGAAGAAGAATTGCGAGCGTAGCGGCTCCGTCCCGTGGGGGCGCTGGACGCGCGCATAGGTTCCATCGGGGCGGAGGGTCCAGGCCTTCACGTTGTCGTGCAGCCCGTGCGCCAGCACGACCTCCCGGAGATAGCGCCTCAGCGCCGTGTCCTTGACCGGGAAGGCCGTCTCGAAGCGCGCGTAGAAGTTGCGCGGCATCCAGTCGGCGCTCGCGAGATAGACGAGGCGCTTCCCCCCCGCGCGGAAGTAGAAGACCCGGCTGTGCTCGAGGAAGCGGTCGACGATGCTGAAGACCCGGATGTTCTCGCTCAAGCCCGCCATCCCCGGCCGCAGGCAGCAGATGCCGCGCACGAGCAGGTCCACCTTGACCCCGGCGCGGGAGGCCGCGTAGAGCGCGTCGATGATCCTCCGGTCCACCAGCGAGTTCATCTTGGCGATGATGTGGCCCCGCCCCCCCTCGCGCTGGATGCGGGTCTCCTCGCGGATGAGGCGCAGGATGGCCGGGTGCAGGGTGTCCGGCGCGACGAGCAGCTCCTTGAAGGGCGGCATGCGCCGGCGGCCGGCGAGGGCCTCGAAGTAGGCGGCGGCGTCCTTCCCGAGCGCGGCGTCGCAGGTGAGCAGCCCGAGGTCGGTGTACTGCCGCGCGGTGCCGGGATGGTAGTTCCCGGTGCCGAGATGGAGATAGCTGACGAGCTCGGCGCCCTCGCGGCGCAGGACCTGCGTGAGCTTGCTGTGCACCTTGTAGCCGCCGAAGGGGCGCACGACGCGCACCCCGGCTTTGCGCAGTTCCTCGGCCCAACGGACGTTGTTCATCTCATCGAAGCGGGCGCGGATCTCGACGTACGCGGTGACCTTCTTCCCGTTGCGGGCGGCCGCCTTGAGCGCCTCCATGACCGGCGAGACGCGGCTGGTCCGGTACATCGTATGGTAGACCGCCTCGACCTGCGGGTCGCGGGCCGTCTCTTCCAGGTAGCGCACCACGATGGAGAAGTCGTCGTAGGGATGGTGGAGGAGCAGGTCGTGGCGCCGCATCAGGCCGAGGATGCTGCTCGGAGGCCGCAGGGGACCGGGCGTGAGCGGCCGGACCGGGGGATAGCGCAGGCGCGCGCGGCCCTCGGCGCCGTAGATCGTCGCGAGCGTGCGCAGGTCGAGCGGCAAGTCGAAGCGATAGAGCCCGGCCGAGTCCACGCCGAGCGCGGTGGCCAGGAACATGGCGCCCTCGGAGTACTCGGGCGAGTCCACCTCGAGGCGCACGATGCGGGCCCGCCCGCGGCGCTCGACGGCTTCGACGATCTGCTCCTCGAGGTTCTCCTCGTCATCCGGGCGGTAGCGGAGGTCGGCGTCGCGCAGGATCTTGAACGGGAACGCTTCGACGACCTCGCGGCCGGGAAAGAGCTCCTGGGCGCGGTCGCTGAGCCAGCGCTCGGCCAGCGCCCAGCGCTCGACGCGGCCGCGCGAGGGCAGGCGGATGAGCCGTCCTTCGCGCTCGACGATGCGCAGCACGGCGTACTCGCGCGGGAAGCGCACGAAGACGTGGATGCCTCCGCCGGGGAGCGGGGGCAGCGGCTCGCCGGCGCGGCGGACGACCACCTCGATCTGCGGCAGGCGGGAGCGGACCTCGCGGTCGCAGGAGCGGTCCGTGATGAAGTCCGTGTGGATGCGCAGTCCGTGGCGGTCGAGGGCGCGGACGATGTCCTTGAAGACCTCGGCCTGCCGCGCCTTCTGACGCAGCACGCCCTCGCGGATGTGCGAGAGCGCCTGGCGCGCGCGCAGGCCGTCGGGCAGGCGCCGGTTGGGCTGGCGGCGCGCGACGCGGACGGTCTCGGCCACGCGCACCATGAAGAACTCGTCGAGGTTCGAGCTGACGATGGCGCAGAAACGCAGGCGCTCGAGCACCGGGACGCTCGGGTCGGCGGCCTCCTCGAGCACGCGCTCGTTGAAGTTCAGCCAGGAGAGGTCGCGGTTGAAGAGCGTCCCGCCCAGCACGTCGCCCTCCAGCGCCCGCGGCGGGTGGACGGGCCCGTGGGCCGGGGCGTGCGCCGCATCGGCGAGCGTCAGCCAGCGGGGAGGGGCTTGTCGGTACGGCATGGCCCTATTCTAGGACTTCCGCGCACGCTTGGGTATTGCGGCGATTGGACGGTTCAGCGCGGGACGCCGCTCTCCGCCCGGTAGCGGCGGACCCGGGGGCCCAGCACGAGGGCGGCGAGGAAGCGGCTGATGCCGAGGAGCATCGAGAAGCCCATGACGTAGACCCAGCCGAGGTGGCTCAGGGCGAGGTTCAAGACCTCGTCGGTGGGCGCCGAGCCGAGCGCCCAGGAAAGGAAAAAGCCGAGGATGGGCAGGCCGAGGAACATGGAGCCGTCGAACTGCAGGGGTTCCTTCTTCGCGTGGGCGGCCCGGGCCTTCGCGAAGAAGGCGCTGGCCATCTGGAAGAACGCGAGCCCGCAGAGCAGAGCCACGTCGGCGAGGTTGATGATGGAGCGGCCCAGCGGGATCCAGTCGAGCGCGCCGCCGAGGCGGATGGCGTCGAGCCCGTTGCCGAAGAGGCCGGCGAGCATGAGGGCGATGGCGATGTCGTAGAGGCGGACCGTCCCCTTCAGGGACGGATGTTCGGCGGCCATCTCGTCGAGGCCGGAGATCCGCTCCTTGTAGAAGCCGAGGCGTCCCTCCTTCACGCGCTTCGCCGACCAGCGCCAGACCTCGCGGGAGGCGCCGAGGGTTCCTCGTGCGTAGAAGGCGAGGCCCGTGATGTAGGGGATGATCCCCATCATGAGCGGGGCGCGCCAGGCGCATTCGTGGAAGACCGAGAAGAGGTATTTGACCGCGAGGGCCTTCGTCGCGAAGTCGAGCGAGTAGACGACGGCGGTGAGGGCGATGATGGGCAGCGCCCACTTCGCGGCCGCCTTGAGCGTCGCGCCGAGCTTCGACGACGGCGCGGCAGCGTCCGCTTGAACGCGGCCGCTGCCCCTCTCCCCTTCCCTCTCCCGCAAGCGGGAGAGGGAGGATGCGGGCGCCAGCGCGGGGATCCCCTTCGATTCGGCGCCGGCGACCGGCTCGACTTCGGCGGCGCCGCGGCGCATCCCCTCGAAAAGAGCAGAGAGCGTGGAGGAGCGGGCCGTCGAGGTCTTCGCGGCCGCGAGCTCCCGCGTCCCCGTCTCCAGAACCGCCATTGCCGCGAGCCCCGCACTCCGTTCCCCTTCCCTCTCGTCCCAAACAACCGCACGGCGTAGCTTTGGGACGTCCCGAACCGACGACGTTCGGATGTTCGGGACGAGGGAGGGCTGGGGGTGGGTAGGATCGCCGTTCTTCACCGCAGCAGCGTTCGCGGAGGAAGAAGGAACGAACGCCCGAACGATCGCCGCGGCATTCTTCGCCGCCGGGACCGCGGCCCTGACGCCCGGCAGGACCTGGAGTCCGGCCGTCGGGAGCGTCAGCGCCGGGAGGACCGGCGCGGCGGTCCCGCCGACGAGCGGACGGGCGGTCTGGAGGATCGGGATGATGGAGACGATCCCGGAGTTCGCGGCGACGGGCGCCGTGTGGACGGCCTGGGCGAAGGCCCCGAGCGCCTGGGGACCGGGAGCATAGGCGAGAACGAGCGCGGCGAGGGCGACGCGAAGGACGCGGCGACTCATGTCCTCAGGATAGCGGATGATGAGACCGCGGGGCTGGGCCGAGCGGGCCCGCGGGCGGCGGCAGAGGGACCAGACCCGGCTGGGTCCTGCGCCCTACTCCGTGGGGAGGGCTTTGGAGGCGGCGATGGCCGCCTCTGGGTCGATGTGCTGGCCCGGGTTGCGGCGCTCGATGCGGGAGAGCAGGCTGTAGGCGCAGGGGACGACGAAGAGGGTGAGCAGCGTCGAGACCAGCACGCCTCCGATGACGACGACGGCCATGGGGATGCGCGTCTCGGCCCCCGGCCCGATGGCGAGCGCCGGCGGAACGGCGGCGGCGATCGTCGAGATGGAGGTCATGAGGATGGGCCGCAGGCGCACGGGGCAGGCCTCGAGCAGCGCGGGCTTCACCTCGAGCCCTTCGGCGCGCCGCTGGTTCGTGAAGTCCACCAGCAGGATGGAGTTCTTCTTCACGATGCCCATGAGCAGGATGAGCCCGATCATGGAGTAGAGGTTGAGGCTCGTTCCCGTGAGGAGGAGGGCGAGAAAGGCGCCCGAGACGCTGAAGGGCAGGGCGAGCAGGACCGTGAAGGGATGCACGAAGCTGTTGAACTGGGAGGCCAGCACCATGTAGGCGACCACGATGCCGAGCAGCAGCGCGAAGAGCAGACTCTGGAAGGATTCCTTGAAGGTCTTGGCCGAGCCGGAGAACACCGAATGGTAGCCCTCCGGCAGGGTCTCCTTCGAGATGCGCTCGATGGCGGCCAGGGCGTCGGACTGCGACTTGCCGGGCGCGACGTTGGCGAAGATGCCGACGGCCCGCTCGCGGTCCTTGCGCATGATGACCGAGAGGGTCGAGCGCTCCTCGACGCGCGTCACCTCGGAGAGGCGGATCATCTCGCCGCGGTTGTTGCGGACGAAGAAGCGCCCGATGTCCTCGGCCTTGAGCCGGTAGGGGGTCTCCGCCCGCACGCGCACGTCGTAGCGGCGGCCGCCCTCGGTGAAATAGCCCGCCCGGACGCCGCCGACCATGGCGTTGATGGCGGTGCCGACGGACTCCACGGAGACGCCGCGGGCGTAGGCCTTGGCCCGGTCGGGGAAGATGCGGACCTCGGGCATGCCGGTCCGGTAGTCGGTGTCGATGTCGACCATGAGCCCGGTCGCCTCGAGCCGCTTCATGAGGCCCTTGGAGAGCTCGATGAGCTTCTCCCAGTCGGGTCCGCGCAGCGAGAACTCGATGGGCATGCCGCGCCCCGAGCCGAAGCCGCCCTGCGAGAGGTCCACGGGGACGGCGCTGACGCCCTCGATCTTCTTGAGCTCCGAGCGCACGAGCTTCATCATGGACGCCTGCGTGACGCGCCGCCCGTCGGCGCCCCGCGGGCGCTTCTCGGGCGGCTTCATCGTCACGAACATCATGCCGCTGCTGACGTCGCCGCCCCCCATCCCGCCCACCGAGCCGAAGTAGCGGTCGATGGACGCCTGACTCGTGAGCCAGCGCCCGACCTCCTGGAACTTCGCGTCGGTGTAGTCGATGGCGGAGCCGACCGGCGTCTTGATGCGGACCATGAACATCGACTGGTCCTGGGACGGCGTGAACTCCTTGCGCAGCTTCGTCACGGAGAGCACCGAGAGCCCGAAGAAGAGGGACGCGGCCCCGAGGACCCGCCAGCGGCGCTCGAGGCAGGCCGCGAGCAGACGGCGGTAGCGCTCGGCCAGCCAGCGGAAGGAGGCGTCGGCCGCCAGGGTCACCCGCCCGACCCGCTGGCCCGACTCCATGAACTGCGAGGTCCGCATCGGCGTCAGGGTCAGCGCCTCGAGCAGCGAGAGCATGACCGCCGCGGAGATGGTGACGCCGAACTGGAAGAAGAACTTGCCGACGATGCCCTTCATGAACACGACGGGGATGAAGATGGCGAGGATCGCGATGGTGGAGGCGAGGGCGGCGAAGCTGATCTCCCGTGCGCCCAGCGAGGAGGCGGCGACGCGGTCCTGCCCCAGCTCGCGGTGGCGCACGATGTTCTCGAGCACCATGATGGCGTCGTCGACGACGATGCCGATGGCGAGGGTGAGCCCCAGCATCGAGAAGCTGTTGAGCGTGAAGCCCATGAAGTAGGCGACGATGAAGGTCCCGAGGATGGAGGTCGGGATGGCCATGAGGATGTTGACCGTCGACGACCAGGTCCCCAGGAAGAGCCAGCAGACGAAGGAGGTCAGGATCGCGGAGAGGATGAGGTTGAAGGTCAGCTCGTGGACCGCGTCCTTGATGAAGCGCGTGGTGTCGAAGTTGACCCCGAGCTTCATGCCCTCGGGGAGCGTCTTGCGCACCGCCTCGAGGCGCTCGAGCACCTGCCTGGCCACGGCGACCGAGTTCGCGCCGCGCTGCTTGCGGATGCCGAGACCGACCGCGCGCTCTCCGTTGACCCGAGCGATGCGGCGCAGGTCCTCGAGGCCGTCCTCGATGCGGGCGATCTCCTTGAGCTGGATCGGGACGTGGATGGGCTGGCCGCCGCGCTGGGTGATGAGGAGGCCGCCGAACTCCTCGGCCGAGCGGAACTCGCCCAGGGTGCGGACGTTGAACTCGCGCGCCGCGGTCTCGATGCGTCCGGCCGGGATCTCGGAGTGCTCGCGCTGGATGGCGCCGAGCACGTCCTCGGCCGTGATCTGCAGGGACTCCATCCTCCGCGCGTCGAGCCAGACCCGGAGGTTGCGCGCGGCCAGGCCGCCGAGGAACACCTCGCCGACGCCGGGGATGGTCTGGAACTGCTGCTTGAGGCGGTCCTCGACGAAGACCATCATCTCCTTGATGGGGCGCTCGCCCGAGACCGCCAGCCAGAGGATGGGCTGGTCCTCGGGGTTGGACTTGTTGACGGTGGGCGGGTCCATGTCGCGGGGCAGGTGGTGCACGGCCTGCGCGAGCTTCGCCTGCACCTCCTGAAGCGCCACGTCGATGTCGCGGCTGAGCTCGAACTCGACGGTGACGCTGGCCGAGCCCTGGCGAGACGAGCTCGAGATCTCGCGCACGCCCTCCACCGAGGTCATGGCGTCCTCGACGATGTCCACGATCTCCGTCTCCATGATCTCGGGCGCGGCGCCCTCCCAGCTCAGCGAGATGGAGAGCACCGGGAAGTCCACGTCGGGCATGAGGCTCACGCCCATGCGCGAGAACCCGATCCAGCCGAAGAACATCAGGCCGAACATCAGCATCCAGGCGAAGACCGGGTTGCGGATGGAGACGTCGGAGAGGCCGAGGCCCGTCTTCACCGGGGCACTCCTCCGCTCGCGACGTCGAGCTGGATGCGCGCCAGGCGCGTGTCGAGCCGCGCCCCGTCGAGGCGCAGGCGGACCTGCTGGAGCGCGTTGAGCGCGCCGAGCACGTCGAGGTTCGTCACGACGCCGAGGCGGTAGTCCTCGGCCTGGGCCTTCGCGTTGGCCTCGGCGAGCTCGGCGGCCTTCTCGAGGGCGGAGACGGCGGCGAGGTCGGTCTCGAGCTCCTCGTAGGCCGTGCGCGTCTCGAGCTCGGCCTTGCGCAGCGCGAGCCCGAGGACCTCGTCGGAGCGCAGCGCGCGCGCCTCGGCCTGGCGGACCTGGGCGCCGATCTTCCCCCCCTGATAGAGGGGAAGGTCCCCGGTGACGAGGAGGTCCCAGCGGGCGTCGCTCAGCGTGCCGATGCGCTTGAGGTAGTAGTTCCCGTCGAAGGAGATCAGCGGCCAGCGCGCGCGGCGGACGATCGTCGTGCTCTCCCGGGCGGCGCCGGCGTCGAGCCGGCGCGCCTCCACGTCGGAGCGGCCGCGGGCGCGCGCGAGGTAGTCCGGGAGTCCGAGGGCGTCCTTGAGCGGGACCTCCAGAGGCGCGAGCTCCTCTTCGAGGCCGGTGAGGAAGCGCAGCTTGAGCTGGACGTCCCGCTCCCGGCGCAGCGCCTGCTTGAGGTCGGCCTCGTTCTGCGCGAGCTGGGACTCGGCGGCGAGCACCTCGCTGCGGCGGGTGCGCCCGATGCGCTCGCGCTCCCTGAGCTCGCGCACGCGGTCCGCGGTGATGGCGACGATGCTGCGGCGCACCGCGATCTCCTTGTCCATGCCGAGCTGGTCGAGAAAGGCGACGGCGACGTCGGAATAGAGGAGGTCCTCGGCCCGGCGCAGGTCGAGCTCGGCGGAGCGCCCCGCCGAACGGGCGACGCGCACGGACAGGTAGTCGCGCAGGCCGCTGAAGAGGGGCTGGTGCAGCATGAGCTTCGCTTCCGGCCTGTCGCGGCGCGGGGAGTTCGAGACGACCCCGCCGGAGACGGAGGTGTCCTGCGCGAACTCGGTCCCGCGGAGCGTGAAGGCGGGCTTCACCGCCGACCACATCTCATCGACCCGCGCCCAGGCCTCCGCGACGCTCCCCGCCCGCTGGGCCAGCTCCTCGCTGCGCTTGAGGGCCAGGGAGTAGGCCTCCTCGAGGGCGATGGGACGGCCCGCGGCCTGTTCGGAAACGGAGGCGGCCGTCGAGGCCTTGAAGGACGCGGGGGGCTGGGACGAGGCGGGCGCCGCGAGCGCCAGCAGGAGGAGGGCGCGGAGCATGGCGCTCATTCTAGTTTTTTTGGAGAATATGTATATATGGGCCATCCGAAGCTCACGGATTTCGACCGCACCCCCTTCCTCGCCATCTGGGAGACGACCCGCTCCTGCGCGCTCGTCTGCAAGCACTGCCGCGCCTCGGCCATCCTGGGCCGCGACGCCGACGAGCTGACGACCGAGGAAGGAAAGAAGCTCCTCTCCGACACCGCCGCGATGGGCACGCCCATCTTCATCCTCACCGGCGGGGACCCGCTCAACCGCCCCGACTTGTCGGAGCTCGTCCGCCACGGGAAGTCGGTCGGCCTGCGCATGGGGACCATCCCGGCCGCCACGGACAACCTCACCCCCGCGCGCCTGCGCTCGCTCAAGGACGCGGGACTGGACCAGGTCGCCTTCAGCCTCGACGCCCCCGACGCGGAGCTCCACGACCGCCTGCGCGGCGTGCCCGGCTCCTTCGCGAAGACGATGCAGGGCGCGGTCTGGGCCCGCGAAGCGGGCCTCCCGCTCCAGATCAACACCTGCTTCTCCCGGGAGAACGCCGGCACCGTCGAGGCGATGGTGAAGCTCGTCTCGTCGCTCGGCATCGTCTTCTGGGAGGTCTTCTTCCTCATCCCCATCGGCCGCGGCTCCGAGCTCACCGGCCTCAGCGCCGAGGAGTTCGAGGGCGTCTTCGAGCGCATGCACCGCCTGAACTCCGAGGTGGAGTTCGTCATCAAGCTCACCGAGGCGCCCCACTACCGGCGCTGGGTCATCGAGCGCGAGAAGGATGCTCCGAACGCGGAAGAGCGCATCCAGCGCGTCATCGCCCGCGAACGCGGCGTGCGCGGCGCCATCGGCCTCTCGCCGAAGTCCGTCAACGCCGGGAAAGGCTTCGTCTTCATCAGCTACCGCGGTGAGGTCTGCCCCTCCGGCTTCCTCCCCCTCCCCGCCGGGAACGTGCGCCAGGACGACATCGCCGCGGTCTACCGTGACGCCCCCCTCTTCAAGCAGCTGCGCGACCCGAAGCTCCTCAAAGGAAAGTGCGGCCGCTGTCCCTACGCGGACGTCTGCGGCGGGTCCCGCGCCCGCGCCTACGCGGTCACCGGCGACCCCCTCGCCACCGACCCTTACTGTGCTTACGAACCACCCGTAAAATAGTTCCCTTTACACAATAGACCCCATACCTCGTTCCAGGACAATAGGTATCCGGGAAACAGGTATCGGCATAACAGGTATCGGGGAACCTGATGGGCGGGGAGGGGTCAGTCCTGGGAGGCGGCGGAGCGCAGGAGGGTCCAGGCGCGTCGGGTGAGAGCTTGGGCGGCGGCGCGGCCTCGGGCCGTGCCCGCCCGCCGGAGCTCGGCGCGCGCGCGTTCGAGCTGGCGCTCGGCCCGCTGGGAGCGCCCGTCGCGCTCCTCGAGGTCGTCGACCGCGGTCTGCAGGTCTTCCCGGACGTCCGCCCACGGCCGGCCCTCGAAGCGGATGGTGTCGGGAAGCTGGCCGGCCAGCCACGCGGCGGCGGCTTCCGCTCCCCGCCGCAGTTCGCGCTCGAGCGCCAGGGAGAAGGAGCCCTGTATGGGGAGGCCGAGCTCGAGGGTGAACGCGCGGCCGATCATGTGGGCCTCGATCTCCCGCTCGAGGGCGTCGGCGGGGGCCCCTTCGTTCTCCTGGGCCACGTGGACCAGCTCGTGGACGAGGGTCTCGGCGGCCCGGCGCGGGTCGCCGGTCAGATAGCGGCGGTTCATGCGCAGGGAGCCGTCGACGTAGTCGAACTCCCCCAGGTTGTTCCCGGTCGCCATGAAGGAGACCGGCACGGTGCGCCCGTTGCGGGCCAGGGCGGCCGCGGCGCGCGCGAGGACCTCGGCGCCGGTCTTCGTCGCCGCGGCGGCGGAGAGGATCTCGGCGAGGCGCGCGGCATGGGCGCGCATGGTCGGACGGAGGAAGTCGCAGGGACCCTCCGTCCGAAGGGCGGCGTGAGCGGCGGCGGCCCGACGATAGAACTGCCGCTCGGCCTGGACCGAGACGAGCGGAGCGGGGAGAGCGGAGAGCGCGAGCCGCGGGGCCGGAGCGAGAGCGGGCAGGGAGAGCAGCCCGGCCCCCGGCAGGGCCAGCCGCGGGACGACCGGCAGGGCGGGAGCGACGGCGACCGGGACCGGCACCGGCGCGAGGATGGGCGCCGCCCCCGCGGGGGAAGCGGAAAGGAACAGCGCCAGCGCTAGGAGTCCGTCCGAGTAATATCGCCCATGCCGGAGGCCCGAGATTAGGGAGAGTCCTAGGCGGGCTGCCGGGGGCATAGCCGAAGCTATGTACCCGGCGGCCCAACGACGGAATCTCCCCGATATCGGGCCTCCCGCTATGGGAGCTTCCTCGGACGGTGGAGCGGGTCGCGCGCTATTACTCGGACGGACTCCTCGGAGGCGCTCCATGTCCCGAGTGTAGCCCGTCCGGGAGGAACCGCTCAGCGCCTTCGGGCCCAGCCCGTCGACGACAGGGGGCCCAGGGCGACCCGGGCCCTTCGCTTCCTCATTCGCCCCCCGAATTTGCGCCCCGGAGGCATATTTGTCAAAATATACACGGCCATGAGGGGCATTCAAGCCCCTCCCCATCGGCCCGGAGAACGCCCCAAATGTCCACCAAGGAACCTCTCGACGGAAACGAAGCGGTCGCGAGCGCGGCTTATCGCCTGAGCGAAGTCATCTCGATCTACCCCATCACCCCCTCTTCCAACATGGGCGAGTGGTCCGACGCCTGGGCCGCCGAGAAGCGCACGAACATCTGGGGCCAGATCCCCAACGTCACCGAGATGCAGAGCGAGGCCGGCGCCGCCGGCACCGCCCACGGCTCGGTCTCCGTCGGCGCGCTCACCACGACCTTCACCGCCTCGCAGGGCCTCCTGCTGAAGATCCCGGTGATGTACAAGGTCGCCGGCGAGCTCACCCCGATGGTCATCCACGTCTCCGCCCGCGCGGTGGCCGCCCACGCGCTCTCCATCTTCGGCGACCACTCCGACGTCATGGCCGCCCGCGCGACCGGCTACGCGCTGCTCTCCTCGGCCTCGGTCCAGGAGGCGCACGACCTGGCCGCCATCGCCCACGCGGCGACGCTCGAGTCGCGCATCCCCTTCCTGCACTTCTTCGACGGCTTCCGCACCTCGCACGAAGTGCACAAGATCGAGATGCTCTCCGACGACGTCCTGCGCGCCCTCGTCGACGACGAGACCGTCCGCGCCCACCGCTCCCGCGCGCTCTCGCCCGACCATCCGACGCTCAAGGGCAGCGCCCAGAACCCCGACGTGTTCTTCCAGGCGCGCGAGGCCTGCAACCCGTTCTACGACGCCTGCCCGCAGAAGACGCAGGCCGTCATGGACCGCTTCGCGAAGCTCACGGGCCGTCAGTACCGACTCTTCGACTACTACGGCGACCCGAACGCCGAGCGCGTCATCGTCCTCATGGGCTCCGGCATCGGCCCCGTCGAGGAGGCCGTGGACGCCCTCAACGCGAAGGGCGAGAAGCTCGGCGTGCTCAAGGTCCGGCTCTACCGGCCCTTCTGCGCCGCGAGCTTCCTGAAGGCCCTGCCCAAGTCCGTGAAGTCCATCGCCGTCCTCGACCGCACCAAGGAGCCCGGCGCCCTCGGCGAGCCGCTCTTCCTCGACGTCGTCACCGTCGTCCAGGAAGCGCAGTCCGCCGGCAGCGCCCCGTGGAAGGCCATGCCGCGCATCATCAGCGGCCGCTACGGCCTCTCCTCCAAGGAGTTCACCCCGGCCATGGCGAAGGCCGTCTTCGACGAGCTCAAGAAGCCCCAGCCGAAGACCCGCTTCAGCGTCGGCATCAACGACGACGTCACGAAGCTCTCGCTGGCCTACGAACCGTCCTTCACGACCGAGGACCCGAAGACCACCCGCGCGGTCTTCTTCGGACTCGGAGCGGACGGCACCGTCGGCGCGAACAAGAACACCATCAAGATCATCGCCGATGAGACCGACCTGCATGCGCAGGGCTACTTCGTCTACGACTCGAAGAAGTCCGGCTCGATGACGGTCTCGCATCTGCGCTTCGGCCCCAAGCCGATCCGCTCGACCTACCTCGTCAGCGAGGCGCCTTTCGTGGCCTGCCACTCGGAAGGGCTCATGGAGCGCGTCGACGTGCTCGCGGTCTGCGCCCAGGGCGGGACCTTCCTGCTCAACACGACGACCCCGGACAAGGCGTTCGAGCGCCTGACGGCCGAGGCCCAGAAGCAGATCATCGACAAGAAGCTGAAGTTCTACGCGATCGACGCCTACAGCGTGGCCAAGGAGGCCGGCCTCGGACCGCGCATCAACACGGTCATGCAGGTCTGCTACTTCGAGCTCACCAAGCTCCTGCCCGACTACATGAAGCTGGTGAAGAAGGGCATCGAAAAGACCTACGGCGTGAAGAGCCAGCGACTCGTCGACATGAACTTCAAGGCCGTGGACAACGCGCTGGCCAACCTGCGCGAGATCAAGGTCCCGGCGAAGCCCACGACCGAGCGCCACCGCCCCGAGACGGTCTCCAAAAAAGCCCCGAGCTTCGTGCGCGAGGTGACCTCCGTCATGATGGCGGGCCGCGGCGACGAGCTGCCGGTCAGCGCCATGCCGGCGGACGGCACCTTCCCGACGGGCACCACCCAGTGGGAGAAGCGCTGCATCGCGCTCGACGTCCCGGTCTGGGACCCGAGCTGCTGCATCCAGTGCAACAAGTGCGCGCTGGTCTGCCCCCACGCCGCCATCCGGGCGAAGGCCTACCCGGCCGCCGAGCTCGCGAAGGCGCCGAAGACCTTCAAGAGCCTCGACTGGCGCGGCAAGGAGTTCCCGGCCGGCAGCAAGTTCACCATCCAGGTGGCCGTCGAGGACTGCACGGGCTGCTCGCTCTGCACCGAGGTCTGCCCGGCCAAGAACAAGACCGAGGCGGGGCGCAAGGCCATCAACATGACCTCGCTCACCGAAGAGATCCACGTCAACGAGAAGGAGAACTTCGAGTTCTTCCTCAACCTCTCGGAGCCGGACCGCTCGAAGCTCGACCTCAACACCGTGAAGGGCAGCCAGCTGCTCGAGCCGCTCTTCGAGTTCTCGGGCGCCTGCGGCGGCTGCGGCGAGACGCCCTACGTGAAGCTCGTCAGCCAGCTCTTCGGCGACCGCATGATCGTCGCGAACGCCACGGGCTGCTCGTCGATCTACGGCGGCAACCTGCCCACGACGCCGTGGTCGCAGAACAAGCAGGGACGCGGCCCGGCCTGGTCGAACTCCCTCTTCGAGGACAACGCGGAGTTCGGCCTGGGCTTCCGCCTCGCCCTCGACGCCCAGCACCTGCGCGCGGAGACGATCCTCAAGAAGCGCGCGGCGGAGTTCGGCAAGCTCGGCACGGACCTGCTCTCCGCCGAGCAGAAGGACGACGCCTCCATCGCGGCCCAGCGCGGCCGCGTCGAGGAGCTCCGCAAGAAGCTCGCGGGCAAGACCGACTCCGAGAGCAAGGACCTGCTCGCGGTCGCCGACGCGCTCGTGCGCAAGAGCGTCTGGGTCATGGGCGGCGACGGCTGGGCCTACGACATCGGCTACGGCGGCCTCGACCACGCCCTGCGCTCGGGCCAGAACATCAAGCTGCTCGTCCTCGACACCGAGGTCTACTCCAACACCGGCGGACAGGCCTCGAAGGCGACGCCCCGCGGCGCGGTGGCGAAGTTCGCGGCGGCCGGCAAGCGCCTGCCGCGCAAGGACTTCGCGATGCTCGCGGCGAGCTACGGCAACGTCTACGTCGCCCGCATCGCCATGGGCGCCAGCGACGCGCAGACCGTGAAGGCCCTGCGCGAGGCGGAGGCCTACGACGGCCCCGCGCTCATCATCGCCTACAGCCACTGCATCGCCCACGGCATCAACATGGCGAAGGGCCTGGAGCAGCAGAAGCTGGCCGTCGACAGCGGCTACTGGCCGCTCTTCCGCTACAACCCGGACAACATCAAGCAGGGGAAGAACCCGCTGGTCCTCGACTCCAAGGGGCCGAAGATCCCGCTGCAGGATTACATCTACCGGGAGACCCGCTACCGGATGCTCACCGTGAGCCATCCGGAAGAGGCCAAGCGCCTGCTCCTCGAGGCCCAGGAAGAGGTGAATCTGCGCTGGAAGCAGATCGAGCACCTCTCGAAGATGGACTACTCGGTCCAGCCGACGCCCGCGCCGGCCGCGGCGAACCCGCCGGCGGCCGCTCAGGCCTGAGCGCGCCGGCCGCAAGCCCCTCCCCCGTCGGAACGGGGGAGGGGTTTCCTTTTGGTTCTCACTTTCCCCCCCTCGCGCAACCGTCCCGCATAGGCCACATGATGCCGCCCGTCTGCCCCCGAGTCTCAGGGTCTTCGCGCGCGCAGGGATTACAATCACTCTTGAACGGAGGACGAACGATGACCCGAAAGCTTCCCGCCGCGATCCTCGCCGCCGCGCTCGTGCTGCTCTCCCCCGGCCTGCCGGCCTGGGAAGCGGCCGCGCAAACATTCTCCGTCGCCCCGGTGCACGGCGCGCAGGCGCCCTCCGCCGTCGTCGCGGCCCTGCCGGGCGCCCTCCCTCTCGGTACCGGGAACGCCCTGCGCTCGCTGACGGCGCCGCTCGCCCTCGGGCTGACGACGACCCTCTCGCAGAGCCCCGTCGTGAAGACCGCCGCGAACGCCGCCCCCCTCCAGGGGACGGATGTCCCGGCCGCGGTCGTGAAGGGAGCTCTCGCCGCGCAGAACCCCTTCGCGCGCGCCGCCCTGACCGGCAAGACGGAGAGCGCGACGCCGGCGGCCGCCGCCCTCCTCGCCGACCCCTCCTCCGTCGCCCCCTCCGCCGAGACCCTCGCGAACGCCTCCTCCGAAGAGGCGAGCGGGGCGACGAGCGCCGCGATGGCCCGCCTCCTCTCCATCCCCGAGACGAAGACGCAGGGAGCGGTCGCCGACCCCGTCCCGGTCCAGGGCGGCTGGAAGACCCTCGCGGCCCGCCTCCTCCCCCGCTCCTCGAACGCCTCCTACGGGGAATCGACCGTCCCGGCGCCCCTCTCGACGCGCATCTACGACTCCGTCGTGCGCCCGGCCTCCCGCATGGTCCTGGGCTCGGCGATCATCGCCGGCCTCAACGCCGCCTACGACTGGGTCCTCGCCGGCCTCGGGCTCTCCCCGACGACCACGGTCTTCCGCATCCTCAAGGGCGCCGTCATCCTCTGGGGCGTGGTCCAGTCCCTGAGTCTCCATGAGCTCGGCCACGCCTGGGTCGCGGAGCGGGAAGGCGACGTCACCCCGCGCATGGCGGGCCAGATGTCCGCGAACCCCCTGACCTTCACGAGCCCGGCCGGAGCGACGATGCTCATGGTCTCCTCGATGCTGGGCTTCCCCGTCGGAGTCTTCGCGACCAACGTCCAGCGCGACTTCTCCCTGACGAAGCACCGCGGGGCGATGGCCCGCCTCGCCGTGGCGGGCCCGCTCGTCAACCTCGCCCTCACGGTGGTCCTCGGAGGCATCGTCGTCGCGGCGAAGGCCTTCTTCCCGGCCCTCGTCGTCATGCCCTGGGCGGCCGGCTTCCTGCGCTCGCTGGCGATGCTCTCGCTGGTCAATCTCACCCTCGGGGTGCTCAACCTCATCCCGCTCGGCCCCCTCGACGGGCAGAAGGTCTTCCGCCGCTTCGTCCCGGAGAGCTGGCTGAAGACCTTCGACAAGTTCAGCGTGGTCATCGGCCTGGGCCTCCTGCTCCTCTACATGGTCTACAGCCTCGGCTCGACCTCCTATACGGCCGCGACGAGTCAAGGCGCCGGGACGCCCTTCGGCAACACGAACGACCCGTTCCTCATGAGCATCGTCGCCAACGGCATGATCCTCTGGGCGCTCGCGGTCCGACCCGCGTTCGTCTCCGCGAAAGCGGCGGTCAAGAAGTTCTTCGCCGACCGCCGCCTCCTCAAGGCCGGCGGCCTGCCGGTCCGCCTCTCTCTGAGCCGACTCAAGGGGAAAAGTCCCGTCCAGGCCTCCGCGTCCCTCTCCGTCGTCGTACCCTGGTCGGCGGACGCGTCTCTGCGCGAGCTCCTGCAGGGCGACTACGCGCTCATCGACCCCGCCGCCGCCGCCGCGCTTCCCGAAGAACGGAGGACCGCGAGCCGTCTCGACGACGGCTCCTCGGTCCGCATCGACGAGGAGCTCGCGGAGGGCGCGAGCGCCGGCCGCTGGCTCCTGCTCTCCAGAGAGGGCCCCATCGAGCGCTTCGTCCTCCTCCCGGCCGAGGCGCTCGGCGGGCCCGCGAAGGTCCTGGAGATCCTCCACACGCAGGCCGCGGCCGCGGCGATGGGCGGAAACGAGAAGGGCCGCCGGCTCCTGAGCCCGGCCGAGACGAAGCTCGTCGTCGGGCTCTCCAAGGAGCTCAAGGCCCCGGTCTACGAGCTCGACTTCGCGCCGACGAAAGGACTCCCCGCGCTCGCGCGCTACGCCCCCACGGAGCAGGGGAAGGCCTTCTTCCTCCGCCTCGACCTCATCGAAGCCGTGGCGAAGCTTCCGGAAGCGGAGCGCCCGGGAGTGGTCGGGCTCCTGACGACGTACCTCTCGGGGGTGCGCGCGACGATAGAGCGCGGGGTCGCCTTCGAGCCGGCCGACGCCGAGCTTCCGCAGCTCCGCATCGCCGCCGCCATCCTCGAGCGCGTCGAGCAGAAGGAAGCGGCCTCCGCGCGCTGAGAGGCCCCCTCCGCATAAGCCTCGGAGCCCCTCCCCGTCGGAGGGGCTCCTCTGCTATGATGGGCGCATGGACCTGCGCGCGGGGCTGGCCCGCCGCCGCGCCGCCGGGCTCCTCTCCCCCTGGAAGGTCGACCGCGAGAGCGTCCGCTACAACCTCCAGCCCGCCCTCGAGCGCCTCGCCGGAGAGAAATAGCGCCCCTCTCCCATCCCATGGGAGAGGGGAAAGCGCTCTCTGCGCGCGGGGTGAGGGGGCGAGGCCATTGCAGGCCTCGCCCCCGAAATTCTATAGTATCCTCGTCGTAGAAACCCCCAGGAGGACCTCCCAAGATGCCCGCGACCTGCTCCCGCAAACCCTGCGCCTCGTCCGCCAAGCCCATGAAGATCGGCAAGATGGTCTACTTCTTCGGCGGCGGCAAGGCCGACGGAAACGAATCCATGAAGAACCTGCTCGGCGGCAAAGGCGCCAACCTCGCCGAGATGGCCGGCCATAAGAACCTGCGCCTGCCCGTGCCCCCCGGCTTCACCATCACCACCGAGGTCTGCACCTACTATTGGGCCAACCGCCGCAACTACCCCAAGGGCCTGCGCGAGACCGTCGAGGAGAACCTCCGGAAGATCGAGAAGCTCACCGGCAAGGTCTTCGGCGACGCCCAGAACCCCCTGCTCGTCTCCGTGCGCTCCGGCGCGCGCAAGTCGATGCCGGGAATGATGGAGACCATCCTGAACTGCGGCCTCACCGAGGGGACGATCCCCGGACTGGTCCGCAAGTCCAACGAGCGCTTCGTCTACGACGCCTACCGCCGCCTCATCACCATGTACGCCGACGTCGTCATGGAGAAGGCCGCGGGCATCGAGCCCAAGGACGACATGGGCATCCGCCGCCAGCTCGAGCGGATCATGGACGAGCTGAAGCAGCGCAAGGGCTACAAGTCCGACACCGACATGTCGGCCAAGGACCTCAAGACCCTCTGCACCCAGTACAAGGCGAAGATCCAGGAAGTCCTGGGCACGCCGTTCCCGGACGACCCGATGGAGCAGCTGTGGGGCTCGGTCGGCGCCGTGTTCGCGTCCTGGATGGGCAAGCGCGCCGTCTCCTACCGCCGCATCGAGGGCATCCCCGAGGCGTGGGGCACGGCCGTCAACGTCCAGTCGATGGTGTTCGGCAACATGGGCGACACCTGCGCCACGGGCGTGGGCTTCACCCGCAACCCCGGCACCGGCCACAACAGCTTCTACGGCGAGTTCCTCGTGAACGCGCAGGGAGAGGACGTGGTCGCCGGCATCCGCACCCCGGCCCCCATCAACGAGGACAGCCGCAGCGACCAGTCGAAGGGCCTCAAGTCCCTCGAGCAGGTCATGCCCGAGGTCTACAGGGAGCTCTTCGCCATCCGCAACCGCCTCGAGAAGCACTACCGCGACATGCTGGACATCGAGTTCACCATCGAGGAAGGCACGCTCTACATGCTCCAGTGCCGCGTCGGCAAGCGCAACGGCCCCTCGGCCGTGCGCATCGCGCTGGACATGCTCAAGGAGAAGCTCATCACGAAGGAGGAGGCGATCCTGCGCGTGACGCCGGCGCAGCTCGACGAGCTGCTCCACCCCATCGTGGACCCCAAGGCCGAAGCGACGAGCAAGGTCATCGCCAAGGGCCTGCCGGCCGGCCCCGGCGGCGCGAAGGGCATGATCGTCTTCACCGCCCAGGACGCCGTGAACTGGGCGAAGAACGGCAAGCAGGTCATCCTCGTCCGCGAGGAGACCAACCCCGAGGACGTCGAGGGCATGCGCGCGGCGCAGGCCATCCTGACGGCCCGCGGCGGCATGACCTCGCACGCGGCGCTCGTGGCCCGCGGCTGGGGCAAGTGCTGCGTCGTCGGCTGCGGAGCGCTCGAGGTGGACCTCCACAAGAAGACCGCGACGACCTCCGGCATCACCCTGAAGGAAGGCGACTGGATCACGCTCAACGGGTCGAAGGGCGTCGTCTACCAGGGCGAGCTGCCGATGCGCAGCGCCGACGAGGGCAACACGGAGCTCGAGCAGTTCCTGCGGCTCTGCAACGGCCTGCGGGCGCTCAAGGTCCGCGCGAACGCGGACACGCCCGACGACGCCGCTCGAGCCCGCCGCTTCGGGGCCGAGGGCATCGGGCTCTTCCGCGTCGAGCACATGTTCTACGGCAAGGGCGCCGAGCAGCCGCTCTTCAAGCTGCGCAAGATGATCGTGTCCAAGACGCTCGAGGAGCGGCGCGCCGCCCTCAACGAGCTCTTCCCGCACGTGAAGAGCGACATCAAGGCGACGCTGAAGGCGATGGCCGGCTTCCCGGTCACCATCCGCACCATCGACCCGCCGCTCCATGAGTTCGTCCCGCACGAACAGGAGAAGCTGCGCGAGCTGGCACAGTCCCTGAACATCGACATGTCGGAGCTCGAGAAGCGCGCCCACGGGCTGCGCGAGAGCAACCCGATGATGGGCCATCGCGGCGTGCGCCTGGGGATCACCTACCCCGAGGTCACCGAGATGCAGGTCCGCGCCATCTTCGAGGCCGCGGCCGAGCTGCTCAAGGAGGGCGTCAAGACGCTCCCCGAGATCATGATCCCCGTCGTCTGCGTCGAGACCGAGCTCAAGCACCAGTACGAGCTCATCGCGCGCGTGTACGCCGAGGTGTGCAGGGCCAAGGGGATGAAGACCATCCCGCACATGGTCGGCACGATGATCGAGATCCCGCGCGCGGCGCTGCAGGCCGACAAGATCGCGGGCGAGGCGCAGTTCTTCTCCTTCGGGACGAACGACCTCACCCAGATGACCTTCGGCTTCTCGCGCGACGACACGGGCGGGTTCATGGGCGACTACCTGGAGAAGAACATCCTCCCGGTCGACCCGTTCCAGACCCTCGACCAGGCCGGCGTGGGCGAGCTCATCCACCTCGCCGTCCAGCGCGGCCGCCGGGTCCGCAAGGACCTGAAGGTCGGCATCTGCGGCGAGCACGGCGGAGACCCCGCCAGCGTGGAGTTCTGCCACTCCGAGAACTTCAGCTACGTGTCCTGCTCGCCCTTCCGCGTGCCGATCGCCATCCTGGCCGCGGCGCAGGCCGTCGCCAAGGGAAAGAAGCGGTAAGCCCGGGCGGCGCAAAGAACCCCGGCGGGGCGCAAGCCCCGCCGGGGTTTCTCTTTGCTTCCGCCGGTTCAGCGCGGCGGCAGCGCGGCCAGAGCCTCCCGCCATTCTTCGTCGGTGACGCCCAGCGCCTTGCGAGCCGACTCGAGCCGGTAGGAGAGCCCGGGAGGAAGCCCCGGACTCGACTGGGCCAGCCCCGGCAGCACGGCCTCCTTGAGCGGAGGCCCCATGCGCTCGAGTTCATAGAGCGCGTCTCCCTGGAGCTCCTCGTCGCCGCCGCGCAGGAGGAAGAGCAGGGCGGGGACGCCGTCGGCCCCGAGCGAGCCCAGGAAATGCGCTCCGTCCCGCCGGAAGTACAGCCGCTCCGCGCTGGGCGTCCCGTCTCGCGAGGCGACCAGCGCCCGGGCGACCGGTTCGGCCGCCGGGGCCGCCGCCGGGCCCGACATCCAGAGCTGATGGACGGCGCCCCAGCGGACGAAGAGGTCGTCGCGTTCGAGCGCCGCGACAAGGGCGCGGACGGCCTCCTCCCGGCGCTCCGGCGGCAGTTCGGAGACCCTCCCGGGGATGCGCGCGAACTCCCGGACGCTCCCGTCGGCCCGGATCGTGAGGAACAGCTTCTGGAAGTAGTTGAAGGTCATGAGCATGAGGAGGATCGGGAGCGCGACGGCGAGGGCCGCCTTCCCCAGCGCCCCGACGCCTTCCCCCTTCGCCTTGCCCGCCGCGGTCACGACCGCCATCCCGATGACGAAGGGGATCCCCAGCGCCCACGCCCGGCCGTAGGCCTGCCAATGGTAGGCGGCGACGAGCGAGAGGACCAGCGTCCCGAGCGCCGCCGCGATCCGGGCGGCCTCGAACCAGCCCCGGCGCCAGCAGAAGGCGAACGCCGCCCAGGGGACGATCAGGTACAGCCAGGGGAGGGTGTCCATGCTCCGGAGTATAGGCCGCTTGCGCGTCGAAGGCAAGCGGGCTGAAAGAGACGGCGAGCGGCCCCGAGAGAAGTCGAGGGGCCGCCCGCCGGTCCGCGGAGAGGTCCTGCGGCTACTCGGCCCGGATCGCTTCCAGCCGGAGCGAGGCGGTCCCGAGCGCCTTCGCGAAGGCGAAGGTGTCGCGCACGAAGTCCTTCTGCAGCGCCTCGAGCATGATCTTCTCGGCGGTCGTCGAGGCCTTCGCCTTGCCGAGCTCGTAGGCCTTCGCCTGGAGCTCCTCGAGGCCCTTGGAGGCGCCCGTCTGCGCGCACTCGCGTCCGAAGGCCGTGAGCTGCTCGTCGGTGTAGGCGGCGTCGAGCTGGGGCTCCAGCGTGCCCCGCAGGTCCTTGAGCGACTTCGCGATCGCATTGAGCTGCTCGCGCTCGCGGATGGGAAGGACCTTCGCCTCGGCGACGATGACGACGTCGCCCTGGGACGCGGAGGCCTTGAGCAATGCGGGGAAGTCGGTGTAGGCGAACTCCGCGAAGCCCGCGGCGGAAGCCGCGAGGGCGCCGGCGGCGACCAGGACGAACGTCAGAGCGAGACCTTTCATCGTGAATCTCCCGGCCGCGGCGTTCACCGCCGGACGGCCGCACACATCCTAGCTCGGGACGGACGCGACCGACATGAGCCGTTGCGGCCGAGGCAAGACGACATTGGTCCTAGCGCGGATGCTTTACAACGCGTCGGAGACCGGGAACCTGCGGTTCCCGGTGCGCAGAAGCCATCGGGATGGCTTCTCGGATGAGGGAGCCATGGACCCATGCGGGGACCGAGCATATTGACCCTCCCCGGAGCCGTCGGGATGGGGTATCAATATGACGATGCACCGGAGCCTCCTCGCGCCGCTCCTCGTCCTCCCGCTGCTCGCCGCGGGCTCCGCCCGCGCGGCCGAGCCCTGGCTCGCCGACGGCGCCTTCCTCCGGGACCTCTCGATCCTCCAGCAGGGCATGGCGGAGCGCGTCGCCGCCTCCCGCGTCGTGCGCAAGGCCGCGCGCCAGCTCGAGAAGGAGGACGCCTTCCGCATGGTCCTCTCCGAGCTCGAGGGCTCGGGCGTCCCGGAAGAATACGTCCGCGCCGTCTTCTTCGAGCCCGGACCGCAGGTCCTCGAGGAGGTCGTGGCCCGCTTCTCCTCTCCGGGCATCGTGCGCACCGACGAGGAGCTCCGGCAGATCCTCGAAGGGCGCATCGCCCGCGGCGCGAGCTTCTACCTGGAGAACAAAGCCCTGCTCGCGCGCATCGTCGAGCGCTACGGCGTGGACCCCTTCCTGCTCGTCGCCGTCGCCGGCGTCGAGTCGCGCTACGGCGCCCGCGCGGTGCAGTACCCGGTCTTCGACGCGCTCTACACCGCGCTCCTGCGCGTGAAGGGCCGCGCCGACTTCGCGGCGCACGAGCTCGCGGCCCTGCTGCGCATCTGCCGCGCCGAGGACATCCACCCGGGGAGCATCGGAGGCTCCTACGCCGGCGCCTTCGGCTTCACGCAGTTCATGCCCTCCTCGTTCCTCGCCTACGCGGTGGACTTCGACGGGGATTCCAAGCGCGGCTGGACCTCCTGGCCGGACGCATTGGCGAGCACGGCCAACTACCTCCGCCAGAACGGCTACAAGCCCAAGGGCGGGTTCAGCCGCGGAGGAGCGGTCTGGAAGTCGATCTACGCCTACAACCACTCCGACAAGTACGTCCGCGAGGTCCTGAAACTCCGCTCGGACATCATCCAGCGGCTCCCGCCCGAGGAGCGGCCGGCGCCCCCTCCCGCCCCCAAGAAGCCCCCGAAGAAGAAGCCGACCCACCGCCGGTAAGCCGGGGATTTCCTAAGATATCCGCATGGAGAAGGAGAAGGACCGCCCCATCCCCCCCCTGCGCGGAGACGTCGAGCCCGTCCCGGTCGACGCCGAAGGACGCAAGATGTTCGCCCTCCACGACCCCGAGGGGATCGCGCGGCGCACCGTGGCGCTCTCCCCGGCGGGCATGGCGCTGGCGACCATATTCGACGGCCGGCATACCGCGGAGGACATCCGGACCTTCCTGCGCGAGCGCATGAAGGTGGAGCTGACCCTCGAGCAGATCCTCTCCATCGCGCTCGAGCTCGAGAAGGAGGACCTCCTCGAGACCGAGAAGGTCCTGCTCGCGCGCAAGCGCATCCTCGACGAGTTCCTCCAGAACCCCGTGCGCAAGGCGACGCTCGCGGGCTCCGGCTACCCGGAGAAGCCCTCCGAGCTCTCCGCCCTCTTCGCGAAGCTGATGGTGGAGGACGCGCGCGGGCCGAAGAAGCCCGTCCCGGAGAAGCCCACCCGGAAGGCCCCGCCGGTCGGCCTCGTCGCGCCCCACATCGACTTCGAGCGCGGCGGTCCCGTCTACGCATGGAGCTATCAGGCCCTCTCCGAGTGCCCGCCGCCCGACCTCGTCGTGGCGCTCGGCGTCGCGCACGCCTCGCCCGACTCGCCGTGGACGCTCACGCGCAAGGACTACGACACGCCCTACGGCCCCATGAAGACGAGCCCTGAGCTCTACCGGGACTTCAAGGACCTGCTCTGGTACGACCCCGCGGCCGACGAATGGGTCCACCGCCGCGAGCACTCCCTCGAGTTCCAGGCGCTCTGGCTCAAGTCGCTCTGGGGCGAGAAGGCGCCGCCGTGGCTGCCGGTGCTCGTCTCGAGCTTCGAGCGCTTCTGCACGGACAAGGCCCCCTCCTCCATCGAGACCGTGGAGAAAGCCCTCTCAGCGCTCGGGACGCGGCTGGCCAAGCGCGCGAAGAAGGGGCGGATCATGATCCTCGCCGGGGTGGACCTCGCGCATGTCGGGCCGAAGTTCGGCGACGAGCTCGAGCTCACCCCCGAGCTCCGCAAGAAGATCGAGGCGGAGGACCGCGCGACGCTCGCGAAGGCCCTCGCGCTCGATGCCGACGGCTTCTACCTCTCCGGCTCGGGGGACGGCGCCTGGCGGCACCTCTGCGGGCTCTCCGCCCTCTACACCGCCGTGCGCTGGATGAAGGCCCTGGGCGCCCAGCCCGGGACCCTGCTGGGCTACGCGCAAGGCGACGATCCCCAGGGCGGGGTCGTGTCCTTCGCCTCGGCCTATTTCCCCACGAAACTCGACGCCTGAGCGTCGAGTGTTCGGCGAACGAGTCCACTCATTCCATGAAACCGACCCCAAGCGCCGTTATGCGCGGGAGGAGTACGCGGACGCAGGCACTTGCTACAATCATCGGATGGTGCCCCCCCCCCTCACGCGTCTGGCGTTGATTCTTCTGCTCTCGCAGTCCGCGGCATCTCTCGCCTTGGGAGGCTCCTACCCCGCGACGCGGACGGTCGAGGTCTCGGAAACTTTCCACGGGACCGAGGTGAAGGATCCCTACCGCTGGCTCGAGGAGATGACGTCCGAGGAAGTCCATCGGTGGGTGCTCAAGCAGAACGAGGCCGCTCGCGCCCTCATCGACCAGGTCCCGGAGCGCGAGCGAATCCGCAAGCGTCTCACCGAGCTCTGGAACTACGAACGGTACTCGGTCCCGGAAAAACACGGCAAGCGCTACTTTTATACCCACAACTCGGGTCTTCAGAACCAACCCGTATTCTTCGTGTCCGAAGACCTGCGGAATCCCGAAAAAGTCCTGCTCGATCCCAATACGCTGAGCCCGGACGGCACGATCTCCGTGAGCAAGACCTCGGTCAGCCGGGACGGCGAACTGTTCGCGTATGCGCTGAGCCGCTCCGGCTCCGACCAGCTCGAATGGAAAGTCCGGGATGTCTCCACCGGCAAGGATTTGCAGGACTCGATCCTGAAGTCCAAGCATGCGCCGGTGCGCTGGGCTCATGACGGCAGCGGTTTTTATTACCTCAAATTCGAAGAATCCGGCATCAACCGTCTGTACTTCCATCTCCTGGGCGCTCCGCAGGTGGAGGACAAGATCGTCTACGAGCATCCCTCGAACAAGAAGGATTACATCACACCGCAGATTTCCGAGGACGGCCGCTATCTGATCCTCTTCGTGCACGGCGGGAGCAGCAAAGACACGAGGGTCTACTTCGCCGACCTGAAGGCCTCCGGAGACGCTCCCAGGGTGCTCCCGATCGTCGAGAAAGCCGAGGGCCGTTTCTCGTTCTTGGGGAACATCGGCGCCCGTCTGATCTTCCACACCTCGCTCGACGCGCCACGCGGCAGGATCGTTTCCATCGACACCTCCGCCGCTCCCTACGGATGGAAGACGCTGGTGGCCGAGGGCGCCGACACGATCCAGGAGGCCCGGCTCGTCAACCATCGTCTCATCCTCGCCTACATCAAGAACGCGACCGCACGGCTCCGAGTGTTCGACGAAAATGGCAAGCCGACTCGCGACGCCGCGCTGCCGGTGCCGCTTTCCGGCATCTCCGCGCTGGTCGGCAACCCCTCGGACGAGCGCGCGTTCTTCCAGATCACGAGCCTGACGACGCCCTCGTCGGTGTTCAGCCTCGACCCGATCAGCGGCGAGGCGTCTGCGGTGTGGAAGCTCAAACTCCTGTTCGAGCCCGGAGATTTCACGGCGACCCAGGTGTTCTTCACGAGCAAGGACGGGACGAAGGTCCCGATGACGATCGCCCGCAAGAAAGGCGTCCCCCTCGACGGCTCCGCTCCGACGATCCTCTACGGCTACGGCGGGTTCAACTACATCACTCCGCCCTCGTTCAGCGTGCGCAACATCCAATGGATGGAGATGGGAGGGATCTACGCCTACGCCAACATCCGAGGAGGCGGCGAGTACGGTGAGGCGTGGCACCAGGCCGGCATCAAGACCCGCAAGCAGAACGTCTTCGATGATTTCATCGCGGCCGCCGAATGGCTGATCGCCGGCAAGTACACCTCGACCCCCAAGCTCGCCATCTCCGGCTCCTCCAACGGCGGGCTTCTGGTCGGCGCGTGCATGACCCAGCGGCCGGACCTCTTCGGCGCCGCCCTCCCGGACGTGGGGGTGCTGGACATGCTCCGCTTCCAGATGTTCACCGAGGGGCCCGAGTGGACCGTGGACTACGGGGAGATCGCCAAACCCGAGGAGTTCAAGGCGCTCCTCGCTTATTCACCTTACCATAACATCCGCCCGGGGACCGCGTACCCTCCCGCCCTGATCACCGCCTCGGAGTCCGATGACCGCGTCGTCCCCGCGCACAGCTACAAGTTCGCGGCCCGTCTTCAGGCCGCGCAGTCCGGCGAGAACCCCATCCTGCTCAGGATCGAGACCAAGGCCGGACACGGAGCGGGAACGCCCACCTCGAAGATGATCGAGAAGTCCGCGGACGTCGGGGCGTTCCTGATCAAAGCGCTCAATATCAAGAGATGAACCGGCGCCTTCATACGGTGCCTGGGGTCAGCTGAGTGGAAGCAGTGGAACTCTTCGGGCCTTGCGTCGAAATCCATCATCAACAGCCAACCAGAGGGCTCACGAAAGCCGACGCCTGAGCGTCGAGTCTCGTGCTAGAGCGGGACAGCGATGCGGCGGCGGCGCTCGTAGCGGACCGTCTCCGTGTAGCCGCATTCGCGCGCGAGTTCCCGCGCGCGGACGAAGCCCCGGGACAGGTTCTCCGCCTCGTGGGCGTCCGCGTTGATGACGATGGGGATGGAGCGCGCGCGGGCCTCGCGCAGGAGCGCGGCGCTCGGATACGATTCCTGCGCCGGAAGGTACCAGCCCGAGGTGTTGATCTCGATGGCCATGTCCGCCGCGGCGATGGCGCCGAGCGCCGACCGCGCCCCCCGCGAGACCGCCTCGGAGTCCCGACAGCCGAAGCGCTTGGGCAGGTCGAGGTGCGCGGCGAAATCGAAGACCCGGCTCTCGGCCATCTGCCGCACGAGCTCCCAGTAGAGGTCCCACTTGGCCTGCCGCTCCTCCGGCAGGAGCTTCTCCCAGTCCTCCCGCGAGGAATCCACCATGAAGCCGCCGGCGAAGTGCACCGAGCCGATGACATAGTCGAAAGGATGGGCCTCCAGCATGGGGCGCAGGCGTTCGACCGTCTCGGGGAAGAAGTCGGCCTCGAGGCCGAGGCGCAGAGTCGGCTCGGCGCTCCGCGCGGCCTCCTGGACCTCGCGCACATAGGCGCCCAGGCAGTCGTAGGTCATCCCCCAGCGGAAGACCTTCCCCTCCGGATGGAGGACCAGGTGGTCGGAGATCCCGACCTCGGTGAGCTTGAGGACGCGCGCGGCCTCGAGGAGCTCCGCGATGTCCTGGCGGCCGTCGCTGAGGACGGTGTGGTTGTGATAGGAAGTGGCCATCAGCCGCCCTTGGCCGCCAGGATCCCCGCGAAGACCAGCGCTCCCTGGAGGCAGGCGAGCGTCAGGGTGACCTTCAGCCCCAGCATGAGCGCGTGGCCGATGGAGGAGATGCCGAAGAAGAGCGCGAAGAGGAGGCAGAGGACGAAGCCGACCGTCGCCCAGGCCGAGACGTTGTAGAGGTGGGCGAGCCGCTCGCGCTTGGGCGAGCGCTCCCAGGCGGTCATGAGGGAGTCGGCGGGCGCCGCCTTCTCGCGCAACTCCTCGGCCTTCTCCCGGGCGGAGTCGAGCGCGTCCTCGGCGGCCGACTGGAGCTTGCGGAAGCCCTTGCGCTCGTGGAGGCGCTCATAGACCGCTCCGCCCGGCGCGAGCACCCAGCGCTCGTAGGCCGCGCCCGCCTTGCCGTGCGGAGCCCAGGATAGGAGGGCGGCGCTCGAGCCCGCGGCGGCGCCCGCGCAGACGGCGGCGGCGACGAGCGAGTGCAGAAGGTGGCTCTTCATAAAGGAGATTATGCCGATTCCGGCTCCCCGACGCCATAGGGCCGCTATATCGCCCCATCTGAGCGATAAAACCTCAATGGTGCCTGACGTCAACTTATGCGACTTTTGGGGAGGGCGTCCGGCTGAACAAGTTGCGAAAGGCAACGTCCGACGCCGGAAAAGAGAGCCGGGGCCGTACGGGCCCCGGCGCTCTTGCGGCGTCGAACGGAACCTACTGCCAGAAGTAGAGGTTCGCCTGCCAGCGGTACTCAGGGAGGGATTCGGGGGCGATGGGGTGCACGCGCACCGCGATCATCTTCTTGCCCATCTCGACGAGGAGCCCCTGCCTCTTGGCCACCTTCACGTCGAGCTCGTCCTGGGTCCGCCCGATGAGGCTCACCATGCCGAGCTCGGGGCCGATGTACACCCGCATCCAGTCGCGCGGCTTCTGCACGACCTGCAGCGGGAGGCCGGCGAGGGCGTCATCGTCGATGTCCTCCCCGTAATGGAGGATGCGCACGAGCTTCTCGTCCTCGGTCCGCGCCTCCTTCTTCGCAAGGTAGTAGACCGACCAGGTCGGGAGCATCCCCTCGAGTTCCTCGCGCCAGGCGGCGACCGGCTTGAGGCCGGCCTTCTCCATCGCGGCGACGGTCATCTCGCGGTTGGCGAGGAGGTCGGCCGGGTCCTTCGGCTTGAACTGCTTCGGGTCGGCCATGAACTCGCGCAGGACGAGGCCCTGCGGAGCGTCGTACGGAAGGGTGTAGATCCCGTGCTCGAAGGTCGGACGCCCGGCGCTCAGGCCCGCCGAGGCCAGGACGCGCGTCCAGAGCGCGACCGCCTCCTGATACTGCTCCGGGGTGTCGGCGAAGCCGATGAGCTTGTCGGTCCCGCAGCGCGGGAGCAGATGGACCGCCGTGACGAGGTCGCGGGGCTCGCCCGCGACGACGGGAACGCCTTCGGCCTTCGCGGCGGCGACGGCCTTGAAGCCGGGGTAGGAGAAGCCGGTCGAGCCGAGATACGGCGCGCTCGCGGCCTGTGCGGACGCCGCGGCGAAGAACAGGACGGCGACGAGGGTCTTCATGCGCTCTGCCTCCGAGGTCGAGGACCTCGAGGTCATTATAGCACCGGAAAGGCCCTCTTGGGCCCTAGGGCCCAGGCCGCGCCTGGGCCCTAGGAGTCCGTCCGAGTAATAGCGTATTCCCCGGAGGCCCAAGCCTGAGCCGTGCGCAAGGCGCGACGAGCGAGCATAGCCCCGCTATGTGAGCGAGGAGCAACGCGGCGCACGGCCGGGATGGGGCCTCCCGCTCTTCCTCAGAAGTCATGGGAGGAGCGGGTCGCGCGCTATCGGGCTGCGACGGCGTCGCTCGTCGCTTACATAGCCGCAGCTATGCGCGCTCCTCGCTCCTTGTCTCGCTCCAATAGCGCGCGACCGGAGAACATGCTATTACTCGGACGGACTCCTAGGGGACGCTCCGTCCCCTCAGCGGGCCGAAGAGAGGAGGATCCTCTCCGGCTCCGCGGCGGTGGTGAAGCGCCAGCTCACCCCGCCGAACACGCTGACGCCCGAGGCGGGGGTCACGAAGCGTTCCACGACACCCGCGTTCGTCGAGAGGATGCCGCGGACCGGGAACTTCCGGTCGAGCACGTTGCTCCCCTTCACGAAGAGCCGCCAGGGCCCGCGCTCATAGACGCCGCCCAGGCCGAGCGTGCAGTAGGCCGGCAGTTCCGCCTCGTCGTTGGCCTCGTCGCCCAGCAGATGCTGGCCGCCGACGCAGAGGCCGTCGGCGGAGGCGGTCCAGCCCTCGGCCGGGTGGACGCCGACCCCCGCGGAGATCCTGTGCTCCGGGACCATGGGGAGGCGGTCCCCTTTATGGACCTGCTGGGTGACCGGCTGCCACAGGGAGTCGACCCACGGGGCCTTGTCGAGCGTCAGGTCGGACTGGAAGGTCGCGCGCGTGTAGGCGTGCTCGAGATGCGCCTCGAGCGTGCGGCCCCAGTTCCCCTTCAGCCCCCACTCGACGCCGAGGTGCCTCGTCGCCGAGATGTTGATGTTGCGCCCGTAGCCGTTGACGGGGTCGAAGACCGGGTAGATGTCGTCGAGCACGTCCTCCCGGTAGGCCGAGACGCGCAGACTCGCGGAGTCCCCCAGGAGCGCCTTGCCGCCGACCTCGTAGTTGCGGGCCTTGACGGGCTTGAGGATGCTCGTGGAGAAGGGCCCGATGGAAGAGACCTCGTTGACCGTCGGCGCGCGGAAGCCCTCCGAATAGAGGACATAGGCGCTGAGCGCGTCGCCGGCCGTGAAGTTCAGCCCGGCCCGGGGGTTCGTCCGATGGAAGGATTGCCGCCCGGAGTTCCCCGGCGTCACCCGGTCGTCGTAGTGCACGCGCGCCTGGTCGTAGCGGACGCCGGCGCTCAGCGAGACGCGGTCGGCGACGAGGTCCTGGACGTGCTCGGCGAAGAGCCCGAGCGACTCGTCGCGCGCGCGCGTATCGCTGCGGTAGGGGAAGCCCCCGAAGTCTCCCCGGCTCGAGGACTCCGCCTCGCTGCGGGAGAGCTCCACGCCCGCCGTCGTCACGCCGCGCCGCTCGAGGACCTCGGCGTCGCGGCTCAACTGGCCGGTGAGCCCCTGCGCCTTCATCGCCGCGAGCGACTCGGTCAGGGAATTGCGGCCGCGGTTGAGCGGCGTCGCCTCCCGGCGCTGGCGCAGATAGCCGTTGACCGCCGCGGAGAGGTCCCAGGGCAGGGCCTGGCGCTGGTTGTAGGTGAACATGTCCAGCTTCGCGACCGTGTCCACTTCCGAGACGTTGACGGTCGGGTCCTGCGCCGCCTCGCCCGAGGTCAGCGAACCCGGCTGCTGGAGCCGGTCGTCGGCCCGCGTGTAGGAGACCGCGAGGTCGGAGCGCTTGTCGACCCGGTAGCCCAGCTTCGCGAAGAGCGTGCTCACGCCCGCCTCCGAGTGACGGCGCCAGCCGCCGTCGTGCTCCTTCGACGCGGAGAGGAGCCAGTCGATGCTCCCCGCCGTATCGGAGACCTGCGCCCAGCCCTTCTTCCTCCGATGGCTCCCGAAGCCGTAGCCGGCCTCGGCCTCCAGGTCCTTGCCGCCGCGGCGCGTCGTCACGACGACGACGCCGCCGAGCGCGTTCTTGCCGTAGAGCGTGGACGGCCCGGGATGCACCTCGACGCGCTCGACGTCCTCGAGGGGGATGAGCTGCCAGTTGACCTGCCCGAGGTCGGCCTCGTTGACCCGGACGCCGTCGACGACGACGGCGACGGCCGGCGCGGGCTGCGCGTTGAAGCCGCGCAGGTCGAGGGTCGGCTGGAAGCCGTTGCCGATGCTGTCGAAGGAGTTGACGCCGGCCTGCGCCGAGAGCAGCTCCGCGAGCGAACGGGCGCCGGAGGCCCGGATCGCCTCGCGCGTGTAGACGGCGACGCTCCCCGGCACGCGGGACTCGTCGAGCGGGGCGTCCGGGAGGCGCGCGGCGCCGAGGATCTCCCGGCGGACGGATTCCGGCTGGGCGGCGAACGACGCGGACGCGACCTCGACGGCGCGGACGGGAACGGCGGCGGCCAGGACGAACGAGAGGACGGCGGCGATGCGCTTCTTCATGTACGGCCTCCAGGCAACAAAAAACCCATCCTGCGGGGGATGGGCGATAGCGGACGACGGAAAAGCCGTCGTCACAGGGTCCATTTCTCCTTCCCGCGAAGGCACGACGAGCTTCCCGGCGGTCGACCGGACTAGCCGCGGCGCGAGCGCTTCAGACGCTCACGCGCGGATCACCGTTGCGGGGCAGCCCCGGGATCTCACCGGGTTCCTCCGCCAGGAAGGCACGGCTCAAAGAACGGACGGCGCACGAGTGTCGCAAATACGGGGGAAGCCGTCAAACAGAGGCGTCAACCTTTGACGAGCGCGACGGCGCCGAGCACGACGGCGTCGTCGCCGAGCCGGGAGCGCACGACGCGGCAGGGGCCGACCTTGCGGAAGAGCGGGTCCTTCGCGATGCGCGCGCGGATGACGGGGAGCAGGAAGTCGCCGCAGGCCTCGACGAGCCCTCCGCCGAAGACGAAGACCTCGGGGTCGAAGGCGTGGCGCAGGCTCACGCAGGCCTCGCCGAGGCGCTCCGCGGCGGCGCGCAGGACCGCGCCGACCAGCGGGTCCCGGCGGCGCAGCGCGCGCGCGAGGACCTTGCTCTTGACCACGTCGAGCTTGCCGCCGTTGAGAGCGAGGATGTCGGAACGGCGGCCGGCGCGCACGCCGGCGCGCAGTTCGCGCTCGACGGCGGTGCGGCTCGCGTAGGCCTCGAGGCAGCCGCGGGCCCCGCAGCCGCAGCGCGGACCGGAGGGGTCGAGGACGATGTGGCCGAGCTCGGCGCCCGCGCCGTGGGCCCCGACGAGGAGCTTCCCGCCGCAGACGACGCCGCCCCCGACGCCGGTGCCGGGGAAGATGCCTACGAGGTCGTCGACGCCCTTGCCCGCGCCGAGCCAGCGCTCGCCGAGCACCCCGAGGTTCACGTCGTTGCCGAGCGCGACCTCCGTGTCGAAGCGGCGCTCGAGCTCGCGCGCGATGGGGTAGCCGGCCAGCGCGATGTTCGGGGCGACGAGGACCTTCCCCGCCCCGGCGTCCACGATGCCGGGGACGCCGACGCCGATGCCTTTGAGCCGGCGGGGCTTGAGGTCCGCGTCGCGGATGACGTCGCGCACGGTGCGCACGAGCACGCGCACGACCTCGGCCGCCCCGCCCCGGCGCGGGGTGGAGGCCTTCTCCCAGGCGAGGATCTTCCCCGCGGGGCTGACGAGCCCGGCGGCGATCTTCGTGCCGCCCACGTCCACGCCGACGTAGAAGCCCTTGCTCATTCCGGGATTATAGCAGTAGACTCTCGCCGATGCCGACTCAAAAGACGATCGCGATCGCCGGCGCGAGCGGGTTCATCGGCCGGGCGCTGCTCGACCGCCTCACCTCCGACCCGGAACTCGCCGCGCTCTGGCGCCCCGTGGCCCTCACCCGCGGCGCCCCCTCCGGCATCTACTCGCGCGGGGGGCCCGTGGACTGGCGGCGCTGCGACCTCTTCTCGCTGCTGCAGGCCGAGAAGGCCCTGCGCGGCTGCGACGCGGCCGTCTACCTCGTCCACTCCATGCTGCCCTCCGCGCACCTGACGCAGGGCGCCTTCCAGGACATGGACCTCATCCTGGCCGACAACTTCGCCCGCGCCGCCGCGGCCGCGGGCGTCGAGCACATCGTCTACGTGGGCGGGCTCACGCCCGAGGGCGCGGAGCTCTCCGCGCACCTGCGCAGCCGCCGGGAGGTCGAGGAGACGCTCGGCTCGCGCGGCGTCCCCGTGACGACCCTGCGCACGGGCGTCGTCATCGGCGCCAACGGGACCTCCTGGGGCATGCTCTCCCGCCTGCTCCGGCGCCTGCCGGTCATCCCCTGCCCGCCCTGGGCGCACACGAAGACCCAGCCGGTGGCCCTCGACGACCTGCTCGACGCGATCGTCTTCTGCCTCCGGAACCGCGCCGAGAAGAACGCCTCTTTCGACCTCGCCTGCCCCGAGGCCCTCACCTACCGGCAGATGCTGGAGCGCTCCGCCGCGCTCCTCGGCCTGCGCCGCCGCTTCGTGGACCTCCCCCTGAAGGGGACCTTCTTCTGCAAGCGCTGGCTCTCGTGGGTGTCCGGCTCGCCCCGGGAGCTCGTGGACCCCCTCATCGACAGCATGCGCTACCCGATGGTCGCGCGCAGCCTCGTCCTCCAGCAGGCCGAGGGCCGCCCCCCGACCCCGTTCGATGAGGCCGTGCGCCGCGCGGTCGCGGCCGAGGCCGCGTCGCCGCACCCGAGGCGGCGCGCGTACCTGCCCCCCGCCGAGCCCGACGTGCGTTCGGTCCAGCGCATCCCCCTGCCGCCGGGGCGCAGCGCCCACTGGGTGGCCGAGCAGTACGGGGCCATGCACCCCCTCCTCTTCCACATCCCGATCCGCGCCGAGATGGACGAGAAGCGCGACGTGCGCCTCTACTGGTTCTGGCCCCGGGCCCTCCTCCTCGAGCTGACCTTCGCCCACGACCGCAGCCCCGACACCGACCGGCAGGTCTTCTACATCACCGGGGGCCTGCTCGCGCAGAAGACCCACCGCGCCGCCTCCCGCCCGCGCATCGAGTTCCGGGAGACCCTCGGCGGGCGTTATGTGCTCGCGGCCCTCCACGACTTCCGCCCCACCCTGCCCTGGTTCCTCTACAACCTCACCCAGGCCCGGCTGCACCTGTGGACGATGCGCCGCTTCGCCCGTCGGATCTCCTCGGGCGGCAGCTTCGCGTAGACGCTCCCGCCGTTCCCGCGCCGCCCCGGCGGCCGATATTGTTAGAATAAGCCCCATGAAAGCCCCCACCGCCCCCCTTTCCGACCCCGCCCTCGACGCCGTCGAGACCCTGCTCGCGAAAGCCGCCGCCGAAGGCCGCAAGGCCCTCAGCGAGGTCGAAGTCTACGCGGTCTTCGACCTCCTCGGGCTCGAGACCCCGAAGCGCGTCGTCCTCCGCGCGGAGGACTCCGTCGAGAAGGCCCTCTCCGCGGTTCCCGGAGACCGCCTCGTCTTGAAGGTCTCCTCGCACAAGGTCCTGCACAAGACCGAGTCGGGCGGCGTGAAGGTCTGCGCGCGCGCCGAGGCCTCGAAGGCCGTATCGGCCATGCGGAAGGCCTTCCCGGACGCCGACCTCCTCGTCTGCGAGTTCGTCGAGCACGCCGCCTTCTCGCTGGGCCAGGAACTCATGCTCGGCGCCCGCGCCGACGCGGGCTTCGGACCCCTGCTCACCCTCGGCGTGGGCGGGACCGACGCCGAGGCGCTCACCGCGCGCCTGCGTCCCGGGACCTCCCCCGCCGTGATGCCCCTTTCGCTCGCGGCCGACTGCGGCGGCTGGGCGGCCTTCCTCCGGGAGGCCTGGGTGTGGGGCTACGTCGCGGGGACCGTGCGCGGCGGAAAGCGCCTCGCCGAGGACGCGGCGATGCTGCGCTGGCTGGAGGGCTTCGCGCGCCTCCTCTCCCGCTTCGACGGCCGCGCATGCCGCTGGCGCATCGACGAGGTCGAGGTCAACCCCCTCGCCGTGAGCCGCGGCCGCATCGTCGCCCTCGACGGCGTGCTCCGCTTCGGCGAGGGCGCGCCGCGCGAACGCTCCCGCCCGTCGGACCGGGCGGTGCGCGGCCTCCTGAAGCCCGCCACCGTGGCCGTCGCCGGCGTCAGCGAGAAGAAGATGAACATGGGGCGCATCATCCTGCGCAACGTGGTCGAGGCCGGCTTCCCGCTCGAGAAGCTCTACGTCCTCAAGGACAACGCCGCGCCCATCGAAGGGGCGCGCTGCTTCGCCCGCCCCGCGGATTTCCCGGAGCCGGTCGACATGTTCGTGGTCGCCGTCCCCTCCCCCGAGGTGCCCGCCCTGCTGGAGGAGGCCGGCCGCTCCGGGAAGGTGCGCGGCGTCGTCCTCATCAGCGGCGGCATGGGAGAGAAGAGCGGCAGCGAAGGGGTCAAGGACCAGGTCCTGAAGTCGATCGCCGACGCGCGGCGCTCGGCGCCCGACTTCGCCGTCAGCGGAGGCAACTCCCTGGGGATCGTCTCCTCGCCGGCCAAGGTCAACACCTTCTTCATCCCCAAGGAGAAGCTCGTCATGCCGGTGCACGAGGACCCCGCGCTGGCCCGCACCGCCTTCATCAGCCAGAGCGGCGCCTTCGTCATCTCGGTGGTCAGCCGCAACCCCTGGCTCAAGCCCGCCTACTGCGTGACCGTGGGCAACCAGATGGACGTCACCGTCTCCGACTACGTGGACCAGGCGGTCGACGACGACTCCCTGCGCGTCCTCCTCGTCTACCTCGAGGGCCTGCAGCCCGGCGACGGCCTGCGTCTGGCCCGCGCGATCCGCCGCGCGCGCGCGGCCGGGAAGACCGTCGTCGTCTACAAGGCCGGCCGAACCCCGACCGGCCAGAAGGCGGTCATGGGGCACACCGCCTCCATCGCCGGCGACCACGTGGTCACGACCGCCGTGCTCGAGCGCGCCGGCGCCCTCGTCGCCGAGACCTTCGACGACTTCGACGACCTCGCCCAGCTCGCCTGCTTCTGCGGGAACTTCAAGGAGCTCGGCGCCGAGGTCTTCGCTCTCAGCAACGCCGGCTTCGAGAGCGCCGGGATGGCCGACAGCATCCTCCCCCACGGGCCCATCCGCGCCGCCGACCTGGACAAGGAGACGACGGCGCGCATGGAGGCGGCCCTCAAGGAGTTCAAGCTCGACGGCATCGTCGACGCGCGAAACCCCTTCGACATCACCCCGATGGGCGCCGACGAGCCCATCGTGCGCGTCTGCGAGGCGGCGCTCGCCTCCCCCAGGGTGGGGGGGGCGGTCGTCGCCATCATCCCGCTGACCCCGGCGATGAAGACGCTGCCGGCCGAGGGCCTCGACGCCTCGGTGCCGGCGCGCCTGGGAGCGCTCGCGAAGTCCGCGGGCAAGCCCGTGCTCTTCTGCGTCGCCTCGGGCGCGCTCTACGACCCCTACGCGCGCCTCGCGCAGGAGCGCGGCCTGCCCGTCTTCCGCGCCGCCGACCGCGCCCTGCGCGCCTACGCGCGCTATCGCAGCTGCCGCAAGGACTGAGGAGAAGCCCATGGCCAAGAGCACCCTGAAGCCGAAGACTCCCGTTCTGCCGCAGTCGCCGCCGATGTGCCGCGAGGAGCGCAACGGGCTCGGCGCCGACGACATGCGCCAGTCCTTCCAGGAACGGCGGACCTTCTCCATCGCCAAGGACGAGTACACGGCCACCCCGCACGACGACTACATGTCGACGGCCCTGCTCGTGCGCGACCGCATGATCGAGCGCTGGATCAAGACCCAGCAGCGCTACCACAAGCAGAACCTCAAGCGCGTCTACTACCTCTCGATGGAGTTCCTCATCGGCCGCCTCCTCGGACACGGCGTCACCAACCTCGACATCGAGACGCCCCTGCGCGAGGCGCTCAAATCCTACGACGTGAACCTCGACGCCCTCTACGAGCGCGAGCCCGACGCGGGCCTGGGCAACGGCGGCCTCGGCCGCCTCGCCGCCTGCCTCATGGACTCCATGGCCTCGCTCGGCGTCCCCGCCAACGGCTACGGCATCATGTTCGACTACGGGATCTTCAAGCAGTCCATCCAGAACGGCTACCAGGTCGAGCACGCCGACAAGTGGCTGAAGCTGGGCAACCCCTGGGCCATCGCCCGCCCCGAGTACACCATCCGCGTGCGCTTCGGCGGACGCTCGAACCACTACACCGACAAGGACGGCCGCCGCGTCGCCGAGTGGGTGGACACCGAGGACGTGCTGGCCATGCCGCACGACATGCCCATCCCGGGCTTCCGCAACGACGTCGTCAACACCCTGCGCCTGTGGTCCTCGAAAGGCACCGAGGAGTTCGACCTCGACGTCTTCAACCACGGGGACTACGTGAAGGCCTACGACCGCAAGATCTCCTCCGAGAACCTCACGAAGGTCCTCTACCCCAACGACAGCTTCTCGGCGGGCGTGGAGCTGCGGCTCAAGCAGGAGTACTTCCTGAGCGCCTCCTCGCTGGCCGACATCCTGCGCCGCTTCAAGGTCCACAACCCGGACCTGCGCGACCTGCCCGAGCAGGTCTGCATCCAGCTCAACGACACCCACCCCGCGCTCGCCATCGCCGAGCTCATGCGCATCCTGCTCGACGACGAGAAGCTCGACTGGGACACCGCGTGGACGATCACGACCGGGGTCTTCGCCTACACGAACCACACCCTCATGCCCGAGGCCCTCGAGACCTGGTCCGCGGCCCTGCTCGGCCGCCTGCTGCCCCGCCACCTCGAGATCATCTTCGAGGTCAACGCCCGCTTCCTGCGCGAGGTCGCCCTGCGCTGGGTCGGCGACACGGACCGCCTGCGCCGCATGTCGATCGTCGGAGAGGACGGGGAGAAGCGCATCCGCATGGCCCACCTCGCGGTCGTGGGGAGCTTCTCGGTCAACGGCGTCTCGGCGCTGCACTCCGAGCTCCTGAAGACCACGCTCTTCAAGGACTTCTTCGAGCTCTGGCCCGAGCGCTTCAACAACAAGACCAACGGCGTCACCCCCCGGCGCTGGCTGCTCGAGAGCAATCCCCCGCTCGCGAGGATCCTGACGAAGTCTCTCGGCGAGGGCTGGCCCGTGGACCTCGACCGGCTCCAGAAGCTGCTCCCCCTCCAGGAGGACGCCGCCTTCCGCGAGGAGTGGCGCAAGGCCAAGCGCCGGAACAAGGTCCGCTTGGCGGCGATCATCGGCGCGCGCACGGGCGTGAGCGCGGACCCCGACGCCCTCTTCGACATCCAGGTCAAGCGCATCCACGAGTACAAGCGCCAGCTCCTCTTCGCGCTCTTCCTCGTCCACCGCTTCCTGCGCATCAAGGCCGAGCCCAACCGGGACTTCGTGCCCCGCGTCGCCCTCTTCGGCGGCAAGGCCGCCCCCGGCTACGGGATGGCCAAGCTCATCATCAAGCTCATCAATTCGGTGGGCGGGGTCATCAGCGCCGACCGGGGGATCCGGGACCGCCTCAAGGTCGCCTTCCTCGAGGACTACAACGTCTCGCTGGCGCAGAAGATCGTCCCCGCCTGCGACCTCTCCGAGCAGATCTCGACGGCCGGCACCGAGGCCTCGGGCACCGGGAACATGAAGTTCATGATGAACGGCGCCCTCACGATGGGGACGCTCGACGGGGCCAACATCGAGATCGCCGAGGCGGTCGGGCCCGAGCACTGCTTCATCTTCGGCCTGAAGGCGCCGGAGGTGGTCCAGCTGCGCGCCGCGGGCTACCGGCCCGCCCACTACGCCGAGCGCTCGCCGGAGCTGCGCGAGGTCCTCGACCTCATCCGCTCCGACTTCTTCTCCCAGGTCGAGCCGGGGCTCTTCCGTCCGCTGGTGGACTCCCTCCTCAACGACGACCCCTACCTCGTGCTCGCCGACTTCGAGGACTACGTCCGCGCCCAGGACGAGGCGGACCGGCGCTGGCGCAAGACCGACGCGTGGACGAAGTCCTCCATCGTCAACACCGCGATGTCGGGCCGCTTCTCGAGCGACCGCACGGTGCGGGAGTACGCCAAGGACATCTGGGACGTCCAGCTCCTGCCCTGCGCGCAGAAGGGCGGCCGAACATGAGCACCGTCCTCCTCCTCGTCGTCTCCAACACCTTCATGACCCTGGCCTGGTACGGCCACTTGAAGCATCGAGGCGCACCGCTCTGGCTGGCCATCCTGGCGAGCTGGGGGATCGCCTTCTTCGAGTACTGCTTCCAGGTGCCGGCCAACCGCTGGGGCTACGGGCAGTTCAGCGGCTACCAGCTGAAGATCATCCAGGAGGTCGTCACCGTCTGCGTGTTCGTGGTCTTCGCGTGGGCCTACCTGGGAGAGAAGCTCCGCCTCAACCACGCCCTCGCGCTGACCTTCGTCGTCGCGGCGGTGGTCTGCGCCTTCTGGACCCCCGCGCCCCGCCCGGCCCCTCGAGCGCCGGTCTCGACGCATGCGGACGCCTCCGACCGGGCCCCGATCCCGGCGCACAACGGCTGAGAAGAACGCCCTTGCGAGGGGCAGAGGCCCCTGCTACAATCCGGGTATGGCCTACAAGGTCCTGGTCGTCGACGACTCTCCGATGTCCCGCGTGCTCCTCACCGAGATGCTGAGCGCCCTCGGCCACGAGATCGTCGGCGAGGCCGAGAGCGGGCAGGCGGGGCTCGACGCCTTCAAGAAGCTCCGGCCCGACCTCGTGACCCTCGACATCTCCCTGCCCGACATGGACGGGCTCGCGGTCCTGCGCGAACTGCGGCACATCTCCCCCTCCGCCCGCGTCGTCCTCGTCAGCGGCAACGACCAGAAGCGCGTGCTCGACTACGCGAAGCAGATGAAGACCCCGCTGGTCAGCAAGCCCTTCGAATCCAAAGACCTCGCCTCGGCCATCGACCTGGCCTTCGGCAAGCGCCCCGCGTGAACGAGATCTTCACCGCGGACGAACTCTCCTTCCTCTCCAAGCTCATCGAGGCCGGCGTCCAGCTCAGCGGCGAGCGTCTGGCCAAGCTCTCCGGGACGAAGTGGAACGTGGTCTCGGCCAGCGTCGAGGTCGTCCCCATCGTGCGCGCGCTGAGCATCTTCCACAACGAGCCGGTCCTGCACATCGGCGCGCACATGCGCTCGCAGTCCCTTCTCCCGCTCGAGTTCCTCATGCTCTTCCCGGACTGGAGCGCCGAGCCCATCGCCGACGTCATCACGAAGGCCTCTCCCGCGATGAAGGCCCTCCCCGAGCGCAACAAGGTCATCGTGGGGGAGATCGCCAACATCCTCGGCCAGGGCGTCGTGAAGGCGATGGCCGACACCTTCAACCTCTCCATCATCCTCTCGGTCCCGCAGATCTCGACGGGGCGCAAGGCCGAGCTCACCGTCGGCGTGCTCGAGAAGTTCGACGGGCGCAAGGACACGGTCGTGCTGACCCACGTCGAGATGTACGCCGACACCCTCTCGGCGGTCTGCAGCATGCTGCTCATGCTCGACGCGGCGGTGGTCAAGCGCCTCATCACCCTCGCGAACAAGCCCGAGAACGCCTGAATGAGCCGCCGCGTCCTGCTCCTCACGCTGTCCGCCGCCCTCCTCCTGCCCGGCTGCGCACGCCTGCGCCGGCGCGTCCATAAGGGCCCCGAAGCCATGCCGGCCTCCTTCGAAGTCCGCCGCAGCACCGTCGCGGCCCACTTCATCGCCCCGCCCTTCACCGTGAACCCCGAGGACCCCGCCGCCCCCTTCCCGAGCGAGTTCTTCGTGGACTCCGGCCGGGTGCTCGCGGGCTACCGCCAGGCGCTCCTCAAGGACCCGGGGCTCAAGACCGCCTACGACGGCTACTTCCTGAAGAAGGACAGCACCTTCGAGCAGCTCTGGAAGAGCACGAAGCGGCAGGCCGACCGCGCCACCGACTGGCTGATGCTCTACCCCCCCACCGCGCTCCCGCTGGGGACCTACCGCGCCGTCCGCGGAGCCATCGGGCAGGGAGAGCGCAACTACGAGCGCGAGTTCTCGAAAGAGGACGAGATGGCCGCCGAGGTCCGCCGCGACTTCCGCTACGCGCTGGAGAAGGTGGCGCGCGAGTCGCGGGTCCAACGCGTGACCGACGCCTCCGCGGCCGGGCTCCTCTACGTCGACCCCTCCTGGGACCTCACCGACCGCGTCACCGAGACGCTCATCGCCGCCAAGAAGGCCGAACTCGCCGCCCCCGCCCCCGAAGAGCCGCCCCCCGCCCCGAAGCCCTGAAACAGAGCCGCCCCCCTTCCTTTGGAGAGAGGGGGGCTAAGGCCGGTCTTTGCGGACGGCGACCCAGACGACGTAGTGGGCGCCCCGATGACCCCGGCTGCGGACCGGGACCTCGGAGACCTCGAAGTCCGCCCGGCGCAGACGCTTGACGAAGGGCTTGTTCGGCCGGGCCGACCAGAAGGCGAGGATGCCGTTGGGACGCAGCGCGGCGCGGGCCTCCGACAGGCCCTCCTCCGAGTAGAGCCGGTCGTTGGCCTTCATCGTCTGCCCCTGCGGCCCGTTGTCGACGTCCTGAAGGACGGCGTCGTAGGTCTCCCGCGCCTCCCGCAGGACGAGCGCGATGTCGCGGAGAAGAACGCTGACGCGGCGGTCCTTCAGGGGGTAGCCGGCCAGGGCGCCGAGCGGCCCCCCGTTCCATTCGACGACCTCGGGCACGAGCTCCGAGACGTCCACCCGGGCCGCGGGTCCGAGCCCCTTGAGCGCCGCGGCAAGCGTGAAGCCCATGCCGAGTCCGCCGACGAGGACGCGGGGGCGCGGGAGGGAGTGCAGGCGCGGGATGACGATCTCGGCGAGGGCGTCCTCCGAGGAGTGGGCGCTGCTGTCCATGAGGAGGCTGCCGTCCACCTTGATGGAATACTCGCCGCCGCGCCGGTGGAGCGTGAGCTCTTCACCGCTCACGGAGACTTTCGCGCGGCCGAGCAGCTCCCAGGGGATCATGCCCCGGGGCCTTTGCCCTCGGGGAACTCCCGGTCGTAGAGGTCGCCGTAGAGCTTCTTGCCGCAGTCCGGGCAGATGCCGTGCGAGAAGCGGGCTTCGCTGTGCTGGGAGATATAGGTCTCCACCGATTCCCAGAAGCCCTTGTCGCCGCGGATCTTCTTGCAGGACGCGCAGATGGGGATGAAGCCCTTGAGGAGCTTCACCTGCGTGAGCGCGTCCTGGAGCGTCTGGATGGTGACCTGGCGCTCCGCCTCCGCGTTCTTGCGTTCGGTGATGTCCCGGACCGTCGCCTGCAGGAAGGCCTTTCCTTCCGCCTCCGTCCGGGTCAGAAGGACCTCGGCGGGAAAATCCTGGCCGTTGAGGCGCCGGTGCGTCCACTCGAAGAGGTGGAAGCCCTCCCGCATGGCCGTCTCGATCATCTCGCGGGCCTTCTCGGCGGAGGGCCGCCCGTCCGGCTGCCGCTCGGGCGAGAGCTCCCAGGGCCCGCGGGAGGTGAACTCCGCCTCGTCCTTCGCCCCGAACATGGCGACGGTCGCCGGGTTTCCCGAGGTGAAGGCCCAGGACGGAGGCGTCAGCGTCATCAGGGCGTCGCGCGAGGTGGAGAAGAGGCAGCGGTAGCGCTCCTCGCTCACCCACATCCGCGTCATGGCCCGGTCGAGCCCCAGATAGGCCAGCGAGATGCCGGCCAGCCCCAGGCCCCAGATGAGAAGATGCCAGACGATGAGGGAGACGTGCAGCGCACGTTCGGCCTCCAGAAGTGGCGCCAGGGGGACCGTGCTGAAGATCCCGCCGCGGATGTCCCCGAGCCGATATCCGTCCTGCGCATGGCAGGAGAGACAGTCCGCGTCGGTGCGAAAGGCGCGCATGTAGTTCAGCTGCGCGCCGCGGCCCTCTCCCGATAAAGACATGCTTTCCGTCTTCCCGCTCAGGAAGGATTCCAGGGCCGTCCGCTTCCAGGGCTCGGGGGGACCGGAGCGGACGCTGTCCAGGCTCGCGATGCCCCCGTAGGGAAGCCCTTTCCGGGCCCGCTCGGCGTAGATCTGCCGCATGGCGTAGGCGTGGCTGATCTGCGTGAGCCGGCGGCCCTCAGGAGTCCGGACGTCCTTCCCGGAACCGTGCATGGCGGGTTCCGCGGCGGTCTCCGACGTCAACGGCACGTAGACCCCGCCGTGCCCGCTGACCCACTTCCGGAAGGAGTTGTCCATGTCGACGATGGTCCGGGCCTCGTCCTCCGCGATCGCCTGCACGCTCAGGTTCTGCGTATGGAGGTTCCAGCCCCATGAGAGGAACAGCATCGCCGTCCAGAGCGCGCCGGCGAGGCCGGCGTAGCGCCGCAGAGGAGTCCGAAAGGAGATGAACGTGTTCAGCATGCCGTTAGAACCCGCAGAGGGCTCCTGCGCGGATTATAGCTGATTCCGCGGCAAACGGAGCCCGGGCGCGGCAAGAGGGGCGCCGCGTAGGCCTTAGGGCCTATTCGGGCCTGGGCCTCTTGTCACATGATGCTCGCGGCCATCCGGCTATCCTATCCATGATGAAGCTCGGACTCCCGAAGGCCCTCCTCCTCCCCGCGCTCCTCGTAGCGCTCTCCGGCTGCAAGCCCGGCGACGACGACGCCCAGGCCTCGAAGGCCAACGGCGACACTCTTTCCGCCCCCGAGCCCGTCCGCTTCGGCACGAAGGCCCAGCCCGGATTCTCGCTGGAGACCCAGGAGCTCCTGGCTAAAAGGCTCGGCGGGAGCTTCGCGCTCGGGCCCGCCGAAGCGCCCGAGGGCCAGGCCAACCGGTGGAGCGGCTATTTCGACGGCACAGGCGCCCATGCCTCCATGGGAGCCCCGGCCGTGGACGACGCCAAGATCCGCGCCATGATGAGCCGCCACGGCGTTTCGAACCGCATCGTGGACACCGTCATCTCCGAATCCAAAGAGCAGGGCGCCGACCCCCTCCTCGTGCTCTCGGTCATGAAGAAGGAATCGGAATTCAACGAGCGGGCGCGCAGCCCACATGGCGCACGCGGCCTCATGCAGGTGATGCCCGGCACGGGCCGCGGCCTGGGCGTGCGCAACGCCTCTCAGCTCTACAACCCGGAAGTGAACATCCAGGCCGGGGTCCGCTACCTCAAGCAGATGTTCGACAAGTTCTCGGACGTCAGTATGGCCCAGCTCTCGACGGTCAACCCTTTCGCCGACAACGGCGTCAAAGCCGCGATCGCGGCCTACAACGCGGGCCCCGGCGCCGTCGAGAAGTACCAGGGAGTCCCCCCCTACCGCGAGACTCGCAAATACGTCCAGAAAGTCGCTGAGTACTACGACTACTTCCGGCAGCAGTTGAACTACATCTGAGCACGTCAGAAGCGCGGCCGCCGCCGCAAGGGGTCGCGCTTTTCGCGCGTCTACGCTCGAGGACGGCGAGCCTGCGCGCCCTGCGTACGCTCGTAATGCTCGCTGGAGTGCGAGCTGCGCCCGCAGCGGGAGCAGACGCCGAGGAAGCCGCCCTGCCGCATGAGCAGCGCCCGGAAACGGCGGTACGCCGGTCCGTTGAACGCCCGGCGATAGTCGCCGCCGCGCAGGCGCCCGAGGCGGTGTCCCAGCGGCTGGCAGGAGACGAGGGTCCCGTCCGGGACGACCCAGAGGCAGTTCCACTGCCCCAGGCAGAAGCCCTTCTTGGGGACCTCGGCGGCCGGGTCGTACCATGCGCGGATCTCCGCGGGCGTGAGGTCCAGCTCGAAGCGGACCGAAGGGTCGCGCTCCGCCCGGATCCTCGCCATCTCGCGCAGCAGCCGGGCGACGTCCATGCCGCGCGCGAGCTCTTCGGAGGCCTTCACCGCCGTGCCGCAGCCGAGCTCCCTGCGGAAGAGGTCCCGGACGGCGGCGATGTCCCTGCTCCGGACGTACTCCAGATGGTTGAAGGCGATGTGGTCGGGGCGCAGGGCCTTGAACGCCTTGTAGGCCGCATGGAGGTTCCGATGGTTGCGCGGATGGATGGTGCACCAGACGCTCAGGCGCGTGTTCCCCTTGAGCGGCGAGGCGTTGACGGCCGCGCAGAGCGCCGCCGTGCGCGCGAAGGCGCCCTTCGCCCCGACGACGCGGTCGTGCACCGCGGGAGTCCCGTGCAGCGAGAACACGATCTCGTCGATGCCCGCCTCGAGGAGCCGGAGGGCGGTCTCCTTCTTCATCGGCCAGCCGCCGCTGGTCACGAAGCAGCGGTGGCCGCGCGCCTTGATGCAGGCGACGAGCTCCGGCAGGTCGGGCCGCAGCGCGGGCTCGCCGCCGCAGATCCAGAACTCCCGGGGCTTCCCGGAGAGCGCGTCCACGAGCTTTTTGAGCGCGGGGAGGCGCAGCTCCCTGCGGGACGTGCCGCGGCAGCCGCTCCTGGACATGAAGCAGAAATCGCAGGAGAGCGGGCAGCGGTAGGTCAGGTCCAGCGCGATGTAGTTCGGCTCGAGGAGTCTAGCGGGCAAAGAACTTCCGGACGGCGCCCGCGACGTAGGACGCTTCCGCCTCCGTCATGCCCGGATAGACCGGCAGGTGCAGGGCGCGGCGCAGATAGTCCGAGGCCGACGGCAGGCCCGGGGACGCGCGGCGCCCGTGCAGCGGCATGTAGACGTACTCGAGCGGGATCCCGGCCGCCGAAAGATGCCGCTCGAGCTCCGCGCGGCGCTCCGTGAGGACCGGGAACTCCTGCGCCGCATCCGCGACCCTGGGCAGGGCAAGGCCGGGGAGCCCCGCCAGAGCCTTGCGATAGAAACGGTTCGTCTTCTTGAGGCCGTCGAGCGTCTCGGGCAGCCGCTCCAGCTTCATCGAGAGATAGCCCGCGGTCCGCGCGTCCGGGACCGGGAAGCGCTTCAAGACGTCCGCGATCCTCGCCGAGAGTCCAGGGTCGTCCCAGACCACGGCGCCGGCCTTCGTCCACGGAGCTGAGACCGGCTTGTACGGGGAGAGCGAGAAGACCCCGATGAGCCCGAACGAGCCATATCTCCGTCCGCCGCGCCCGGCGCCGACGATCTGCGAGGCGTCCTCGACCATCGGGGGCCGACCGCGGCCCACGACGGAGCCCGGCGCCCCCGGAAGGCCGGGCGTGGAGAACATGTGCGCGCAGAGGAAGAGGTCGTAGCTCCCGCGGGCCGCGGCGAGGGCCTTCTTCGAGACGTTGAGCGTCCGGAGGTCGACGTCGAGGAGCACCGCTCGGGCCCCGGCGTACCGGACCGCCTCGAGCAGCGAGGGATGGGTCAGGTCGGTGAGGGCGACCTTCTTCGGACGCAGCGCCCCGAGCGCGGTCTTCAGGGCGGCGGCGCCGCCGGAGGTGAGCCGGCAGTACCGGCGGCCGATGAACTCGGCGAACTCCCGCTCGAAGCGCTCGACGGGGACGGGAGACGGAGCGCGGCCGGGAGCTTCCGCCGGCCGGTCGATCCGGTGCGGGTCGAAGATCCTCGCGCTCACGGGCGTCCCGTTCCCCATCGGAACGCGACTATACCATTCCCTGGGAAAGGACGGCGAGCCGCGCGCTCAGGGCAGACGGATGCGATGCCCCTTGGCCGCGAGCGCCTGCGCCGCCTTCTCCGCGGAAGAGAAAGCTCCGCCGCACTCCCAGGGGTGGGCGCCGAAATCCTCCAGCTTCTCGAGCAGGCACTCGACCGCCCGGACGGTCTCCCCGTCGCCCGCCTTTCGGCGGATGCGATAGAGGTTCTCGTAGAAGGAGACCTCCTTCGAGACTTTCCCGCGGACGCACCAGTACGAGGCATGGAGGACGCCGTAGCCCGCCGAGGTCCGGATCGGGCCGCCCGTGGCGTCCCCGGAATCGCCGGTGAAGAAGTAATGCTGTTCGTCGTAGCGCTGCTTGTCGGCCACGAGATAGACCCCGTCGGCCTCCAGCGGCGGGATCCCCCCCGGACGGTACTGCCCGCCCTGGCTGGCGAGGATCAGCTCGCGCGCGTAAGGCAGGCGGGCCCCCTGGCCGCCGCAATACAGCTTGGCCGCGGCCGCGGTGGTCCGGGGCTGCCCCGGAGCGGCCGGGATCCATTCCAGCCCCGGCTGAGGATCGAACCAGTCGCGGTACTCGTTGGCCTGGAAGAAGTCGAAGAGCTGGCGCGCCAGGTCCGCCATGACCTCGCCGACGGCGCCGGCGGCGACGAAGCTGCGGCTCTGCCCGCCGGCCAGCTTCTCCACCGTCAGCGTGGCCTGGATCTGGTCGCCGCCGAGCAGAGTGTACGAGCCGTAGAGCAGGATGTCGACGTTCTCGAGAGCGCTCCGCGCGGACTGCTCGTCGGTGGAACGGCTCTTGACGGCCGCGAAGACCGCGGAGCCGCGCGAGAGGAATTCGACGCGTCGCCGTCCGTCGCTCAGCCGGTGGGCCGTGAAGAGCCGGTCCAGTTCCGCGCGCAGGGTGTGCTCGAAGGAGACCTCGAGCCCCTGCAGGGCCTGCTCCTTGTGCACCGCGTGCATGCCGTCGAAGATGAGGATGGCCTGCAGGATGGTCTTGGCCAGCTCGTTGACGTCCGCGTTGGCGCCGGCCATGGGGATCAGGAGCTCGCCGAACTCCTGGAGCATCATCTTGCGCACGACGTCGCGGTTCTGGCTCATGGTGTAGGCGAACTCGGCGTAATCCGCTCCGCGCGCAAACACGATCTCGGGCCAGACCCGTGCGACGCGGCCGCGCTCGACGAACGCCCCGGCCCCCTGGACCGGGGCGGGCGGCTCCGCGGCCGCGAGCCGCTCCCCCTGGAGGAGCAGCCTGGGAGCCTCCAAGACGACCCCTTGATCGAAATCGACGAGCCCCTCCGCCCTCGCTGCGACGCCGCAGAAGGAGAGGAGAGCCGCCGCCAGAATCACCCGTCGTCGATCGTTCGTCATATACGGACACGATACCCTCGGAGGCGCCCTCCCCGGAAGGGTCCGCCGGGGGAGCGGACGCGCGGAAGAAGACCCTTCGGATTCTAGGTCCTCGGCCCGCGCCGGAGGGCGGGCCTCGGCGGATGAGAGGTCAGCGGAGCGTCTTGTAGCCCCACCAGGCGTCCTCGTTGAAGGAGAACAGCGGCGTGTAGAAGACGTTCTCCTCCGTCCGATAGACGCTCCAAGACAGGTTGTCCAGGATCCACGCCGAGCCCTCCAGCCGGACGAGGAGCACCGCATGCTTGAGCCCCAGGAGATGATGGTGCACCACGAGGATGCGCAGGCGCTCGGAGGACCAGCCAAGCTCCCTCAAAGAGAAGTATTTCGCGACGGCGTACTCCTCGCAGTCGCCTCCATCCCGCATGAACTCCTCGGGCGTGGCCCAGCCGTTGTCCCTCGAGTCCGGCTTGTAGGGCACCTGGTTCCAGCGGGAATGGACCAGCTCCATCTGCTCCTTCTCCGGCCGTCCGCGCAGGTCCTCGAAGACCGTCCGCCATCGGCTCGAGCGGCCGGCGCGGTGGCGCTCGAGCATATCCTGCCAGCGGACGAGCCCGGAGACGGGCGTCGGCTGAAGCAGCTCCCGCGCGCCCCAAAGCATGGGAGAGGCCTGCGCGGACGGCGGGACGGGCGGGACCTCGGGACTCCGGATGTCTCCGCCGGCGACGATCGCCGCGGCGCCGCGGAGGCCGAGGGCTTCGAACGACGGCACGGCGGACTCCGCCCGGACGCAGAGCAGGGCAAGAAGAGCGAAAGCTCGCAGCATGCAGAGAGTATGTCCGGACGGGGCACGACGGGATAGAAGCGAAGGGCCCACGGGGACTTTGGGCTTGCGGTGCCGGAAACCCCGCGGACGGATGGGCGGCGACGCACGAGCGGACCGCGGCGAGCGGCGGCCGAACGACCCTCTTCAGGGATTCGGGCCGCCCTTGCCCGGCGCCGTCGACTGCTGGACCTGGGCGCGGAGCCGGAAGATCTCCTCGAGACGCAGCTTGTCCTGCGCGACCATCGTCTTCTCCCATTCCTGCGTCTCGCGCGCGAGCTTCTCGCGCAGGCCCCACAGGAGCGCGTCCTGCTCGCCGACCTGCTCGAGCAGCCGGGCCTTCTCGGCGGCCCAGCTCCCCGCGCACTCCGCGAGCTTCTCGCCGCGTTCATGCTCCGACGACGACAAGGTCCGGGAGAGCTCCTGGACCTTTTGCGTCGCAAGGTCGCGCGCGGCTTCCGCCTCGTGCAGGCGGCGTTCGAGCAGCTCCATGCGGGGCAGCAGCGCCGCCTCCGGTGCCGTCCGCTTCGCCTCGTCCCGCTGCTCCTGCGCTCGGCGCAGGTCGGCTTCGGACTTCTCGAGCGCGGCCCGGAGCGCCGCGCGCTCCGCCTCGAAAGTCTTCTCCTCCCCCTGCAGGCGCGCGAGCTCGTCCGCCGTCCGGGAGGAGGCCCCCTCCAGGTCCGTTCCGCGCGCCGGGCGCTGCGCGGCTTTCAGCAGGTCCTGCAGATGCTTCTCCTGGAAGACCGTCTGTTCACGCAGACGCCCGCATTCCGTCTGCAGCCCTTTCGACCGCTCCAGGGCCTGAGCGCGCTCGTCTTCGGCGGCCTTGAGCCAGGACTCGAGCTTCTCGACGTGCGCGCGCAGGGACTGTTCGCTGCGCTCGCGCTCCTGGAGCTCCCGGGCCGCCTTGTCCCGCTCCGTGGAGAACATGCGCGAGGTGTAGCGCGCGAGTTCCTGGACCTGCACGGTCTCGCGCCGATGATGCTCCAGGACGGCGTCCTTGTCCGCGCGCAGCGCCGCAAGCGCGCTCTTGAAGCCTTCGTAGGTGCGGGCGTCGCGCTGCACGACCTCTCGGAAATCCGCGTGCACGGGATAGACGCGCGTCCCCAGGGACTCCGCCGCACGCACGCAGAAATCCTCGATGCGCCCGCGGGAAAGACGGTAGTGGGTGCTGATGGAATCCAGGAGGAGCTGCAGCCCCGTCTCGGCGATCCGGACGCGGTCCTCGTATTGGAGCTCGAGGAGCGCGAGGTGTCCGCGGAACTCCGAGCCCTCCGGAGAGACCTTGAGGTACCGCTCGTGGAACACCGCCCGCTTCTTCTCGAACTCCGTCTTCGCGCGCAGCATCTCCTGCAGCACGCGCTGGATCTCCGCATGCACGGCGCCCACGGGGGTCTGGTCGACGGCCTGCTCGAGGTGCCTGCGGGCTTCGGAGATGCGCCCATGCACTTCCTGGAGCTGTTCCAGGCCCGCGCGGCGCAGGCGCAGGAGCCGCTCTTCCTCGGCCGCCTGCAGGGCCTCCGGGCTGTCGGGCTGTTCTTCCGCGGTCATCGCGGGAGCGCGCCGGGAGCGCCGAGGGGAGAGCTCAAGATGGACGCTATTCTAGATGGGGACGGACGGCTCATGCAAGTCGAGCCCGCCGCGGGAGCCGCTCCCGCATCAGAGGCCTTCGGCTCCGGCGATGCGCTGACTGCGGACCGCCTGCTCCTCCTCGAGGACCACGTAGAGCGCGACCTCCTTGCCCTGGCGGAGCACGGTGAGGGCGACGATGTCCCCGGGCATGCGCTGGTGGACGGCCGCGAAGAACGCCTCGGGGTCCTCGATCGGCTCGCCGTCGAACTTCACGAGGACGTCCTCGGGCCGGAGACCCGCCTTTCTGGCCGGCCCGCCGGGGAAGACCTGCTCCGCGACCAGACGCCCCTGCTCGTCGAGGGAGAGCGAGAGCCCGAGCCAGACCGAGGTCAGGCTCCCGGTCCGGCCGTACTGCTCCCAGGCCCGGACGATGTCGTCGGCCGAGATGGCGAAGGCGACGCCGGAGCCCTTCGCGGGAGGGACGACCTTCGTGTTCATCCCGACCACGCTGCCGTCGAGGGCGATGAGGGGCCCTCCCGAGTTGCCGCCGTTGATGGCCGCGTCGGTCTGCAGGCAGGTGTAATACTCCTCCGCCCGGTCGATGCCGCTGACGATCCCGCGGCTGACGGTCTGCGGCAGACCGAAGGGATGGCCCACGGCCAGGACTTCGATGCCCAGGCGCACCTGCGAGGTGTGCATGAGCGGAAGGGACTTCCAGCCGGACTTCCGCGGAGGCAGGCGGATGAAGGCGACGTCCAGCCGCTCCCCGGAGCCCGCCGCCAGGAGCCGGCCCTCGACGCGGGCGCCGTCGGCGAGCGTGAGGCGGACGGGCGCCCCCGCCTCGAGGTCCCCCACCACGTGCGCGTTGGTGGCGACGATCCCCTCGGGAAGGAAGATGAAGCCGGAACCGATGCTGCCCCCCGCCTGGACCTTGACCACGGAACCCGCCACCTGCTGGATGACGAGCTCGGTCGGAGTCATCGGGACGACGTTGTTGTTGAGGGTCGGGCGGGAGAACTCCTGCGCCTGGAAGGCCGGGACGCCGACGGCCCCGAGCGCGGCGAGGAGCTCCTCCGCCGCGGCGTTCACGCGGAAGCAGCCGAGAAGAGCCGCCGTCGCCAGGATCAACGCACTCCGGTCGCTTTTCATCTCAGAAACACCTCGGGCGCTGCGAGAGCCGACCCGACGATAGCAACGGAGGACCCTCACCAAGAGGGGCCGGCAGGGGAACGACCGCGCGGGAGAAGACCCTTCGAAAATCTAGGTCCTCGGCCCAACGCGCGGGCCCGCGGCGCTCGGCGCGAGGACGGGTCCTGCCCTCCCGGAACGCGGTTCCCAGGCCGAGCCGATGAGGTAGAATCTGAAGATGGCCTACCACTGGGACCTCTTCTGGATGCTGACGCGCACGGAGTTCCGCATGCGCGACCAGGGGACCTTCGGGGGCTTCCTCTGGACGCTCCTGCATCCGCTGTTCATCTTCCTGATCCTGTACGGGGTGTTCACCCGCATGATGGCGCCCCAGGTGGAGCACTACGCCGCCTACCTCCTCATCGGGATCGTCCAGTGGAATTTCTTCTCGGTCGCGACGACCGCGGGGCTCACGAGCCTGCGGCGCAAGGCGGGCCTGCTCGGCCATTTCAACTTTCCCCGCATCCTCATCGTGCTCTCCGCGGTGTTCTCCGTGCTGATCTCCCACCTCCTGGAATGGCCGGTGCTCATGACGGGGCTCCTTGCGATGGGCCTCGAGCCCAACGCCGGCTGGCTCCTCCTGCCGGCCGTCATCCTGGTCGAGACGGCGCTCGTCGCAGGCCTGTCCTGCTTCCTCGCGGTCGCCGCGGTCCACCTGCGGGACCTCGAACGCGCGTGGTCGATCGCGCTCTACGGCCTGTTCTTCCTGACCCCGGTCTTCTATGCCGCCGGGATCGTGAGCGGGACCGGCCGGCTGCTCCTCTCCGCCAACCCGCTCGCCGCGGTGCTCGCCGCGAGCCGCGCCCTGATCTTCGCCCACCCCTCGCCGGCTCTGGCGGGCCTGCTGCCGGCGGGCGCGGTCGCGCTCGCGCTCTGCGTCTCGGCGGCCGTGCTGTTCCCGAGGATGAGCCGCGGCCTCGTGGAGAAGCTGTGAAGAGCGCCGTCCGCGCGGAAAGGCTCAGCAAGCGCTTCCGGCACGTGCTCCCGCGCCGGGACACGCTCCTGGGCCGCTTGAGGGGGCTCGGGGACGGGGTCGAGACCTGGGCGCTGCGCGAGCTGTCCTTCGAGGTCGAGCCCGGCGAATGCTTCGGCATCAGCGGCCCCAACGGGGCGGGCAAGAGCACTTTGCTCTCTTTGATCGCGGGAATCCTCGCGCCGACCAGCGGACGCGTCGAGGTCGGAGGCCGCACCAACGCCTTTCTGAGCCTGACCCACGGCCTTCAGCCGGAGCTGAGCGTCCTGGACAACATCGAGATCTGCGGCATCCTCATGGGACTGCGGCGCCGCGAGCTCCTGCGCCGAAGGGACGCCATCCTCGATTTCTCCGGGCTCGCGGAGCGCGCGGAGCTGCGCCTCGCGGAGCTTTCGACCGGGCAGACCGCGCGCGTCGCGTTCTCGACGGCCCTCCACGCGGACCTGGACATCATGCTCATCGACGAGACGCTCGCGGTCGGCGACGCCGCGTTCCAGGCCAAGTGCGCTCGGGCCTTCCACGACCTGCGCGGGCAGGGAAAGACCCTCCTCATCGCCTCGCACGACCAGGAGCTGCTGCGGCGCCTCTGCCGTCGGACGCTGCACCTGGAGCAGGGGCGCGGAGCGCCGTCATGAACCTGTGAGCTCCGGCGCTTCCTCCCTCTCCGTCATCATCCTGGCCTCGCGTCCGCGCTCGCTCAGCCGCTGCCTGGAGAGTCTGGTCGAAGCCCGGCTGCCGCAGGATTTCGAATGCCTGCTCCTCCTCAACGGGAACGAAGAGGCCTGCGCCGCGGCGGCGACCCCCTACCTGGGACGACTCCGGGGGCTGAAAGTCCTCTCCGGGGCGCCGCGGTCGCTCGGGGATGCGCGAAACGCCGCCGTGGCCCGAGCCCAGGGCGGCTGGCTGTGCTTTTTAGACGACGACGTGACGGTGCCGCAGGACTACTTCTCGGTCCTCGGCGAGAAGATCCTCCGCTACCCCGAAGCGGCCGTGATCGGAGGGCCCAACCTCACGCCGCCGCAAAGCCCGCCGTTCGAGCGCTGTGTCGGCCGCCTTCTGAGCTCCAGGCTGTGCGCCGGCCCCATGAGCCGGCGCTTCGGGGGCTTCCCCGCCGATACGTGGACGGATGAGAGCGGCTTGATCCTCTGCAACCTCGCCATCCGGCGCGAGGCGCTGGCCGGGGAGCGCCCGCCCTTCGACCCCGAACTCGTGCGCAACGAGGAGAACCTGCTCCTCGAGCGGCTCGCGCGCGTCGGGCGGCGCGCCCTGCATGCGCCGGAGCTCTACGTCCACCATGAACGACGCTCGACGGTGGGAGCGTTCTGCCGCCAATGCTTCCTGTCCGGCCAGGGACGGGCGCAGATGTCGCTCAAGCTGCCGTCCTCGCTGCGCCTTCTGCACCTGGCGCCGCTCCTTCCTCTTTTGGGGTTATTCGGCCTCTGCGCGCGGCCCTTCCTCTTTTTTCCGCTTGCCGCGGTCTACGTCTTCTCCGCGGCGGTCAACGCCGCCGCTCTATCCCTGCGCCGCTTCGAGGGCGGACAAGGTCTCGCCTGGCTCTTTCTGCTCCACCCGCTGGCGCATCTGAGCTACGCCGCCGGCCTCTTCGCCGGGCTGGCGGCGGGGCGCTATGGCCGGAGGAGCTGCTCCTCGCCGCTGCCGTCGACGACGATCGATTCCTTCTCGCTCCCCATCCGCAGCTCCAGCTCGTAAACGACCGCGGCTCCTTTCGTGACCCGTTTCGCCGACACGATGTCGGCCTGGGGGTATTTCGTCTGAGCGGAGAGCTTCACGGCCGCCGGCAGTTCCTTCAGCGCGATGCGTTCCTTCTTCTCCAGGACCTCGCCGGCCTCGGAGAGCACCAAGCCGCGGAGGACCTTCCCGTCCCTGGTCTCGATCTCGAAGACCGTCTTCCCGTCCCGCTCTTTGCGGAGGCAATGGCGGACCTTCGCTTTCGGATACAGTTTCTTCAAAGCCGTCATCACTTCCGCGGGAGCCACGCTGGGCTTCACCCTTTTGGCCGCGGCCGGATGGGCGGCGACGCACGCGAAGGACACGACGAACAACAGCCGGGCGATCCGCTTCATGGACTCAAGCCTCTCTTGGCGGCGCCGCCGATGGGACCCCTTCTCGCGCCGAGCGTATTCTATATCAGAGACGGCGCCGGGTGCCGCCGGATGACGCGACCGCTTTCATGTAGGATAGCCGCCAGGACACGCAGGAGAGTCCGGTTCCCGGCGGGGATCGGCGGGCCCGTTCAGCGGAACCTGAAGACCAGTAGGCCGGCGAGATAGACGTTGGTGAACGCCAGCACCCACTCGTAGTAGAGCCTGCTCCGCGGCTTCACGGCCGCGGACGAAAGAGCGGCCAGGCCGAAGGCAAAGCCCGCTCCGCCGACATCCCCCCGCACGACCGCGACGGTCCCGCATCCCAGGAACAGGAGGACGATCAGCCCCGCCGAGGCCGGCACGCCGATGGCCGCCGGGAACGTCCAGACTCCCGCGGCCCGGTCTCCGACCGCGTCTCGGATGTCGATGAGGACGTTGAGACTGAAAAGCAGGACCAGGAACGGGACGGAGACGCGCAGGGCGGAACCGACCAGCCCGAACGACAGTTCGTGGATGAAGAGCATCGGCGCAAGGATCCCGACGGTCCAGAAATTCAGCATGTTCACCAGCATCTTGAGTCCGGGGATGCTCTTGAACTGCCGCGGGAGGATGTGCGGGTCGCTGTAGACGGCTATCGCGAGCGTGGCGTAGAGGAGAAGCGGCCAGAAACCCGCCGAAAGCAGCAGCGCCACAGGCAGCGCCGCCGCCAGCAGCAGAGACCGGACGCCGTGAGAGACCGCCCTGCCCTCAGGCAGGTTGATGACGTCCTCTTTGTTCCTGAACCGGGCGTCGTAGGCGTACATGATCTCCATGAGCGCCACGAAGGACAAGCCGCAGTACAGCGATTTGAATCCGATCCGGCCCAGGACGATTTGGGTGGTGTTGAGGTAGATGAGGAACGAGGCCAGCGGGAGGGCCACGCGGTACCGCAGATACAGATCCAGGAGCCGGTCGGACATTTTAGAACCCATCCAGAGACCTCACTCCTGTAGGAAGCATAATGGCCATCATCATGAGTCTTCCCCCATCATCGGGAGCTTCCTCCGGTTACGGTGTCTGGCACTCACCTTATTGAACTAATTGTTGGAGCGTTTCAGTCCCATATAGTTCATGTACTCCTGAAACCGTAAAGGCTCCCTTTCCCCATACTCTCCCCCACCCAACCTCCCCCGAAAGGGGAGGGCAGTAAGGAAGAACGAACCCTGATCTAATCAAACCTCGGCGGGAGCGGCTCGCGCAGGAAGCGGCGAAGCTGGGAGGGCGGGACGTCGGTCGCGGGCGGGGAGGCTCGGATGGACTCCCGGATCGCGCTCATGAGCGGATAGACGCCGTCGCCGGGGCAGTCCGTCTGCGGGTTGTAGTCCCGATGCCCCTTGTAGGAGTCGGGGGAGACTCCATGGCCGTCGCGCAGCCAGACCCCGATGCGGCGGATCGCGTCCTTCTGAGCGGCCGTGAACTCGTGGCTCTTCGGCGGATGATAGGAGCCCAGAAGCGAGATCCCGACGTTGCCGGTGTTGTGGTTCGCGACGTGAGAGCCGACGACGCCCTCGGGTCGGCCCTGGAAGACGCGCCCGGCCGCGTCCACGAGATAGTGGTAGCCGATGTCGTTCCAGCCGCGGCCGTTCTGATGGTACTCCTGGATGAAGCGGACCTCGCGCAGCGAATCCTCGAGCGTCTCCGTGCGGTTGCCGTCGGTGTGGTGCTGGGTGAAGGCGACGGGCTCATGGGCCGTCGGCGGCTCCTTGGGCGGCTTCGCCCCCCACTCGGCGCGGCCGTGCACCGCGGGCGGCACGACGCTCGGGGAGGGGACGGCGGCCGGGACCTCCTGGGGCTTGGGCTCGCCCTCCGTCAGGGAGGTATCGAAAGACTCGAGCGCGTAGACCTCCACGGTGCCCCCGGTCCCGGTGGGCCCGCTGAACGCGCGCAGGGCGACGCTCCCGGCGGCGGCGGTCTCGAAGCGGACCTTGCCCCAGAAGCGTCCCCCGGGATACAGGTGGAGCTCGGCCGGCCGCCAGGCCTCCCAGCTCCCGCGCACGCGCCGGCGCAGCTCGAAGCGCAGGCCGCGGTCTTTCTCCTCTCGGCCAGTGCCGCGGGGTCCAGCGGGGTCCCCGCGGCGAAGGCCGGAGGCCGGGGAGACGCCTTGGAAGAGGACCGCGTCGAAGGGCTCGGCGAGGAACGCGCTCTCGCCGCTCTCATAGACCGGCGTCACCGAGGCGGGTCCGGGCCGGACGGGGATCTCGAGGGCGCCCCGACCGCCGAAGAGCACGTCGGAGCCGAGGTCCCCGGCGCGCGCCGGGAGGGCGAGGAGCAGCAGGACGAAAAGAGCGCTCGTCATCTTTCCCATTATAACACCGCCCGACGGGAGCGCAAGCCTCAATACGGCTGGTCGACGACGTCGGTGCCCAGCTGGGCCTGCATGACCGAGGCGAGGCGGTAGCTGAAGGCGTCGAGGATGCTGATCATCTCGAGGAAGCACCAGCTGCTCTGCCCGCTGTCGCGCAGGCCCTTGCGCAGGCGCCGGATGTGCGCGCCCTGCAGGAGGCGCTGCTGTTCGAGGACGTCGCGGCGAAGGGCCAGGATGCGGGCGGCGCGCTCCGTCTCCTCCTCGCCGTCGCCGATCATCTCCACGACCTCCTGGAGCATCTTCTCGCAGGTGTCGAGCATGCGCTCGAACTCCTTCTGCCCCTCGATGGAGTACTCGATGTCGCGGCTGATCTTCTGGTAGGCGGCGTTCATCAGCGAGTTGCGCAGGATGTTCCCGATCTTCTCGAGCTCGCTGGCGATGATGAAGAGCTTCTTGCACTGCCTCTCGTCCTTCTCGCTGAGCTCGCGGCGGCGCAGCAGGCCGATGAGGTACTTGGAGATCTGGCGCTGGGCGTCGTCGACCTTCTCGTCGGCCCGACGCACGTCCTCGAGCAGGCGCAGGTCGTCCTTCTCGATGACGCGGATGCTGTCGCGGAACATCTGGAGCACCGTCCCCGCGAGACGTTCGAGAGCCGTCTTCGCCGAGCGCAGGGCGAGTTCCTCGGAGTCCACGATCTCCAGCGGCAGCAGGTCCACGCGCCGCGCGTCGTCATCCTTGCGCTGGGGCACGAGCCAGAGGATGAGCCGCGCCAGGGGCCCCGTGAATCCGACGAAGATGAGCGTGATGGCGATGTTGAAGGCGGTGTGCATGTTCGCGAGGAGCCGCATGGCGCTCGCGTCGGGCGACATGCGCATGGAGAGGTCGTGCACGAGCGCCGAGAAGGGTCCGGCGAGCGGGAAGAAGAGGAGCGCTCCGAAGGTCTTGATGAGGAGATGGGCGACCGCCACGCGCCGCGCCTCGACGTTGGTGCCGATGCCGGCCATGAGCGCGGTCGCGCAGGTCCCCACGTTCGCGCCGAGGACGACGGGAAGGGCCACGCGCATCATCTCCTCCGGGGTGTCCCCGAGCAGCCCCTGGGAAGCCAGGGTCATCGCGACGGCCATCGTGGCGGCGCTGGAGTGGATCATCCCCGTGAAAAGGGTCGAGATGAGGAAGGCGCGCAGCGGATGCTCGGCGAGAGCGAGGATCTGGGAGCGGAACCAGTCGCTCTGCTGCAGCGGAGCCATGCCGCTCTGCATGAGCGACATGCCGAAGAAGATGAAGCCGAAGCCCATGAAGACCTGGCCGAGGGCCTTGGGCCGCTCGTAGCGGCTGAGCAGGAGGACCCCGACGCCCGCGGCGATCATGAGGAGGGCGTAGTCGGAGATGTGGAAGGCGAGGATCTGCACGGTGACCGTCGTGCCGATGTCGGCGCCGAGGAGCACGCCGAGGGTCTGCCCGAGCTGGAGGAGCCCGGAGTTCGCGAGACTCACGAGCATCACGGTCGTCGCGCTGCTCGACTGCGTCGCCATCGTCAGCGCGACGCCGGCGCCGATGCCCATGAGGCGGTTGGCGGTCAGCAGCTCGAGGATGATGCGCAGGCGCCGGCCGGCGACCTTCTGGAACGCGTCGCTGGCGAGCGTCATCCCATAGACGAAGACGGCGAGCCCGCCGCCGACGAAGCAGAGCACTTTCTCCCAGCCCATGTCAGCTCCCCTTGGACGACTGGATCGCGGCCTCGAGGGCCGCCGAAAGTTCGCGCGCGGAGCGCCAGCGGCGCTCCGGATCCGGCTCGAGCGCCTTCGCGATGAGCGCCTCGGTCGCGCTCGAGAGCGCCGCTCCGCGCCCGGCCGGCTCATAGCGGCCCTCGCGCTTGCGCAGAAGCACCGACGAGGGCGTTCCCTCGAAAGGCGGCTTCCCGGTGAGGGCCTCGTAGAGCAGGGCGCCGAGCGAATAGAGGTCGGACTCCGGCAGCGTCCGCCCCTCCTCCTGCTCGGGCGCCATGTAGGCCGGGCTGCCCCAGGAGGCGCCCTGCACGGTGCGCCGCGCGGCGTCGAGGCGGCGGGCGAGGCCGAAGTCGGCCACCTTGGCGGTGCCGTCGGGCTCGAGGAGGATGTTGGAGGGCTTGATGTCGCCGTGGACGACCCGCAGGGCGTGCGCGGCCTCGAGCGCCGAGCAGACCTGCAGGGCCAGGCGCAGGGCTTCGGCCTCGGCGAGGGGCCCGCGCTCCTTGAGGCGCTTCTCGAGCGAAGGGCCTTCGACGAACTCGCAGACCATGTAGAGGTCGTCGCCTTCCTCCTCGACGCCGTGGACGGCGACGACGTTCGGGTGGCGCAGCGCTCCGGCGGCGCGCGCCTCCTCGAGGAAGCGGCGGCGCTCGCGCGGGTCGGAGCGCAGCTCCTCGCGCATGCGCTTGACGGCGACCTTGCGCCGCATGGCCAGGTCGACGGCCTCGTAGACGACCCCCATCCCGCCGGAGCCCGCTTCGCGCACCTTCGTGAAGCGCTTCCAGAACCCTCCGCCCCCCTCCGGGACCGCCGAGACGCGCGCGCCCAGACGGCGGGTGAAGCGCTCGCGCAGGCCGGCGAGGTTCTGGAGCAGGCCGAGGGCGACGAGGAAGCCCCCGACGATCGCGGCGAGGACGATGACGAGCATCGAACGCCCGCCTCGGCGCGGCGCGGGGGCGGAGCGGCCGGGCTCGAGCCCGGTGAAGAGGAGCATGGCGTCGCTCCCCGCGGGAGCGCGCACGGCGCGCTCGTAGACGGGCATGAAGGCGGGATGGAGAGCCGCGGCCGTGCGCAGCTCGTCGAGCATCTCCGAGTTGCGGCCGAAGCCGGCGAGGCTGAAGGCCCGGGCGAAGCGGGCCGCGGGATCCGCCGGGGCCGCCTCGACGGCGGCGCTCGCGTCGACGAGGGCGCGGGCGTAGTCCCCCAGCCGCCCCTGCGCCCAGGCGCGGGTGGTCAGCGCGGCCGCGTTGCCGGGGGCGAGGTCCAGCGCGCGGGTCGCGTCGGCGGCGGCTTCCTTGTAGCGCGCGAGGCGCACCTCGGCGGTGGCGCGCAGGTTCATGGCCTGGGCGTTGCCGGAGTCGAGCGCGAGCGCGGCGTCCGCCTTGCGCAGGGCCGAGGCCGCGTCGCCGAGGGCGAGCGCGGAGACCGCCTCGCGCGTGAGGACGGCGGACTGGGCGAGGGTGTCGCGCCCGGGAGAGGCCGCGGCCGGGGCCGCGCCCCCGCCGGATGCGGCGGAGAGCGCCGGCTCCCCTTCGGAGGAGGACGCGGCCGGTGCGGGCGCCGGCCCGAGCTGCAGCCGGCCCTCGGCCAGCTTCATGACGGCGAAGGCCGACTGGTCGCGCGGATCGAGCTTCAGCGAGGCGCGCGCGTCCCGCCAGGCCGAATCGTAGTCGCCGAGCTTGTAGTCCGCCTGCGCGCGGACCTCGAAGACCTTGGCGTCGGGGCCGCCGAAGCGGAGGGCGTTGTCGGCGGCCGCGATCGTCGCCGCGGCGTCGGAGCCCCTCCCGCGCTGCTCGGCCAGCATGCGCCAGACCGCGCCGTCCTCGGGCGCATAGCGCGCCATCTCGGAGAGCACGGCCTCCTCCGGGCTGCCCTTCCCGCCGGTCCGCGACCACTTGGTCCCCATCCCGCTGAAGAGTTCGGAGAGGAAGCGGCGTCCGTCGGGGGACTGCGCGTAGCGCACGAGGTCCGGCATGGCGCGGTTCAGGGAGTACGGGTCGCGGTTCCCGGCGTAGTCCTGCAGCTCGCGCCCGGTCTCCTCGCGGCGCGAGGGATCCTCGGCCTGCGATGACGAACCCGCGGCCCCCGCGGGGCTCGTCGCCTGCCGCGGCCCGGTCTGCTGCATGGGGGCGTCGCCGCTCGCCTCGGCGCCGGCCGCGCGGGAGAGCGCCGGAGCCGCGCAGAGCAGCGCGGATAGGACGAGGACTTCCCTCAGCAAAGGATCAGTGCCCGTGGGCGGAGGCGACCTCGCGGCTCTCCTTCGTATAGGAGAGCGCGAAGAACATCACCGCCAGCGCGACGTAGCCGGCCGTGAACTGGTAGGGGACCTGCTGCGCGACCCCGGTCAGCGTCCAGGGCAGGTACATGTTCCCGTCCGGAACGGCCGAGTGGATGATGCCGAAGAAGGTCAGCACCGCGCAGATCGACAGGTAGGCCGACGCCGCCTTGAGCTCCCGGTCGATGAGCTTGGCGATGAACGCCCCCCAGAGCATCGCGGTCAGGATGAAGCCGTTGCCCAGCGCCACCGTGACGAGCATCTCGGGCAGGCCCTTCCCCGGCGTCGTCATCAGGGCCGCGAAGCGCTCCATCGGGACGAACTCGGGGTTGGAGAGCTTGATCTGCAGCAGGCGAGCCACGGTCGGGAAGTACGCGAAGGCGACGGCCGGCGCGTGCTTGAGCGGGCAGGCGAGGAACGCCTGGCACATGATGTCGAGGGCCACGAAGATGAGGATGGGCGCGATGACCGCCCGCGGGATGAGCTCGACGATGAAGCCCACGTAGCCCAGGATGCCCCCAAGGCCGATGAAGAGCCCGGTGAGCAGGGTGTACCCGGCGCGGCTGCCCATCTGCTTATAGGCGGGCTGCCCGATGTAGGGCGTCGACTGCGCGACGCCGCCGCAGACGCCGGCCAGGAGCGTGGCCACGGCTTCGGTGAGCAGGATGTCGCGGGTGTTGAAGTCGTCGCCCGCCACGCGCGCACTCTCCGTCACGTTGATGCCGCCGACGACCGTGAGGATGCCGAAGGGCACCGCGATGGGCAGGTACTTGAGCGCCTCCCGCATGCCGTGCAGGAAGTCGAGCGAGGGGCGCGGGAAGCCGAAGTGCAGCTCGAAGGAGGGCGGCGCGTAGGTCCCGCCGGTGAGCCCCATCGGGCCGAGGATGTAGTAGAGGACCGTGCCGATGGCCACCGCGGCGAGGACGCCCGGGACGTTCTTCGGCAGGCGGATGCCCGCGACGAGCGTGTAAAGGACGAGACCGAGCGCGATGAGTCCGACGATGGGCATGCCGAAGATCTCCACGATCGGGATGAAGCCGATGAGGGCCAGGCCGATGCCCGCCAGCGAGCCGAGGAGGCCGGCCTGCGGGACGACCTTCTGCACCCACTGCCCGATGAAGGAGAAGACGAGCTTCACGCAGCCGATGAGCACCATCGTGGCCATGCCGACGTACCAGGTCATCATCGCGGCGTCGCGTTCGGGCATCCCCTGCGCCTTCATCGCGAGGAAGCAGGGGCCGAGCACGGCGAGCGCGATGCCGATCGTCGAGGGCGTGTCGAGTCCCAGCGGCATGGCGGTCACGGTGGGGTTGTTCGTGCGCTTGGCGAGGCGGAAAGCCATCCAGGTGTAGACGAGGTCGCCGAAGAGCACGCCGAAGGCGGTGCCGGGGAACATGCGCTGGTAGACGATGTCCGCGGGGTACTTGAAGACGAAGATGAGGATGCCCGCGAGGAAGGAGAGGACCGTCATGTTGTCGAACATCAGGCCGAAGAAGCCGTTGATGTCGCCGAGGATGAACCACTCGTATTTCGTCGGCGCGTTCTGCTGTTTTTCCATGGCGTGCCTTCCTCCGGAGCTCCGGGCGGCGCGCCCGGAAAATCCCGTGATTTCCGCGATTATACGATATCCCCGCCGGGATTCAGAGCCCGCGTTCGAAGAGGGACTGCATCCCCGCGGCGCCGACGCGCGCCTCGAAGTCGATGCGCACGCCGCAAGCCGCCGCGGCGGCGAAGAGGCGCTCGAGGCGGCTCACGCGCGTCTCGAAGGCGTTGCGGCCGTCGCGCGTGCTCCAGCGCACGAAGTCCCCCCCGGGGACGAGGCCCCAGTCTCCCCCGCGATCGACGAGCTCGTCGACGGCGAAGAGCGAGGGGGCGAGCATGCCGATGCTCCGCGCGTTGGCCCGCACGAAGGAGAGGGTCTCTCCGAAGTCCTCCTCGGTCTCGCTCGGGAAGCCGACCATGAGCGTGACGACGCTCTGGATGCCGGCCGCCGCGGTGTCGCGCAGCACGCGGGCGTTGAGCTCGGGGGCCGCGGGCTTGCCCATCTCGCGCAGGACCTTCGCCGAGCCGCTCTCCACGCCGTAAAGGAGGAAGCGGCAGCCCGCCTCACGCAGACCGGAGAGGAGCTCCGGCGTCATCTCCCGACGCGCCGCGGCGTAGCCCCCCCAGAGCGGCTCGAGGCGCCGCCCGCGGACCCCGGCGCGGAAGGCCTCGAGCTCGCGCAGGGAGCCGTTGAGGATGGAGTCGCAGAAGAAGAAGGTCGCGCCGCCCCCGCCCGCGAGGAGCCCCTCGAGCTCCTCGGCGACGCGCGCGCCGGAGCGGCAGCGGTAGCCTTCTCCGCGCCCCGTGACGCAGAAGGCGCAGCGGTTGATGCAGCCGCGGCTCAGATGGATCGTCCGTCCGTCGTAGCGGCCGAGCCGATGGCCGGAGAAGTCGGCGAAGGGCAGGGCGTCAAGGTCCGCGACGCTTTCCCCGCCCGGCGCCCAGCGGGCGGACTCGCCGGCCAGCAGCACCCCGAGCGCCCCCTCCGGCTTCCCCGTCCGCGCGAGAGCGTCCACGAAGTCGGGGAAGCTCCGGTCGGCCTCGCCCAGGAAGACGGCGTCCACGAAGCCGGTCCGCAGGCAGGACGCGGCCTCTTCGAGTCGGACGCACGAGGGCCCGCCGAAGACGACCCGGACGCCGGGCTCCCGCCGCTTGAGCATCGCCGCCAGTTCCAGGCTCAACACGCGGTTGGAGAAGAAGACGGAGAAGCCGACGACGCGGGTCCCCCCCGCGAGCAGACGCGCCGCGGCCGCCTCGAGGGACTCCCGGTAGCCGGGGAGGACGCGCTCGTGCACGAAGGCGGGGTCGCTCCAGCGGGATTCGAAGGTGGGGGCCTGCTCGAAATCCGGGTCGCCCGCGGCGCGGGCGAGCAGGGTCATCTCCTGGTTGAGATCGAAGAACTCCGCTTCGTGGCCGCGCTCCTTGAGCGCCGCGGTGAGGAGGGCCGGCGCGAGGGGCGCGAAGCGGAGGTCCCACTGAGGACAGAGGACGAGGGCGACCCTCACGGCGCGCGCTCCGGGGCGTCGAAGAGCCCGACGCCGTTGTCCCGAGAACTCCGGCGCAGCGGAGCCGGCGCCATCGCCGCCTCCAGGCCGCGGCCGAGGCGGCCGGCCGCGTGCAGAGCGTCCTGAGCGTCGTCCATCGTCGTCATGATACTGAAAGGCGGCCCCCGCGCGCGCGTTCCTTGATATAATCGCGGCACACCGGACACATGGGGAGAGCACGATGAACTCGTACCAGCTGATGAGCGTCTTCGGGACCGCGGTCATCCTCGGCGTCGCCTGGCTGCTGAGCAAGAACAAGGGCGCCGTGAACTGGCGCACCGTGCTCTGGGGCACCGCCCTGCAGTTCATCTTCGCGCTCCTCATCCTCAAGACCCCTCCCGGCCGCTGGGTCTTCGACGCCATGAACCTCGTCGTGCTCAAGCTCCTGAGCTTCCAGGAGGAGGGCGCGAAGTTCGTGTTCGGCAGCCTCGCGCTGCCGCCCGGCCGCGAGGGCTCGCTGGGCTTCTACTTCGCCTTCCAGGTGCTCACCACCATCGTCTTCCTCTCCTCCCTGATGTCGGTGCTCTACTACCTGGGCGTCATGCAGAAGGTCGTCCTCTTCTTCGGGCGCATCATGCAGTACACCTGCAAGACCTCCGGCGCGGAGACCCTCTGCGCCTCCGCGAACATCTTCGTCGGGCAGACCGAGGCCCCGCTCCTCGTGCGGCCCTACATCGAGGAGATGACCGAATCCGAGCTCTTCTGCGTCATGGTCGGCGGGATGGCGACCATCGCCGCGGGCGTCATGGTGGCCTACGTCAGCATGCTCCAGCCCTACTTCCCCGACGTGGCCGGGCACCTGCTCGCCGCGAGCGTCATGTCGGCCCCGGCAGCGATCGTCATCGCGAAGCTCATGCTCCCGGAGACCGGCCAGCCCAAGACGCTCGGCACGCTCAAGCTCGAGTACCGCGACACGAGCGCGAACGTCATCGAGGCCGCCGCCGGCGGCGCGAGCACGGGCATGCAGCTCGCGCTCAACGTCGGCGCGATGCTCGTGGCCTTCATGTCGCTTTTGGCGATGGTCAACTGGGGCCTCCACCGCGGCTGCGCCCTCTTCGGCCATCCCGAGATCGGGCTCGAGATGCTCATGGGCTGGCTCCTCTCGCCCGTCGCCTGGATCATGGGCGTGCCGTGGAAGGACTGCCCGATCATCGGCACCCTCATGGGCGAGAAGACCATCCTCAACGAATTCGTCGCCTACCTGCACATGTCGCAGTACGCGGCGGCGCACGTCGCCGACCAGATCGCCTACCGCTCCTACGTCATCGGCGTCTACGCGCTCTGCGGCTTCTCGAACATCCTCTCGATCGCCATCCAGATCGGCGGCATCGGCGCGCTCGCGCCGGGGCGCCGGCCGGACCTGGCGCGCCTCGGCGTGAAGGCGCTCATCGCCGGCTCGCTCGCCTGCTTCCTGACGGCGAGCATCGTCGGCATCCTCGTTCCGTAGCGCCCCGGAAAGCCGCGGCCGCCCCGCTCGCATGGGGCGGCCGCGGTTTTTCGGGGGAGTCTCGTTATTCCCGGATCCGACGCGAAGGCTGCGCGCCGGCAACGGCGCGCAGCACCGAGAAGAGCATGTCGAAGTCGTCGTCGTCGAGGCTCAGGCGGTAGAACATCTGGCGCGTGCGCTGCAGCCGCTCCGCCGTGAAGCGGGCGCCGCTCATGCGCGGCGCGACGAAGTCCCAGAGGGAGAGCATCCGGTCGAGCGAGACGCCCGCGCGCGGAGGCCGCGACACTCCGCCTTCCGGCGCGTTCATCCCGAAGAGGGCGACGGCGACGGCCTGCCCGAGGTTGAGACTGAGGTTCTTGTGGCAGGGGATGCGGGCGAGCCAGGGGCAGAGCGCGGACTCCTCGCGCGAGAGGCCGGCGGACTCGCGGCCGAAGACGAGGGCGAGCGTTCCGCGCGTACGGCGCAGAGGCGCGGGGACGGCGGGCAGCGTGAACTCCGAGCGGCGCAGCGTGCTGGGCCGGCGGCTGAAGGCGACCGCACCCTCGCAGCCGCGCAGGGCCTCCTCCAGGGTCGGAACGAAGCGCGCGCCGTCGAGGATCTCCGGCACGCAGCCGCCGGTTTTATAGGCCTCGACCGGCATCCCCCCCCAGTCCGAGGCGGCCACCGTCAGGTCGGCGACCCCGAAGCAGCGCATCGCGCGGGCCACGAAGCCCACATTGAGCGGGTTCTCGGGCCCGACCAGGACGACGCGCAGGGAGGACGGCTTCACGGGGCTATGATATCATGCGTCGCAGGAAAGGAGGAGACATGCCCTTCGTCTTCGCGCACAACAACTTCAACGTGCTGGACCTGAAGAAGAGCATGGCCTTCTACGAGGAGGCGCTCGGTCTCAAGGAAACCCGGCGCATCGACGCCCCGGACGGCAGCTTCATCATCGTCTACCTGGGCGACGGGGTCTCGAAGCACTCCCTCGAGCTGACCTGGCTGCGCGAGCGCAAGGAGAAGTACGACTTAGGCGACAACGAGTTCCATCTCGCCTTCCGCGCGGAGGACTACGCGGCCGCCCACGCCCTGCACGAGGGGATGGGCTGCATCTGCTTCGAGAACCCGAGGATGGGCATCTACTTCATCGAGGACCCCGACGGCTACTGGCTCGAGGTCCTTCCCGCCAAGCGCTAGAGAGAAAGCAGCGTCGGGTCGTAGCCCTCGGGCGGCTCGAACCCGAGCAGGACGCAGAGGGTCGCGGCGACGTTGCTCAGCCCGGCCGTCTTCACGGGGGCGAGCTTCCAGGCGTTGGCGCCCGAGTAGTCCTTCACGATGAAGGGGACCGGATTGAGCGTGTGCGCCACCATCGGCGTACGCTTCCCGTTCTTCTCGGTGAACATGACGTCGGCGTTCCCGTGGTCGGCGGTGACGACGAGCACGCCCTTCTTCGCGGCGACGGCGGAGGTGAGCCGCGAAAGCTGCAGGTCCACGGACTCCACGGCGACGCGCACGGCGGCCTCGGCCCCGGTGTGACCGACCATGTCGCCGTTGGCGTAGTTCATGCGGAGGAACTTGCGGTCGCCCGCGCGCACGGCCTCCTCGACGACCTCGCTGATCTCGGCGGCCTTCATCCAGGGCTTGAGGTCGAACTGGATGCGGTCGGAGGTCACCTCGACGTACTTCTCGAGGCCCTCGTCGATGTATCCGGAGTTGTTGCCGTTCCAGAAATAGGTGACGTGGCCGAACTTCTGCGTCTCGGAGGTCGCGAGCGAGCGCACGCCCATGCCGCAGAGGTACTGCCCGAGCGTGCGGTCGATGGCCGGCGGCTCGACGAGATAGCTCCTCGGGATCCCCGCGTCGCCGTCGTACTGCATCATGCCCGCGAAGAAGACCTTGGGGACGCGCTGGCGCTCGAACTCCTTGAAGCCGGGTTCCTCGAAGGCCCGCGAGATCTCGATGGCCCGGTCGCCGCGGAAGTTGAAGAAGACCACGGCGTCGCCGTCCTGGATCGCTCCCACGGGCTTCCCGCCCTCCGCCACGACGAAGCTGTCCATGTACTGGTCGGTGATCTTCGGGTCCTCGGCGTAGCAGGCCTTCACGGCCTCGGAGGCCGACGCGAACGCCCGGCCCTCGCCGAGGACGTGCGCCTTCCAGCCGCGCTCGACGACGCTCCAGTTGGCGTTGTAGCGGTCCATCGTCGTGACCATGCGCCCGCCGCCGGAGGCGATGCGGTAGTCGCGGCCGTCCTTCGAGAGGTCCTTGAGCCGACCTTCGAGCGGGCCGAGGTAGTCGAGCGCGGATCTCTCTCCGACGTCGCGGCCGTCGAGCAGGGCGTGCACGCGGACGCGGCGGACCCCGTCTTTGGCGCAGCGTTCGAGCAGGGCGTAGAGCTGCTCGATGTGGCTGTGCACGTTGCCGTCGGAGACCATGCCGATGAAGTGGGCGGTCCCGCCCGCCTTCGCCTTCGCCAGGACCTCGCTCCAGGCCTTGCCCGCGAAGATGTGCCCGGTCGCGATGGCCTCGTTGACGAGCTTCGCGCCCTGGGCGAAGACGCGGCCGCAGCCGAGCGCGTTGTGCCCGACCTCGGAGTTGCCCATGTCCTCGTCGCTGGGCAGGCCGACGGCCTTGCCGTGGGCCTGGAGCTTCGTGAAGAGCGGCTCCTTCAGGAGCGCGTTCAGCGTCGGGAGATGGGCGACGTGCAGGGCGTTGGCGGCGTCCGGCTTCCCGAGTCCCATGCCGTCCATGATGACGAAGACGAGCGGACCGGGGTACTCGACATAGCCCTTCAAACGCTTGAGCTTGAACTCCGCCATGACGCCTCCTGTGCGCTAACGGAAGAGATTATAGGATTTGAGGAGGACGAACAGTCCTTGTCCGCAGAGCCAAAGACCGCTCAGCCCGCAGGCGAGGCGTCCGACGGCGCGCAGGCGCTCGACCGCCGACATCGGCACCGCGGCGACGAAGGGAAGGAGGAAAAGGCTCGTCCCCGCGAAGAAGGAGAGGAAGTAGAGCGCCCCGCTCCCGGCCCCTCCGCTCCCGGCGGCGCGCAGGAAGCCGGCGACGAAGGGCGGACAGAGGTTGATGCCGACCGCGAAGCCGAGCAGGAAGGGCGCGCGGCGAAGGACCGGCCGGCGCAGCGCCCAGGCGCAGAGAGAGGCCTGCGGGAAGGTCTCCACGGCGAAGACGGCGAGGAGCAGCAGGCCCGAGGCCAGGATCGCGCCTCCGACGAGTGCCGCGGGCAGGCGCTGGAGCGCGGCCGCGCCCAGCGCTCCCGCCGCCGCTCCGAAGAGGAGATAGGCCGCGAGGCGGCCGCCGAGGAACTCGGCGAGCGCGGCGAGCTGCCGCTTCCACCCCTCCTGGCCCCCTCCCAGCAGATAGGGGAAGAGGAGCGGGGCGCAGGCGCTGAGGCAGTAGGGACCGGTGGAGAGGCCGAGCGCGAAGGCCTCGGCGCAGAGGGTCCTCATGATGGGGTTAGATTAATATATTCGGCGCTTCGGGGCGGCCCCGCTTCCAGCCCTGAAGCGCCGAAATTGCTATGATGCGTCCATGGCCAACTTCTTCCGCAAGCGCAAACGGACCCCGGGACCCAACAAGAACGAACTCAAGGTGATGCGGGGACGCGATCCCCATCAGAGCCGCCTCCAGGACCGGTTCCCCTCGGTCGAGAAGCTCTCCATCCATTTCTCCTTCGCCACCGACAGGGGCCAGCTGCTCGGGGAAGAAGACCGCGTGTACTCCGCCGACGACGGCTGCGATTTCCGCGTCGAATGCCCGGGCCGCTGCGGCTCCGGCGTCTTCAGCGTCGAGAAGAAGGTCGACGAGTCCGCGAACGCCCGCCTCCCGGTGACGGAGCTCTCCGCGACCTGCGCCCAGTCCATCGGCGCCGGCAGCAGCGAGCTCTGCGGCTGCGTGCTCAAGTGCCGCATCGAGATGCGCTTCGCTCCCGAGCCCGTCGCGGCGCCTGAGCCGGCCCCCGTCGATCCGCCGCCGGCCCCGTAGTCTCTCCCTGGAGGACCTCATGAACGTCGAACTCCTCGCGCGCGCGCAGTTCGCGCTCACGGTGATGTTCCACTACATCTACCCTCCCATGAGCATCGGCCTGGGCCTCCTGCTCGTCCTCATGGAAGGGGCTCACCTGCGCACCGGCGACCCCCTCTACCGGCGCATGTCCGAGTTCTGGACGCGGGTCTTCGCCCTGACCTTCGCCGCCGGCGTCGCCACCGGCATCGTGATGGAGTTCGAGTTCGGCACGAACTGGGCGAGCTACTCCCGCTTCGTGGGCGACGTGTTCGGCAGTCCGCTGGCCGCCGAGGGCGTCTTCTCCTTCTTCCTGGAATCGACCTTCCTCGGCGTCGTGCTCTTCGGCCGCGAGCGCGTGAGCCCGCGCTTCTACTTCCTCTCCATCTGCCTCGTGGCCTTCGGCGCCCACCTCAGCGCCCTCTGGATCATCGTCGCGAACTCCTGGCAGCAGACCCCGGCCGGCTTCCAGGTCGTCGGCGAGGGACTCAAGGCCCGCGCCGAGATCACGAGCTTCGCGCAGATGGTGTTCAACCCCTCCAGCGTCGCGCGCTACACCCACGCGGTCGGCGGAGCCTGGCTGGCCGGCGCCTTCATGCCCGTGAGCCTGGGCGCCTACTACCTGCTGGGCAGGCGCCACGAGGACTTCGCGAAGGCCTCGCTCAAGCTCGGCCTCGCCTTCGCGCTCTTCGCGGGGCTCTTCCAGCTCGGCTCCGGCCACGGAAGCGCCGTGGGCGTGACGAAGAACCAGCCGGCGAAGCTCGCCGCCTTCGAAGGCCTCTACGAGACCCGGACCTGGGCGCCGCTCTACGCCTTCGGCTGGGTGGACGAGAAGAACGAGCGCGTCCTCGGCCTCCCCCTCCCGGGGATGCTCAGCGCGCTGGTGCACTTCGACCCGCGCAAGGGCGTGACCGGCCTGCGGGAGTTCCCGGCCGAACTGCGCCCTCCGGTGCAGGCGGTCTTCCAGAGCTACCATCTGATGGTCGGGCTCGGGATGCTGATGCTCGCTCTCGCCGCCGCCGGCGTCTTCTTCTGGCGGCGCGGGACGCTGTGGACCCATCGCCCGCTCCTCATGGCCCTCGTCCCCGCGTTCCTGCTCCCGCAGCTCGCCAACCAGGCGGGCTGGGTCTCGGCCGAGGTCGGCCGCCAGCCCTGGATCGTCTACGGGCTTCTGAAGACTTCGGACGGCCTCTCGAAGGTCGTCTCCGGGGGACAGATCCTCTTCTCCCTCCTCATGTTCGCGGTGCTCTACTCGCTGATGTTCGCGCTCTTCCTGCGGGTACTGTGGGAGAAGATCCAGCACGGCCCGGAGGGAGCGTGAGCATGGACCTCAACACCGTCTGGTTCGCCCTCGTCGTCGTCCTGCTCGCCGGCTACGCCCTCCTCGACGGCTTCGACCTCGGCGTGGGGACGCTGCACCTCCTCGCGCGCGGCGACGAGGAGCGGCGCACGCTCATGAACGCGATCGGACCCGTCTGGGACGGCAACGAGGTCTGGCTGCTCACCGGCGGGGGAGCCCTCTTCGCCGCCTTCCCGAACGTGTACGCGACGGTCTTCTCGGGCTTCTACACCGCGCTGATGCTCGTCCTGCTCGCGCTCATCCTGCGCGCGATGTCGCTCGAGTTCCGCGGCAAGCTCCCCGGCGCCGGCTGGCGCGCCGGCTGGGACGCCGCCTTCTCCATCTCCTCGGCGCTCGCCGCCCTCCTGCTGGGCGTCGCGCTCGGGAACATCCTGCGCGGAGTGCCCATCGGACCCGACGGAGAGTTCGCGGGGAGCTTCCTCGGCCTCCTGAACCCCTGGTCGCTGCTCATGGGCCTGACGACCGTCGCCCTCTTCGCCCTGCACGGGGCGCTCTACCTCGGCCTCAAGGTCGAGGGGACACTCCTCGAGCGGGTCCGGGCCTGGGCGAAGACGGCCTACGCCGCATTCGGCGTGCTCTACGCGCTGACGCTGGGCTCGGGGCTCTTCGTGGTCCCGCGGTTCTCCGAGGCGCTGCGCGCGCGTCCGCTCCTGCTGGCCGCGCCGGTCGGCGCCATCCTCGCCGTGCTCTTCGTCCGGCGCTCGCTCGCGGCCGGACGCGAGGGCCGCGCGTTCGTCTCCTCGTGCGCCGCCATCGCCCTGACCGCGGCCTTCTTCGGCGGGTCCCTCTACCCGGCGCTCGTGCCCTCGAACCCCCTTCCGGAGAACGGGCTCACGATCTACAACGCCTGCTCCTCGCCGAAGACGCTCAAGATCATGCTCGTCATCGCGCTGACGGGCATGCCGCTGGTGATCGCCTACCAGACGCTGGTCTATCGGGTCTTCAAGGGCCCCGTCCGCCTCGGCCCGACGAGCTACTGAGAAAAGAGTCCGGCGCCCTCCCCTCGGGAAGAGCGCCGGACGCCGGACGGCCGGACGAAGGCTACGGCACGCAGGCCGTCGGTTTCGTCCTGCAGACGTATTCCTTGAGCTGCTCGAACCAGCCCGGGTCCTCGCTCTGGCCGATCCCCGCGTCCTTCTTGAGCTTGTCCAGCATCGCGGGGGCGATGTAGCGCCCGAGTTTCTCCCATTTCGCGTTGAAGGCCGCGGCGTCGCGGCCGCACTCGGCCTTGGCCAGCTTGGGGTCCCCGCGCCAGCGGACGAAGAGCATCTGCGCCTCGCGCGCCGCCGTCAATTCCTGCTTGAGCGGCTTCTCCGTGCGCGCGAGGTCCCGAGGTTCGACCGCCGCGCACAGGCGCTCGAGCTGCGCGAGCGCGGGATCGGACAGGAAATCCCGGAAGAGGCCGCTCTCCTCCAGGTACTGGTCGAGGGACTTCTTCTGGCCTCCGTCCTCGGCGCGGACCGGGGAGGTCCACAACGCGGGGAGCAGGGCGAAGAGGAAGATCAGGGGTTTCATGGGACTCTCCTCCTTCGTATTCGAAGGATAGCAGGACTCCCTTGACTTCGCAAGGGTCCTTCCCTATACTCCCGGGAGAAGTCCCATGAGACCCTTCCTCCCCTTCCTTCTATGTCTTCTGGGCGCGCTCCCCGCGCGGGCGGAGCCGCCGAGCCAAGCGGCCGCCGGCGCAGGGAACGAGCTCGCGCAGGCCCAGAGCGACGTGCGCGCCCGCATGGACGCCCTCGGGAGCGAGGACCCCAAGCTGGCCGGGATCGTCCTCGCGGAGGTGGGGAAGAACGACAGCCTCAAGGGAGACGCCGTCTCGTTCCAGCGCCTGCTCATCGCCCTCGACGTCATGGTGAAGGTCAAGAAGAACCCGACCCCGGAACTCCTCCAGCGCGCCATGGCCATCAACCAGGAGATGAGGGACAGCCCCAAATTCTCCGAGATCGACCAGGCCCTGCTCTCCATCACCGAGGCCGGCGGCCTCCTGCCGAAGACCTCCGCCAACACAGGGCAGGGCGGAGCCGCGCAGCCGCAGCCGCTGTCCCCCGCGACCCCCGTCCAGCCCGCGCAGGCCGCGATCGCCCCCGCCCAGGGGCTGCCCGCCGCCCCCAGCTCCCCCGCGACGGTCCTCCCCTCTCCCGCCTGGCAGGCCTACGCGGCGATGTTCCCGGAGTCGCCGGCCGTGCGCACCGAGCAGGTCCGGGCGCGGATCAACGGAGGCGATTCCCGCGGCGGCTACGAACTCGCGCAGAGCGAGATCAAGCGAGGGTACGCGACCGCGGAGAACTTCTACCTGCGCGGGCTCGGCGCGGACCGCCTGGGGGACCACGAGCAGGGGCACCGCGACGCGAGCATCGCGCTCGCGATCGACGCGCGCGACGCCCGCGCCCGCGCGCTCCTCAAGCTCACCGAAGGCAAGGCCTCGACGATCCGTCTCTCCGCCGCCGCCGCGGAGCTCCGCGGGACGGCCGAACGCCGCGCGGCGGAGGCGGGCGCTCCCGAGGGCGATGCCGCCCCCGCGCCGCACGCCGACCCGCTGAAGATCATCGAGGAGCTCCGACGCCAGGCCGGCGCCGACCCGCTCGAGGCCTCGGCGCGGCTGACCCGCGAGACCCAGCGTCTCCTCCAGGTCCAGGACGCCGCGGCCGCGGTCGTCGTCGCGCGCAAAGCCGTCGAGCTCAACGCGCGCAACGTCCAGGCCCTCAACCTCCTGGCCACGGCCCAGGCCCGGCTCGGGGAGCACCGCCTGGCGCTCGACTCCGTCGCGCAGGGCCTCGCCCTCGCCCCGCAGAACCCCGCCCTGCTCCAGACCCGCGCCTGGACGCACAACGAGATGGGCGACTACCGCGCCGCCTACGGCGACACGCTCGAGCTCCTTCGGGTGCGCCCCGACGACCCCGGGGCGTACTACCTGCAGGCCCGCGCCCTCTCCGGCCTCGGCGAACGCGACGCGATGCGCCAGGCCCTGGGGAAGGCGGCCGCCGCGGACCCGAAGTTCCGGCCCCTCTACGAGCAGGCGCTGCAGCTCCCCGAGGACGCCGACACCTCGCTCCTCTTCGCGGGCGACGCGGCCCTCAACCGGGCGGCCCGGCCCGCCGCGCCCCGCGCGAAGCGCTCGCTGCGCTTCGTCCTCCTCACCCTCTGCGGCGGCTTCCTCTTCGCGCTCGGGCTGCTCCACGTCTTCTCCGCCACCTGGCGCGAGCGCCTGCGCACGACGATCCTGCGCGCGGCGGGCGGCGCGGCCGCCCTGCCCCTGGACTCGGCGGGCCCCTTCACCGCCTCCTCGGCCCCTTCTCCTTCCTGGGGCGGCGAAGGGACGGCGCGAGAGGAGAACGACCTGCGCGCCGGCTTCTGGGCGCAGTACGAATTCGTCCGCGAGCTCGGCCTCGGCGGCATGGGCGTCGTCTGCGAGGCCAAGGACTCCGCGCTCGGCCGCCGCGTCGCGGTCAAGAAGATGCGCGACGAGATCCGCTCCGACGCGCGCGAGCGGGAGCGCTTCCTCAAGGAGGCGCGCACCGTCGCCGCCCTGCGCCACCCGAACATCGTCGAGATCTACTCCATCGTCGAGGAGGGCCCCGAGCTCTACCTCGTCTTCGAGTTCGCCGAGGGCCGGACCCTGCATGAGCTCCTCGCCGAGCGCGGCTCCCTCCCCCTCCCCGAGGCCTTGAAGGTGTTCCGCGGCGTCTGCGCCGCGCTCGAGTACTCTCACGCGCAGGGCGTCGTGCACCGCGACCTCAAGCCCGCGAACATCATGGTCGACGAGAAGGGCGGCGTGAAGGTCATGGACTTCGGCATCGCGCGCCAGGCGCGCGACGCCGCGACGCGGCTCACCCGCACCCAGGACATCACCGGGACCCCGCCCTACATGGCGCCGGAGCAGGAGCAGGGCATGGTCTGCAGGGAAAGCGACCTCTACGCGCTCGGCGTGATGCTCTACGAGTGCCTGACCGGGACGCTCCCCTTCGAAGGGACCGCCGCGGCGATGCTGCTCGCCAAGATGTCCGCCCGCTACATGCCGGCCTCCGAGCGCGAACCCTCGCTCCCCAAGAGCGTGGACGCGGTCCTCGCGAAGGCGCTGACCCCCGATCCCAAGGACCGCTGGCGCGTGCCCTCGGGCCTGCTCGCGGCTATCGAGAACCTCGCCGCCTGAACGACCCGGTCCCTTCCCGGGTCCAACGGCTCATGCGCCCCCCTCCCGGGGGTTGCTACCATCTTCCGATGAAGCTCCGCCTCCTCCCGGCCCTCCTCCTCTGCGCCGCGGCCGTCCGCGCGCAGACCGTCGTCCTTCCGCTCCGCATCCCCGCGCCGCCGCCCGGCTTCGCGCCCGTCCAGGTCGTTCCTCCCGTCCTCTCGAGCGTCCTGCCCGTCCTCTCCGCTCTTCAGACGGCGACCGCCCTGCCCTCGCTCCCGCACGCCGCGACCGTCCGGGTCCGTGCCGGCGCTGCGGTGCCGGTCCGGACGCCCCCGGCCGCCGCGGCTCGCCCCCTTCCGTCGGTGGAGACCGGCGACCTCCTCTTCCTGGACTTCGGACGGGGCGATTACTACGACGCCGTGGCGGACCCTACGCTCGAGCAGTACGGCGTGGAGGGTCCGCGCCTGCACCACGCAGGGCTCGTCGAGGTCGTCGACGGCGAGCCGTTCGTCTGGGAAGCCTGGCCGATGCGCGGGGTCGGGCGCGTGCCGCTCGCGTTCTTCCTCTCGCGCGTCCAGAGAGGAGAGGGCGAGCCCGGCGGCTACCTCGTCGGCCGCCTGCGCCCGGAGTTCCGAGCGCTCGGCTTCGAGGCCGCGCGCCGCGCCGAGGAACTGCGCGGGCTCCCCTTCGGGACGGACCTCTCCTGGGAGAGCCGCGAGCTCTACTGTTCGAAGCTCATCGCCGTGCTCTTCGCGGGGACGGGCCTCTTCGCCCCGCGCCCCATGCACTTCGGCCGGGAGGGCACTCCGGAACGCGCGTTCTGGGAGGAGCACTTCTCCCGCCTCGGCCTGCCGGTCCCGGAAGGACAGCCGGGCCTCAGCCCGCTCGGACTTTATCTGGAAGGACGCGAGAAGATCTTCCTGTCCCGATCATCGTAATTGGTAAAATGGCCGCATGAACTCCGAAGTCGCCCTTCTTGCCTGGACCGCGGCGGCCATCGGCGCCACCCATACCCTGCTCGGCCCCGACCACTACGTCCCCTTCGTCGCCATGGCCCGCGCCTGGAAGTGGTCGGCCTGGCGCACGACCTTCTGGACGACCCTCTGCGGCGTCGGCCACGTGCTGAGTTCGGTCCTCCTCGGCCTCGCCGGCCTCGCCCTGGGAACGGCGGTCGGGAAGCTCGAGTGGATCGAGGGGCTGCGCGGGGCGACCGCGGGCTGGCTCCTCTTCGGTTTCGGCCTCGCCTACGCGGCCTGGGGAGTGAAGAAAGCCCTGCGCGGGGAGAAGCACGCTCACGCCCACCTGCACATCGACGGCGCCCCCCACGCCCACGAGCACGACCACTCCGAGGAGCACGTCCACGCCCACGTCGAGGGAGGCGCTCCGAACATGACCCCCTGGATCCTCTTCACGGTCTTCGTATTCGGCCCCTGCGAGCCGCTCATCCCCCTGCTCATCTACCCCGCCGCGAAGCATTCCTGGACGGGGGCCCTCGTCGTGGCCGGGGTCTTCTCGCTCGCGACGATCGGGACGATGCTCGTCGTCGTCCACCTGCTGCGCCTGGGGGTCTCCCGCCTCCCCTTCGGGAAGCTCGAGCGCTGGTCGCACGCGCTCGCCGGCCTCGCGCTCGCCCTCTGCGGCGGCGCCGTCACCTTCCTCGGCCTTTGAAATAGGGAGCCCCCGGCGGCGTCCGCCGGGGGCTCCTCTTTTCCGTCCGGAACGGTCAGCGCGCCTGCGCCGAGACCGTCACCGCGCCAGTATAGGTCCGACCGGCCGGCAGATCCGCGACCTTGGCCGAAGGCCAGGTGACGCTCTGCTCCAGCAGCGCCGAGACCGCCAGCTCTCCGAAGTCCCCGGCGGGCATGAGCCGTCGGGCGTAGCGCTGCATGAGCGTCACGGCGACGGAGGAGCCGTCGAGCGCACCGGAGAGGAATATCTGATAGGGAGTATCGAAGCTCGCGTACACGCGGACCGCCCGCGCGGCCTCTCCCTCGCCCTCATCGTAGCAGGCGACGAAGCCGAGCCGGAAGGTCTTGGCGCCATCCGCAGTCGGAAGCGTCAAGACGACGTCGCGCGAGTCCAGAGCCTTGTTCTGTTCGCAGGCTTTTGTCCCCGCGAAGACGGGCAGGGCCAGGGAGAGAAGGGCGGCGGAGAAAAGGAACTTGCGCATTCGTTCACCTCAGGGGACGACTCACATGATTATAGACCGGGAACCCCCGAGGAGGTACGGGTCCATGGACCCATGCGCATCGTGCCCTCTGGGCCCAGATTGTTTGAGGACGGAGAAGTCCGTAGACGAGAGGCCGGCCCCCCCCAAGGGCCCGGCCTCTCGGACGACGGTGCAAGCTCAGTGCCCGCCCGTGTACTTCGCCTGCGCGGCGACCTCCGCCGCCCGGCTGGGGACGAAGACCTTCATGCAGCCGGTGCGCGCGATCGCATGCTCCCAGCGCTTCGGGTTGACGCGCGCGCAGCCGTCGCTGCAGGCCAGCGGCGGGTCCTTCGCGTCCACGACGATCTCGATGTGGCCGTGCTCCCGGCTGAAGCCGCAGTCTCCCTTGCCCCAGACGAGGATGCTCCCGACGGGCAGCGGCTTCGTGTAGGGGCTGATCTCGCGCAGCTTGCGCTTGAAGAGGTACGGCTTCTCCCTGACGAGCCGGCTGAACTGGTAGGCGCTGACGGCCTCCTCGGAGCTGACTTTCGCGCGCCAGCCCCTGGCCATCAGGCCTGCCCTCTCGAGCGCGTTCTTCACGAAGCGATAGCAGTACTTCGTGAAGCCCACGACCGCCTCCTTCACCTCGCGCGCGAGTTCGACGGCCTTCTCCCAGTCGATGAGGTCGCGCCAGCTCCAACCCCTGGCGGCCGGCGGCGTCGGCTCGGCCGCGGAGGGCGCCTCGGCCGTCTTCGGCGCCGGAGCGGGCTGCGTCTTGAGCCCCGCCTTCTTCGGAGGGGGCTCGGCCGGAGCGGACGCGGACTCCGGGGCCGCCCTCGCGGAAGCGGACTTCACCGGAGCCGCCTTGGCCGCAGAGGCGGCGGCCGCCTGCGCCGGCGCAGCGGCCGCCGCGGGAGCGGACGCAGGGGACGCGGCGGCCGTCTCGTCGGCGGACGCCGGGACCGCGTCTCCGGGGGAAGACGAGGACCCGGCCGCCGAGCGCCGGGAGCCGGAGAGGAGCGCCTTCCCCGCCTCGCGCAGGCTCCCGCCCACGCGCGCGGCGAGGGCGCCGTCGAGCTTCGGCGCGGCGAGCACCTCGGCGAGCAGCTCCGCGCGCATCGCCTCCTCCTCGACCGTCGGCTCTTCGGCATCGGCCGTCCGGACGCGGTCCTTGTAGGCCGTGAGGCAGGCCTCGGGGTCCACCCGGAACTGCTCGGCGACGAGGCGGACCATCGAGGCGTACACGTCGGGCTTCTCCGCGGAGGCGCGGCCCATCTGGACGAAGACCGCCTTCCCGAGCAGGTAGTAGAAGTCGTCGAGCTTCGCCTGGTGTTCCGGCTTGTTCTCGAAGGCCTTCAGTCCCTCCGGCTCCAGGATGGGCTTGCCCTGGAGGAACTGCGCGCCGGCCTGCGTCATGGCCTCGGGGAAGGCGCGTTCGAAGGGCGGGGGTTCTGCGAGAGCGGAAACGGCGAGGCCGACGACGGCGGCCAGGGCGACGAGGGGTCGTGCCATGGGATCCACCTCCGAAGCAAGTGTATCCGGACGCCGTCCCCTGTCAAGGGACCGGGGAGCGGCTCAACGCCCGGAGAGGAGACGGCGGCGCAGGACGCCGCGCAGGCGGCCGGGGAGACGCGGCTTCGACGCCGCGCGCAGGGCCCGCCGGGCCCCGCGCAGTCCGCGCAGGAAGTCCTGGCAGGGCCTGCAGCCCGCCAGGTGCCGCTCGACGAAGCGGCGCTCGCGCCCGCCCAGCTCCCCGTCGAGGTAGGCGCAGACGCGGGAGAGCGCGGCCCGTCCCCGCGGCCCCAGCCGGGCGGCATGGCGCCGGAAGAGCTCCTCATGGGCGGAGCAGTCGTGCCCTTTCACGCGTCCCCCCCGCCGCCATAGCGCCGGTCGAGGAGTTCGCGCAGCAGGAGACGACCGCGATGGAGGCGCGACTTCATCGCCGGGAGGCTCAGGCCGAGCGCCTTCGCCGTATCCTCGCCGGAGAGCCCCTCCACGTCGCGCAGGGTCAGCGCGAGCCGGTATTCCACCGGAAGCGCTCCCAGGGCCTCGGAGACCGCCTTCGCGAGCTCCTTCTTGCGCGCGGCTTCGTCCGGGCGCGGGGAGGGGTCCGAGAGCTGCGCGCGGGAGGAGGTCTCATCCCCCTCGGTCCACTCGGGCAGCGGGACCGACTTCCGGCGGCGCTCGTCGCGAAAGCGCATCCAGCAGAGGTTGGAGGCGATGCGGTAGAGCCAGGTCCCGAGGTCCGCGTCGGAGCGGAAGCCGGAGATCTTCTTGAAGGCGGTCAGGAAGGTCTCCTGATAGACGTCCTCCGCCTCCGCCGGCAGACCCGCGCACACGCTGTGCGCGAGGCGGTAGATGCGGTCCTCGTAGCGGCGGATGAGGCGCCCGAACGCCTCGGGGTCGCCCCGTTTGCTCCGCGCGACGAGGTCCGCCTCGGACACCTACATCCCCTCGGAGCGGAGGTTCTCCTTCGAGAACAGGCGCTCGAGCTTGGGGTCGGTGAACTTCCCGTCCTTGCGCACGAGCTTGCCGTCGAACCAGATCTCCCCGCCGCCGTACTCGGGCCTCTGGATCTGCACGAGGTCCCAGTGCACCGCCGAGGAGTTCCCGTTGGGGGCCTCGTCGTAGCTGTTGCCCGGCGTGAAGTGGAAGGAGCCGGCGATCTTCTCGTCGAAGAGCGTGTCCATCATCGGCCGGGTCACGAAGGGGTTGCAGCCGACGGCGAACTCGCCGACGTAGCGCGCGCCCGCGTCGGTGTCGAAGACCTTGTTGAGCTTCTCCTCGTTGGAGTCGGCCGTCGCCTTCACGATCTTCCCGTCCTTGAAGGTCAGGGAGATGCCGGTGAAGACCGTCCCCTCGTGCAGGGACGGGGTGTTGTAGCGGATGGTCCCGTTGACCGAGTCCTTCACCGGCGCCGTGTAGACCTCCCCGTCGGGGATGTTCATGATCCCGTCGCACTTGACGGCCGGGATGCCCTTGATGGAGAAGCGCAGATCCGTGCCGGGCGCCTTGATGCGGACCTCGTCGGTCTTCTCCATGAGGGACTTGAGGACCTCCTGCGCCTTCGACATCTTGGGGTAGTCGGCGCAGCAGACGTCGTAGTAGTAGTCCTCGAAGGCCTCCTGCGACATCTGGGCGAGCTGAGCCATGGAGTTGCTGGGGTAGCGGAGGATGACCCAGCGCGTGCGCTTGACGCGCTCCTCGAAGTGCACCGGCTTGAGGTAGAGCTTGCTGTGGAGGGCGCTCTGCCTGGGGTCCACGTCGGAGAGGTCGAAGGCGTTGTCCGGGCCGCGCACGCCGATGTAGGCGTCGGCCCGCTTCATGAGGCCGAGGTGCAACTCGGCCTGGACCTTGAACTGCTTCTCGTCGGCCGAGCGCACCCACTGGCGCTGGAGCGAGTCGTCGTTGTAGAACCAGAAAGGGATCGCCCCCTTCTCGGTGGCGTAGCGGAGGATGACCTTGCCCAGCTCGAGCGTCTCCTTGCCCTTGAGCTCGAGATAGAGGACGTCGCCCCTCTTGAGCTTGGTCGAGTAGTCCACCAGCAGCTTCGCGAGCACTTCGTTGCGCTTGTCTCTCATGGCTTCCTCCGGTCCCCGGGCAGGTTAGCAAAATGACGCCGCTTCCCGCGCGGGGCGACCGCGACGGCCTCCATCTCGACGAGGAGCTCGGGGCGGCACACGTCGGCCAGCAGCGGGACGACCGGCCAGGAGGGCAGGCGCAGCCGGCGCGCGGCGCGGCGGAAGGCGGCGAAGGCCGGGCGCGACTTGTGAAAGACCACCGAGGTCGCCACGGCGTCGAAGCCCGTCCCGCAGGCCTCGAGCACGGCCGCGACGCTCCGCAGGGTCTGGACGCTCTGGCCCTCGGCGTCGCCGACGGCGAAGCTCCGGCCCTCGGCGTCGATGCTCGCCGTCCCGGAGACATGGACCGTCCGCCGCGCTCCCGCGCCGAGCGCCGCCGCGCGGGAGAAGGCGGAGCCGTACGCGGGCGCGGGGCCCTGGCGCGCGCTGCGCCGGACCCATTCGACGCCGGTCCCGCGGGCGCCCTCGGAGCGGACCGCGAGGAGGTCCATGACGCAGTCCCCCCGGCGGCCGCGACCCTCGATCCCCGTGCTGGCCGGCGCGCGCTCGAAGAAGGAGCGGCCGAAGAAGCCGGGTCTCCGGTAGAGCGCGCTCCGGACGGCGTTGAAGTCCGCGTACCACTCCAGGATGCGATGGAGGTAGATCCACGTCCGCACGACGTCGGAGAACTCGAAGCCGCCGGCCTTCAGGGCGGCGCGGGCGTTGAGGAACATGCGCCGCGCCTGCGCGCCGCGGGAGGAGGGGAGCGTCCCGTCCGGGGAGGTCCCGTCGATGGCGGGAAGATAGAGGAAGCGCCGCCCTCCGTCGCTCCAGAGACGGCCTCCCCCCGTCCGATGGCGGAGGGTGCGCACGGCCTCCTCTCGGCGGCCGCGGGAGAGCGCCCAGAGCTGGACGCCGGCGAAGGACCCCGACACGGGCCGGCCTTCGATATAGCTCGAGGGGAGCGAAGCGTCGAGGCCGCAGGCGGAGAACGCCGCGGCCCGGGCTTTCAGAACGGACGCCCGCGCGCGCCTCAGCCCGTAGATCTTCTCCTGCACCGGCTCGAGGCCGCGGGCGGCGAGTTCGGCGCAGAGCCCGTCATAGACCTCCCTCGCGCCCCTTTCGGCGGAGCGTCCGGACGCCGGGAGCGCGGTGAGATAGACGTCCTCGCGCCCTTCGCCGAACGCGCGGACGCGGAGCGATCTGCTCATGCGGTCCATTATAGTATCATCCGGAGGATGGGCTACAGACCGCCCGCGCTCGTCCTCCTGCTGGGAACGGCGCCCCTCGCCGCCGCCGCGGCCCCCGTCTCCGTCTCGAGCGCGGGCGTCGCCGCCATCCTCTCCGGCGCCTTCCTCGACGCCCCCGCCTCCTTCCGGGCCGCGGAGTTCGCGCAGGCCGTCTCCGCGCTCCCGGTCCTGCGCTCGAAGGACCCGGAACTCGCCCGCCGGCTCGAGAAGGCCCTTCGCAGGAAGATCCCGGCGCAAGCCGACGCGCTGATGGCCGCGCTCGCCGGGACATCGTCGGACCCGTGCCGGGACCGCCACGTGCGCATGAGCCTCGGCGCCTCCGCGTTCGAGGACTTCCTTCGGAAGGCGGTCCTCTCGAAGGAACGCCTGGACCGGGCCTGCGGAGCGGTCGACCGCAAGGATTACGGAGCGGCCCGGACCCTCCTCGACGAAGCGATCGCGCTCGACGGCGGCTTCCTCGACGCCTACGCCAACCGCGCCGCCGTCCAGTCCCTCTCGGGAGACGTCGGGAAGGCCTGCCGGGACTTCTCGGACTCCCAGCGGGCGCCGGACGGCCTCCGCCTTCCGGCGGACCGGTGCCTCTGCTCTCCGGCGCTGGCGCCGGAGCTCGCGCGCCTCGACGCGCGCGTGCGCCGGGGAAGGACGCTCAACGACGCGGCGGTCTCGCTCTATCTGTCGGGGAAGCGCGCGGAAGCGGCGCGAAGCCTCGACGAGGCCCTCGCGGCGGACCCCGGCAACCCCGAGGCGTATCACACGCGCGCGGTGCTCCGGGAAGCCGCCAACGACCCGGCCGGGGCCCTGTCGGACTACGCGAGGGCCGCGGAGTACTCGCCGCTCCGGCTGGACATCCAGGACTCCGCGCTGAAGAACGCCTCGCGGCTGCTGCTGCGCCAGCGGCTGAGCCTGCTGCGGCGCCGCTTCACCGGGAACGCCCCTTCCCCGCTGGACGCGGTGACGCCCGGCGCCCGGCGGCGGCTGAACGCCTTCCTCCGCGCCCTCCGGCACCCCCGTGCCGCCCTCTCCTCTCGGTGGAAAGACCGCGCGCGTCCCGAAGAAGCGCCGGCGCCGACCCCTCCGGCGGCGGCGCCCGCGGACGGCAAAGCCGCCGCCCTTCGCATCCTTTATCCGTACGAGGGGACGCTCTTCCCCGCGGACATCCGGTCTCCCGAGATCCGCTGGGAGGGCCCCGCGCCCGACGACGGGGGCTGGCTCGTCCGGATATCCTTCAAGGGTCCGCCGACTCCCCTGGAGTTCCGCGTCCGGGAGCCGCGCTGGACGCCCTCGGAGAAGGAATGGGAGGAGGTGAAGCGGCTCTCCCTGGAGACGCCGGCCTCCCTGGAGGTGTCCGGCGCGGGCGCAGCGCGCGCCCGCGTCTCGTTCAAGACCTCGAAGGACCCCGTCGCCGCCCCCCTCGTCTTCCGGGCCGTTCCCACCCCGTTCCCGCCGCCCTCGGACTACGCCAAGGTGAAGTGGAAGCTCGGCCGGGTCTCCTCCTACGCCCCCCCGACCGTCATCATGAGCAGGCGCAAGACCTGCTTCAACTGCCACGTGGCCTCGGCCGACGGGAAGACGATCGGCTTCGAGTACAACGTGACGCTCGAGGAGAAGGGCAGCTACTTCCTCATCCGGGATCCGGGGAAGAAGGAGCGCCCCGGCCGGGAGGCCGCCTTCAACTGGAACGACGATCCGAAGGGAGGCGTCTACGGCCGATACCAGGCGAACCTCTCCGCGATCTCCCCGGACGGCGGCGTCATCGTCACCAGCGGCAAGGGACTCTCCTTCAACGCCCCCAACTGCACGGAGCTGGCGCGCTGCAGCCACGTCACGCGGGGGATCGTCCAGTACCGGACCCTCGAGGACAAGACGGTCCGGACCCTGCCCGGCGCCGACGACGAGCGCTTCATCCACTCGCCCACCTCCTGGAGTCCCGACGGAAAGTACATCTACTTCTCGGGAGCGCCGATCCCCCCGTTCTTCGACAAGCTCAACCGCGATTATCTGGAGGGGAAGTCGACGGACGAGCCCGAGCCCCTGAGCATGAAGGACGTGGACAGCCGCTATCCGCTGAGGTACGACGTCTACCGCATCCCCTTCAACGGCGGGAAAGGCGGGAAGGCGGTCCGTCTGGCCGGCGCCTCCGCGAACGGCCGGAGCAACTATTTCCCCATCGCCTCGCCGGACGGGAAGTGGGTCGCCTTCACGCAGAGCGCCAACGGGATGATGCTGATCCGCTCCGACAGCGACGTCTACCTCGTCCCCGCCGCGGGCGGGAAGGCGCGCAAGCTCCGCTGCAACGGGCCCCGGGCGGACTCCTGGCACAGTTGGTCGCCCAACGGCCGCTGGCTGGCTTTCGCCTCGAAGTCGCACGGCCCCGAGACGGACATCGTCCTCACCCACATCGACGAGGACGGGAACGACTCTCCCCCCGTCGTCCTCACGGCGATGAGGGACGAGGACGGACTCTCCGCGAACCTGCCTCAGTTCTTCAACCTCCAGCCAGGACGGCTGGAGAAGCTCGACCCGCGCCTGCCCTAGGAGTCCGTCCGAGTAATAGCGTATTCCCCGGAGGCCCAAGCCTGAGCCGTGCGCAAGGCGCGACGAGCGAGCATAGCCCCGCTATGTGAGCGAGGAGCAACGCGGCGCACGGCCGGGATGGGGCCTCCCGCTCTTCCTCAGAAGTCATGGGAGGAGCGGGTCGCGCGCTATCGGGCTGCGACGGCGTCGCTCGTCGCTTACATAGCCGCAGCTATGCGCGCTCCTCGCTCCTTGTCTCGCTCCAATAGCGCGCGACCGGAGAACATGCTATTACTCGGACGGACTCCTAGGTTCTGTCAGGTGCTCACGGCGCTCAGCGCCGGGCGAGCCTCCGGAGTTCCCTGAAGAAGGCCGGATAGGAGACCGCCGCGCAGCCGGAGCCGCACAGCGCGGTCGGGCCGTCGGCGCAGAGCGCCGCGGCGGCGGCCGCCATGGCGACGCGATGGTCCCCCCGGCAGTCCACCCGGCCGCCGCGCAGGCGCTGGGGCCCGCGGACCTCGAAGCCGTCCGGAAAGGTCCGGATCTCCGCGCCCAGCGCGCGCAGGAGCGCCGCCGCCGAGGCGATGCGGTCGGATTCCTTGACCCGCAGCTCGCGCGCGCCGCGCAGACGCGTGACGCCGCGGGCCCGGGCCGCGAGCACGGCGAGCAGGAGGAGCTCGTCGATCGCCGAGGGGACCTCCCGGGCGAGGACCGTCGTCGCGCGCAGGTTCCCGCCCCGGACCTCGAGCGTCCCCTCCGGCTCGGTCCCGGCGCGGCGGCGGACGACGCGGATGCGAGCCCCCATGCGCCGCAGGATGCGCAGAAACCCCAGCCGCGTCGGGTTGAGGCCCACGCCCTCCGCCCGCAGGCGCGAGCCCGGGAGCATGGCGGCGGCGGCGATGAAGGGCGCAGCGCAGGAGAAGTCGCCGGGCACGCGCAGACGGGCGCCGCGCAGCGCGCGCCCCCGGACAGAGACCTCGAGCCCCCGGCGGCGGACCGCGGCGCCGAAGAGGGGCAGCAGCCGCTCCGTGTGGTCGCGGCTGGGCGCGGGCTCGACGACGCGTGTGCGCCCCTGCGCCCGCAGGCCCGCAAGCAGAAGCGCGGTCTTCACCTGCGCGCTGGCGACCTCCAGCCGGTGCACCGCGCCCTTCAGGAGCCCGCCGCGCACGCGCATCGGGGCTCTCCCGCCGGAGGCGAGGCGGACGGAAGCTCCCATGCGCCGCAGCGGCGCCGCGACGCGCTCCATGGGGCGTCGGCGCAGCGAGGCGTCCCCCGTGAGAACGGCGTCGAAGGGTTCGGCGGCGAGCAGCCCGGCGAGCAGGCGCAAGGTCGTCCCGGAGTTCCCGCAGTCGAGAGGTCCGCGCGGGCGGCGCAGACCCCGCGCGGGAGGTTCGACGAGGGTCTTCCCGCCGCTCGTCCGGATGCTCACGCCGAGCGCGCGCAAGCATCGCGCGGTCGAACGCACATCCCCGCAGTCGGAGAGGCCGGCGGCCAGCGTGCGTCCGCTCGCGAGCGCCCCCAGGACGAGGACCCGGTGAGAGACGGACTTGTCCCCCGGCGGGCGCAGCGTCCCGACGAGGAGCCGCGCGGGTCGGACGACGAGGTTCATGCGGCGCTCTTCGCGCACCACTCCAGCGCCTTCAGGTAGGAGCCGAAGCCCCCGCCGCTGAAGCTCTTCCGACAGACCGCCCGCACGACCGAGCGGCGGCGGAAGGGCTCGCGGCGGCGGATGTCGCTGAGGTGGACCTCGACGGCGGGGATGCCGCACGCCTCGATGCCGTCGCGCAGCGCGTAGCTGTAGTGCGTGAGCGCCCCGGGGTTGATGACGAGCCGGTCCGCCCAGCGCCGCGCGGCGGCCAGGACGTCGAGGATGCGGCCCTCGTGATTGCTCTGCAGGATGCGCAGCGTGAGCTTCAGGGAGCGCGCCTTCGCGCGGAGCTCCCGGTCGAGTTCCTTGAGCGTGCGCCTTCCGTAGACGTCGGGTCGCCGTTCGCCGAGGAGGTTCAGGTTCGGGCCGTGGATGACGAGGACCTTCATAGGATCTCCTTCAGGACGCGCGCGACGTTGGCCGCTCGCGCGCCGGCGACGACGGGACGGCCCGGTCCGCGCAGGAGCACGAAGCGGAGCCGTCCGCCTCGCCGCTTCTTGTCGGCGCCCATGTGCCTCAGGACCTCCGCCGCCCGCAGACGCGGGCGCGGGCAGGGGAGCGCCGCGAGGAGGCCCCGCAGGCGCCGCGCCTCGGGCGCGGGGAGGAGCCCCTCCAGCTCCGAAAGCCGGACGGCGGCGCGCAGGCCGAGGAGCACCGCCTCTCCGTGACGCAGCGCTCCCCGCGCGGCGGCCTCGAAGCCGTGCCCGAAGGTGTGCCCGAGGTTGAGGACCTCCCGTCGGCTCCGCGTCTCGCGCTCGTCCTGCGCGACGACCGACATCTTCCAGCGTACGCAGCGCTCGACCGCCCGTTCCAGCGCCGCGCCGCGCGGCGGCCGGACGGCCGACGTCGCGGGGAAGCGGCGCTCGAAGAGGAGCGCGTATTTCAGGAGCTCGCCGTGCCCCGCGCGCAGCTCCCGCGGGCCCAGGGACTCGAGGAGCTCCGGGTCGCAGAGCACGGCCTCCGGCTGATGGAAGGCGCCGACGGCGTTCTTGACCCCGGCGAGGTCGACTCCGGTCTTCCCGCCCAGTCCGGCGTCGATCTGCGCGAGCAGGGTCGTCGGCGCGCAGGCCCAGCGGACGCCGCGCATGAAAGTGGCGGCCGCGAAGCCGCAGAGGTCCGAGACCGCTCCGCCGCCCAGGGCCACGAGCGCCGAGTCGCGGGAGAAGCCTCCCGCGAGGAGCGCACGATGAAGCCGTTCGAGTTCCGCGCCGCACTTGGCCCGTTCCCCCCGCGGGAGGAGGTGGACCAGGTCCGGCGCGCGGCCGAGAGAACGGAGCAGACGGGGCAGGAAAAGCCGGCGGCAGCGCGCGTCGGTGACGACGGCGACGCGGTCGGCCCCCGGCAGCATCCTCGCGAGCAGGCCCGGGCGTCCGAGCAGCCCGCGCCCGACCAGCGTCCGCGTACGGCGGCCGCCGACCCTCCAGGACATGGCCTTCATCGCGCCCTCACGCTCAGGCGCGCGGCGATGCGGGCGGCGGCGCGCTCCGGAGACAGGCGCGCGCAGTCGAGCGTCCAGTCGGCTCGCCGGTAGCCCGGCCGGCGCCGAGCCAGCAGCGCGCGGACCCTGCGCCGGATCTTCGCGGGCTCCCCCGTACCGATGAGCGGCAGGCGCCGCCAGACCTTCCCGATGCGCCGGGAGAGTTCCTCCTCCGGGACGGAAAGGTAGACCGAGTACGCGCCCGGGCGCGCGGACGGAAGCGGCGTCCCGCCGCCCAGCGCCACGACGGTCTCGGTGCGGCCCAGGAGGGAGCGCAGGACGCGCCGCTCCTCGGCGCGGAAGGACCTCAAGCCCCTGCGGCGGATGAACGCGGCGGCGCTCAGCCCGCTGCGTCGGCGGACCTCGGCGTCGCTGTCGGCGAAGCGCCAGCCCAGGCGCCGCGCGAGTGAGCGCCCGACCCGGGTCTTGCCCGCGCACATGAAGCCGCGCAGGAGGATCAGCCGCGGCCGATGGATCGGCAACGCTCCCTCCAGTCCCGCACGCGCGGCTCGAGCTCGGCGAGAGAATCCCCCCCGAACTTCTCCAGGAAGGCCTCCGCGAGCACGAAACCGAGCAGGGCCTCCCCGATGAGCGCCGCGGCCGGGACGGCGCAGACGTCGGAGCGTTCGGAGCGCGCCTTCGCGGACCGGCCCGTCCGAAGGTCGATCGACGGGACGGAGAGGTTCGACGCCGGGACGGGCTTCATCGCCGCCCGCACGACGATGAGCTGGCCGTTGCTCATCCCTCCCTCGATCCCGCCGGCGTGGTTCGAGGCGCGGCGCGGCGGAGTCCCGGGCTTGAAGGCGTCGCCGGCGCGCGTGCCGGGAAGGCTCGCGAGCGCGAAGCCGGTGCCGAGCTCCACTCCGCGGACCGCGTTGAGGCCGAGGAACGCGGCGCCGACGCGGGCGTCGAGGCGCCGGTCCCAGTGGACGTGGCTGCCGAGGCCGGGCGGCACGCCCTCGGCGCAGACCTCGAAGACCCCGCCCAGCGTGTCGCCGGCGGCGCGGGCGGCCTCGAGCGCGGAGGCCATGCGGCGCCCGGCGGCGGCGTCGAGACAGCGCAGCGGCGAGGCGTCGAGGACGGCCCGCGCGGAGCGCAGGGACGCCGAGAAGCCGCGGTCGTCGCTCTCCTCTCCGATGCGCACGACGCGTCCGGCCACGACGACGCCCAGGGAGCCGAGCAGACGGAGAGGGAAGGCGCCGAGGGCGACGCGCATGGCCGTCTCGCGCGCGCTCGCCCGCTCGCGCACGAGCGCGGCGTCCCGCAGGCCGTATTTGAGCGCGCCCGCGTAGTCGGCGTGCCCGGGGCGCGGCACGGCGTCGGGAGCCGCCGCCGCGCGGCCCGCGTTGGGCAGCACGAGCGCGATGGGGGCGCCGGTCGTGATGCCCCGGTGCAGGCCGCCGAGGACGCGGACCTCGTCGCGTTCCGCCTTCTGCCGCGTGCTCCGTCCGGCGACGGCGCGGCGCAGGCGCAGGCGGCCGGAGATCTCGTCGCCCGAGACGGCGACCCCGGCCGGGAACCCCTCGAGGATGCCGACGAGCGCCTCCCCGTGCGACTCTCCGGCGGTCAAGAACCTCATGCATCCCCCCGCGGAGCTTCCCCGGCGACCAGCGCCGCGATCTCCCGAAGCTGCGTCTCGACGTCGTGCAGCGGACGGCGCGTCCAGAGCTCCCAGGCGCGCAGGGCCTGCCCGACGAGGACCATGGTCCCGGGCACGACGGCCAGGCCCGCGCTCCGGCAGCAGGCGAGGAACGGCGTCTCCCCTCCGCCGTAGACGAAATCGCAGGCGACCCCGCGCGGCCGCGCCGGGAGGTCCCAGACCGCCGAAGGGACCGGCACGCCGGGCATGCCGACCGTGGTCGCGTTCACCCAGACGTCCGCGTCCTCGGGCGGGGGCTCTCCGGTGCGCTGCACCTTGAGGCGCGCGCCCGGCACGCGGGAGAGCAGCCCGTCGATGAGCGGACGGGCCCGCGCCGGGTCGCGGGAGAAGACCGTCACCCATTGCGCGCCCGCGCGGGCCGACGCGAGGACGGCGGCGCGCGCGGCGCCGCCCGAGCCCCAGACGACCACGCGCCGGCCTTTGAGGTCCGTGCCGACGGAGGCCAGCGCCAGGCGGAAGCCGTCCATGTCCGTGTTGTAGCCCTTCCAGAGAGAGCCCTCGCGGCGGACGACGTTGACGGCGAGGAGCGCGGCGGCGTTCTCGTCGAAGGCGTCGAGCTGCCCCGCGACGGCCTCCTTGAGCGGATAGGTCACGTTGAAGCCGCCCCAGCCCTCGGAGCGGACGCGCTTCAGGAAGCCGGGCAGCCCCACGGCGTCGGAGTCGACGAGCTCGTAGCGCGCGGAGACCTTGGAACGGCGCGCGAGCTCGGCGATGACGCGGGGAGAGAGGGAATGGGCGACCGGGCGGCCGACGAGGCCGAGGAGGAGCGGATGGGCAGGTTCAGGAGCGCCGGGAGGCATGGTTTCCGGCGCGCTGGTCGTTCTCCTTTCGCGCCGTCCTCGCGTCGCTGAAGCCCGACGCGAGGAGTGCGCGGAGCCGGCGCATGAGCGCGCCGAACTCGGAGAGCCCGAGGGTCTGACGGCCGTCGACGAGCGCGTGCTCGGGCCGAGGATGGACTTCGACCATGAGGCCGTCGAGCCCGGCCGCGGCGGCCGCGAGCGCCGCCCGCGGAACGAGGCCTCGCTCGCCGAGGGCGTGGCTGGGGTCGGCCAGCACCGGCAGACGCGACTCGCGCAGCGCGCTCAGGGCCTTCTTCAGGTCGAGCCCCGCCCCGGCGCCGCGCCCGAAGGAGTTCCCGCGCTCGCAGAGCAGGACCCGGCAGTCGCCGGCGGAGAGCAGGTACTCGGCGGAGAGCAGCCATTCCCGAACGGAGGCGTCGGGCGCGCGCTTGAGGAGGACGGTCGTCCCGCTGCGGCCGAGTTCCTTGAGCAGCTCGTAGTTGCGCATGTTGCGGGCGCCGCACTGCAGCGCGTCGGAGACCCGGAGCACCGCGCCGATCTGGCGCGGGTCGGTGATCTCGGTGAGCACCGGCAGGCCGCTCGCGCGCTTCGCTTTCTCGAGCGCGCGCAGCCCCCGCAGACCGATGCCTTCGAAAGTGTAGGGATAGGTGCGCGGCTTGAACAGGGCTCCGCGCAGCATGCTCGCGCCCAGGCGCTTGAGGGCGCGGGCCGTCCGGACGAAGGACTCCTCGTCCTCGACCGCGCAGGGTCCGGCGATCACCGTGAAGCCGCCCCGCGGAGCAAGGCCCTCGCGCAGGTTCCCCCGCGCGCAGGCGAGCGGACAGGCCTCCTCGGAGCTCAGCTCGACGCCCTCGACGCCGGGGAGCGCCTCGAGGCGCGAGCGCTGGGCGGCGGGCGCTCCGCGCAGGACGCGCACACGCAGCCCTTCCGGGACGCGCGCGAGCTCGGAGCCGGGGTAGAGACGGCGCACGGCCGCCTCGACGGCGGCCCGGGAAGCCCTGCCCGCGCGGATCAGCACCGCTCCCTCCGCGCGGAGCGCTGGAGGAGCAGGGACCGGCGGAAGAGCTCGCGATAGACGGCGGCGAGGGCGCGAGCGCTCGCGCCCCGCGCGCGGGAGGAACTCAGGACGCCGCGCAGCACGGCGCGCTCGCGCGCGGCGTCGCGGAGGGCGCGCTTGAAGGCCGCCGTCCGGACGGCGAGCGCGAAGCGGCGCGCCAGGAGCGGCGCGATGCGCCGGTCGAGAGCGTCGATGCCGCGCCGCAGCGTCTGGAGCTCCCGGGAAGGACGGTCGGTCATGCGGGATTCATTGTAGCAATCGACGGAGCGCAAGAGCGTCCTCCCTTGCCCGCTTTGGTATCATGGGTGGCGACGCCGGAGGCCCCATGCAGAGCTCACTTTTCCTGACGGCCATGCTCGTCGCCGCCGCGCTCGCGCCGGCCCGCGCACAGGATGCGGCCGCCAAGGACGACGGGACGCGGGGCAAGCTCACCCCCTACGAATGGAAGAAGACGACGCCGCCCGCCCAGGGGACGGGGACGCCCGTCGCGGTCCAGGAGCCCGAGGACGAGTGGGTCTGCGAGAAGGGCGTCGTCCATCCGACGGCCGCGCAGGGCGACATGAAGGAGCAGATCGTCCAGTCGCTCGGGAACCCCGTCATGGGCGTTCGGCGCTGCTGGAGGAAGTCGGACCCCTCGCGCGTCGTCGAGCGACCCTTCCGCATGGGAGACGGGGTGGCCGAAGCCGTCCAGGAGTCCATGAAGAAGGGCTTTCCGCCGCTCAAGAAGAAGCCGCGCAAGCCCGCGGGGAAGAAGGCGCCCGCTGCCCCGAGCGCCGCCCAGCCCGCGAGCGCTCCGGCCGAAGAAGAGCCGGGAGATGCCGCGGGAGTGAAGGGCGACGCGCCCCGGCTGCTGCGGGACTCCCGCTGAATCAGAGGTCCGTCGGACGGCAGAGACGGTCTTCGTCGGCCGCGGCGCGGCCGCAGCGCCTGCAGATGAAGCGCGCGCCGCGGACATAGCGCCGGAGCTTCTTCCCCCCTTTCTCTTCGGCGAGGACGCAGAGCGTCTTGCGGCGCTTCTTCATCCCCGGTCCGAGCAGTGCCCCTCGAAGCCGAGCCGTCCGAGGATGTCCTCGAGCAGGCACCAGCGCGTGAAGGCCGACTGGAGCAGATTCAAGCCCACGAAGGCCGTGAGGAGCAGCCACCCGCGGCCGTAGACCTGCGCGAGCGCGAGACTGCCGAGGATCATCATGCCGGCGAAGGCGCGGATGAGACATTCCTTTTTCATCGTGATCCCTCCGAACGGGCGAGCAGGTAGTACAGGATGGGAACGGCCATGCGCGAGAGCAGCGTCGAGGCCACTTCGCCGGCCATGAGCGCGACCGCGAGCCCCTGGAAGATGGGGTCGAAGAGGATGACCCCCGCGCCGACGACGACGGCGGCCGCCGTCAAGAGCATGGGCCGGAAGCGCACGGCCCCGGCGTCGATGACGGCGTCGCGCAGGCTCATCCCTTCCCGGAGGCGCAGCTGGATGAAGTCCACCAGGATGATCGAGTTGCGCACGACGATGCCGGCGCCGGCGATGAAGCCGATCATCGAGGTGGCGGTGAAGAAGGCCCCCAGCGCCCAGTGCGCGGGCAGGATGCCCACCAGCGTCAGCGGGATGGGCACCATGATGACCAGCGGCACCGTGAAGGACTTGAACCAGCCCACGACGAGGATGTAGATGAGCACGAGCACCAGAGCGAAGGCGATGCCCATGTCGCGGAAGACCTCGTAGGTGATCTGCCACTCCCCGTCCCACTTCACCGCGGTCTCGAGCGCGCTCTTGGGCTGCGTCGTGAAGTACTCCTTCGCCCCGACCCCCTCGGCGTCGAGGAGCTTGCGGAGCTCCGGCCGCAGCGCCAGGATGCCGTAGACCGGGCTCTCCTGGCGGCCGGAGACGTCGGCGACGACGTAGCTCACCTTGCGCAGGTTCTTGCGGTGGATGGGCGGGTCCTGCTCGCGGCGCTCGACGCGCGTGAGCTCGCCGACCGGGATGGGGGTGCCGACGCGGGAGAGCAGGGTGATGCGCCGGACCGCGTCGAGCCCCCGGCGGTCGGCGGGCGCGAGGCGCAGGCGTATGTCCACGGGCTCGTTCTCACCGTCCATGTGCGCGAGGTCCACATCCTGCCCGTCGAGCGCGAGGGCGACCGTCTGGGCGATGCGCTCGGAGGGGATGGCGTTGAGCGTGGCCCTCGGCCGGTCGACGACGAGTCGGTCGAGGGGCTGCGCGTCGGGGACATAGGTGTCCACGTCCACGATGCCCTCGGTGCGCTCGAGCAGGGCCTTGACCTTGCGCGCGAGCGCGTCGCGCTTCGCGTCGTCGGGCCCGTAGAGCTCGAGGACGAGCGTCGCGAGCACCGGCGGCCCCGGCGGGACCTCGGCGACCTGGACGCGCGCGCCGTAGCGGCGTCCGATCTCCTGGACGGCCGCGCGCACGCCGCTCGCGATCGCGTGGCTCTGGCGCCGGCGCTCATGGCGGTCCTTGAGGTTGACCAGCAGTCCCCCTTGGTGCGGCCGGTTCCGAAGATAGTAGTGCCGCACCAGGCCGTTGAAGTTGTAGGGAGCGGCGGCGCCGACGTAGCCGCTGACGACCTCGACCTCGGGGACCTCGCGCAGGCGCGCGGACATCTCGGAGACGGCCGCGCGGGTGCGCTCGAGCGCCGAGCCCTCCGGCATGTTCACGAGGACCTCGAACTCGTCCTTGTTGTCGAACGGGAGCATCTTGACCGTCACGAGCTTGAAGCCCACCAGCGAGACGGCGCCCAGCAGGAGTGCGGCCATCGAAGCCAGATAGAGGTTCCTGGCCTTGGAATCGTCGAGGAGTCTGCCCATGAACCGGCGATAGAGCCGGTCGAGCGAGGATTCTTCGGCGCGCCGGCCCTTCTCCTCTCGCGCCGTCCCTTCGGCGCTCTGGCCCGCCGAAGGGACGCCGTGCCCGCCGCCGTCGGCGGGCTTCCAGCGCTCGAGCAGGTGGGCGAAGGCCCAGGGGCTGATGATGAAGGCGATGGCCAGCGAGAAGAGCATCGCGAAAGAGGCGCCGACCGGGATGGGACGCATGTAGGGTCCCATGAGCCCGCGCACGAAGGCCATGGGCAGGATGGCGGCGATGACGGCCCAGGTCGCGAGGATCGTCGGGTTGCCGACCTCGCTCACCGCGTCCACGGAAAGTCGCCAGAGGTCGCGGCCGTCGCGCAGCATGTAGTGGCGGTGGATGTTCTCGACGACCACGATGGCGTCGTCGACGAGGATGCCGATGGAGAAGATGAGCGCGAAGAGCGTGATGCGATTGAGGGTGTAGCCGAAGAGGAAGTAGATGAGCAGGGTCAGCGACAGGGTGACCGGGATGGCCACGAGGACCACGGCCGCTTCGCGCAGACCGAGCGTCAGGGCGATGAGGGCGGTCACCGAGAGCGTCGCCAGCAGCATGTGCCAGAGCAGTTCGTCGGACTTCGCCTTCGCGGTGCGCCCGTAGTCGCGCACGACGGTCGTCTCCACGCCCTCGGGCAGGAGGCGCCCGCGGGCGCTCTCGACGCGCGCGAGGACTTCGCGGGAGACGGCGGTGGCGTTCGCGCCGCGCCGCTTCGAGACCGCGAGCGTGACCGCGGCGCGCGGGCCGTCGATGCGCATGTCGTTCTCCGCTCGCATCGCCCCTTCCGCGCTCCGGGAAGCGGAAGGGGCCTCCTCTCGCGCCGTCCCCGCGGCGCTAGGGCCCGCCGCGGGGACCGCATCGCGCTTGGGCCAGAGGAAGACCTCGCGCTCGGCGTCGTCGGGGCCGTCGGTGACGGTCGCGACGTCGGCGAGCGTCACGGGGCTGCCGTTGCTGACGCCCACGACGGTGCGGCGGAGGTCGTCGGCGGAGCGGATGAAGGCGTCCGTCTCGACCTGGACCGCCCCGCCGTCACGGCTGTAATGCCCGGCCGGAAGCTTGCGATTGGAGCTCTGGAGGATGCCGGCGATGTCCAGCGGCCCCAGGCGACGGGCGGAGAGCTTCGCAGGGTCGAAGTGCACGAGGAGCGTCCGGCGATGGCCTCCGATGATCTCGATCTCCGAGACGTCCTCCACGCCGGAGATCTCCTCGCGCAGAGCGGCGGCGGCGCGGCGCAGGGCGTACGCGTCGACGCCGGGCTTACCGCTCCAGAGGGTCAGCGCGAGGATGGGCACATCGTCGATGGAGCGCGGCTTGATGAGCGGATGCCCCGCCCCGGACGCCATGAGGTCGAGGTTGGCCGAGGCCTTCGAATGCAGAAGCGTCATCGCCTGCTCAGGGTCGGTGCCGACTCTGAAGCGGACGATGAAGAAGCCGAAGCCCGGCTCCGAGATCGAGTAGATGTACTCGACTCCGGGGATCTCCCAGAGCTTGCGCTCGCCGACGCTGACCACGCGCTGCTCGACCTCCCGGGCGCTCGCGCCGGGGAACGGGACATAGAGGTCGAACATCGGGACGTTGATCTGCGGCTCCTCCTCGCGCGGAAGCTTGAGGGTCGCGAAGACCCCGAGCATGAGGGACGCCAGGACGACGAGGACGGTGAGCTTGGAGCGGATGAAGGTCTCGGCGACCTTCCCCGCGAGGCCGTGATGAGAAGGGGCGTTCTGCGTCATGGCTTCTCCTGGAGACGGGCGGCGATGGTCCGGACGGCGTCCTCGTCGAAGGTCCCGGCCGCGAGCCGGACACCCGCCCAGCCCGCGTGCAGGCCGTAGAGCGTCTCGGCGAGGGCGGCCTCGGCGCGGGCCGTCGCCTCCTCGGCGCGCAGGGCCTCGAGCACGCTCTGCCGCCCTTCGCGATAGAGCGGACGGAAGAGCTCGAGGGACTTGCGGGAGCGCTCCAGCATGTCGCGCACCCGGGGAAGGCTTCCGACGACCCCCGCGTACGCGGCGTGCGCCTGCAGGGCCTCGAGGCGGGCCGCGTCGACGAGAGCCTCGCGGCGGGCGCGGGTCTCGTCGAGACGCGCGCGGGCGCCTTCTCGGCGCGCCAGCCAGGAGGCGTCGCCGAAGGGCACGTTCATGCGCACGCCGACCATGCGGTCGGAGGGCGCGGCGGCGAGGTCCTTTGAATGGAGCTGCAGCGCGGCGAAGGCGTCCACGCGCGGCAGCGTCGAGAAGTCGGCCATGCGCCGGCCGACCTCGGCGGAGCGCTCCTGCAGCGCCGCGGCCTTGAGGTCGCCGCGCCGTTCCACGGCGGAAGCGGCCAGCTCCTCGGCGGCCGGAAGGGGATAGGCGGCCTCGCTCAGGCGGGCGGATGCCGGCGGGTCCTCGGAGAGGCCCGTGAGGGTCCGCAGGCGCGCGCGGGCGCCCTCGAGCTCGGCCTCCAGCCGCGTCACCCAGGCGCGCAGACCTTCAAGGACGCCCGCGGCGGCGTAGTAGTCGGCGCCGAGCACGAGCCCCTTCTGGCGAAGACGATCGGCGTTCTCCAGTTCCTTGGCCGCCGACTCCGCGTGCGAGCGCACGGCCTCGAGCGTCCGGCGCTCGAGAAGGACCTTGAGCCAGGCCTCGGCCGCGTCGTAGCGCAGCTTCTGCGCGAGCCCGTCCCCCCCCGCCTCGGCCTGCCGCACTCCGAGCTCGCCGAGCCGGCGCGCGTCGCTCAGCTCGAAGCCGGTGAAGAGCGGCATCCCCGCTTCGAGGGACCCGAGGATGTCGGTCCGGTAGCCGGGACGGTTCACCCGCGCCGGATCGAAGTCCGGAGAGGTCACCGAGCGCTGCTGGAGCAGGGCGCCGAATGCGAAGAGCGGGTCGTCGCTGCGCGTCCAGGATCCGCGCGCGGAGAGCCGCGGGAGGCGGAGCAGGGAGGCCTCGAGCATCCCCGCCCGGGCTCCGGCGCCCTGGGCCCGGGCCCCGCGCAGCTCGGGGCTGCGCTCGAGCGCGGCGCGCACGCCCGTCTCGAGGTCGAGGGGCTGTGCGGAGAGCGGGAGGGAGACGAACAGCGCTATCAGGGCGATGAGCGGCATTAGGCGTTGACCGCCGTCTCGAGCGTCGCCTTGAGCTTCAGCGCGTTGGAGACGAGACAGTACTTCTTCGCCGTATGGAGGAGTTGTTCCGCCTTCTCCTTATCCGCGTCCGCCACCCGCACCGCGACCCGGAGCGCGAACGCGGTGAAGCCGATGCCCTCGGCCCCCTTTTCGAGCGTGCCCGAGACCTTGCTGCGGTAGGTCTCGACCGTCAGCCCGGCCTTGGAGGCGAGGGCGAAGAAAGTGTTCATCTGGCAGAGATTGAGCGCGTTCAGGAGCAGGTGCTCGGGGCTCCAGACACGGTCGCTCCCGTCGAACTGCGGCGGCGGTCCGCCCAGGATGTCCGGACGCGGCGGCGCGCTCAGGACGCCCGTGCGCTCGCCCTTCCACTCCAGGTCGGCTTCGTAGTGATGCGGGAAAGGATGCATGCTCCCTCCTAACGGGACGTCGAGACCATCAGCCCCAGCAGGGCCCCATACAAGGTACTGAGCCAGGGGTTCGCCGTCAACGGGCAGGCCCCCGTCCGGCAGCCGACGAGGCGCTGCCAGAGGAAGCCTCCGAGGGCTCCCACGACGACTCCGACGGCGGCGTTCTTCAGGTTCATTTCGTCCTCCTCCTGTTAGATGCCGGGGGGCTGAAAAGGATTCAGCCCCCCTCACTCCGAGCGCGGGGTGCGGAGGCCGCGCCTCCGGCGCGGCCTTGACTCAGGTCAAGGGAAAGCCCGATGCGGACTTATAAAGTAGAATCGCGAGGCGAGATGATCTCCGAAAAGACGGCCTACGGCATCCTGGCGGCGGCGCTCGGCATAGGACTCGGCGTCGGGACCTATACCTTCGTCTACGCGAAGGGCTATTCCTACATCTCCAACGATCCGAAGGTCTGCGCCAACTGCCACATCATGAACAAGGAGTTCGACGGCTGGGTGAAGTCCACCCACCGCGCGGCCGCCGTCTGCAACGACTGTCACACCCCGCACGATCTCGTCGGCAAATACGAGACCAAGGGCCTCAACGGCTTCTGGCACTCCTTCTACTTCACCACCGGCGCGTACCCGGACAACATCCGGATCAAGGGCCGCAACCGCGCCATCGCCCAGGCCAACTGTCGACGCTGCCACGAGGACGTCGTCCACGCCGTCGACGGCCGCTATCCCGAAGCGCAGCAGCTCGACTGCCTGCGCTGCCACTCCGAGGTGGGACACTGATGGACTTCAACAGGATCAAGGACCGCGTGAAGGCCGCCCTGTGGGTCGCCGTCGCCGCCGCCGCCGGCGCCGCCGCCGTGACCGCCCTGCTCGTCAACATCTTCGAGCGCAAGCAGGAGGCGCGCAACCCCTTCTTCCGGGTCGTCGAGCTCGATGAGCAGACGCAGGATCCGTCCATCTGGGGCAAGGACTTCCCCTTCCAGTACGACGGCTACCTGCGGACTTCGCAGATGCGCTCCACCCGCTTCGGCGGCAGCGAGGCGATCCCGCACGCCCCGACCTCCGAGGACCCCCGCAAGGCCGTCTCCCGCTCCAAGATCGAGGCGGATATCCGGCTCAAGACGCTCTGGGCCGGCTACTCCTTCGCGAAGGACTTCCGCGAGCGCCGCGGCCATGCGTACATGCTCGAGGACCAGATGTACACGGGGCGGCAGAAAGCGGATCCGCCGGCACACTGCATCAACTGCCACGCCTCCATCGTCGTCCCCTTCCGCAAGCTCGGGAACGGCGACCTCCGCAAGGGCTTCGAGCGGCTCGACGGGAAGCACTACGCCGAGGCGCGCGCGCTCGTGCAGCATCCCATCGCCTGCATCGACTGCCATGACCCGAAGACCATGGCCCTGCGCGTCACGCGCCCGGCCTTCCTCGAGGGGCTCAAGGCCTACAAGGCCTCCCTCGGAGTGAAGGGCTACGACCCCAACACGATGGCGACCCGCCAGGAGATGCGGACCTTCGTCTGCGGCCAGTGCCACGTCAACTATTACTTCCACGGCCCGGAGAAGCGCCTGGCCTACCCGTGGTCGAAGGGCCTGAGCGCGGAGGACGCGCTCGCCCACCTCGACGCCGACCGGGCGAAAGACTGGGTGCACGCCGACACCGGCGCCAACGCCCTCAAGGCGCGCCACCCCGAGTTCGAGCTGTGGAGCCAGGGCGTCCACGCCCGCGCCGGCGTGGCCTGCGCCGACTGCCACATGCCCTACAAGCGCGAGGGCGCGATGAAGGTCAGCGACCACCATGTGCAGAGTCCTCTGCTCAACATCAACCGCGCCTGCCAGACCTGCCACAAGTTCTCCGAAGCGGAGCTCAAGGCCCGCGTGGACGCCATCCAGGTCAAGAACGAGGGTCTGCGCTCGGAGGCCCTCGACGCCGTCGTCGCCCTCATCGGCGACCTGAAGAAGGCGAAGGCGCAGGGCCGCAAGGACCCCGGGATGCGCGCCGCGCTCGACCTCCAGCGCAAGGCCGGTTTCCTCGTGGACTTCGTCTCCGCCGAGAACTCCTCGGGCTTCCACGCTCCGCAGGAGGCCGCCCGCCTCCTCGGCCGCGCGATGGACCTGGCCCGCCAGGGGCAGATCGCCCTGCGCGACGCGTCCTTCATGCCCACGGAACCGGTGACCGGCCCTTGAGCCTGGGCATCCTCTTCGAGGACGCCCGCCTCCTCGCCGTCGACAAGCCGGCGGGGACCGTCGTCGTGCCCGGCCGCGGAGAGGTCGGGGAGCCGCTCTGCGCGCTCGCGCAGGCGCACGCCGGCGCGAAGGTCTTCGTCGTGCACCGCATCGACCGGGAGTCGAGCGGTCTCGTCCTCTTCGCCAAGGACGCCGAGGCCCACCGGGAGCTCTGCGGGCAGTTCGCACGGCGCGAGGTCCGCAAGCTCTACCGCGCCCTCGCTCTCGGGGGGGTCGCCGCGGACGGCGAGATCCGGGAGCCGCTCAAGGAGTTCGGCTCCGGCCGCATCGGCGTCTCCCCCGCGGGGAAGGCCGCGCACACGGTCTTCCGCGTGGTGAAGAGGCTGCGCGGCGCGACCCTGCTCGAGGTGGAGCCGCATACCGGAAGGCGCCATCAGATCCGCGCCCACCTCTTCCACCTCGGGCACCCCCTGCTCGGGGACCCGCTCTACGGGAAGGAGCGGCCGGTGGGCGGCGCGCCGCGCCTCATGCTGCACGCCTTCAAGCTGGAGTTCTCCCACCCGGACGGACGGCGCCTGCGCCTCGACTGCCCGCCGGGCGCCGACTTCGAGGCGGTCCTCGCCTCCTTCGCCGTCTGATTACTTCTTCGTGCCGGAACAGCGCCAGCTGACCCCTTTGTAGGGGGAGACGTGCACGTCCGCGAACTCCCCGGACGAGAACCAGCGCTCGACCTGCTCCCGGGGGATGAAGAAGGTCTGGGGGGCGATGAGCTTGTCGAAGGCGTTCTGCACGTTCTTGCGCAGGGGCAGGATGCGGAAGTTCCCGAAGTATTCGTAGTAGGGCAGAAAGCGCAGCGGAAGCAGATAGACGGTCCATACGACGGGATAGAGCAGCAGGGTCAGGACCCAGGCCAGCGCGACGAGCACGCCGGCCGGCAGCCGCAGCAGCACCCAGCGCTTGAGCGTCTCGAGCGGGACCCGGTTGAGCCAGTTGCCCTCGCGCGAGTAGCACCAGACGATGAGCCGGCCGCCGGCCTTCGTCAGGGTCTTGAGGTTGGCGAAAGTGCGGTCCGGGTCGTCGGTGTGGTGGATGACCCCGATGCAGTAGACGACGTCGAAGGGCTCCGGGAAGGAGACGCGCGCCAGGTCCCCCTGCACGACCCGGCAGTTGGGCAGGTCGGCGGTCTCGGAGCGCGCGATCTCGGGGGTGTTGAGGTCGACGCCCACGACCTCGCGCGCGTACGGGGCGGTCATCCGCATGTGGTGCCCGTGCCCCGCGCCCGCGTCGAGCACCCGCTTCCCGCGCAGGTCCTCGAGCGTGTTGGGGAAGAGCCACTCCTTGAACAGGAAGAGCGAGTCGTCCTTGAAGCGCGACCACTGCTCGACCCAGCCCGGGTGCAGCTCCTGTCCCGCGTTCATCGCGACTCGCTCCCGGCGCGCGCGCGGCCGAAGGCGTCGCGCAGGAGCAGGGCGAGCGCCGTCCACTGCAGGATCTCGGTGTGGAAGACGTAGCGGTGCAGGACCGGCTGGAGCCCCCCGACGAGGAGATGGTTGCAGAGGTTGGCAAGGGTCACGAGCGCGATCCAGGCGCAGAGCGCGTCCCCTTCGAGTGCGCGGCGACCCGCAAGGACGAGGACCGCGAGGAGGAGCAGCGCGGCGTAGACCGGCAGGCGCGCTCCGACGGCGGCCGCGCTCAGTCGCAGCTGGCGGAGCCAGCCCGCGCGGAGCAGGCCCCGGCCGGTCTCGCCGAGCAGGCGGTCGGCCTCGACGAGGCGCTCGTTCTCGGGCAGATGGGCGAAGGGCCGCTGGAAGAGAGGCATGACGACTCCCCAGTAGATGAGGTTGTAGTTCTGCTCGAAGTAGGAGGCGAGCGAGGCGTTGGCGGCCCCGCGAACGCTCGCTCCGAGCCGGCGGGCGGCCACCTGCTCGCGCGCCTCCCGGACGAGGACCTCCGCCTGGGCCGGAAGGGCCGCCGCGGGCGGGGCGCCCTCGTCCATGTAGAGAGAGTCGGTCACGAGGTAGGCGCCCAGGAGGCTCGGCGCGGCGCTCACGCGGTGGCGCGCGGCGTGGTAGAGGCGTCCGCTGAGGTCGCCGGCGAGAAAGAGGGCCAGCGCGAAGAGCGGGAGGACGACCCGGCGGCGCGCGTCGGCGCCGCGCAGGGAGAGGAGGACGTAGGCCGCGACCACGGGGACGAGGAAGAGGAACTGCGGGCGCAGCAGGGGCAGGAAGGCGGCGAGCGCGATGAAGCCGCGCTCGTCGCGCGCCGAGCCGCCCGCCAGCGCGCGCAGCAGCAGCGCGGCGACGCAGAGGACGCCCGCGTAGGAGAAGGCCTCCGTGAGCACCGCGCACCCGACGCTCCCCGTCAGAACCGGAAGCGGCAGCAGGGGGCTCGCGAGGACGAGATGGAGGACGAGGCTCGAGGGCGCCCCGAGGCTCAGGCGGCGGCGCAGCTCGAGGGTGAGCCACGCGCAGGCGGCGAGCACGGCGGCGGTCTGGAGAAGGCAGAGCGCCTGCAGCCCGTGCGCATGCGAGAGGGTCCGCAGAAGTCCGAGCAGGAGCGGATACGCCGGAGGGCGGAGGAGCGAGCCGTCGAGATAGGAGGCCGAGTCGGGGAAGAAGCGGGGGCCGCGCAGGAGGGCGAGCAGGAGCGCGGCGTCGAGCACGGCGAGCAGGACCCGGAAGGGCTTCTCACGCATCGGAGCCTCCGCAGAGCTCCCCGTCGCCTCCCCGCAGCATGCCCATGAAGCCTCGGAGACCGAGCCAGAACTTCCGCGGATGCTGGCGCAGCAGGACGAGCTCCTTGAGGTTGCGCGCGAGGACGACGGGGTTCGAATAGAAATCGAGGTAGGCGCGGCGATAGACCGCGCGCATCCGCTCGCGGCCGATGCGCGGGTTCACATAGACCGGGCGGGCGTAGTCCCAGGCGTTGTAGTCGGCCCAGCGGGCGTCGGCGCGCAGGCCCCCGTCCGCGCGGCAGAGCTCCCAGAGCTCGGTCTTCGGGAAGGGGACGGGGAGGTAGAAGAGCGCCATCTGATTCCCCTGCGCACGCGCGAAGCGGACGGTGTTCAGCGCGTCCTCCTCGGTCTCGCCGGGCAGGCAGAGGATGTAGCAGGTGTAGACGTAGAGTCCGAGCGCGAGCGCCCCCGCGACGGCCTCCGCGTTCTGCTCCACCGTCGTCCCCTTGCGGATGAGGTCGAGGGACTTCTGGTTGGCCGACTCGATGCCGAAGACGATCTCCCAGCAGCCGGCGTCCTTCATCGCGCGCATCGTCTCGCGGTCGACGGTGTCGGCGCGGCTGTTGCAGGCCCAGGGCAGGTCGAGACCGGAGCGCCGGTACTCGGCGCAGAAGTCCAGGAGCCAGCGCTTGTTGATGGTGAAGGTGGAGTCCATGAACATCAGACCGCGGGCGCCGTAGCGCTCTTTGAGGATGCGGATCTCCGAGAGGATGCGCGACACCGGCTTGAAGCGCACCTTGCGCCCCATGACGTCGCAGGCGTTGCAGAAGGCGCAGCGGTAGGGGCAGCCCCGCGTCGCGAGCACCGAGTAGGATGGGAAGGTCTTGGCGAAGGTGATCTGGGCGACGTACTTGTCCATCGGAAAGCGCTCGTAGGCGGGAAGGGGGATGTCCTCGGCCTTGAGCATGTCGTCGGGCGCCGGCGGATTGAATCGGATCTCCCCGCCCTCGCGCCAGCCCAAGCCGGGGATCCCCGGGAAACGGGAGGGGTCGGCGCGCAGGACGTTCTCCTCTCGCGCCGTCCCTGCGCCGCTCTGGCCCGGCGCAGGGGCGCCCGCCTCGAGCGCTTCGAGCAGCCGGAGGAAGGGCTTCTCCCCCTCCCCGGCGACGAGGAAGTCGATCTCCGGGCAGGCCGCGAGGGTCTCGCGCGGCAGCAGCGTGCCGTGGATGCCCCCGAGCACGGTGACGGCCTTCGGCGAGACGCGCTTGACCGCACGGAAGGTGTCGAACGCGTAGTCGATCTGGTTCGTCGTCGAGCCGACCCCGACGAGGTCGTAGGCGCCCTCGCGCAGGAAGGCCGCATAGCCCTCCGCGTCGAGCCCCTCGATGCTCGGCTCGAGGTAGCGGGGGTCCCAGCCCCGAGGGGCGATGTAGGAGCAGATGGACGCGAGGCCCACGGGGAAGGTGTTGTTGCCGGCTCCCGCCGCGAAGCGGCCGTAGCTGACCGCACGGGGGACGAGGGGCTCCTGGAAGAGGATCTTCAGCGCCATGCCGGAGGGCGGGGCGGCGCGGCCCTCACGGCAGCAGGCTGGGCCGGGTGCGCCCGAAGCGCAGCGAATCGAGGATGCAGCCGCAGAGGAACACGCCGAGCTTCGCGAAGGCGCAGAACATCAGGAGCGCAAGGTCCGCGAGGTTCGGGAACATGAGAAACCGGAGGAGGAAGAAGAGGCCGAAGAGTCCCGGGACGACGCAGAGGAAGACGGCGAACTTGAGCGGGTTGTAATAGAGGATGACCTGGGTCATGATCTGCAGCGTGCGCGGGATGTCGCGCAGCCCCCGGACCTTGGAGCGGCCCTTGCGCGCGACGTAGTCGACGGGCACGAAGCGGACGAAGCGCCCGCCCTGCAGGAACGAGAGGGTCATCGTCGTGGAGAGCGAGTAGCCGTAGCAGAGGACCGGCATCGAACGGTCGAGCGCCTCGCGCCGGATGAGGCGCAGGCCGCTGTTCGCGTCGGGGACGCTCTCGCCGGCGACGAAGGAGGCCAGGCGCAGGTACACCCAGCGCATGAACGCGCGCAGCGGGCTCCCCCAGAAGAGCGAGCCCTGCCGGGCCCCGATCACCATGTCGAAGCCGGGGGCGGCCGCCAGAAGTCGGGCGGCGTCCGCGGGCGGATAGGAGCCGTCGGCGTCGATCATCAGCGCCCAGGGGAAGCGGGCGGCGGCGAAGCCGGTGAGCAGCGAGCGGCCGTAGCCGCGGTTGAGGGGATGGCGCAGCACCCGCGCGCCGGCGCCCTCGGCGGCCGCCGCGGTCCCGTCGGTGGAGCCGTCGTCGACGACGAGAAGTTCGAAATCGGAGTCCCGGCGCAGCCCGGCACCCTCGAGCGCCGCGCGCAGGCCCTCGACGACCCCGGCGATGCCGGTCTCCTCGTTGTAGGCGGGGATGACGACGCTGACCTGGAGCTTCTCGTTCGTGCTCATAGACTCATTCTACCCCATTTGGGACGGCCGTCAGCGCAGCTCCTTGAGGACCTTCTCGAAGTCGGCGGCCTTGGACGGGAAGCGGGCGCGGACGACCTTGAGCTCGGACTCGAGGAGAGCGAGGGCCTCGGTCTTGCGTCCCAGGCCGGCGAGGACCCGCGCCTTCGATTCCGCGGCCGGGATGCGGTTGGCTCCGTAGCTCAGCGCGTAGCCCTTCTCGGCGAAAGGCAGGGCGCGCGCGTACTCCTTGCGCCCGAGGAGGTTCTTCCCGTAGCGGAAGGGATAGACGTAATCGGAGGGGTAGGCGGCGATGAGGCGGGGGTAGAGGTCGTCGAGCTCGGCGTCGCGCTTCGCGTTCTCGAGGAAGAAGCGCAGGTTGTCCTCGAGGTTGCGGTCGGAGCCGTAGCCCGCCTTATCGGCGTCGGCGCGCAGGAGCCCCGCGGCCCGCACGAACACCGCGGCGCCCTTCTCCTTGCCGCCGAGCTCCTCCTGGAGCGCGCTCATCATGTAGACCATGCTGCGCAGACCGGCGCAGCGGCGCGCGCGTTCGACGAAGACTCGGCGCTCGGCGATCGCGGCGAGCCGGGCGACGGCCTTCTCGAGCAAGGGCCGGCGCTTCGCCGCGTCGAGCCCCTCGGTCGCGTCGAACGCCTCCTCGGCGTCCGAAGCCAGGCGGCAGTCGTCCTCGACCGCGAGGAGCCCGTCGAAGGCCTTCGCGGCCTCCTCCGGCTTCTTCGCCTCCTTGGCGAGGGTCAGGTCCGTGCGCAGGGAGAAGCGCTGGAAGACGGGGTCCCTGGCCGCCGCGGTCTTGAGCAGGCGGTCGCGCTCGCCGCGCGCCTTCTCCGCCTCGCCGGCGTCCACGTAGGCCGTCAGGCGCGAGAGGTCCTCGGCGGGAGCCCCGCCCGCGATGCGCGAGAGGCGGGAGAGGAAGGCCGGAGCCTCCTCCTCGCCGACGATGCGCCCGAGCTCCCGGCCCTTCGCGTCGGCGACCACGACGGTCGGGAGGAAGCGCACGCCGAAGCGCTCCTTGAGCGCGCGGCCCTCGGCGGTGTCCGCGTCCACGCGCAGGAGGACGAAGCCCTTCGAAGCGGCGGCGAACTCCGGCTTGGCGAACACGTTGCGGTCCATGTAGTAGCAGGCGTAGCACCAGACGGCCTGGAAGTCGACGAGGACCGGCCGCCCCGCCGCGGCGGCGGCCTTGCTCGCGGCGTCCCAATCCGGGAGCCAGGGCAGGCCTTCGCCGGCGGCCGAGGGGACGGCGAGGAGCAGGGAGAGGACGAGCGCGTGCAGGGGGGTTTTCATCAGGACCTCCGGTGCCCTGATTATCTATAATTGCGGCGTGAATCCCAACCTCATCCCGCACCGCAGCCGCTTCTTCATCTTTTTTCTCCCCTTCACGAGCTACATCATCACCAACATCACCGTGGCCTTCGGCTGGATCGTCTTCAAGGTCCTCAACCGGACCATCGCCTTCGGGGTGGAGAACGTCGGGGAGGAGGACAACACGGTCCTGCTCTCCAACCACCAGTCGATGATCGACGGCTTCCTCATCGGCTTCGCGGCGTTCTTCCCCAAATCGCTCATCAAGCCCAAGCTCCTCCCCTGGCACCCCGCCGCCCAGGAGAACTTCTTCGGCAACCCCGTCACCGCCTGGCTCTCCGACAACTGGAAATGCATCCCGGTGCGTGCCGGCCGCAAGGACTTCGGCGCGATGAAGCGCATGGAGCGCGCCCTGCGCAGCGGCATCATGACCGTCTTCCCGGAGGGGACGCGCTCGCGCGACGGCCGCCTCCTCCCCCCGCGAAGCGGCATCGGCTACGTGATGCTCAAGACGAACCCCCGGGCCATCCCCATCTGCATGGACGGCATGGACGAGATGCTCCCGGTGGGCGCCTTCCTTCCCCGGATCTTCCGGACCGTGCTCATCTCCTACGGCAAGCCGGTGGACGTCTCCGAGTTCTGCGCGCTGGAGCACAACCGCGAGAGCGCGAAGGCCTGCATCGAGAAGGTCTTCGTGAGCATCCGCCATCAGCAGAACGTCCTCCGACGCTACCGACGCTACCGCGCCTACCGACTCTCCAAGCTCCCGTTCTACCTCCGCCTCTACAAAGCGTGAAACCCGCGCCCTGAAGGCGCGGGTTTCACGATAACCTGCTTATCCGGAACGGCAGGGATTCCCTATGGGAATTCCTGCTTGATCCTTAATCGAAGAAGAAGCCCTTCTTCTTCTTCGGTTCGGGAGCATCCGGGAGGGCCTCCTCCTTTCGCTCCTCCCCGACCTCGGTCTTCTTCTCGGACCGGGGCTCGTCCCTGGGGGCGGCGCTCGGAGGCGGACCGCCCTTCTTCATCGTCTCCCAGGAGCTCTTGAGTCCCTTGATGGCGAGCTCGTGCTGCTTCTGCTGGTCCGAGCCGAACTGCCGCAGGTCGGCATGCATCCCGGAGAAGAAGGTCTCGAGCGCCTGCTTCTGGGCCTTGTCGAAGGCGAAGATCTGCTGGGACTGATAGCTCTCGTACTTCGCCAGGGTCTGCGCGTAGGAGGAAGGCTCGAGCGTCGCGAGCGTCTCGAAGAGGTTCAGGCGCTGGCGGGCGATGCTGAGCTCGAACTGCCGCCGCTCCCTGTTCATCTTCGCCCAGAAGGCGGCCCAGTCGTCCCCGAGCTTCCGTCCGTAGGCGTCCTGCTCGGCGGCCGAGCGCTTGAGCTCGACGACCCGGTTCTCGACGTAGGCCTTCACCATCCGCCCCTCGGCGCTCTCGAGCGACGGGGTCTCGCGGGCGGCCTCGGGCGTCTCCCGGGACGCGGCGGCGGCCTCGGGCTCGGTCCCCGGCAGCGGAGGAGTCCCCTCGGCGGAGGGCGCGGGCGCCTCGCCGATCTGCGTCTGCTCCCCGGCCGGGACGGCCTTGCGGCGGCGCCGCTTGCGCGGAGCCGGGGTCTCTCCCCCGGGAGGCGTCGAGATGGGCGCGAGCATGGGCTCCGACGCGGGCTTCGGCGCGGGGCTGTCGGCGGGCATCGTGACCGTGCGGGACATGTCGGAGGCGGGAGCGCTCTCGCCCGGGATCTGGGGCTTCGTGTGGCGCGGTCGGCGCCTGGGCCGCGGCGCCTCGGCTCCCGACGCGGAGGAAGAATCGGCTGCCGGGGAAGCCGTCTCCGACGGGCCGTCGGGATTGACCACGGCCTGGTTCGCCTTGGCGCCGGCGGTGACGGCGCCGGCGGCGAGGATGAAAGCGGCGAGATGCAGAGGCAGGTTCTTCATCGGCTCCCTCCCATTAGGAGTACGGGCTGAGTATAGATGAAGAACCGCACGAACGCAATATCAGGGGTGTTTCCGCCGAAACAAGGCGGAAACACCGGGTTTACGAGAAGTCATTCCCGACATCGAGCTTCCAATAAACGGCACCGGAAATCCCCGCTCAGGATTCCCGGCTGGAATGAGAAAATCCCCTGTGAAGGGGATTTTCTCTGTCCGGCCGCCCGAAGGCGGGCGCGGAGACTTTTTTGGGAGTCCCGCCGTGCGGGTTGTCCCACTACTAACTTAGCCCCGGTATCTTGATTTGTCAAGACCTATGGGGATCACGCTTGTGACAGTTCCACACTGTCTCCCCCCTTCGGGGGGAGTCCCGGGGGGAGATCTGCCGTGACGGCGATTCTCCCTCTCCCTGCCCCTCTCCCGATGGGAGAGGGAGCTATGAGGAAAAACAACACTCTTAGACCCAGACGCCGGCGACGGGGGCGGCGCACTTGGGGCAGGCGCCGTGCTTCAGGCGATTGGCGCGCACGAGATAGCCTTCGCGCTCGATGAGCACGGCCCGGCAGGAGGGACAGAGGGTGTTCTCGAGGGCGCCGACCTCCCCGGGCCGGTTCCCGGCGTAAACGAATCGCAGCCCCTCCTCGGCGCCGATCTCGGCGGCCCGCACGAGCGTCCTCGCCGAGGTCTCCCCCGCTCTCGTCTCGCGGTAGTCCTTGTGGAACGCCGTGACGTGCCAGGGGAGGTCGCGACTCAGACGCGAGAGGAAGCGGGCGATCATCCTCAGCTCGACGTCGCTGTCGTTGAAGCCGGGGACCACCAGCGTGACGACCTCGACCCAGACGCCGAAGGAGAGCAGGTCCTCGATGGTGCGCAGCACCGCGGAGAGCTTCCCCCCCAGGACCTCGCGGTAGTGGTCCTCGTCGAAGCACTTGAGGTCCACTTTGTAGAAATCGATGAGGGGCCGCAGATACTCGAGCGACGGGTGCGTCGCGTGCCCGTTGGAGACGAAGGCGCAGCGCAGGCCCTCGGCCTTCGCGCGCCGGAAGACCTCGGCCGCCCACTCCGCGCTGATGAGCGGCTCGTTGTAGGTCGAGACGACGACCGGGCAGCCGCGCTCGCGCGCCTGCACGGCCAGGTCGCCCGCCTCGCACTCGAGCACCGGCGAGCCGGCGAGCGGGTCCTTGAGGACCTGGCTCGTGCGCCAGTTCTGACAGAAGCGGCAGGAGAAGTTGCAGCCGAGCATCCCGAAGGAGAACGCGGAGCTCCCGGGCAGGACATGGAAGAAGGGCTTCTTCTCGATGGGGTCGATCTGCAGGCCGGCCACGTAGCCCGAGGGAGCGAACAGCCGGCCTCCGCGGTTGCAGCGCACGCGGCAGATCCCGGAGCCTCCCTCGGGGATCCGGCACTCGTGCGCGCACGCGCGACAGCGCACCGCGCCGTCCTCGAGCGGCTCGCAGAGCTCGGCGGGTCGGCTCAATCCCTTCATCTCATGGCTCGCGGAAGTGCCGCACGCTGAACGCCCGCAGCTCCGTGCCCGGCTCCTTCCAGGCCCCCTCGCGAAGGCCCGCCTTCTGCCGACAGAGCGTCCCCATGAACTCCTCGCGCTCCGGCAGCTTCTCCCAGACCTGGGGGAGGAACACGCCGCCGCGGCCGCCGCGCGAGACCTCGACGCCGAGCCCCGGGCGGACCTCCTCGGGACGGATGCTCCGCATCGGAGAGAGCACCGAGACCTCCGCACGCAGCGAGCCCAGCTCGTCGGCCCGCACGCCGGGGAAGCGCGGATCCTGCTCGGCCGCGGCCACGGCGAAGCGGCGCACGGCGTCGGCCAGCGTCCCCTGGGGCTCCATCGTCCCGATGCAGCCGCGCAGGAGGCGCTCGCGCCCCTGCTCCCAGGTCACGAAGACCGCGGCGGGGAGGTTGAAGCGCGGGCGCTCGTGGAGCGCCGCCCCCCGCGGGGGCTCTCCGCGCAGATGCCGCTCGAGGCTCTCCCGCGCGAGCGAGGCGAGCGCGCGGCCCTCCTCCTCGCTGAGGCGGCCCAGCGGCCAGCCCTCCTCCGCCTCCCCCCGCAGGAGCAGGGCGGCGCCGTAACCGACCGTGCGCCGCTCGTCGCCGCTCGCCTCCGCCGAGTTCGCGCAGGCCGTCGCGCAGGCCCGCGACGCGCCCATCCGCTTAGCCGCGGAGAGAACGGCAACGGCGGCGGCGAGCCCGCACCAGGCGCAGCGCAGGCCGTTCTCGGCGCGCTCCATGATCATCCGCTCCGAACTCCAGAGGTAGCCGGGGTCGAGGGAGAGGAAGGCCTCCAGCGAGGCCGGGTCCACTTTCCGCGCGGTCGCAAGCGTGGGGTAATGGGAGAGGTCGCTGGAAGCGACGAGCAGCGCCCGCTTCCCTTCGAGGGCGCCCGCGAGGGCCTCCCCATGGCGCTCCGCGTCCTCGAGCGTCCGTGCGGAGGCGACGAGCGGAAGAAGCTCGAAGCGCCCGAGCGCCTTCTGGAGGAACGGAAGCTGCACTTCGAGGGAGTGCTCCTCGGCGTGCGCCTCGTCCCGGACGGAGGCGGCGCGGGAGTCCTTCAGGCGTCGGACGCAGTCCTCGGCCGGAGGGACCGTCCCGAGCGGTGTGCGGAAGGCCGCGGGGGAGGGGAGGAAGAGTCCGGCCTCGGAGGCATAGTGCGCGCTGCCGACCACCGCGACGACGTCGAAGGACGCGCCGACGACGGCCTTGAAGGCGCTGGCCGCGGCCGCGCCGGAGTACTCGTAGCCGGCGTGGGGCGAAAGCAGAGCGACCACCTCCCCCTCGGCGCCCGGCACGGGCGCGCGCGCGAGGAGATGGTCGATCTCCGCCGACAAACGCCCCGGCTCGCCGGGATAGAACTTCCCGGCGGCCGCCGGCTCTCGGATATTCGTTGGGACTCCCCCCCTCCTTATATGTAACCCCGGGAGGGCGGGAAGTCAAGACATGAAGAACGGAAAGTCAGGGTCCCTTGAAGTAGTCCGGCTCGAGGCGGTCCCTCATCTTCTCCCACTCGAAGAAGGGCCGCGCGTTCCCTTTATGCGCGGCGGCCACGGAACTCGTCTTCCATTCCTCGGCCGAGGCGGCCAGCGCGCGCACCGCCTCCCGGTCGAGGACGACGGTCCGCTCCCCGTCGCTGATGACGACGGCGACGAAGTCCTCCGCCGGCGTCGGGGCCCGTGTCAGCGTGTCGCCGTGGACGACCCGGACGGGATCCTTCGCGCTATGGATGAGCACCACGACGCCGGGCTGGCCTTGCGAGACACCGCGGGTGCCGCCGTAGCTCGCGCCCGTCTCGGCGCCGTACGCCCCCCAGACATGAGCGCTCTCGCCGCTCATGCCTCGATACGAGCTCGTCGCCTCGATGCGGCCGCTGAGGAGCATTCCGAGAAAGCCCTTGAGCGTCGTCCCATGCGAGACGACCTCCGACTCCTTGAGGCCCTGGAGCTTCAGCTGGGCGCGGGCGCCGGCGAGCAGGCCGTCCTTGAAGGCCTTCTGGAGATGGACGATCTCATCGGTGCGGCCGTGCGCGTACGCCTCCTTCCCTCGGAGCGCGTTGCCGGAAGGCTTCGCGACGAGCGGGAGCAGGCGTTCCGCGAGCGTCCGGAAGGCGCCCGGCTGAGCGCTCTTCGCGGGGTCCAGCGTCCCCAGGATGTCCATCGGGGAGGCGGGCGCCTGGGCGGGAAGGGTCGGCGCGAACCCGAGCGCCGCGAGGTCGGGGTGCTCGTAGCGCGCGGCGGCGGCCTGGGCGCGCGTGAGGAGGGCTTCCGTCTCCTGCCGGGTGAGGGGAGTGGCGACGTCGTCGATGGGTTTGTCGAGCCCCCGGGCCTTGAGCTCCCGCGCGTACATGTACATGAACAGAAGGTCTTCGGCCTTCTGCTTCGGCGTCCTCCACTCATCCGCGTCGCGGGTGAGCATCCCGGCGTCCATGAACACGACGTCGCCGCGGCGGCGCTGGACGCCGTTGAGGACCTGGTCCTCGGTGAGCAGCATGACCTGTGGAGAATCCTTGCCTCCCCAGCCCGCCCGCCGCAGGAGTTCGATGCCGGCCGCCGCCTGTTCCACCGCCCGCGGCGTGAGGAGTTCGAGCAGCTGCGACGGAGTCAGCTCGGAGGGCTCCTTCCCGCGCACGAGCTCCATCGCGATGGCCGGATTCCCGTCGACGTCGACCTCCCCGATGAAGCGCGGAGCCCAGCCCTTGGGCAGGGCCGCGGACATCGCCCGGCCGGCGACGACCTCCTCGCGCACCAGGCGGAGACGGGCCTCCCAGGTCTGATGCTGCCGGGGCTGGTGGAAGACCTTGACCGCGACTTCGGCGGAGCGGGTCTTCCCGTCCGCCCCTCGGACGCGCAACTCCCCCCGCATCACCGGCCCGGTGGATCCCGTGAAGCTCAGCGGCCCCTTGAGGAGCACGCGGTAGCCCCCCCGCGCCCTCAGGTCTTCGTTGTAGCCCGCCGGCGGCGACTGCAGCTGCACGGTTCGATGAAAGTCCCGCGCATAGGTCTCGGCGAGGGAGGAGAAGACGGCCGAGTTGCCGGCGGAGATCTCGTCGAGAGGTTCCGCCGTCTTGCCCGCGTCGAAGAGGACTCCCGCCTGCGCCCCGGCCTTCTCGGCGTCGGCGTCCGAGCCGCCGCCCGGCTCGCCGAGGGACTCGACGGCCGCGCCCGTCTTCCTCGAGACGTCCTCGAGCTGCTCGCGGACCGTGACGGGGGCAGGAGAGGACGGCTCCGCCTTCACACCCGGGAGGACCTTCGCGGCGGCGGGCTTCCCGCCCCGGAGGACGGGCGGCGTCTCGAGGGAGGCGGCAGGGATGACGGCGGCGGCCTGCGCCGAGGACGCCGCGGCCTTCGGGGCCGGGGCGGGAGCCGCGAGGAGGGACGGCGTCAGGGTCAGCCCGGCGCCGGGGGCGGGGAGAAGAAGGGAGGAGCCGGCGCCCGCGGGGCCGACCACTCCGACGGCACCGGTACCGGCGGGATTGACGGACGGGTTGAGCGGAGGGACCTCGCTGACCGGCCCCGCGAGGGCGGGGAGGGCGGCGAGGAGGACGACGAGGGCGGCTCGGCAGAACGCCGGGAGGGGCATCCGGTTTCTCCGATATAAACTGCTTCCCTAGTGTGTCCCCACGTCCCGGGGATTTCAAGGGGAAACTTTCTTAAAAATAATGCTTGACAAGACGCGGAGTCTTTGCTATTATTTCCTAAGATTCAGCAGTTTCGAACCTGCGACGAGAAATGGCAGGACCGGCCCGCCGAAAGGCGGGTTTCGTGTTTCTAAGCGAGAAGGCCCGCCGAAAGGCGGGCCTTCTCTTTTCTCAGGGACGCCCCCTCAGAAGTTCGCGGTGTTCCACTCCGCCTCGTCCGCTTCGGGCGCGGAGACGACGACGGGGCGTGCGACGACCTTCCGCTTCCAGCGCCCCGTCGCGCAGTACAGCGAGGAGAGGAGCAGCCCGGCGCCCCAGGCGACGGGCACCCCCCACCAGATCCCGTCGGTCCCCATGCGCCGCGAGAGGAACTCGGAGAGCGGGACGCGGATGAGCCAGAGCGCGAGCACCGTGATGATCATCGGGATGAAGGTGTCTCCGGCGCCGCGGAGAACGCCGTTGACCACGAACATCCCCGCGAAGACGACGTAGAAGCACCCCACGATGTGCAGGTAGCGGACGCCGATGGCGACCACGCCGGGGTCGGCGTTGAAGAGGGCGATGAGGCGCGGGGCGAAGAGGACCACGATGAGCGTCGTCGTCAGCGAGATCACCGCGGCGATGCGAAGCGCGGCGAAGAGTCCCTGGCGCACGCGCTCGGGCTTGCCCGCCCCGAGGTTCTGCCCGACGAAGGTCGAGACCGCCGCCGAGAGGTTCATCGCCGGCATGGAGGCGAAGGCGTCGAGCCGGCCGGCGGCGGTGAAGGCCGCGATGGCGTCGGTGCCGAAGCCGTTGACGATGCGGGTCAGCGCCATCATGCCCGTCGCCACGGCCACCTGCTGGAAGCCGGTGGGTATCCCGATGAGGAGGCTCTTCCGGAAGATCTCCCGGTCGAAGATCAGCCCGCGCAGGCGGAAGCGCAGCACCGCGTGCGTGCGGTTGAGGTAGGCGACGCAGAGCAGGAAGGCCGCGGCCTGCGCGAGCACCGAGGCCCAGGCCGAGCCGGCGACGCCCCAGCCGAAGACCGCGACGAAGACCAGCGCGAGGATCGCGTTGAGGATCGACGAGAAGATCAGGAAGTAGAGGGGCGTCTTCGAGTCTCCGAGCCCGCGCAGGATGGCGCTCACCGAGCTGTAGCCGAAGAGAAAGATCATCCCCGCGAAGGTGATGCGCAGGAACAGCACGGCCGGGGCCAGGACGTCGGCGGGGGTCCGCAGCAGGCGCAGGACGGGCTCGGTCACGGCGAGCCCGACGGCGGTGATGGCCAGCGAGGCGAAGAAGAGGAAGACGTAGCTCGTGTCGATGGCGCGCCGGACCCGGACCATGTCCTTGGCCCCGTAGTACTGCGCGATGAGGATGGAGAAGCCCATCGTCACGCCGATGGTCAGCGCGACGAGGAGGAAGAGCACCGGGAAGCTCGCGCCCACCGCGGCCAGCGCCGCTTTGCCCACGAAGCGGCCGACGATGACGCTGTCGATGACGTTGTAGGACTGCTGGAAGACGTTCCCGATGAGCATCGGGACCGTGAAGTTCCAGATGAGCTTCGCTTCGTCGCCTTCGGTGAGGTCCTTCATGGGGCGGGCGCTTCATGATACCATTCGCCGCGGACCCCTACCGCCCCCGGGCCTTTTCGGCTATCCTATTCGCAGCAAGAGCACGGAGCACGGAGCACGGACCATGGCCGCCGCCCCATCCAGCATCCTCTTCGTCGACGACGACGAGAGTCTCCTCGAACTCTGCGACCTCGCCCTGCGCGACGAGGGTTATGAGATCGTCCTCGCCCCCCACGGCGACGCCGCGCTCGAGCTCCTCGCGAAGCGGGCCTTCGACCTCGTCGTCACCGACCTCTCGATGCCGGGCAAGACCGACGGCCACGGCGTCGTCCTGGCGGTGAAGACGCGCTATCCCTCCACCGAGGTCATCGTGATGACCGGCGTGCCGACCCTGCGCACGGCCATCGACACCCTCAAGGACGGCGCCTACGACTACATCACCAAACCCCTGCACATCGAGGGGATGAAGGCCACCCTGCGCCGCTGCCTCGACCACCGCCGCCTGCGCCATGACCTCAACAGCGAACAGGAGATGCGCCGCGAGCTCGAGACGACCTACCGCGAACTCCAGAAGGTCGAGGAGCTCAAGGCGGGCTTCCTCTCGCGCATCAGCCACGAGATCCGCACGCCGCTCCACCAGCTGGGACTGGCCCTGAAGTCGGCGGAGGAGGCCGCCGCCGCGTCCGCCGGAGCGGAGGGAGAGCGCCTGCGCAGCTCCATCGACCTCTCGAAGAAGGGCGCCGCGCGGCTGGACCGGACGCTCGCCGAGCTGCTGGCGTTCGTGGACCTCCAGCAGGGGATGACCCTCGCGGCGCACGAGCCGGTGGACCTCGCCGCGCTCTGCCGGGACGCCGCGGAGCATCTGCGTCCGGTGTGGGAGCCCCTGCGCCTCGAGGTGCGCATCGGCTTCCCTCCCGGGACCGGGACCGTCGAAGGCGATCCGACGATGCTCCGCACCGCCTTCATGCACCTCCTCCACAACGCGATGGTCTTCAACCGCGAAGGAGGCCGCGTGGACGTGTGCGGCCGGACGCACCCGGGCTCCCTGGAGGTGACCGTGAGCGACACCGGGGAGGGCATCCCCGAGTCCGAGTTCAAGCACCTCTTCGACAGCTTCTATCAGATCGCGAACTACCTGACCCGGAAGGTCCAGGGCCTCGGCCTCGGGCTGGCCATCACGCGCCGCATCGTCGAGGCCCACGGAGGAGAGATCGGGGTCTCGAGCCAGGCCGGGAAGGGAACGACCTTTCGCGTCCTCCTCCCGCTCCCCGCGTCCGCCCCGCCGCACCCGGAGGCCTCATGAAGACGCTCGCCGCCGCTCTTATCCTCCTTCTCGGAGCATCCTCCGCGCACGCCGCCGGCGCCTCGCGCACGGACCCCCGCAGCGGCGCCTGTGGGAAGCTCACGGGCGCCGCACGGAGTTCCTGCCTCAAAGGGGGCCCGTCCGCGAGCGACGCTCCAGCCAAGCCCGCGAGCCGCAAGCGCCGGCTTTCCAGCACCTACGAAGGGCCCATCGGAGCCAACGACCTCCCCGGCGAGGTCGTCCCGGCCGCACGGAAGGCTCCCGCCGCCGCGGGCGCGCAGTTCTCGCCTCCCGCCGCCGCCGCCCCGGCTCTGAGCGCCGCGGCCGACGCGTCCGCGTGCCTGAAGATCGCCTCCCTCGTCGAGAAGTCCGAATGCCTCAAGAAGGTCCCGGGAGCGTCCGGCGGCGCGAGCGCGGGAGCGACGGGCGCGGCCGGAGGGTTCTCGGGGGCGACCGGCGGGGCGGGAGCGGCCTCGGGCTACACCGGCGCGGCGGGCGGCTTCACGGGAGCGACCGGAGGGACCGGCGCGACCGGCGCCTCGTCGGGAGCGAAGAGCGGGGGGTCGTCGCAGCAGGCCTCGGAGGACACGCCGTCCCCGACCCTCCCTCCGCCGGACCTCCCCCAGGACCCGGTCGACCCCAACCGCTACAAGATCTCCATCCCGGAATCCGACTCCGGCCACCGCGTGCGCTGACCTCCCCTCGAAATGAGAAGGGAGGGCCGGGTTCCCGGCCCTCCCTTTCTCTTTCTCAGCGAAGACTACTTCGCGGGAGCGTAGACCTTCACGCGCCCGTTCTCGTCGACGCTCAAGGCGCCGAGGCGCTTGAGCTCCTCGAGCACGGCCTCGGGCGTGTGGGCCGAGGAGGCGCGGTTCTTGATGTCGTTGAGCAGCGTCTTGAGCCGGCCGGGCGGGTCCTTCACGCTCGCCAGGCGCCGGGCGTAGGTCGCGGCGACCTCGGCGAGGCTCCGCCCGGAGGCGGAGGACGCCGGAGCCGCGGGCGCGGCCGGAGCCGCGGCGGGCTTGGCGCGCGATGCGCCGCGCCGTCCGCGTCCGCCCGAGCGTCGCGAAGACGAAGCGGCGCGCGGCGCGGCGGCCGTCTTGCGGCGGCCCCGCTCTCCCCGTTCGGGATGCGAGGTCCACAGCAGCGTCTGACGGCCGATGCGCTGGAGCTCCTGCGCCATCGCGGCGAGGCTCTTGTCGTGGGTGACGAGGGTGAAGGGTACGTGCAGCGGCAGGGAGGCGTGCAGCAGGCCTGCGTGCAGGGACATGACGAAGTCGGCGGCGTTCTTCCCGCCCTTCGGCGAGGTCACCCCGACGCACAACGGCAGCGCGCCGACGACTTTCTCCAGGCCGCGGGGCATGGAGGCCTCGGGGCGCAGGAACACGCGGACCACGGTGCTCGGGGTCAGCGGGAAGTCCGGCGGCAGATGCGGATCGTTGTCTCCGTCGATGAGGAGGACGGAGTCCACCAGCGCGCCTTCGGCGCCCTGGGTGCTTCTTGCGATTTGCGGATTCATGATGCGATACACTCCTTTACGACCGTCCTTGTGACGGTCCTTGTGTTGGATTTCGGGTATGATACCATTCGTTGGACGGATTACCAGCCTTCATGAAACAAAAACGCCATCGCCGCCGCGCCCCCTCCTCCCTCGCCGCCCCCACACAGCGGGAGGTCGCCGCCGCCTTCCGGTCCCTCGATTCCCGCGCGATGGGGCCGGTCTACTGCGACGAGGGAGGGGCGGCCTTCTGGCGCGCCCTCCGGGCGCCCTGCCGCCGCATGAGCGAGCGGCTCGCCGCGGCGCTGCGCGCGCGCCTGCGCCCCGGCGGCCGCAGCCTCTACGCCGGGGCCGGCGTCGCCGAGATCGCGCCTCTGGCGATGGAGGCCCTGGAACTGGAGCGGGAGGTGGAGCCCTTCAACCTGCGCCGCGCCGAAGTCCGCTTCCTCGCGCGTGCCTGCCGCTCGCTGCCCTTCTCCTTCCGGGCCGAGGATGCCCGCCGCGCGCGCGGGCGCTTCGACCATCTCTGGCTCGTCAGCGTGCTCAACGACCCGGAGCAGGTCCCCGAACTCTCGGCGCTGTCCTACGGGAGGGCCAACCCCGTCCTCTTCTCGCCGGGGCGCTTCGCGGCCGAGCGCCGAGAGACCCGCGCGCTGGCGGACGCGCTCCTGCGCAAGCTGTTCCTGCCCGCGCTGGTGACGACCTCGGTGGAGGAGCTGGTCTGGGTGGCCGAGTGGTGCGAGAAGCGCCGGGTCCCCTTCCGCGTCGAGGACGAGGAGTATCCCACCGCCCTGGTGGGAGACCCCGTCCGCTTCGTCCGCCTCGGTTAGTCCGAAGAGTCCGACGCTCCCCGAGCCGCCTCAGCCCTGAGGGCCCTTGAGGCGTCCGCCCGCCCGATGAAGACGCAGGCGGAGATAGGCCGCGTAGAACACGACGGACAGCACGGATAGGACGGCGGCGGCGACGACGAGTCCCCGGACGGGCGGAAGGAGGTCGAAGAGGACGCCGAAGAGAGCGCCCGCGACCATGAGGACCCCGAGTCCCACCGCGTCGAGGAAGGCGATGGCTTTGCCCGCGGAGGCGTCGGGCAGGCGCGACTGAAGGTGGGACGTCACGCTGATCTTGTTGGTCGCGTAGCTCAGCCCCATGAGGAAGATCGCCGGCAGGACCGACCAGAGCGTCCCGGCGGCGAAGGCCCAGATTCCCAGGGCGGTCAGGGCCATGGTGCGGATCCAGACGAGCGAATTCGCGTTCTTGGCGATCGCCGCCGACAGCTTCGGACTCAGAAGCAGCGTCGCGCCCGCGAGCTCCCCCAGGTTCGAGAGCCCTGAGATCCAGGCCGAATACGCCGACGCATGCAGCACGCTCTTCGCGAAGATCGGGGCCATCATCAGCTTGACGATGCGGTGGAGCAGCATGGGTCCGACGAGCATGACGCCCAGCCAGCGCCGCTCCCGGTCGTCCATCATGATGCGGGCGCCTTCCTTGAGCTCGGCGAGGCCCTCCCGGACCAGGGTCCGGAAGGACGGGCTCTCCGGCAGCTCCTCCTCGGCGGCGGGATCGATCTTCAGCCGCGAGAACGCCCATGCCGACAGGAGGAATGCCGGCGGGGTGACCGCGAGGCCGGCGACGACCCCGAACAGCCCGATGAGCAGACCGACCAGGGCCGGCGCGAGGATCCCCGCGCCCTGATAGCTCAGGTAGACGTTGGCGTTGAAGCGTTCCAGTCCGTCCTGGTCCGGACCCATCAGGAGGACCGGGAAGGTGTCCAAGGCCGTGACCGCGACCCCCTGCGCCGCGCCGGCGAGGGCGTACAGAGGAAGGAGGACCCCCAAGTGCGGGGTGCCGAGGGTCAGCAGCGCGATGATGCCCGAGACCGCGGCCGCCTCGGCGAGCAGGGCCCCGCCCATGACTTTCTGCACGGGCGCGCGATCGATGAGGCCGCCGGAGCCCATGGTCGTCGCGGTCATGCTGAGCGTCCAGACCGCGGCCGCCGTCACCATCAGCGTCGCGCCGCCGAAGAAGTTCAGGATGATGAGCGGCATGGCGATGCTCAGCGACTCCATCCCGAACTTGTAGAACGCCGTGCCGAGCATGGCTTTGCGCAGCGCTTCGGGCCGGGCCGCCGGCGGCGGGAGCGGCCGGCGGGGCGCCGCCGGCCCCTCCGACCCGTCCAGTCGCAGGAGCTCGACGGTTCCCGCCGGAACGGCCGCGGAGACCGGGTCCTCGACGACCCCCAGCCGGGCGGCGCCGTCGAAAAGCCGGCGCAGCGCATCGACCTGCTCGGAGGAGGACGCGTCGGCTCCCCCCCCGCCTCGGGAAACGCCCGCGTGGACCTTGGACAACTCCGCATACACGCCGCTCGCCGCGGAGAAGACGGAGGGCTCCTTGTCCGGGGAGACCGGCCCAGGAAGAACGGCCGCGGGAACGCGGACGACCGCCGCCGCCTTGCGGGCGACCGGGAGGGCACTCTCCGCCGCGGCCGGCGTCCCGGGTCGGAAGGCCATCGGGAGAACAGCCGCGCCGGGAGCCGGCTTCGGCGTCGGGAGCGCGACGAGCATCCCCCCCGGAGAAACGTCCAGGACGCCGATGCCGGGCGGGACACCCTGCGGGCCGACGACGGAAAGGGCGCCCGCGGTCAGGACGACGGAGGGAGGCAGCACGGACGCCTGCGCGGACGCCCCTGCGGCGACGACGACGGCTGCAGCCGCCGGAGGCCAGCAGGAGGCGAGCAGCAGGAACGCCGCGAGAATCCTCGTCACGATGAACTCACCCTCCGCGATCTTCATCCCGGCGGATCCCGTCCGCCTGCTTCAGATGATGCCAGAGGCTTCCGCTTCCCGCATGATTCATGGGGGCACTCCACGCGGATCTTAAGCACTAAGCGGAAAGGTTCCGGCATGAACTCCTTTGGGAACCATCCGTTCCCGGGAACGCACCCCTCCGGCCAAAAGGCCCATGCCGACCGGCCGCTCCTGCGGTATAATCGGGAGGATGAGATCCGCGCTGCCGCTCCTCCTCGCCCTCCTCGCCTTGTCCGCGCGGGCGGAGCCGCCCGCCGCGTTCGAACTCAAGGGCGGCGCCAAGGCCGAAGAGTCCCTGCGCCGCTTCATCGGTTCCGACCCGGCCGTCCAGGCCCGTCTCGCCGACGCGTCCGCGCGTTCCCAGGCGATGACCGAGGAGCTGCGCTCCTCCGACCTGCGCGACGCGCTCGCGGAGGGCCGTCCCGAGGTCGTCGAACAGCCTCCGGCCGACGCGTCCGGAGAGGAGCGCGCGGCCTTCCTCGAGGGTCTGCCCGGCATGCGAGCCCTGCCGGGCTCCGCCTGCCGCTCCCTGGCCGACTGCGCGACTCCCGAGATGAGCGTCGAAGTGACGGAGGGCCGCTGGCTTCCCGACGCTCTTCGACGATTGATCCGGCCCTGGATGCTGCTGCAGCGGGCCCGCCGCTCCTCGCTGGAGCTCTCCCCCCGCGCAGAGGGCGACGCGGTCCTGGCGATGAAGCTGCGGGGGATCGACGCGCCGCCGATGACTCTGCAGGTGACGCCCAGCCCCCTGGGCGGCTTCACGGTCGGCTTCGCACGGCCGGAAGGACTCGCCGACCTCTACGCCCGCGAACGCGCCGCCGCCCTCAAGCGCTGACGCAGCCCCTCAAGAGACGACTCGTCGGACCCGCGGGACTTCAGTACGTGGTCCAGACGCCGCCCTTCGTGTCGGTGTGGGTGCAGTTGAGGTAGACCTTCCCGTAGTTGGCGTCGCTCGCCACGTCGTCGAAGATCCAATTGCCGAAGTCGCTGACCAGCGAGCTGACGCGGTAGATCTGTTCGCTCGTAGTGGAAGGATGGTAGCCGGGGGAATAGGCGGGAGGGAGGGCCCCGAGATACTTCCCGTTCTCGGTCAGGGCATGGAGATAGTCGGGATACTGGCCCTCCATGTCGCCGTAATAGATGCTCAGCGCGCTGCGCAGGGCTCCGAGGTTTCCCTTCGTCGCGCCCTCTCGGGATTTGCGGATGAGCTCGGCGAACTTCGGTATGGCGACGGCGGCGAGGATCCCGATGATGGCGACCACGATCATGAGCTCGATGAGCGTGAAGCCGCCCCTGCGCAGGCGCGTCGCCACGGCCGGCCGGAGGCCGCCTCGGGCCTCTCCCGTCACGATCAGACGATCTCCGCGAGGAGCTCGGGACGCGGCTGGGGGATGACGACCTTCTGCGCGAGCAGGCCCTTCTCTCCGGCGCTCGTCGCGGCGACCATCGCGGCCGTCTCGACGTCGGCGACGCTGCCGGTGAAGGTCACGAAGGCCTTGCCGCCGAGCGCCATCGCCAGGCGCACCTCGATGAGCTTCACGCCCGCGGACTTCACGGCGGCGTCGGCCGCCTCGACACAGGAGGCGACGGAGAAGGTCTCGACGATGCCGAGGGCCTCGAGCTTCCCGACGGGGACGGCGCCCGTCATCGCGGGGAAGACCTCGGGATGGACGTTGGGGATGAGAAAATGGTCGACGTGGGCTTCCTGAGCGGCCGCGACGCCCGCCTCGACGCTCGCCCGGACGTCGCCGACGTCTCCGGCCACGAGGACGACGTATTTGCCCGGACAGACGGTGCGCGCGAGGACGACCTCGACCGCCGCCGCCTTGAGCATGGCGTCGGTGCACTGGAAGCCCTTGGCCATGCTGCTCAGCTCGACGCCGCCGACGGCGTTCTTCATGCGCTCCTCCGGATCTCCACATAGTCGCCCACGACGCCGACGACGCCGGAGACGCTCGCGTGGACGGGGACGCCGAGCTTCTCCTCCGGGACCTCGCCGATCACGGCGCCGCGCTCGACGCGGTCGCCGACCTTGACCGTCGGGACCGCGGGGACCCCGACGTGCTGCTTGAGGAGGATGCGCACGCTCGCGGGCTCGAAGGGCGTCTCGAGCAGCGGCGCGTCGGCCTTGTAGTCGCAGAGGCCGAGGCGCTTCATGAGCTGCGACACGGGGGTCTTGCGGAAGGCGTACATCGAGTGGCGCCGGACCGGACGGCCGGCGTCGAGCGCCGAGCCCTTCCAGGCGACCTTCTGCTCGGCGAGGTCGCGCTTGGCCGAGCCGCAGACCTTCCCGGGCGCGAGGCCCTCGGGGCAGGAGTAGAGCGTGCAGAGCTGGCACTCGCAGCAGAGCAGCGCCCACGGGTTCCAGGTCTTCCGGTCGCCGCGGGAGAAGAGCAGGCCGCGCATGACCCTGTGGGGCTGGACGTCGTAGCCGAGCAGGTAGCGGGGGCAGAGCTCGGTGCAGAGCGAGCACTGGTCGCAGGCCGACTTGCCGACGCGATCGTCGGTCGAGCGGGGCGCGCCCTTGCGCCGCACGAGCGGATGCGCGGCGGGCAAGACGATGAGCCCGGCGCTCGTCTTCGTCAGCGGCTTCGAGAAGTCGGTCTCGACGCGGCCCATCATCGCGCCGCCGTCGAGGACGGCGGGGTCCCTGACCGTCGGCCCGCCGGCCAGAGCGAGCGCCTCGGACATCGCCGTGCCCACGGGCAGGCGCAGCGTGCAGGGCTTCTTCACGGCGCCCGTGACGGTGAGGAAGGTGTCCGTGACCGGCGACCGGTCCGCCCGGGCCATGTTGTAGAGGGTCTCGACGTTGTTCACCACGACGCCGACCTGGCCGGGCAGACCGCCGGGCGGGATGAGCCGGCCGGTCGCCTCGTGCACGAGCGTGAACTCGTCGCCGGCGGGGTAGAAGTCCCCGAGCCGCTTCACCGAGATCCCGGGACGCCCCTTCACGGCGGCCTCGAGCTTCGCGACGAGCGCGGCGTGCTTCTCCTTGACGGCGACGATCCCCGCCTTCGCGCCGACCGCGCGCATGAGGAGCTCGAGGCCCGTGAGGACCTCGTCGCCGTGCCGAGCGAGGAGCTCCTGGTCCTTCTGGAGCAGGGGCTCGCACTCGGCGCCGTTGACCACCGCGGTGTCGGCCGCGCCGGAGGCCTTCACGTAGGAGGGGAAGCCCGCTCCGCCCGCCCCGACGACGCCGGCGCGTCGGATGCGGCGCGCGAACTCCCGGGAGAAGTCGCTCATGCCGCCCCATTGTATCAAGATACGGCCCCCGCGCCGCTCCCCGCGGCCGGTTGCGCGCCCTCCCCTCGCTCTAGTATCCTAGACATATGCCGTCGAGCACCCTCGACATCCTCTACCGCTTCACCCTCTCGGACGGGAAGAAGCGCGACTTCCAGGTCCGCCTCGACCGCGCGAGCCTGCGCCTGCTCGCGCACCCGCGCGAGCGCTGGCCCGACTGGACGAAGCTCTCCTTCATGCAGTGCCCCAACTGCCCGCTGGAGGAAGGCTCGCACCCGCGCTGTCCCGTCGCGGCGAACCTCACCGACATCGTCGAGGAGTTCAAGGACTTCACCTCCACGGAGAAGGCCCTCATCGAGATCGTCTCGGAGACGCGCACGACCTCCCGCCACTCCACGCTCGCCGAGGGACTCTCCTCCCTCATCGGCATCTACATGACGACGAGCGGCTGCCCGCACCTCGACAAGCTCCGCCCCAACGTGCTCCAGCACCTCCCCTTCGCCACGGCCGAGGAGACCCTCTTCCGCACCTTCGCGATGTACCTGCTCGCGCAGTTCCTCCAGGAGCGCCGCGGAGGGAAGCCCGACTGGAAGCTCGAGCGCTTCAAGGAGATGATCGACGCCGTCTGCGTCGTCAACCGGAAGTTCTGCGAGCGCCTCTACGGGACCTGCATCAAGGACGTGCACGTCAACGCCGTCGTGCACCTCAACTGCTTCGCGGAGATCTCCGTCGGCGCGCTCTCCCCCCGCTCCAAGCGCCTCGACGAGCTCGCCCAGGCCTTCGAGGCCTACCTGCCCGAAGACATCACCATCGACTGAGGCCCCATGACGATGAAGACGCGCAAGCGCTCCGCCTCCCGCACCCCGAACAAGCCGGCCGACGGCGCCACCGGCACCTACCGCTTCGACCCGAAGCTCGGGAAAGTCGTGAAGGTCTCCTCGAAGGTCCCCTCGGTCGCCTCGAAATCGGGCGACAAGCCGGCCTGCGGGGACGCCTCCTCCCCCTGCGCAAGCGACGGCTGCGGCATGGGCGGCTGTGGGATGGGCGGCGGTTTCTAGCCCCCCCGCGAACTTTTCGAGCCCCCGTCCGTATGAGAGGTGGTAGACGAAAACCGCTCGCCGGAAGGCGGGCAAGCCGTAGAAATGGAGAGAACACTAACATGAAGAAGATGCTCGTTGCCCTCCTCGCCCTCGCGATCGCCCCGGCCCTCGTTTTCGCGCAGGCCCCGGCGCCGGCTCCGCAGCAGCCGGCCGCCCCGGCCGCTCCGGCCGCTCCGAAGGCGGAGAAGAAGGCGAAGAAGCCCGCGAAGAAGGCCGCCAAGAAGGCCGCGAAGAAGGCTGAGAAGGCCGCTCCGGCCCCGGCCCCCGCTCCGGCCCCGGCGAAATAAGCCGGCCTCTGCCCCCTCGGGGGTAGAAACAAGGCCCCCCGCAAGGGGGGCCTTTTGTTTTTACCGACGCTGGGCCCAATGCCCGACGGATCCGGTCCGAAAGGCCCTCCGGGAAGCTGCAGACATGCGGTAGAGTGACGACGTGCTCCCGCGCCTGCGCCGCATCGTCGCCTCGGCCCTCGCCGCCGCGCTCCTCCATTGCGCGCTCGGCCCGGCGTTCTTCGAAGCCGCGGCTCAGACCGTGGCCGCCCGTGCCGCGGCCGGAACCGCCGTTCCAACGGCCGTCCTCCCGCCGTCGGTCTCCCTCGCGGCGCCCAGCCATGCCGGGCTGGGCCTCCGACCCCTCGCCGCGCCGGGGCTCTGCGCGCTGCCCTCTCTATCTCCCCTCCCGACTCCGCGTTCCAGCGTCGTCATCGAGACGGCGCCCCCCGTCACGGCGGCCCTCGCGCGCAAGGGGGGATCGGCCTCGGCCGTCCATAGCCGCGGCACCGTCGCGCGGACCGTCTCCGCGGAACAGCCGGAGGCGTCGCCCCGCCTGGAACTCGACCTCTCAGCGGAAACGGCACGCGAAACCGCCCGACCGGAGACGCCGGCCGAACGCGGCGCCTTCCTGCTCGCGCGCCTCTTCCACGGCGGACGGACTCGCGCAGGGGACCCCTCGGCGGTCGCGGCTCCGCCTCAGGGGAAGCGCCGCGCCCTCCTCTCCGCCGCCTCCGATGCGAGCGCGCCGAAGAGCGACCTCGCGCCGCCCGCGCCCCGAGGGAGCATCTCGCGCGCGGCGAAGTACGGCTACGTCAGCGCCGTCCTCGGCCTCGTCGTCTTCGTCGCCGTCCAGGCGGCCGCGGCGGCGTTCGGCTATACCCCGCACCCGAACTATTCCGCGCCCGCGCTCCCCCCCGCGCAGATGGCCTACCTCGTCGCCTTCTTCGCCCCCGTGGCGGAGGAGATCATCTTCCGCGCCGGTCTTCTCCACAGCGTGGAATGGCTGCTCTCACGGGTCTCCCGCCGCGGAGCGGCCGTCGCGTCGGCCGTCCTCGTCTCGACGGCCTTCGCGCTCCTGCACGAGACCTCCGACCCCCTCCTCATCGCCTTCCGGATCGCGGACGCTCTCCTGCTCTCCTGGGTCTACAAGCGGGAGGGGCTCTTCGCCGCCATGGTCCAGCACTCCGTGCACAACGGACTGCTGGTCGCCGCGGCGCTCTCCGTGAAGCTGGTCGCAGCCCCCTGGGCCCTCCCCGCGCAGCTCGGCTTCCTCCTGCTCAACCTTCTGGCCTTCGCGGGAGCCGCGCGCGGACTCTGGAAGCAGCGGGCCGACCGACGAGAAGGACGCGTCGGCCCCTACGCGATGAGCGCGCTCGTGCTGCACCTGCTGGGCGCGGCCCTCGTGGCGGGCAGCTGGCTCTTCGCCCCCTCCATGTTCGGCATCGCGGCCTTCATCGCGGCGAACCTCATCGGATACGCGTACACGCGCAAGGAGACCGATGAGGCCTTCGGACGAGGCCGGCCCCTGGCGTGAGCGCGCGTCCTTGCCCCTCCGCCCCCAAGTGATTTAGACTCCCCGCGATGGCCTCCCGCAAGAAGCGCGGCGTCTTCACCGGCCCCGGGGACCCCATCCTCGGGATGGACAAGGCGCTCCTCCTCCGGATGCACCGCCTCATGACGCGCAACCGCGTCCTCGAGGAACGGCTCATCAAGATGAGCAAGAGCGGCGAGGGCTTCTTCTGGATCGGCGGCCCCGGCGAGGAGGGCTTCAACATCCCGCTCGGGCTGCTCGTGAAGAAGGGACGCGGTCTCGAGCACGACTGGCTCCACCTGCACTACCGCTCCGGCGGCGTCGTGCTCGCGATGGGCGCCGAACCCATCGACCTTCTGCGCCAGATGCGCGCCTCCGCGTCCGACCCCTACTCGAAGGGACGACACTTCATCAACCATTTCGCCATCCCCGAATGGAACGTGGCCCCCGTCTCCCCGACCATCGAGACCCAGTACTCGCAGGCCGTCGGCACGGCCCTCGCCCAGCAGCGGCACGGAGGGACGGGCATCACCCTCGTCACGGGCGGAGACGCCGGCACGGCGGAAGGGGACTTCCACACCTGCCTCGTCTGGGCGGCCCGACCGGTCCGCCCCCTGCCGGTGCTCTGCCTCGTCATCAACAACGAGTTCGGCATCTCCACGGCCTCCCACGAGCAGCACGGAGAGGAGCGGATCGCGGACTTCGCGCATCCTTTCAACATGCCGAGCCGGACGATCAACGGGAACGACCCGGTGGAGAGCTGGCTGGCCATCCGGGAGGCGATGGAGTACTGCCGCCGGGAGCGCAAGCCCTACCTCCTCGAGGCCGTCACGAGCCGCCTCTTCGGACACTCCTCCGCCTCCGGCGCGAACCTCGTCGACGAACCGGACCCCATCTCCGACTTCGAGGAGCGCCTTGCCGCCGCCGGCCTCGCGAAGAAGGACGCTCTGAAGAAGGTCCGCGACGAGGAGGCCGCGGCCGTCGACGAGGCCCATCGGAAGGCGCGCCTGGAGCCCTCTCCGAAGCCCGAGAGCATCTGGGAGGACGTCTTCCCCGGCGGCCTGCCCGACTCCTACCCGCGCAAGGGAGGGAGCTGATGGCCACGATGGCCCAGGCGCTTCGGCTCGCGCTGCATTACGGCGAGGAGAACCTGGGAGTCCGGGAGATCTTCGGAGAGGACGTCGGCGCCCCGCTGGGAGGAGTCTTCACCGTCACGCAGGGCCTCAAGAACGCCTGGAACTCCCCCCTCGACGAGCGCGGCATCGTCGGCGCCGCCATCGGCCTGGCCTGGGCCGGCGCGCGCCCCGTCTGCGAGATCCAGTTCGTCGACTACATCTTCAACGCCATCGACCATCTGAAGCTCGCCGCCAACTGCCACTGGACCTCGGCCGGACGCTTCGCCTGCCCGATGGTGGTCATGGCCCCCTGCGGCGCCGGCATCCACGGCGCGCTCTACCACTCCCACTCCTTCGACGCCATGGCGGCCAAGATCCACGGACTCAAGGTCGTCTGCCCGTCCACTCCGCTCGACGCCTACGGGCTCATGCTCTCCTCCATCCAGGACGACGCGCCGGTCCTCTTCCTCGTGACGAAGGCTCTGCTGCGCGTGCGCGGGACGGAGCTCATCCCCGGGGAGCCCGCCGAGAAGGAGGAGCTCGCCGCCCTCATCGACGCCCCCATCGGGGACCGCTCGAGCTGGAAGCCGCGCTGGCCGAAAGTGAAGGAGTACCTCGTGCCGCTCGGGAAAGGCCGGGTGGCGCGGCCCGGCCGTGACGCCACCGTCGTGACCTGGGGCCGCTACGTCCCCATGGCCGTCGAGGCCGCCGACGCCCTGGCGGCGGCCGGCCTCGGGGAGGCGGAGGTCCTCGACCTGCGCACGCTCGTCCCCTACGACTGGACGCTCCTGAGCGCCTCGGTGCGGAAGACCGGCCGGGTCCTCTTCGTCAACGAGGAGACCGAGCTCGTGAACTTCGCCGAGCACCTCCTGCGCCGGGTCGTCGACGAGTTCTTCTACCGTCTCCAGGTGCGCCCGCGCCTGCTCGCCGCCAAGGCCGTCCCCGGCGTCGCCGCGAACGCCGAGCTCGAAGCCGCCACCGTCCCCCAGAAGCGCGACCTCGAGCAGGCTCTGAGAGAACTTCTTACCGAACCGTCCTGATTGAGGGATTCTCTTCCTTCACTCCCCTTCCTGCGAGTTCGCACTATCAGCTTCCTCACCGCGTGCGATCCCGGCACTATAGGTCGGGGTGCCGGCGAGGGGGTGCAGGGGTAGGGGGAACACGTCTGTTCACCCTCCCCACAGGCAGAGTCCGTATGGGAAAGGAAGATTCCCCCTCCCCCTGCCCCCTCCCGCTGGGAGGAGGCGGTAAGGAAAGACATCATCCTAATGGGCCCAGGAGTTTCTGAAGGATGGCCGCCAGGGTCTCGATCTTGAAGGGCTTGGACAACGCCGCGTCGAAGCCGTAGTCCTTGTAGTCCGCGAGGACGGCGTCGCCGGAGTAGCCGCTCGCCACGACGACCTTGATGTCCCTGTCCACCGCGCGCAGGCGCGCGATGGCTTCCTTCCCCCCCATCTTCCCGGGGATGACGAGGTCCATGACGACCGCCCGGAACGGCCGGTTCGTCGCCCGCGCCGTCTCCAGCGCGGCCAGGGCCTCCTCCCCGTGAAGAGAGAGGGCCGGCTCGTAGCCCAGGCGGATGAGCATCCGCGAAGCCACCCGCCCCACCGCGAGGTCGTCCTCCATCACGAGGACGCGGCCGTAGCCCCTGGGCAGCTCGGCGGCGCTCCCTTCCTCATCGAGCGGGGCGGCTGCGGCGGGCAGATGGAGCGTGAACTCGGTCCCCGAGCCGAGCTGCGAGGCGACGCTCACGTGCCCCCCGTGGTTGCGCACGACCGAGATGACCATGCTCAGGCCCAGCCCGCGCCCCTGCTCCTTCGTCGAGAAGTAGGGGTCGAAGATCCGCTCCAGGTGCTCAGGCGGGATGCCCGTGCCGGCGTCGCGGACCTTGACGCGCACGTAGCGTCCGGCCTCCAGCGGGAGGCCGGAACTCCCGCCGATCTCCGCGTTCCCCGCGCTCACGACGATCTCCCCGCCCCGCGGGCTGGCCTGCACGGCGTTGAGGATGAGGTTGTGCACGGCCTGCCGGAGCTGGCCCTGATCGCCGTCGACCGCCCATACTTCGGGGGCGAGCTCGTAAGAGCAGACGCAGTTCGATCCTCGCACGGCGAAGTTCGCGGCCTCGATGAGCATCGGCTTCAGCGCGAAGGGCTTGCGCACGGGCTTGCCGCCCCTGGCGAAGGTGAGGAGCTGCTGGGTCAGCGACTGCGCGCTGCGCGCGGAGGATTCCGCCTCCGCGAGCATCTCGCGGATCTCGCCCTTCGGGAGCTCGGCCATCGCGAAGGCGATGTTGCCCATGATCCCGGTGAGCATGTTGTTGAAATCGTGCGCGATGCCGCCGGCGAGGGTGCCGAGGGACTCGATCTTCTGGAGTCCGAGCACTTCCTTCTCCAGCTTGCGGGTCTCGGTGACGTCCCGGACGGCCCCGTAGAGGCGCAGCGCCGTCTCGTCCCCCGATTCGGCGACGCAGAGCATGCGGTCGTGCAGCAGGCGCTCGGCGCCGTCGGCGCGCAGGAGCCGGTATTCGCAGTCGGCGGTCTCGCCCACGCGCAGCCTCGCCAGCACGGCGGCCACGCGCGCGCGGTCGTCGGGATGCACCCACGGCAGCCAGCAGCCCTGCCTCAGGAGCTCGGACTCCGGGCGTTCCGCCACCCTCTGGAAGGAGCCGCCCACCCAGTCGATGCGGTACGGTCCGTTCTCCCGGCTCAGGCAGGAGTACGCGTAGTCGGACAGGGCCTCGGCGAGCTTCCGATAGCGCGCCTCGCTCGAGCGCAGCGATTCCTGGACGAGGACCTGGGCGGTGACGTCCTGCGCGGTCCCGTAGACGCGCACGACGCGGCCGTCCGGCCCTTTTTCCGCGTGTCCGGTGGTGCGGAGCCAGCCGGTCTCGCCGCTCGGCCGAAGGAGCCGGACCTGTTCCTCGTAGTCGCGGCCCTCCTCCGCCGCCCGTCGCCGCGCCTCGGCCAGGCGCGGCCGGTCCTCGGGGTGGACGAAGCCGAGCTGCTCCTCCCGGCTGGGGGCGGGAGCGGAGGGGTCGAGTCCGAGCAGGCGGTACATCTCCTTCGACAAGATGCTGCTCTTCCCGACGACATCGTATTCCCACGAGCCGATGTGCGCCACCCGCTGCGTGGCGCTGAGCACCCGCTCGCTCCGGCTCAGCGCGAGCATCGCCGCGCGCTGTTCGGTGATGTCGATGCCGTAGGAGACGCTCCCGAGGATCCTGTCCCCCTCGCGCAGGATGCCGTTGCGCCAGGAGATGATGCGTTCCCGTCCAGCCTTGGTCAGGATGGGGTTCTCGAAGTTCTCGGGAAGCTTCCCGGTCGGCAGCTTCTCGAACACCGTCCAGACCTCGGGGTAGCGCTCGCGCGGCACGAGGACCTCGAACCAGTTCCGCCCGGACAGCTCCTCCCGCTTATAGCCGGTGATGCGCTCGGCGGCCTCGTTGAACATCATGATGTTCCCTTCGACGTCGAGACCGACGACCATCGCGTTGGCCGTCTCCACGAGCTGTTCGGCGTACTCCTTCGCGCGGCGCAGGGCCTCGCTCGCGAGCACCCGCTCGGTGACGTCCCAGGCGAGGCCGAGGAGACGCAGGGGCTGCCCCTTCTCGTCGTGCGTCAGCGTGCCGCGGGCCATGACGTGATGGGTCGTCCCGTCCGACCAGACCGCGCGGTACTGGACTTCGTAGGGCGCTCCGCTCTCGACCGTCCGCTTGAGCGCCGCCTGGACCTTCGGGCGGTCCTCCGGATGCAGCGCCCGGAAGAACTCCTCGGCGGTGCCCGCGAACGATGAATGGTCGATTCCCAGCAGACGGCAGACCTGTTCGTCGAAGGCCCGCCGGTCCCGGGGGATGTCCCACTGCCATATCCCCATCCCCGTCCCCTCCGCAGCGAGCACCAAACGCGTCTCGCTCTCGGAAAGAGCGTCCTCGACCTTCTTTCGCTTGGAAATATCGCGCGCGATGGCGAGCACCGCGGGCCGTCCCTCGAACTCGGTCAGGCGGCAGTGGATCTCGACGGGGAAACAGACGCCGTCCTTTCGGCGATGCACGCTCTCGAAGAACCCTTTGCCCGTCTCACGAAGCTCGCGCATGCGCTCCTCGACGAGTCGCGCGGCTTCGGGGGCATCGATGTCCGCGATGGACAGCCGAAGGAGTTCCTCGCGCGAGTACCCAAGCGAACTGCACGCGGTCTCATTGACGTCCATGAAGCGTCCCTGCATGTCCGCGACCAGGACGGCGTCGCCGATCCCGTTGAAAAGGTCTTCATAACGGTGTTCGAGAGGAGAATCGCCCGGGACGCTTCTGGACATGGTCATCTCGAATCCCTCCGACCGACGCCGTACGGCGCGAACCGCTATTTTACGATTATATTGTTTATCCGGGTCAGGGCAATAGCCGCCCGTCCCCTTTTCCTATAATCTCCCCGTGCCCCGCTCCCTGCGCGCAGCGCTCCTCCTGCTTTGCCTCCTCCCCTTCTTCGGCGCGGGCGGCGCTCACGGAAAAGAGTCCGCAGGGACGGCGCGAAAGGAGAACGACTCGCGCGCGGTCCCTGCCGCGGGCCCTAGCGCCGCAGGGACGGCGCGAAAGGAGAACGACTCGCGCGCCGAATTCGCCCGATACAAAAAGCGCGCCAAGGAGCTCAGCGCCTGGCACGAGAAGGAGCCGCTCGACGAGAAGCCGGTCATGGAGCTCCTCAAGGCCGACGGGCTCTTCGAGACCTCGCTGGGCGCCCGGGGATTCCGCCCCTTCAAGGTCCGCGTCTACAACGGGCTCTTCCGCTGGCCCCTGCACGCGGGCATCGTGAGCTCCGAGTACGGCCGGCGCTGGAAGAAGCGCCACGAGGGCATCGACCTCGCGGCCGACGAAGGAGTCCCGGTCTGCGCGGCCGCGGGCGGGACGGTGCTCTACGCCGGCGACGGCCTGCGCGGCTACGGCAACGTCGTCATCCTGCGCCACGACCAGCGGACGACGACGCTCTACGCCCACAACCGCCGCCTGCTCGTGGCCAAAGGACAGCAGGTGGCCGCCGGCGAGCCGATCGCCGAGCTGGGCTCGACGGGCCATTCGACCGGCCCGCACGTCCACTTCGAGTTCCGCGTGAAGGGAAAGGCGGTGAACCCGCGCGCGAAGCTCATCCCCAACCGCTACTGGAACCGCGGATGAGCGGGTTCAAGAGCGCGGTCGCGCTCGTCCTGGCGCCCGGCCCCCGCGGCCGGGAGGTGCTGCTCATCCACCGCGCCGAGGACCCCCGCGACCCCTGGTCCGGCCACATGGCCCTCCCGGGCGGGCACCGCGAGGACGGGGACCGAGACCTGCTCGACACCGCCGTGCGCGAGACCTTCGAGGAGACGGGCGTGCGCCTGCGGCGCTCCGACTGCGTCGAGGCGCTCGACGACCTCCGGCCCCGCGCGCGCAGCATCCCGAAGGTGCTCATCCGGCCCCATGTCTTCCTGCTCGAACGCAAGCCGCCGGTGCGCGCGAGCTGCGAGGTGGCGGGCATCCTCTGGGCCCCGCTCGCGCGCCTGGAGGGCTCGCGCTGCCGCGTCCGCGTCCCCGACCGCAAGATCCACGTGGACGCGTTCATGCTCGGGCCCCATATCGTCTGGGGCATCACCTACCGCATCCTCTGCACGTTCCTGGCGAAGACCCGGTAAGCAGCAGAAAACCCGCCGGAGGGCGGGTTTTCCGAGGACGTGATCTGACGGGAGATCTCAGCGCGCGATAGGACTCCCTGCGGGGACCGGCGCTGAGATCTTCTGGTAGAGGAACTCGCGCGTCTTCGCGGGCTTCGCGCAGAGCGCTCCGGAACCCATGAGGAAGCCGCGGACCTCGAGCGGCCCGGGCTTCATGTTCCCTCCGAGGTCGATGCGGTAGTAGACCGCGGCGAAGGCCCGGCTCAGCGCCCCGCAGGTCCCGGCCCCGGTCCGGCCGTCGTCCCACAGGTTCGCGACCGGCGCCCAGCCGTCGTTCTCGCGCAGGGCACCGCTGACGTGGAGGCTCCCTTCGGCGAAGTCGCTCTCGACGAGCGCGGAGCTCCGCCAGCCGAGCGGGTGAGAGTCGGCCGCCGTGCGGTGCCCGAGACGGCGGAGGCAGAAGCGCTTCGGCAGGCCGAGCGCGTCCGCGTCCGCGTCCGCGGAGCGCTCCCAGCAGGCGTCCACCTTGAGCCAGCTGTCATGGAAGGGGAGCTCTCCGACCGAGGAGACGACCGGCGTCGCGCGGCGCGCGTCCCGCAGGAGCGTCGCGGCGCCCGCGGCCCCCTCGCCGAGGGTCGCCTGGGCGGCGGCGCATGAAGGGAGGAGCAGCACGGAGAAGAGCGAGAGGCGTTTCATGCCATGATTCTACTCCCGAACGGCTCTCCGCCCATCCGCCTTTAGACCCCCTCCGGACGATTCTTCCGGCCCCCCCATTAAGAGATAGAAGGTCCTATGGTTTTAAGACGGCCCCTTAGATATACTACGCGAGTCGTCCGGGCGGCCCCTCCGCCTCGCCGAGACATGTCGACGCCTATCCTCGTCGGTGACTGCGTACACCCCGGGCGTTATGCCCTGCACTCGCGCTTCGCCCGCGCGGTCAACTTCTCCTCCCACGGACGCCTCGTCTCACTCGTCACCCCGGCGGTGGGGCCGGGACCGCTCAACATCGTGCTCGCCCGCCTCCCCGAGGCCGCGCACCGCCTCGAGGTCGACGCGCACTCCGTGAGCGTCGACGGCCGCGCACTGGGCGCATCGGCGCGCTACGACTCCACCCTTCCGAAGCACCGTCCGGACCCGGCCGTCCTGCGCCGCAACCTCCGTGCCTGCGAGCTCCACGTGCGGCGCAACGCGCCGGAGATCGGCCTCGCGGGGCTCCTCTCCGAGGACCCGAGCGCGGAACCCCTGCGCCCCTTCGAGCGCGCCCTCATCGAGCGCGGCCGCATGGGTGCCGTGCTCCTCGCCTCCGGGGACTGGGCCGCGGGCGCCCGCACCCTGCGCGGGCTCGGGGTCGGGCTGACCCCCTCGGGCGACGACTTCCTCGCCGGCTGGATGCTCGGCCTGCACCTGCTCAAGAACCTCCGGCTGCGCCCGACGCGCGAGCTGCGCGCGCTGCGCACGGCCGCGCGCGGCCGCGGCCTGCTCTCGGGCGCTCTCCTCGGCTGCGCCGCGCGCGGCCGCTTCTTCGAGCCCGCCCGGACGCTGGTGCGCACCCTCCTCGCGGGCACCCCCGCGGGGACGCGCCACGCGACGGGGACCCTTCTCGAGCACGGCGCAAGCTCCGGCGCGGACCTCGCGACCGGCCTGCTCATCTGCATGCGCGCCCGCATGGGGAAGGACTCCATCCATGCTCGTTAAGGGAAGACTGAAGAAGGGCGAGTACTACGATTCCATCGCGCTCATGATCGTCGGCCGCGAGCTCTCGAAGGCCCCCGGCGTAGCGGACGCCGCCGTCGTCATGGGGACCAAGGAGAACCTCGCGCTCCTGCGCTCCTCCGGGCTCATGCTCGGCGAGTTCGAGAAGGCCTCCGAGGCGGACCTCCTCGTCGCCGTGAAGGCCGAGAACGCCGACGCGGCGGACCTCGCCCTCCAAGAGGCCGAGCAGCGCCTCAAGGGTTCGCGCGGAGGGAAGGGCGGCGGCGAGGACGCCGAGCGCCCCTCCGGGCTCGAGGACGCGCTGAAGGTCCTCCCCGGGGCGAACCTCGCGCTGATCTCCGTCGCTGGCCGCTACGCCGGGGACGAAGCGATGAAGGCCCTGCGCGCGGGCCTGCACGTCATGCTCTTCTCCGACAACGTCCCGCTCGAGACCGAGGTCGCCCTCAAGGAGTACGCGCGCGGGAAGGGCCTCCTCGTTATGGGCCCCGACTGCGGGACGGCGATCATCAACGGCGTACCCCTCGCTTTCGCCAACGTCGTGCGCCGAGGAGACATCGGCCTCGTGGCCGCGGCCGGCACCGGCCTCCAGGAGGTCAGCTCGACGCTCTCGAATCTGGGCGCGGGCGTCTCGCAGGCCCTCGGCACCGGCGGCCGCGACGTGAAGAAGGAGGTCGGGGGCCTCATGCTCCTCGAGGGCTTCAAGGCCCTCGCCGCCGACGAGTCCACCCGCGTCATCGTGCTCGTCTCCAAGCCCCCGCACGAGGACGTCCTGCGCCGCCTCGCCGCCGCGGTGCGCGGCGTCAAGAAGCCGGTCGTCGCCGTCTTCCTCGGCGCCGAGGCGAAGCTCGTCGAGGGCGCGGGGATGGTCCATGCGGCGACCCTCGAGGAGGCCGCCTTCATGGCCGCCGCCCTCGCGCGCGGGAGCCGGCCGGAGAGCGTGCGCGGAACGCTCGCCGAGCGGGACAAGGACGTCGCCGTCACGGCCTCCGCCGAGGCCGCGCGCATCCTCAACGCCTCCAAGAGCGCCCGAGCTCCGAGCGCGGAGCGCCGCGCCCCCCGCTTCGTGCGCGGCCTCTTCAGCGGCGGGACCTTCTGCACCGAAGCGCAGGTCGTCTTCCGCACGCACGGCCTCAGCGTCTTCTCCAACGTCCCCCTCGCGCCCAACCCGGCGGTCCAGGACCTTTGGAAGAGCCGCGAGCACTGCCTCCTCGACCTCGGCGACGACGCCTTCACCGTGGGCCGCCCGCACCCCATGATCGACTTCGGCCTGCGCTGCAAGCGCATCCTCCAGGAAGCCCGCGACCCCGAGACGGCCGTGATCCTCCTCGACGTCGTGCTCGGCTGGGGCTCGAACCTCGACCCCGCCGGAGAGCTCGTCCCCGTCCTGCGCGAGGCCCGGAAGACCGCGGAGGACGCCCGGCGCCGCCTGCTCGTCGTCTGCTCCGTGACCGGCACCGAGGGCGACCCGCAGATCCGCAGCAAGGTCGAGAAGCGGCTCAAGGAGGCGGGCGCCCTCGTCCTGCCGACGAACGCCGCGGCCTGCCGGCTCGCCGCCGGCGTCGCGGCGGCCCTGGCGCCGACGCCCGCGCCGAGCGCTCCGCTCGCACCGGGCCATAGCGGCGCAAGTGCGGCGCGAAAGGAGAACGACCCGCGCGCCGACCGGAGGAAGCCATGAGCGTGCGCGACCTCTTCGGCAAGGAGCTCAAGGTCGTCAACATCGGTCTCTCCTCGTTCACCGACGCGGTCGAGGCCGCCGGCGCGAAGGCGGTCCAGGTGGACTGGCGCCCGCCGGTCGCCCTCGAGCCCGGCGTCCGCGCGGCGCTCGCCGGCGGCGCCGCCGAGGTCGAGAAGGCGAACGCGAAGGCGATGAAGCTCATCCTCTCCGGACGCCCCTTCCTCGTCGGGCTCGAGAAGGCCTCCGAGGCCGTGCCCGGCCTCAAGAAGATGATGCTGCTCCACGCCGGCCCTCCCGTGACCTGGGAGCGCATGTGCGGCCCCATGCGCGGCGGCGTCATCGGCGCCGCGCTCTACGAGGGCTGGGCGGGGACGCCCGAGGAGGCCGAGAAGCTGGCGGCGTCCGGAGCGATCCGCTTCGAGCCCTGCCACGAGCATCAGGCCGTGGGGCCGATGGCGGGCATCGTCTCCCCCTCGATGCCGGTCTTCGTCGTCAAGAACGAGGAGCACGGGAACCTCGCCTTCTCCACGATGAACGAGGGCCTCGGGAAGGTCCTGCGCTACGGCGCCTTCGGTCCCGAGATCACCGAGCGCCTGAAGTGGATGGAGAACACGCTCTACCCCGTGCTCAAAAAGGCCCTCGCCAAGCTCGGCCCGGTGGACCTCAAGTCGCTCATCGCCCAGGCCCTTCACATGGGCGACGAGGTGCACAACCGCAACCGCGCCGCGACCTCGCTGCTCTTCCGCCACCTCGCCCCCGCGGTCATCCGCACGGCCGCGCCGGAGGACGGCGCCAAGGCGCTGGAGTTCATCAACGGCAACGACCACTTCTTCCTCAACCTCTCGATGGCGGCCTCGAAGGCCACGCTCGACGCCGCGCGCGGCATCGACGCCTCGAGCGTCGTCGTGGCCATGGCCCGCAACGGCACCGACTTCGGCGTCCAACTCGCCGGCACGGGCGGGGAGTGGTTCACCGGCCCCGCGCCGGTCCCCGACGCGCTCTACTTCCCCGGCTACTCGAAGGACGACGCGAACCCCGACATCGGCGACAGCGCCATCACCGAGACCAACGGCCTCGGCGGCTTCGCCATCGCCGCCTCTCCGGCCATCGTGAAGTTCATCGGCGGCAGCGCCTCCGACGCGCTGCGCCACACGCGGCGCATGTACGAGATCTGCGCCGCGGAGAACAACGCCTACGGGATACCCGCGCTGGACTTCCGGGGCACCCCGACCGGCATCGACGTGCGCAAGGTCGTGGAGAAGGGCGTGTTCCCCGTCATCGACACCGGCGTCGCGCACAAGAAGCCGGGCGTCGGGCAGGTGGGCGCCGGCATCCTGAGCGCCCCCGCCGAACCCTTTCAGAAGGCCGCCGCCGGGCTCGCCCGTCGGCTGACGCCGAAGAAAGCGAGGGCCGTGAAGACCCGCTCGGAGGACAAATGAAGACCGACAAGAAGACCGCCGACTTCCTCAAGTACATGAACGGACTCAAGATGTACGACCTCACCCAGCGCCTGAGCATCCACACGCCCCCGTGGCCGAGCTACATCCCCCTCTCGCTGCAGTACTTCAAGCGCATCGCCGGCGCGCACATGGGCCAGGGCGCCAACGGCCAGGTCATGACCACGAGCAACCACGTGGGCACCCACATGGACGGCGAGATCCATTTCCACGCCAGCGGCCGCTCCATCGGGCAGGTCCCCATGAAGGAATGGGTAGGGCCCGGCGTCGTCGTGGACATCTCGAAGGAGGTCGACGACTACGACCTCTACTCCCCGGAGATGCTGATGAGCAAGGTCGAGATCAAGAAGGGCGACGTGCTCGTCATCAACACCGGCTACCACCGCTACGCCTGGGACCAGCCGAAGTCCGACGAGGTCCGCTACTTCGTCAAGCACCCCGGCCCCGGCCCGAGGTTCCACGAGTGGTGCCTCGACATGAAGTTCAAGTGGATCGGCGTCGACTGCGGCAGCGCCGACCACCCGATGAACACCATCATCCGCAACTGGCATCCCAAGCTCTTCCTCGAGGCCGAGGCGAAGCTCAAGGACCGCTACGGCGCCTCCTGGGACGAGTACTTCCCCCCGGAGACCTACTACCAGGTCATGCACCTGAAGCTCTTCCCGAAGAAGATCGTCCACGCCGAGAACATGGGCGGCGAGATCGACAAGCTCAACAACAAGCGCTGCTACATCGGCTGCTTCCCGCTCAAGGGCATCGAGCTGGAGAGCGCCATGTGCCGCATGGTGGCTTGGGCCCCTTAAGACCGTTCAGAATACCCTTCCCCATTGCCCCTCCTTCGGGAGGGGGCAGGGGGAGGGAGAGTCGTCGTCTCGGAGCACGTCGGAATACCGTTCCCTAACTCCCCCTCCTTCGGGAGGGGGCCAGGGGGAGGGAGCACTCTATGCCGATCGCCTGCGAATTCGAATACCACAAGCCGAAGACGCTCAAGGAGGCGCTCGCCCTGCTCGCCCGGCATAAGGGGAAGCTCCAGCCTCTGGCCGGCGGCACCGACCTCATCGTCTGGCTCAAGGAAGGCGTCCGCTCCCCCGAGCACGTCATGGACCTCAAGGCCCTCCCCTTGGGCGGGATCCAGAAGAAGGGAGACGCCGTGCGCATCGGCGCCCTGACGACCTTCGCCGAGCTCATCGAGTCTCCGCTCATCCGGGAGAAGTTCCCCGTGCTCTGGGAGGCCGCGCGCTCCGTGGCCTCCACCGGGGTGCGCAACCGCGCGACGCTGGCCGGGAACCTCTGCTCGGCGGTGCCCTGCATGGACAGCGCCCCGCCCCTGCTCGTCTACGACGCGGTCGTGGAGCTCCAGGGGCCGAAGAAGACCCGGGAGCTTCCGCTCGAGAAGTTCTTCAAAGGGCCCAAGAAGACGGCCTTGGCCCCCGACGAGCTCCTCGTCGCCGTTCGCCTTCCCCTTCCGGTGGGCAAGGCCGGCGGCGCCTACCTCAAGCTCGGCCGCTACCGCGGCGAGGACCTCGCGCAGGTCGGCCTCGCGGTGCTGGCGCTCCCGGGAGAGTGGCGCCTGGCCTGGGGAGCGGTCGGCCCCGTGCCGACGCGCTCGCACCTCATCGAGTCCCTGCTCGCCGGCAAGAAGCTCTCCCCCGAGCTCCTGCGCGAGGCGGGACGGCTCGTCGCCAATGAGATCGCGCCCATCACGGACATCCGCTCCAGCAAGGAGTACCGCCTCCACATGGCGGGCGTCATGCTCGAGCGCGGCCTGAAGGCCGCCGCCGAACGGCAGGCCGGGCGAGGCCCGGCGGCCGGGGAGAGCCTCCTGTGAATGGAGCTCATTCCAAAACCGCCCTCGGAAACGAAACCGCGGATTTTGCAGCCGACTCGAGGCGCGAGGAGCAAGCATACTGCTCGCAGTATGTACGCGAGGAGCAACGAAGAGACCGGCCAAAAGCCGCGGTTGCAGTCCGAAAGGAGGTTTTGGAATGAGCTCCCGAATCCCGATCACGGTCAAGGTCAACGGCGTCGTCCGCCGCGCGGAGGTCGAGCCCAACGACGTGCTGCTCGAGGTCCTGCGCGAGCGCTTCGGCATCAAGAGCCCGAAGATGGGCTGCGACCGCGGCGACTGCGGCACCTGCACCGTGCTCCTCGACGGCCGCAGCGTGCGCGCCTGCCTCGTGCTCGCCGCCGAGGCCGACGGGTGCTCCATCGAGACCCTCGAGGGCCTCTCCAAGGACGGCGCGACGGAGCTCCAGAAGGAGTTCGTCCAGCGCAACTCCTTCCAGTGCGGCTTCTGCGCGCCGGGAATGATCCTCTCGGCTACCGAGCTGCTGCGCAGGAACCAGAAGCCCAGCCGCCCCGAGATCCAGGAGGCCATCGGCGGCAACCTCTGCCGCTGCACCGGCTACACCCCGATCCTCGAGGCCATCGAGGCCGTCGCCGGGAGGAAGAGATGAGCTCCACCCTCAAGGCCCCCGCGAAGGCCCCGGCCCGGGAGAAGTCGCTCCCCGCCCCCGCCGCGCCCGCGCAGGAGTACACCTCCGTCGGGCATTCGGCCGTGCGCATCGACGGCTGGGAGAAGGTCTCCGGCGCCGCCAAGTTCGCCGAGGACATCGAGTTCGGCCCCAACCTGCTCTACGCCTTCGTCGTCGAGAGCCCCCACGCCCACGCGAAGATCAAGCGCATCGACGCGCGCGCGGCGGAGAAGGTCCCCGGCGTCGTGAAGGTCGTCAGCGGCAAGGACTTCCCCTACAAGTTCGGCCTCTACATGAAGGACCGCTACATCTTCGCGCAGGACCGCGTCCGCTTCGTCGGGGAGCAGGTCGCCGCCGTCATCGCCTGGGACCCCAAGACCGCCAAGCGCGCCGCCGCGCTCGTGAAGGTGGACTACGAGGAGCTGCCGCCCATCCTCGACCCCGTCTCCGCGCTGGCGAAGGGCGCGACCCTCCTGCACCCCGATCTGGGGGACTACGGCCACGTGCCGTGGTTCTTCCCGAAGCCCGGAACCAACGTCGCCCACTGGCGCAAGATCCGCAAGGGCGACACGGAGAAGGGCATGCGCGAGGCCGACGTCGTCCTCGAGGACACCTACACGGTGCCCCGCTATGCCCACTGCGCCATCGAGCTCCACGCCTCCGTCGGGCTCTTCGATCAATCCGGACGACTGACGGTCTGGTCCGCCTCCCAGTCCCCCTTCACCCAGCGCCACGGCTTCGCCGAGGCGCTCTCCGCGCTGGGGCTGCAGCACAAGGACGTGCGCGTCATCACCCCCTACGTCGGCGGCGGCTTCGGCGGCAAGGCCGGCATCTCCATGGAGATCCTGGGCGCCGCGCTGGCCACGACGGTGAAGGGCCACCCGGTGAAGGTCATCTGGTCGCGCGCCCAGGAGTTCTACAACACCTACCAGCGCCAGGGCGTCGTCGCCAAGGTGAAGATGGGCGTCAAGAAGGACGGCACGCTCACCGCGCTCGAGCACACCATCTACTGGGACGCCGGCGCGTACGTCGAGTACGGGGCCAACGTCGTCAACGCGGCCGGACTCTCGGCCACGGGCCCCTACAAGCTCGACAACGTCAAGATCGACTCGGTCTGCGTCTACACGAACCTTCCCCCGGGCGGCCCCTACCGCGGCTTCGGCTACTCGGAGTTCGGCTTCGGCATCGAGTCCCACGTCACGCGCCTGGCCCGGAAGATCGGGATGGACCCGGTCGAGTTCCGCACGAAGAACGCCATCTCGGAGGGCGACACCCTCTCCTACGGCGCGCACATGAACCCCAACGGCCTGCGCCTGGCCATCGCGAAGACCGCCGAGGCCGTCCGCTGGGGAGAGAAGGAAGCGCCCAGCGGCCCGGACAAGGAAGTCGGCAAGAGCGTGGTCCTCTTCTGGAAGGCGCCCGCGATGCCGCCCAACGCCTCCTCCTCGGCCTTCCTCAAGTTCAACGAGGACGGCTCGCTGAACATCCTCGTCTCGGGCATGGAGATCGGCCAGGGCCTGCTGACGGTCATGGCGCAGATCGCCAGCGAGGTCCTCACCGTCCCGACCTCGAAGATCCGCGTCGAGACCCCCGACACCGACCGCAACCCCTACGAGTGGCAGACCGTGGCCTCGCACGTCACCTGGAGCTGCGGCAACGCGGTGAAGAAGGCGGCGCTCGACGCGCGCGAGCAGATCCTCGAGCTCGTGAGCCGCGTCCACAACCTGCCGAAGGACGCGCTCTACCTCGAAGGCGAGCGGGTGCGCTGCCGCATGAAGCCGGACTTCGCGCTGCCCCTCAAGGACTTCGTCATCGGCGGCATCCAGGCCGAAGACCACACCTTCAAGGGCGGCCCCATCATGGGCCGCGGGGTCTTCATGCCGGAGTTCGCCTCGGCCATCAGCGACCCGGAGACCAGCCAGGGCGGGCACCCCAACGTCCACTACACCGTGGGCGCCGGAGGCGTCATCCTCGAGGTCGACAAGCGGACCGGCAAGGTCCACGTGCGCAAGGCGGTCATCGCCGCCGACGTGGGCAAGGCCCTGAACCCGGAACTCATCCGCGGGCAGGTCACCGGCGGCCTGCTCCAGGGCCTGGCGACCGTGCTCTACGAGGACATGCGCTTCGATGCGAAGGGGCGGATGCTCAACGCGAACTTCTCCGACTACAAGATCCCCACGGCCCTCGACATCCCGGACGAGACCCTCGCCCTGCTCATCGAGACCGCCCAGCCCGACGGGCCCTTCGGGGCGCGCGGCGTCGGCGAGCACACGATGATCCCGGCGGCCTCGATGGTCGCCAACGCGGTCGAGGACGCGGTCGGAGTCCGCATACAGTCGATGCCCGTCACCGCCGAGAAGATCGCCCTCGCGGTCAAGGAAAAACGGGGCTGAACGGGCCCCGTTTTTCGTGATAGCATCTAGAACCACTGCGGTTCCCCTCGTTGGGGGGAACCGCCCCGGAGGAGACATGCGGCTGGGAATGGTCGGTCTCGGGAAGATGGGGCTCAACATGACGCTGCGCCTGCGCCGCGGCGCCCACGGGATCGTCGCCTACGACCGCTCCGCTTCCGCCGTGCGCAAGGCGGCCCGCGCCGGCGCCGTCCCCGCCCGCTCCCTCGAGGAGCTCGTCGCGAAGCTTCCCGCCCCCCGCGTCGTCTGGCTCATGCTCCCCGCCGGCGCGCCGACGCAGAAGACCCTCGACGAGCTCGCCGAGCTCCTCGCCCCCGGAGACCTCGTCGTCGACGGGGGAAACTCCCGCTATACCGACGACGCCCCCCGCGCGCGCTACCTGGGCGCGAAGGGCCTGCGCTACATGGACGCCGGCGTCAGCGGCGGAGTCTGGGGCCTCGCCGACGGCTACTGCCTCATGGTCGGCGGCGAGCGCAGGGACTTCAAGCGCCTCGAGCCCGTCCTGAAGGCTCTCGCCCCGAAGGACGGCTATCTCCACGCCGGGCCGATCGGCGCGGGGCACTACACCAAGATGGTCCACAACGGCATCGAGTACGGGATGATGCAGGCCTACGCCGAGGGCTTCGCCCTCCTGAAGGCCTCCGGCTTCGACGTCGACCTCGCGAAGACCTGCGCGCTCTGGAACCGCGGCAGCGTCGTCCGTTCCTGGCTGCTCGAGCTCGCCGGATCGGCCTTCCGCAAGGACCCTCAGCTCAAGGGCCTGCGCGGCTGGGTGCAGGATTCCGGCGAAGGCCGCTGGACCGTGCTCGACGCCGTCGAGCGCGGGGTCCCCGTCCCCGTCTCCGCCCTCTCGCTCTTCGCCCGCTTCTCCTCCCGGGAGCCCGACGCCTTCGCGAACAAGGTGCTCGCGGCCCTGCGCAACGAGTTCGGTGGGCACGCCGTCGTCGCGCCGGCCGGTCTCCGCTCGCGACGCCCCGGACGCTCTCGGGCGAGCGGACGGGGGCTCCGCTCCCACCGTCCCGCAGGCGCGAAGGCCCGCCTGCGGGATGGCGGGCATGCCGTGAAGAAGAAGTGAACTCCCCCTCCCGCGGCGTCTCGCTGAGCATCCGCGAAGGGCTCTGCATCGAGCAGCGCCCCGACCCCTGCGGGCTCGTCCTCTTCGGGGCCTCCGGGGACCTCGCCGAGCGCAAGCTCTTCCCCGCGCTGAACCACCTCTCCGAAAAGGGCCTGCTTCCCAAGGGCTTCTTCGTCGTCGGCGTCGCGCGCAGCGAGATGTCCGAGGCCGTGTTCCGCCACCGCGCGGGCGGCTTCGGGGCCGCCCACTACCTGCGCGGAGACTACGGCGACCCCGCGACCTATGCGGCCCTGGCCAAGCTCCTCTCCGAGCTCGACGCCCGCCACGGGACGCGCGGCAACGCGATCTTCTACCTCGCCGTGCCGCCGACCCTTTACGCCGAGGTGCCGCGCCGCCTCCAGGAGGCGGGGCTCCTGCAGGGGGTCCGACCGGGCGGCTGGTCCCGGGTCGTCATCGAGAAGCCCTTCGGCCGCGACCTCGACAGCGCCCGCGCCCTCGACGCCGAGCTCGCGGGCCTCCTGCGCGAGGACCAGCTCTACCGCATCGACCACTACCTCGGCAAGGAGACGGTGCAGAACATCCTGATGTTCCGCTTCGCCAACTCCATCTTCGAGCCCGTCTGGAACCGCGATCACGTCGACCACGTGCAGATCTCGGTGCTCGAGGAGGTCGGCGTCGAGCACCGCGCGGGGTACTACGACGGCTCCGGCGTCGTGCGCGACATGTTCCAGAACCACATGCTCCAACTCCTCGCGCTGGTGGCGATGGACCCGCCCTCGAGCTTCGATCCCGACCGGGTGCGCGACGAGAAGGTCCGCGTCCTGCGCGCGCTCAAGCCGCTGCCCCCCAGAGAGCTCTCGAAGTGCGCCGTCCTGGGGCAGTACGAGGGCTACCGCAAGGAGGCCGGCGTCGCGCCCGGCTCCGGGACCCCGACCTACGGCGCGCTGCGCCTGGAGCTCGACAACTGGCGCTGGCGCGGGGTCCCCTTCTATCTGCGCACCGGCAAGCGCCTGAGCCGGCGCGGCGCCGAGATCGCCGTGCGCTTCAAGAGCGTGCCGCACTCGCTCTTCCGCACCCTCGCCCCCGCCGACCTCGAATCGAACACCCTGGTCTTCCGCATCCAGCCCGATGAGGGCATCGAGCTCACCTTCGAGGCGAAGAAGCCCGGGCCCAAGCTCTGCCTCGGGGCCCTCACGATGAAGTTCGACTACGCCGAGGCCTTCGGCGAGCGGCCGCCCGAGGCGTACCACCGCCTCCTCCTCGACTGCATGCTCGGCGACCCCACCCTCTTCATGCGCCGCGACGCCGTGGCGGAGAGCTGGAGCTTCCTGAGCCCCCTCCTCGATCCCAAAGCCCTCGTCGCGGAAGCGTACGCGCCCGGCTCCGCGGGCCCGGCGCGCGCCGAGCGCCTGCTCGAAGCCGACGGCCGCCGCTGGAGGACCTCATGAGTCTCTTCCGGACGAAGTCGGTGGACCTGCTGCTCAAGGACGCCGAGAGTTCCGCGGGGAAGCTGAACAAGGTCCTCGGCCCCGTCGACGTGACGATGATCGGCATCGGCGCCATCATCGGCGCCGGGATCTTCACGATGGTCGGCGAGGCCGCCGTCGGCGCCTCGAGCGGCTTCCCCGCCGGCCCCTCGCTCATCCTCAGCTTCGTCCTCACGGCGGTCGCCTGCGGATTCACCGCGCTCTGCTACGCCGAGCTCGCGGCCATGGTCCCCATCTCGGGCAGCGCCTACACCTACTCCTACGCGACGATGGGCGAGCTCGTCGCCTGGATCATCGGCTGGGACCTCATCATCGAGTACATGATCGGGAACGTCGCCGTGGCCATCAGCTGGTCGGGCTACTTCAACATGCTGCTCAAGTCCTTCTTCGGCCTCGACATCCCCTTCTGGCTGCGCACCGACTACCGCACCTTCGTCCAGCAGGGCTTCGAGCTCTCCGCGGCGCCCCATCTGCTCGGCCTGCCGATCGTCTTCAACCTGCCCGCGGTGCTCATCGTCATGGCGCTCACCGCACTGCTCGTCGTCGGCATCAAGGAGAGCACCCGCTTCAACGACGTCATGGTGGGCCTCAAGCTCATCGTGCTCGCGATCTTCATCGGCGTGGGCTTCCACTTCTTCAAGCGTGAGAACTGGGTCCCCTTCGCACCGGGCGGCTGGAAGGGCGTCCAGGTCGGCGCGGCGACGGTCTTCTTCGCCTACATCGGCTTCGACGCGGTCTCCACCGTCGCGGAGGAGACGAAAGATCCCAAACGGGACATGCCCATCGGCATCCTGGGGTCTCTTCTCATCTGCACGGTGCTCTACATCCTCGTCACGATCGCGCTCACCGGGATGATGCCCTTCATGGCCCTCAAGGGTCATCTCGCCGAGCCGCTGGCGGCCGCACTCGAGTACAACAAGGTCTCGCCCTGGCTCGTGGGCCTGGTCTCGCTGGGCGCGGTCATCGCGCAGACCGCCGTGCTCCTCGTCTTCCAGATGGGCCAGCCGCGCATCTTCTACACGATGAGCCGCGACGGCCTGCTGCCGCCCTACTTCGCGCGCCTTCACCCGCGCTTCAAGACCCCGCACGTGACGACGATCTGGACCGGGGTCGTCGTCGCCGCCCTGGCCGCCTTCTGCAACATCGACGAGATGGCGAACCTCTGCAACATCGGCACGCTCTTCGCCTTCGTGCTCGTCTGCATCGGCGTGATGATCCTGCGCGCGAAGGATCCGGACCGCCCGCGGCCCTTCCGGGTCCCCTTCGGCTACCTGCTGCCCGTGCTGGGCGTCCTCTTCTGCCTCTTCCTCATGCAGGGACTCGACAAGGTGACCTGGCTGCGCTTCTTCGTCTGGCTGCTCGTCGGCCTGGTCATCTACGTCCTCTACGGCCGCACCCACAGCCGCCTCAACGGCACCGCATCCTGAGGAGCCGGTGAAAGGAAGCCCCTCGGCCCCCGTCGTCGTCAAGCTGGGAGGCAGCGTCCTCGCGCCCGGAAGCCGCGCCCGCGTACGGTCGTCCGTCGTCCGCCGCCTCGCCTCGGAGCTGCGCGCCGCGCCGGCGCCGCTCGCACTCGTGCACGGCACCGGCGCCTTCGGCAAGCCCCCCGCCCGGCGTCACCGCTATCTCGGCGGGGTCGTCCGCGACGGAGCCGGGGTGCCCGTGCGCCGCATCCGGGCGGCGCTGCGGCGCATGAGCGCCGAGGTCTGCGCGGGACTGCGCCGCGGCGGCCTTTCGGCCGCCGTCGTCGAGCCTGCGGAGGTCTTCACGCAGGTCCGCGGACGCGTGCGGCGGGTCCGCACGGCCCCGCTGGAAGCGGCCTGGGCGCGGGGCGCGGTCCCGCTCCTGCGCGGCGACATGTTCCGTGAGCCCGGCGGCTGGAGGGTACTCTCCAGCGACGAGATGGCCTGCGCCCTCGCGCGCGCCCTGCGCGCGCGGAGGCTCCTCGCCGTCACCGACCGTCCGGGCGTCCAGGACGGCCGCGGCCGCGTGATCCGCCGCCTGTGCGCCGCCGGCCTGCGCCGCCTCCTGAACGCCCTGCCTCCCGCTCCGGAAGACGTCAGCGGCGGGATGCGCGGGAAGCTGGAACGCCTGGGCCGTCTGCGGGGGACGCGCCGCGCGGTGATCGGGGCGCGCACGGGAAGACTGCGGGCGGCCCTGTGCGGCCGCCCCCACGGCGGGACGGAGCTCGTCTAGCGGCTGCGGCGGTAGAGGAAGAGCAGGTAGCGCACCGCTCCCGACGCGAAGGCCGGCTCCATGAAGCGCTCCGTCCCGGTCCGATGCGCGCTGAACCCGCGCAGCTTCCAATAGCGCGCCGCCGGCCGCGTCAGGTCTTCCCGCAGCTCCAGCCGCCAGCCCGTCCCCTCCGTCGCGCGATACGCCCGCTCCTCGTGGATGCAGGTGCGGTACGCCGCGTCGACGAGCCGCGCGCTGCGCGCGGAGGCCGGACCGGACGAGCCCCGCACCCAGGCGATGACGACCATCGGCGCGCCGGCCTTCGCGACCCGGGCCGTCTCCCCGAGGAACGCGTGAAGGTCCGGCGCATGCTCGGTCGATTCGCAGGCCCATACGAAGTCGAATCGGGCGGGCGGGAACGGGGACGCAAGCATGTCCGCGCGCAGGAAGCGCACGCGCCCGGAGAGGCCCTTCGTCCGGGCGAGGCGCCGCGCCGCGGCGACCTGATAGGCGGAGAGGTTCACCCCGTCCAGCCGGCACCCCGAGCGTCCAGCGATCAGGAGGGAGGAGCCTCCCCGGCCGCAGCCGGCGTCGAGCCCCCGCATCGCCGGGCGCAGGCGTCCGAGCCTCCGCAACCCGTGCTCCGTGAGGGCGCTCTCCTGACGATGCAGCAGCGCGAGAAGCCGCTCCTCTCCCAACCGCCCGGGACGCGCGGGTAGTCGCGGGCAGAGGCCGTTGTGATGGTGGATGAGTCCGTCGAACCCCAGCATGCGGTTGAAGTCGTCGCGCTTGGAATCATAGAGCTCCGCGACCCTCCGCTTCCACGCCGCATGAGGGTCGCGGGAAGACCGGACGGAGAGCGCCGCGCTCCAGCGCCGGCAGAGCCGCGCTCCCGCCTCCTCCGCGGCGCAGGCGCGCTCCTCGTCCGCTCCTCGCCCAGAGGCCCGGCAGGCGAGCGCGAGCGCCCACGCCGTCGTCTCCTCGACGACGCAGCGATGAAGGGCGACGCGCACGGAGGAAGCGGCGGGGAATCCGTTGAAGAAGAACGCGCGGGAGAGGTTCTGGGCCGTCATGGAGAGGGTGAGCCGCTCTCCGACCTCGGGGGTCGGACGCAGACGGCGGGCGCCCGGGCGCAGGAGGAGCTCCTCGGCGAGGAGGGCCCCGGCGGTCCAAAGGGCCGCCCCCTCGGAGACCTTGGCTCCCAGCCCCGCGCCGAGGGAGTCCCGGGCCTCGCGCGCGGCCGCGCGCAGGGCGGGGAGCGCGCTGGCGCGGCGCACGGCGGGCCGGAGCGGACGCAGGAGGCCGGTTTCGAGCGACGAGGGGTCGGGCGTGAAGAGCGGCGCGCCGAGCAGGCCCCGGCGCCAGGCGGCGGCCCCGGCGGGGGAGGTCATCCCTTCGCGGCGCGCACGAGCGCCGCGACCCTGCGGGCGTCGATGCGGCCGCGGCGATCGTGGCGCGCGCACGCCGCGCCGCGCACGCCGACGACGTCGGCCCCGAGGAGGCGGACCCGGGCGACCTCCTCGACGCGCAGAGAGCCCGCGAGGGCCGAGCGCAGGCCGGCGCGCCGGCACGCCCGGATGAATCCGGCGAGCTCGCGCGCCGTGAGGTGGTCGAAGAGGGACTTGCCGTCCTTGACCGCCGTGTCGAGCATCAACATGCCGACGCCGCTGCCGCGGGCGGCGGCGACGAGTTCGAGCGGGCGCAGACCGCGGATGCGCCGCCAGTCGCCGTAGGCGGCGGCCACGGGAACGGCGCGCGGGGAGGCCTCGCGCACGGCGCGGGAGAAGGCCCGGAGGAAGGGCCGTGCACGCGCGGGGGTGTCGCTGCCGCGCAGGCCGACCTTCACGAAATCGACGCCGCAGAGCGCCGCCCCGCGCGCGGCAAGGGCCGCGCTCCCCGGCAGGTCCGGAAAGTCCCCGATCGCGGCGCTGAAGCGCAGGCCCCGCCGCTTCAGCCGGGAGACGACGCCGGCGATGGCCCAGGGGAAGTTCGCCCCGAGCGAACCCTCGGCGGGATTCTTCATGTCGATGATGTCGGCGCCGCCGAGGGCGGCGGCCCCGGCCTCGGACAGGTCGCGAGGGCTGACGAGGAGAGAGGGTCCTGGACGTTCTCTTCTCATGAGGCGGCCGGGACATCCTTCGTCGCGCGCTCCCGCCCGATGCAGTAGGGACGGCGCGCGCCGAGGAGTTCGCGGTTCTTGGCGAGATAGGCCCGCCGGATGTCCTCGGCGCTCGCAGTCGGGTCGAGGAAGTCCGCGACGACCACGATGTCCGGAGCGGTGTTGCAGACCGCCAGCTTCCCGCGCGGGTCGATGTACATGAAGAGGTCGGAGAGCTGCATGCAGGGGACCCCGGCGTCTCCGGGGAAATCCGGGTCGAAGGACAGGCAGTGCCGGTATCCCAGCGATGCGGCGGCCTTCCGGCAGCGCTCGAACGTCGCGGGGACGTCGATGCCGCGGGAATACGAGCTCCCGTAGCCCGTCGCATCCCAGACGCGGAGCCGTCCGACCCCCAGCGCAGCCGCCTCGCCCAGGATCTCCTCCAGATAGGGGGAGTTGTAGTCTCCGACCGTGACCGTGGCCGTCGTCTCCAGGCCTGCGGCGACGAGGAGCCTCAGGGCCGTCTCGGCCTTCGCGCCGGAACCGCCCCTCCCGTGCATCGCGTCATGGAAGCGCCGCCCCTGCCAGTTGATCTGGACCTGGGAGACCTTCTGAGCCTTCAAGAACTCCGTCAGATCCCGGTCGATCCGCTCTCCGTGGGACATCACGTGGAGGAGGAATCCCTCCTGCCGGGCGCGCTCCACCATGCGGCGGAAATCCGGGTGCTCCGTGGGCTCCCCGCCCGTCAGCGAGAGCTGGAGCACTCCCATCTCCCGGACCTTGCGGAGCACGGTCGAATAGTCCTCGAGGCTCATCCGGCCCCTCAGGCCGCGGCTGCTGCCGACGTAGCACCAAGGGCAGCGATGGCTGCAGTCGTCGCAGACGGCGACGCACGCAAAGGACGGACGCTGGGTGCTCGCGACCTTCGCGAGCGCGGTGTACTCCGACTCCTTCGAGAACGTCACGAGGCACATGGAGGAACGCCCCTATGTTATCAGATTCCGCCGTGCGGACGAGGCCTACATCCGCCGCGTCTCGGTCATGAACCGGAGCATGTCCGAGAGCAGCGCTCCGCCGGCCGCCGGCAGACGTGCGCGCCTCAGCGCCCGCGCCGCCCGCGCACGGAAGGTCCCGATCCAGCGGCGGTTGCACTCGACGGCGCCCGAGCCCCGTACGACCTCCAGCGCCGCACGGACGTCGGAATCGCGCGCCCGAGGGTCGCCGAACGGCTTCAAAAGGATCCTGCGGGCGGCCGGCGATGAGCGCCGCCAGGCCTCCCGGTAGAGCACGGTCACCCTGCCGCTGGGCACGTCGTCGGCGACGGCCTTCCCCCAATCTCCGCTGCGAGGGAAGAGGTTGAGCTCGTCGCCGTGGAGGTGGTAGCCCATGCCGAGCCAGGTGCCGAACTCGACGAGGGCCTTCAGGCGGGCTCCCGCGCAGCCGCCCACGAGCGCTCCGATGCGCATCGGGCCGTTGAAGGACATGAACACGATGCGGTCGGAACTCATCTGAAGGTAGCGTTCCGCCGACACCAGGCGCCGCTCGCGGCTCCAGCGCAGCTCCTGGCACTGGCCGAGGCCGTACGCGAGGATCTCGCGCGCGAGCGCGTCGAGCACCGCGAGCCGGACCTCGGCGGAGAGCGGCATGGAGGGGTCGAACACCGCGCTCCAGCTGGCGTTGTAGAGCGCCTGATACGCCGCGAAGGCGAGGGGGATGCCGTGGAGCTCGTGGGTCGAGGGGCCTCCCCGCCGCAGCGGGGAGTCGTCGACGACGTCGTCGAAACTGCAGGTCGCCGCCTCCTGACACTCGATCATCCCGAGGAGAGGGAGGAAGCTCTCCGGCCGCCGCCCGAAGGCCTCGAGGACGATCGAGGCGAGCAGAGGTCGAAGCAGCTTCCCGTGCCGCCCGAGATAGACCCAGGACGGGTCGAGCGCCCCCCGCCGCACGCCCTCGGAGTCGAGTCCCTCCGCGGAGCTCCCGCCGTGTGCGCGCAGCCAGGCCCTCGTCGCTCGCCGCGGAACGGAGTCCATGGAACGGAGGAAGAGTCCTCGCCGGCGCAGAAAGCAGGCCCTCAGGCGCGGACTGAAGTCCTCGAGGAAGGAGCCCCGCGGGAACGCCACGTCCTAGTGCTCCGACCGGGTAATTATGGGCGTTTTGACCGGGCGATTTCGGCCGTCCGGCAAGGCGCGAGGAGCGAGCATAGCGTGAGCTATGTAAGCGACGAGCAACGCGGCAGGCGGCCGAAATCGCCCTGCCCCTATCTGGGAAGTTTCGCTGCCGACGGCAGCGAAACTATTGGGGAAGGGGAGGCCCGCCCCTGGGCGGCTTCGTCGTCGCTCCGCCCTCAGATAGCTGAAGCTATCTTCGGTTGTCGCTCCTTGAATCCGCATCAGGCTCGGGCCTCCAAAACACCCATGATTACCCGGTCGGAGCACTAGTGGCTCCGGGAGGCGAGGAGCTCCGCGAACTCCGCGATCCGGCGGGCGTCGGACGCCGGCATGCGCGGAGCCAGACGGCGGCGGAAGAAGCGCACCGCGTCGTCCGTCCGCTCCCGCACCGTCTCGCGGCAGCGCGCGAGGGCGCCGCTCTCGCGGGCGGCGGTCTGGACGAAGTCCGCATCGGCCCGCGTGCGCGAACCGATCGGCTTCCGATAGACGGCGAGGATGCCGCGGCGCCGCACGGCGGGGCAGCGGCGCAGGGTCTCGACCAGGACGAGCGTACGCTTCCCCTCGTAGAGGTCGTTGCCGGGGGCTTTGCCGAAGCGTCCGCCGCCGGTGTTCTCGACGTCGAGGACGTCGTCGAGGACCTGGAACGCCAGTCCGAGCCGCCGGCCGAACTCCGCGGCGTCGCGTTCGACGCGCGGTCCCGCCCCGGCGAGGATGGCCCCGATGCGGCAGGGGCAGGCGCCGGTGTAATGGGCGGTCTTCATCCCGACGACGGCGAAGTAGCGCTCCGCGGTGAAGCGCTCGAGCGGGACGGCGCGCGTCTGGAGGTCCAGATGCTGCCCGCTGAGCGTCACCGCGGTCGCGTCCATGAACGCGCGATGGAGGCGCCGATGCAGCCGCTGCGGGAGAGCGCAGTATTCGTAGAGCATGTCTCCGACGCAGGCGTGCAGGAGGTCGAGCGCGTTGAGCGCCGCGGGGAGGCCGTAGAGCCGGTGCAGCGCGGGCTTCCCCCGCCTCAGGAGCGCGGAGTCCAGGATGTCGTCGCGGCCGAGCCCCCAGTCCTCGAGGAGCTGATAGGCCGCCGCGACCTTGAAGGCTCTGCGCCTCTCTCCGCCGAACGCGTCGTTGAAGAGCATGATGAAGGTCGGCCGCACCGCCTTCCCTCTCCGATAGGGATATTCGACGAGACAGGCGCGCAGCCCGCGCGGCAGGACGGCGGTCCGGGCCTCGAGGTAGCGGCGGATATGGATGAAGACGCGGTCCCGGCAGGCCTCGAGATACTCCCGCGCGCGCCCCCTCTGCGCCGAAGACTCCGCGCTGACGACGGCTCGAGCGAGGGCTCCGATGTCCATGCTCAGATGATAACGACTTTGGGCGCCGAGGGGAACGCCTCGAAGGCCGTCTCGAACATCCGCTCACGGCGCGTCGGGATCATGAGCCGACCCGGGGAGCTTCTCACCGCGCCCCTCCGGCGAAGAGGCGGTCCAAAGCCGAGACGGCGACGCAGCGCACCCAGCAGTGGCAGCCGTCGGAGGAGGCGGCCCTGCGCGCGGCCTCGGCCTTCGAAGAGGTCCAGAGCGCGTCGAAGGAGTCCTCGGCGAGACTGCCGAGCCGGACCTCCTTGCGCGCGGGGCAGAGGTAGACCCCGCCCTCGGGGTCCACCATGGCGAAAAGTCGGCCGGCGCTGCAGTCGGGCAGGAAGCGCGCGGGGGCGCGCGCGTAGGCGCGCAGACGCGTCCAGTAGATGAGCTCACGCCAGAGCTCCGGGCGGGCCGGCTCCCGACCGGCGCTCAGGGCCTCGAAGGCGCCGGATTCCGCCTCCAGACTCTCGAGGACGAGGTCCACCTCGCGCTCCAGGACCGCGAGCCGCTCGGGCGTCCAGCGTACGGCCGGCCGGCCGGGGAAGGGGAGCACGAGCTGCGCCGAGAAGTCGGCCCCGAACTCCGACACCGCGAGGCGGCGCGCCGCGGAAAGCTCTCCGCAGTTCTCAGGAGTGACGGTGAAGGTCAGGCTGAGCGCGGTCTCCGGATGCTCCGCGCGCACGCGCCGCGCCGTCGCGACGAGCGCGCGGTAGGCTCCCGCCCGGGCGCGCATGCGGTCGTGCGTCGCCTCCGTGCCGTCGAGCGAGCCGCCCAGAGCCAGGGGGCCGGCTCCCGCCGCGCGCAATTCGCCGAGGCGCCGCAGGAGGAGCTCCGTGTCGGCGAGGTGGCTGAGCAGGACGAGACGGACGCGCGGCCAGGTCTTTCGGAAGAACGTCGCCAGCGGGACGAGGCCTTCGCTCAGCGCGGGCTCTCCTCCGCCCAGAGCGACCAGATCGAGGTCGAGGAACCGCGAGCCGGAGAGCCGCTCCACGAGCGCGGCGGCGGAGAGCTCGCCCCCCCCGCGGCGCGCGAGCTCCGGATGGTCGCAGACCGGGCAGGCGAGCCCGCAGCGGTGCGTCAGCTCGAGGTAGAGTTCGCGCACGCGCCCGGGCGCGAGCGCCGCGCCGGCGCTCCGCGCGGTCGCGGCGGCCAGCAGGCGGTCGGCCTGCAGCGCGAGCAGCGAGGCGCGCACGGCGGAGCTCGGAGCGCTCATCGCCGAGGGCTCCCGGCGCGCGCGAGCAGGCCGTCGTAGAGCGCGGAGAAGTCCGACACGGCGCGGCGATCGTCGAAGCGTTCCTCGGCGAGCCGGCGTCCGCGCTCCGAGAACCGCGCGCGCAGCTCCGGGTCGCGCAGCAGGCGCAGGGTCGCCGCGGCGAAGGCCTCCGGCCCGTCGGCCGTGATCATCGCCTCCCGGGCTCCGGGCGCGTCCATGCCGGCGAGCACGCGGGGCGTCGCGACGACCGGGACCCCGTGCGCGAAGGCCTCGAGGACTTTGCACTTCGTGCCGCCGCCGATCCGGACGGGTGCGACGAAGACGGCGGCCCGCTCGAGCCAGGGCCGCACGCTCGGCACCGGGCCCGTGACGCTCACGGTCTCCGAAGCGAGCGCGCGCACCGCCGGGGTGGGGCAGGCGCCGACGAGAGAGACCCGGACCTCCGGCGCCCTCGCGCGCAGCAGCGGAAGGATGTCGCGGCAGAGATGGACGGCGGCGTCCTCGTTGGGAAAATGGAGATAGTTGCCGACGAACACGAGCTCGGCGCCCCCCTTCGGCCTCGGCGGGACCTCCGCGGGGACTTCCGTGCTCAGGCCGACGACCGACACCGGCGTCCCGGGAAGGAGGCGGCGCAGGATGCGCGCGTCCTCCGCGCAGAGAGCCGTGAGCGCGTCGCCGCGCGGGAAGAAGCGGCGCGCATACGCGCGGTAGAGCTCCGCCTCGTCGGCGGCCCCGCCGTCTCCGCGCAGATAGGAGCCGCGGCTCCGGAAATGGCTCGCGTCGATCTCGGTGAGGACGACGGGGAGGCCCGGCGGAAGGTCCTCGACGTACTGCGCCGTCTCGAGGAAGAAGGCGTGGACGAGGTCGACCCCGTCCTCGCGCACGAGGCGCGCGAGCGCGCGGCGGGCCTCCTCGGAGCGGAAGACGCGCGCGTTGAGCGGGAGGCCGGCGTCGGCGGCCGGCGGCGGAGCCGGCAGGCAGAGCATGCGGCGGAAGCCCGCATGCTCGAGCTGCAGGGCCGTCGCCGCCTGGCGGGCCTCGAGCCCCTCGCTGAAGAAGGCGAGAACGGAGACGTCGAAGCGCTCGCGCAGTCCCTGCAGGACGGCCGCGATCCAGCGCTCCCCCCCGCTCACGGGCGGGAAGGGCATGCGGGGCGCGAGGACCAGAAGGCGGGGCTTTTTCGTCATCCGCGGCCGCGCGCAAAGGCCGCTCCCCACGACGGGGAGCGCGCGGCCTCGGCGCGACGGACATATGCTAACATACGGCCGTCATGACGGATACCCTCTGGGCTCCGGCCGAGCACGTCGCGTGGCGCAAGGTCCGCGAGGAGACGGTGCTCCTCGACGTCGAGACCTCGGAATATTTCTCGCTGAACCCCACGGCCTCGCGCGTCTGGGAGCTCCTCACGGAGCGCCGCCCCGCCGAAGAGATCGCTCGTGCCCTGAGCGCGGAATACGAGGTCCCCGAACCCCAGGCCCTCAAGGACGTCCAGGCCCTCGCCGGGAGCCTCCGCAAGAACGGCCTCCTCAAGGCCGGGAAGGAGCGTCCATGAAGAAGCGCGACGTCCGCTCGAAGCCCTCGAAGAAGCTGAAGTACGTGCGTCCCGCCCTGAAGGCCCATGGCAAGCTCAGCAAGGTCGCCACGGCCTTCAAGCCGTAAGCGCTCCTCTCCTCCCCGCGTCGTCTTCCTCTATCCCGGCACCGGCAGCCAGCATGTCGGCATGGGCCGGGACTTCGACGCCTCGGTCCCTCCCTTCCGCCGCTTCCTCGACCGCCTCGCCGCGAGCACGGGGCGCGAGCTGCGGCCGACGATGTTCCGCGGGCCGAAGTCCGTGCTCTTCCCGGAATCGACGACCTCCGAGCCCTCGCTCTTCATGGAGGTCGTCGTCGCGATGTCCCTCGCCGTGACCGAAGCCCTCGCCCGCGCGGGCGTGCGGCCCGACGCCGTGGCCGGCCGCAGCCTCGGGGAGTACACGGCGGCGGCGGCGGCCGGCGCGCTCGACGCGCAGACCCTGCTCGAGGCCGTCCGCCGGCTCGGCCGCACGGGCCGGGAGATCTGTCATCGCAACCTCCGCCGGGAGCGCTGCCGCATGCTGACCGTCTTCGGCCTCCCCCGCGCGGAGGTCGAAGGGCTGCTGAGGGAGACGGCCCCGCTCGGCCGCTGCGAGCTCGCGACGCACATGAGCCACCGCCGACTCAGCGTCGTCGGAGGTCCGCTGCGCGCGCTGGAGGAGTTCAAGCGCCGCGCGCGTCGTCGCGGCGGAGCGCGCGTCGTCCCCTGCCGGGAGGGCTACCGCGGCGGCGCGCTCCACACCTCGTGGATGTCGGAGCACGCCCGGATCTTCCGCGCCGAGCTCGACGGACTCCCCTTCCGCCGCGCGGCGCTGCCGCTCTGGAGCGCGGTGGATGCCCGCCCCGTCCGGGACGGAGAGCGCATCCGGGAGCTCCTCTGCGCCCAGCTCGACCGGCCCGTCCTGTGGGAGGAGACCGTGCTCGGCCTCGCGCGCGCGGGGACGAGGGTCTTCGTGGAGATCGCGCCGGGCTCGATGCTGACCGACTTCCTCTTCCCGCTGCCCGAGGGCGTGTCGGTCCTGCGCACCGACACGCCCGCCGCGCTGCGCGCGGCGATCAGGCAACTGCGAGACTGAGCCGGGCGCGGAGGAGCTGCTCTTCGAGGAAGTCGTGATGCGCGCGCAGGCTCCGCGCGCCGGGAGCGAGGTCGATCTCGGCGAGCCGTCCCCGCAGTCCCGGAAACTCGCGCTCCGCCGCCGCCAGCACCGCCTCCAGGTCCGTGAACGGCATCGCGACGCCCGCCTCCCCCAGCAGCCGCAGGCCGAGCGTCCGGGTATAGAGGTGGTGCAGGCCCTGGAGCGGCTCGCCGCAATAGAGCATCGAGCGCCAGCAGACCCCGAGGTGGAGGACGCTCTGGCGCGCGGCGACCAGAACGGCGTCGTCCCCGGGAGCGGCCGCCGGGGACAGCGGCCCGCGGCTCATCCTCCGAAAGCCCGGATGCCCGCGTCCGCCGGTCCGCCGCGCGCCTTCCGCCCCGTCGAGGAACGCGGTCGGGTGATGCAGGTAGGGCCCGCGGGAGAGCGCGTCCCAGACGGCGCGGGTGAGCACGAGAGGAGTGACGCGCATGAACGGCCGGCTCGCGCGCAGGGCGTCGAGGACGGCCCAGACCTCCGGGGAGCGCGCCGCCGCGTCCGGCAGGACGACGTTCAGGCGATAGCCGTCGTCGAAGAGCACTCCCGCGTCCCTCGCGCCGAGCCCGTCCTCCAGCTCCCTCACCGCCGCATCGAAGGCCGTCACGGCCTCCGCTTCGCAGGAGCCGCCCTCCGCGGCGCTCTCGCGCCGGAGTCGGGCGCCCCCGCCTCCCGCCGGCGGCAGGGCCCGCGCCGCCGCGTCGAGCCGCATGAGGGCCCGCGCGCAGGCCTCGTCGCGGCCGGCGGAGTCCAGGCGCTCCGGCGCCTCGCGCAGGCGCGCGAGCAGTGGAAGCGCGCCCTCCTCGCGCCGCTCGGCGTCCGTCCGCGAAAGGGGCTCCGGCGACGCGCCGGGAAGGGGGGCATAGCGCAGGACGTCGAGCAGGGCCTTGCGCAGGTTCCGGGAGCGGCGCACCGGCTCCTCCTCCGCGGCGGGATAGCGGCAGAGCATGAGCCGCGTGTACGCGTGCGCGGCCTCGGCGAAATCGGTGACGGGGTCCCGCGGTCCGACGCGCCAGGGACCCGCGGCCCTCCCGGCGGCCGCGCGGGCCTGCGCCGCGAACTCCCTCGCACGGACGCCTCCCGCGCCCAGATACGCCTCGAGTTCGGCCGGAGAGCAGGCGAGGAGCTCCCCCAGCATCGGCAGGAGCACCCGCGCCTTCGCATACCCCGCGAAGAGGGCCCGCGTGCGGGCGCCCGTCGCGCAGAGCGCGTGCAGGTCCAGGTCGCTGACGCCCGCCTCCCAGTCGCCGCTGCGCCAGCCGCGGTAGACGAACAGGCTCTCCATCCCGCAGGCGCGGGAAAGAGCGGCCGCGCAGCCGAGCGCGCCGCGATAGGCCAGGCGCCAGAGAGCGCGCCAGGGCCGTACGCCCCGCGTCCGAAGGACGAAGCGCAGGAGCTCGCGGCGCAGCGCGCCCGGCGCCGCGGCGTCGGAGGGCGCCCATGGCGCGCCGAGGACCCTCGTCGTCCGCGCGGCGATGCGGGCGCGGGCGTCGGCGGCGACGCCGGGAGGCGGACAGCCGGAGAGCTCCGAGGAGACGAAGCGGTGCCGGCCTCCGGCGAGGTCGAGCCCCGCGCAGGAGCCGCCCTCGACCTTCGTGCGCTCGAGGCGCGTGTCGCTGCCGTGCGCCTTCAGCCCGAACTCCCCTCCCCGCAGCAGCGAGGCGACGGCGTCGAGTCGGGAACCGGCGCTCGCCAGGCAGGCGCCCTTCCCTCCCTCGAGCCGCGCGCCGCGGCAAGCGACGCGGGCATCCTCGAGGTTGAGCGCGCAGCCCGCGGAGGCTTCGACGCGCACGCTGTCCAGTTCGGCGGAGCAGCCGGAGAGCGCCAGTGCGTCCGAGCCCCCCCGCGCCGTCCCGCCGCGCGCGCGCAGCGACCCGCCCTTGAGCTGGAGCGCCCGCACGCCCTCGAGCGCGCAGTCCGCGAGCACGAGCCGGGCGTCCTGCGCGTAGATCCCGAAGGGTCCGCCCTCCACCGAAGTCCCGCGCAGGCTCGCCGTCGAGCCCGTCGCGGCGAGGCCCGCTTCCTCCCCGTCGAAGCGGCCGCCGACGCACTCGAGCCGGGACTCGCCGGCCGAGACCGCGTGGGAGTGCGCGGAGTTGAGCCGGACGCCGCTCAGACGAGCCCGGGAATCCGTCAGACGCAGGGCTTCGAGCCCCGCCTCGACGCGCGCGTCGTCGAGGCGGACGGCGCTCCCCTCCTTCGCCTCGACACCCCCCCCCTCCGCGCTCAGGACCTCCGCACGCGCGGCGCGCAGGCGTCCGCGGCGCAGGACGACGGCGAGCGCGCGGCCCTCGAGCTCCGCGTCCTCGACGTCCGCCTCCGAGGAGTCGAGCGCGAGCGCCGAGCTCCCGCTCAGGCGGCCGCCCCGGACCGAGAGAGCGGCGCCGTCCTCGAGCCCCGCGGCGGGGGACCGCTCCGAGACGAGTTCGCAGGCCGCGAGTTCCGCGCGGGAGCCTTTGAGCGCGAGCGCCTCCTTCCCGGCGCTCAGCGCGCAGGCGCGCAGCCCGAGGACGGCCTCCCCGGAGGCCTCCACCCCGCGCCCTTGCGCGCAGACGAGCTCCAGCTCCTCTCCGTCGAACCGCCCGCCGCGCAGTTCGAGCGCGAGCGCTCCGCCTTCCAGGCGCGCGCGGGCCATCCGGGCGCGTGAGGAGCGTCCGCTCACCGCGGCCGCGACGCCGCGGAAGCTCCCGCCCTCGACGCTCAGTTCGGAGCGCGCCTCGAGCGCGAGCGCTCCGGCGCCGGAGGACACCGCTTCCGCGCCGCTCAGGAACGCCGAGGACCCCTTCAGCGCGAGGGCCTCGAGTCTCCCGAGGAAGGAGCCGCCCTCGGCGTCCAGGCGAGAGCCGGCGAACAGCTCGGCGCCGCGGCCGCGCTCGGAGGAGAAGTGCGCCTCGACGCAGCGGACCCGCGCGTCCTCGGCCCAGAGCGCCGGCCCTTCGCGGGACTCCGCGCGGGTCGCGCGCAGTCCCAGCGTCGTCCCCGCATGAGCGATGAGCGCGGGGCCGACGGCCTCGAAGACGCACTCGCGGGAAGAGACGTCGGCCTCGTCGACCGTCTCGACGCAGGGCCCGCGGTCGCTCTCCACGCGGCAGCGCTCGAGGCGCACGCGCGAGCGCCCGTGCGCCGCCACGCACTGGAAGCGGGACTCGAGTCGGCAGTCCTCGAGGAGCAGGGAGACGCCGTCCCAGCAGGAGATCCCCCTCCGGCCGCCGGAGAACTCCACGCGCCGCAGGACCGAGCGTCCCGACCCGGCGAGGTGGATGCCGCTCCAGGCGGCTCCCTCGATGCTCACCGGGGCCTCGGGGGTCCCGAGGGCCTCCAACTCTCCGTGCACGAGCAGCTGCACCCGCGCCGGATGGGTCTCGCGCCACCCCGAGGCGACCGGCCGCACGAAGGGCCAGAGCATGGCCTGCGAGGTCTCCCCCTCGAAGACGATCCTGGCGCCCGCCGCGAGCGTGAGCCTGGCGCCGGCGGCGACGATGAGAGGTCCGACCACGCGCACGGTCCCGCTCCAGGTCTCGTCGCGCGTGAGCACGCCCAGACGCAGGGTCTCCTCCGGGGCGGACGCGGGCGCCTCCTCGTCGAGGAGGCGGCGCGGGAGCTCGACGACGAGCCGGTGCAGGGAGGGCTTGAGCGTCCCGTCGCTGAACCGGCACCAGCGGCCGGCGAGGGCCGCCCACAGGCGGCGCGTCCGGCGGCCGGCGGGGAAGAGGAGGTCGAGCCCGCGCAGCAGCATGCGCTCCGACCAGTAGCACGACCAGAGCGCGCCCATCGCCAGCGGAGAATAGAGCAGCAGGAGCGGCCACAGGCGCTCGGCCTTCGAGCCGCGCAGACGGCGCCAGCGGCCCTGGCGGCCGACGGCTTCCACGCGGCCGAGCGGGAGGCGGTCCCCCTCGTCGGGATCGAATCGCAGGAGGGTGTCGCCCTTCGTGAGCAGACGCAGGCCGCCGCCGTCGGATCGGACGCTGAGCACGCGGTGGACGACGGCCTCGCCGAAGCCGCCGCCCCCCCAGCGGGCGATGAGGACGACGTCCCCGGGGCGCAGCTCCGCCGGCTGGACGGACTCGACGCGGACCTCGTCTCCCGGGGCGAGCAGCACCCACATGGAGTTTCCCCGGACGGTCAGCGTCCGGGAAGTCATCTCTTCTTGGGGACGCTGACGAAGGCGAGCTCGGGGTCGATGTAGTCCCAGAACTCGAGGGCCTGGGCGCACCACTTCCGGATGAAGAGCTCGCGGTTGCGCAGGGCGTGCTCATAGAAGCCGCGGTCGCCGCGGAAGCTGGCGTGGTGGTGGTGGCGGATGAAGACGTCCTCGGCGACGGCGAGCTTGAAGCCGGCCTGGCGCAGGCGCAGGCAGTAGTCGAAGTCCTCGTAGCAGCCGACGCCGAAGCGCTCGTCGAGCAGACCGACCGCGTCGACCGCCCGCTTCTTGAGGAGCACGCAGAAGCCCACGAGACGATGCGCCTCGCGGCGGCGGCCGCCGTGCTGCAGGGCCCAGGCGGAGGCGAAGAGGTCGAGCGCCTTCCCCTCGAGCCCCTCGGCGCCCGCGACCACCTGGAGCCCGACCGTGCGGTCCGTGTAGGGCCCGACCGCGCCGAGCGCCGGGTCCGACTGCAGGGCGTCGAGCATGCGCTCGAGCCAGCCCGGGGTCAGGACGAGGTCGCTGTTGATCCAGGCGACGAAGCGTCCGCGGGCCGCACGCATGCCCTGGTTGACCGCGTGCGCGAAGCCGGTGTTCGTCCGATTGAAGACGACGCGCAGGCCCTTCTGTCGGCGCAGCCAGCGCACGGTCGCCGGGGAGGAGCCGTTGTCGACGAGGAGGAGCTCGTAGGGCGCTCCGGTGTTGCGCCGGATGCTCTCGACGCAGGCGCGCAGCTGGGGCAGCGCGTCGTGGACGGGGATGACGAGCGAGGTGAGCGGATAGCGGACGCTCGGACGGACGGCGGTGGCGAGCAGGGCGCGCACGCGGGCGCGGACCCAGCCCGCCGGCCAGACGCTCCCGCGCGAGCGGCGGCAGCGCGCGCGCAGAGCGGAGGGCAGCGCTTCCCCTCCGCGCAGCACCCAGAGCTCGCGCGCCGCGTGGGCGCGTTCCTCGCCGTCGGGAGCGCGGAGCAGGTCGGCGCGCGCGTCGCCGAGGGCCAGGATGCAGGGGGCCGCGCAGGAGACTCCGCAGGAGAGCAGCGCTCCGAGCGCATCCGCGTCGGTCAGGAGCACGAGTTTCGGGCCCTCGCGCAGCAGCGCGCGAAGGCGCTCGGCGCGCTCCTCGCGCTCCGCGGGAGCCTCTTCGGGCGCTCCATCCTTCCAATGCAGGGCGCTCGGGCCGACGCCGACCGTGCGAGTCTCCCCGAGCTCGGAGAGCGGACGCGCGAGCGAGCGCAGCAGGGGGGAGCGGGCCGGATCGGTCTCGGCGGTCAGGATGAGGAACATGGGGACCTCTTATTATAGAGGATTGGGGGACCGCCCGGTCGCCCGCTTTTTGTACGATTCCTCCGTGAAGAAAGGAGACCGGAAGGCTCCCAGCGGAGCCTGGACGCCGGACCCGCGGGGGTCGCAGTGGACCTTCGGCTGGACCTCGTCCTGTCCCCGCCTCTCCGTCGCGCAGGCCCGCGCCTTCACCCGCCGCCGCGCCCGCCTCCTCGCGCGCTGCCGGCGGCTCGGCGCCCGCCGGCTCGCGGGAGGCTGGTCGAAGCTCTTCTCGGGCGAGCTCTCCCCCGGCTGCGCCGTCTGCGCCGCGGGAGGCTGGTCCTATCTGGAGAGCAACCAGCTCTGCGGCCGCGGCTGCTTCTACTGCCCACGGCCGCAGGACCGGCTCTCGGAGCCCTACGACAAGATCCTGGGGCTGAGCTTCCGCTCCCCGAGCGCGTACGCCGCGGCCCTGCAGGCGGCCGGGCACGGCGGGGTCGGCCTGAGCGGCGGAGAGCCGCTGCTCGCCATGGGCCGCACCCTCGCGCTCGTGCGCGCGCTGCGCGCCGCGCTCGGGCCCCGCGCGCGCCTCTGGGTCTACACGAGCGGAGCCGGGGCGGACGAGCGCCGCCTGCGGACGCTGCGGGCGGCCGGGGTCGACGAGCTCCGCGTCAACGTCAGCGCCGACGGCTACCGGCTCGACGCCGTGCGCCGCGCCGCGCGGGTATTCCCCGTCGTCGCGGTCGAGATCCCGGCCGTCCCCGAGGACGAGCGGCGCGTGCGCGCGCTCCTGCCGCGGATCGTCCGGGCCGGCGCCCGTCACCTCGTCCTGCACCAGCTCACCTGCACCCCGCACAACGACGCGGAGCTCCGGGCGCGGGGCTACCGCGTCACCGACAACGGCCCCTTCGTCTCGCCGTCGGTCGTGGAGTCCGAGCTCGCGGCCCTGGGCATCCTGCGGGAAGCGCTCGCGCGCCGCCTCCCGCTCTCCGTCAACTACTGCTCGTTCATCTTCAAGAACCGCTACCACGCCCTCGCGCGGCGTCTGCGCCTCGCGCGACTCCTGCGCCGAGGCAAGGACCCTTTCCGCGCCCCCAGCCCGGCCGGCTGGCTTCGGCGCCTGGAAGTCGCGGGGACGCCGTCCGGCCTCTCGGCCCTCCTGCGCAGGCTCCCGTCGGGGAGCGCGCGCCGGGAGAGGACGCGGCTGCTCCTGCGCCCGGAAGCCCTCGCGCATCCCGCGCTCGGGACGAAGCCGGTCGTGGTGCGCTACTCCGAATATTCGTTCGAGGGACTCGACCGGAAGGGCGGCCGCCTGCGCGTCGCTCTGGGCGCCGGGCGCCGGGCGCGCTTCCTCGAGCGGGAAGAAAGGTCCTTCGTCCTGCAGGGAGTCCGGGAGCGGGCGGCGTTCTCGGCGCTCCTGCGCCGCGGAGCGGGCTCCCCCCTGCGCGCGCGCTTCGAGGGCTACGAAGCCCTCCCCTCAGCCCTGCACGCCCTCTAAGAGCACCTAAAATAACCTGGGGCGGTCTTGGCGGAGCCGAGTTTGGCCCTCCTGCTAGGCGGACCGGTGCGCGGCATACCCACTGCGGTATGTAAGCACCGGGCCAACAACGCAGAAGGGCCGAAATCGGCCCCGCCCGGAGGGAAGCCCCGATATAGGGCCGATACCTTTGTTGGGCCGCCGGGTACATAGCGCTGCGGCTATGCCCCCGCCGTCCCAAAGAACCAGACGCCGTAGCTTTGGGACGTCCTGAACCTACGCCGTCTGGATGTTCAGGACGTCCCGCCTCGGTCTCGACCCCATCTCGGGGCTTCCAAGGCCACCCCAGGTTATTTTAGGTGCTCTGCGATCCGGCGCGCCAGGGAGACGCGTCGGCCGTCGTCGCCCGCCCGCCGAGCGCGGTGGTAGTCGCGCAGCAGAAAAAGGCTCCGGAAGACCGCGTCCTCGCTCCCCGGCCCCCGGAGAAGGGACGTCGAGAAGGAGCATTCGTTCCCGATGAGAGGCCCGTCCATATCCACGACGGTCTCGATGCAGCGGCGCACCCAGGCCCGCGCCTGGTCCGAATCGCCGGCGCGATGGCGCCAGGAGACGCCGTCTCCGGAAAGCCCCCAGCGCTCCCTTCTCTCCCAGACGGGACTCCGCTCGGAACGGACCTGGAACGGGCCGAAGTAGGCCGTGTCGACCGGTCCCTTGGAGAGGAAGGAGAGGGTCTCATCGACGCTCCCGTCCGTCTCTCCCGGGAACCCAACGACGAAGTTCCCGTGCACGCGCAGGCCCGCTTCGCGGGCGCGGCGCGTCCCCTCCTCCATCTCCTGGAGAGTGCAGCCCTTCTCCATGACCTCGAGCATGCGCGGACTCCCGGACTCGAGCCCGACGAACACCCATGCGCAGCCCGCCGCGCGCATGCGCGCCGCGATCCCCGGGTCCCGTAGGAATCCGTCGGCGCGGGCGAAGCAGGACCAGGAGAGGTCCGGAGCCTCGCGGACGAGCCCGTCGCAGAAAGCCCGCGCCCGAGCCGTATCGGCGAGGAAGTCCGAGTCCGCGAGCCGGAAGTGGCGGATGCCCGCTCGCTCCCGGTTGAGGCGGATCTCCGCGACGACCTCCGGGACGGAGCGCTCCCAGCCCTCGCCTTCCTCGGGATAACTGCAGAACGCGCAGCGGCGTGGGCAGCCCAGTCGGCCCTGCACGACGACGGCCTTCGGGGAGCCCGCCAGCCGCCAATCCGGAGTCGGCATGCCGGACGCTCGAAGGGCCGGAGCCGGGGTCCGAAGCGCGGTCCCCCCGCGCAGGAGCAGGAGTCCCGGGACGCGCGCGAGGTCCATCCCGCCGGCGAGGGCCTTCACGGCCTCGACGACGGACCCCTCCCCGCGCCCGAGCGCCGCCGCGTCCGCGAGCCGCACGGTCCCCGCCAGTCGAGGGAGGTCCGCCCCTCCGAAGAGGAGCCGCGCGCCGGGCGCCAGAGCGCGCACCATCGCCGCGACGGCGGACACCGTCTCCTCGCGGAAGAGGTGCGTCAGCGAGAGGCCCACGACGTCGGGGCCCGCCCGCAGAGCCTCCTCGAGTTCCGCCCTCCGCCGCGGAGAGGTCAGGAAGCCGTCGAACAGACGGACCTCGCAGCCCGCCTCCCGCAGGATCGTGCCGAGGAGGACGGGGGCGAGCGCCGGGGATTTGAGGGCCGTGATCGCCGGGATGTCGCCCGCGTCGACGAAGGGGAGCGTGAAGTACGCGGTGCTGTCTTCGAAGAGGGGATGCCCCTCCTCCTCCGAGAGGAGAAGGACTTTCGCGGGAGCGCTCACCGCCCGCTCCGCCGAAGAAGGCCGCAGGCTTCGCGGGCGGCGCGCGCGCGGTCCGCGAAGCCGAGCCGCTCGTCGGCCCGGGCGAGGAGCTCGAGCAGGGCGGGGTCGCGCTGGAAGAGGACCCGGTCGAGGATGAACCCGGGAACGGGAGAGAGACGCTCGGCCTCCTCGAGCTCGCGCCCCGCGGCGGCGAGAAGACCCCGTCCGGAGTACACGAGCCCCAGCCGCAGGCGGGCGTGCGCGAGCCACATCGGATCCGCGATGCCGAGTTCCTTACGATACGCGGCCTCCGAGCGCAGACGCCCCTCGCGGCACGGAGCGTCCGCGAGCGCCCCCCGGCAGAGCTCGCGCGCCGCCGCCCGAGCGAGCTTCGCGTAGCCCTCCAGCGACAGATGCTCGGTGTCGACGAAGTCCGCCCGCCGCAGGACTCCCCCCGTCTCCAGGACCCGGGCGCCCGTCCGCCCCGCGACGGCCCGGACCCCCTCGTTCATGCGCGCGAACAGCTCTTGAGGCGCGAACGCGGGGTCGAAGCCCGGCTCCCAGGCGAGCGGGACCAGGACGACCTGCGCGCCCGCGGCGCTCAGGACCCGCGCCGTCTCCTCGAGGTTCCGGCGATGCTCGGCGAGGAGGCGCTCCTCCTGGGCGCGGTTCAGCGGGAGCACGAACGCCGACGCCACCGTGCGGCTCCCGGAGAGTCCCGCCTTCCAGCGCAGCCAGCCATAAAGGCGGCTCCGCCGGAGAAGGAACCGATGAGGAGCCCGCGCGAGGGAGAGCAGACGGCCCGCGCCGCTGCGCGCGAGGTACGTCTGATAGTCGTTGAAGCCGCTGTAGACCAGCGCGGCCGTCGGCCGCAGACGCGCGAGCTCGCGCGCGACGGAGACCTCGCGCCGGCTGTCGAAGTTATGGAAGCCCGCGTTGACGACCTCGACGCGGGCGTCGGGTCGGAGGTCGCGCAGATAGGCCCCGAGCCGGGCGGGGTAGCTCCCCCGGGGATGGAACGGCCAGCCGGCGGTCGTCGAGCCGCCGAGGCAGACGACGCGTCGGGTCCCGGCCGGACGGGCCGCGGCGAAGGAGACCGGGGCGTTGTCGATGGCGCTCAGCTCGGGGTGGGTCCGGAGGCGGTCTCCCCCGTCCGGTACGAAGACGGGGTCGTCCCCCAGGGTCCAGAGCTCGAAGAGGTCCGCGCGGTCCGGGACCGGGATATCCGCGCGGCGCGCGGCGAACTCGCCGCCGGCGAGCAGTAGGGCCGCGACGGACAGGGACGCGAGGAGGAGCGCGCGGCGGGAGGGCATCGTGAGGATTGTAGCAGAGCGTCAGCGGGTGAGGATGTGCGGGGCGTCTTCGACAGGCGCGGGCTTCGCCTCCCGGAGGAAGGCGGTCAGCGGCGCCAGGTCGGCTCCGCCGCGGCGCGCGAGCTCGGCGACGCGGTCGTCGCGCACCCGTCCCTCGCGGAAGTAGATGCGGTCGGGGTCGTAGCGGGTCGTCTTCACGGCGGCGTGCTCCCGGAAGAAGCGGTGCAGGTCCCCGATGGTCCCCACGAACACCGTGGGGACGTCCGCCGGGGCGTTCTTCCCCCCGAAGAACTGCCGGAAGGTCGGGTCGATGACGACCTGCCCTTCGCTCCCCTCGTAGAGGACGTAGTAGTGGAACTCCGCCTCGACGACGCGCACGGGGCGGCCCAGCGCGCGCAGGAGCAGCGCGAGCTTCGGCGCCGCATCGCCGCAGGCGCGCGAGTCGAGCGTCGTTCCGGGCCCGTTCCAGTCCCCGAGCGCCACGCTCTCCCGCAGGGCCGGCAGGACGCGCTCGGCGTCGGCGGCGAGCGCCGCGACCTTCGCGCGCAGCGCGCGCGGCTCGAGCGCCTCGGTATCGGTGACGACGCGCGGATGGATTCCGACGCCGTCGTCGGCGGCGTTCTCGGCGACGAGTCCGGACCCGTCGAAGAGTCCCGCGAGACCCTCGGCGGCCCCGTCGGCGCCCTCCTTCGAGTCCCGCACGAGCGGACGGCCCGAGGCGTCGACGAGGGTCGCTGCCGAGAGCAGCGACCCCCTCACCCCCCCGACCCCCTCTCCCATGTGATGGGAGAGGGGCTGTGAGTACGCCTTCTCTACGGGAATGCCGACGGCGGCATGCGCGGATGCCGGGACGGCCGCCGCGAAGGCCTTCGCGACCGGCGTCTGGACGGAGACGACGGACGGCGGGAGCAGGGAGGCCGTGGGAAGGATCGGAAGAGCGGACGGCGCGAGGAGCGTCGACGGAAAAGAGGCCGTGACCGGCGCGAGGACCGCCAGCGGAGCGGCGGGCAGGGAAGGGAGGCTCACTCCCTTCAGCTGGGCGGCCGCGGGCAGAGCGGCGCCGAGCAGGAGCGCGAGGGCTAGCAGCCCGTGGCAAAAGTCCTTCGGCAGGCGAAATCGTCCGGAGCGAGCCGAGCCAAGGCGCGACGAGCGAGCATCCCCCGACGGGATGTGAGCGAGGAGCAACGCCGGCGCAGGCCGCATCCGGACGATTGCAGGCCCCGGACGACTTGTGCCACGGGCTGCTGGGGTCCGTACGCGCGCGAGACTCATATGAACAGTATGCCCGTTGCGCCTCTCCCCCGCCTGGGCCGAAGGGGCTCTCGGGGGCGGTCCAAGAGCCCTGCCCTCGGGTGGGCCCACTCGCGCTTCGTCTCGAAAAGCTAGAATAGGCGCATGGAGCTCCTGCGTTTCGGCATGCTTGCGACGGTCTCGATGGCGGCCATCCTCAACCCGGTGGCGGCCGTCCCGACCTTCCTCTCGATGACGCCGCGCAACACGACGGCGGAGCGCATGGCGATGGCCAAGCGCGCCTGCTGGACGGCCTTCGGGGTGCTCCTGACCTTCGCGCTCCTGGGCCAGGGGATCTTCGGGGTCTTCGGCATCACGCTCCCCTCCTTCCAGCTCGCCGGGGGGCTCATCCTCCTGCTCATCTCGCTCGACAACCTGCGCGCGCACCGCTCGCCCGTCCAGGAGACCGCCGAGGAGACCGACGAGGGCACGGCCAAGGACGACATCTCCATCACCCCGCTCGCAGTGCCGATGCTCTCGGGTCCGGGCGCCATCACCACGATCATCATGCTCGACACGAAGGCGGCGGAGTCCATCCCCCGTCACATCACCCTCGTCTTCGCCCTCGCCCTCGTCTGCGGAGCGACCTACCTCATCTTCCGCCTCGCGGCGAGCGGCGCGAAGAAGATCAACCACACCGTCATGAACGTCACGACCCGGCTCATGGGCCTCATGCTCGCGGCCACCGGCGTGGAGTTCATCCTGGACGCACTGAAGAGTGTAGGAGCTATCCGTTAAGGAAAGTCTTTCCGACCCTCCCTTCCCCCTCGGAGTTCGCACTATCAGATTCCCTACCGCGTGCGATCCCGGCGCCGAAGGCGGCGGCGTAGGGCTGGGTGGGGGAGGACTGAAAGAATGAGGCCCGCTCTCGCGGGCCTTTTGCGTGATGAATATTCCCCCTCCCCCTTTCCCCCTCCCGCAGGAAGGGGAGCTAAGGAAACGGGAGCCCCTTACACCAACTTAGCGGGATCCATCGACGCAAAATGAGGGACCGCATGCAGCGCGTGCAGGAAGCTTCGCGGAGGATGCGAGGTCGTCAGGGCGACGAGCCCCATCCCCGCGCGCCGCGCCGCCTCGGCGCCGAGCAGGGAATCCTCGAAGACGAGGCAGGAGCGCGGGGGCACGCCCAGGCGCCGCGCGAGCGTGAGGAAAGTCTCGGGGTGCGGCTTGCCGCGCCGGATATCATCGACGGTCACGACGGCGTCGAAGCAGGAGCGCAGGCGCAGGCCGTCGAGCACGAACGCCGCGCTCTCCGCGCGCGAGCCGGTGCCCACCCCCAGCCGCAGGCCGATCTTCCGAGCCGCAGAGAGGAATCGGCGCAGACCGCGCGCGGGCCGCATGAGGGGACGGTAGAGGCGCTGGTACACCGCCTCCTTCTCGGCGGTGAGCCTCTCGACCTCCGCCTTCGTGAAGCGCCTCTTCAGGTAGTAGACGAGCACGTCGCGCGTCGGCATCCCGGCGGTCTTCTCGTGGAACTCCTTCATGCCGATGCGCAGGCCGTGCCCCCGGAGGAAGAGGCGCCAGGCCTCCGCGTGGACCGCCATGTTGTCGACGACGACGCCGTCGAGGTCGAAGAGGAGCGCGCGCGGAGGGGCCATGCCGCTACTTCTTGCGCTCGAAGTAGGCGTTGACCTTGGCGGCGAGCTCTCCGGCCGTGAAGGGCTTCGTGATGTAGCCGAATATGCCCAGCTCATAGACGCGGGAGAGCGTCCCGGTCGCGGACTCGGAGGTCGCCATGAGGACCCCGAGGCCCTTGCCGTTGGGCAGGACGCGGATGACCTCGAGCGCCTGGGGCCCTTCGAGCTTCGGCATGTGCACGTCCATGATGAGGAGATCGAACTTCTCGGCGCGGACGCGCGCGACCGCCGCCTGCCCGTCGTGGACCACGGTGACGTCGAAATCGAGCGCGCCGAGGATCTCGGAGACCAGGGCCGCGATGGAGGGGTCGTCGTCCGCGACGAGGATGCGGCGCTTGCCGCCGCCGAAGAGGTTCCCGAATATCATGGAGCCCATGATAGCATGGGCGCCCCGTCCGCGCCCACCGCCTTGACCCCGGGGCGGCAAACTAATAGATTCCGGACACGCCGCATCCGGAGGATAATCGAGGAACATGAAGAAGCTCATCCCGTTCGTCGCCGCCGTCCTGCTGGGAGCGTGCGCCACGGCGCGCGCCGCCGAGCCGCCGACCCCCAAGAAAAAGGAGAAGGCCCCCATGGCCGACACGAAGACGTCCGCCGCACTGACGGACCCCAAGCTCGCCGTGGAGAAGGCCCCCGAGGTCTTCAAGGCGCAGTTCGCGACCACCAAGGGCGATTTCGTCATCGAAGTCCACCGCGCGTGGGCGCCCCGCGGCGCCGACCGCTTCTACAACCTGCTGAAGGCGGGCTACTTCCAGGACCTCGCCTTCTTCCGCGTCGTCGAAGGCTTCATGGTGCAGTTCGGCATCCACGGCACGCCCGCGGTCAGCGCCAAGTGGCGCGAGGCCCGCATCCAGGACGACCCGGCCGCCGGACAGTCCAACGCACGCGGCATGGTGAGCTTCGCCACCGCCGGCCCCAACACCCGCACGACCCAGATGTTCATCAACTTCGGGGACAACTCGCGCCTCGACGGGATGGGCTTCACCCCCTTCGGGAAGGTCGTCAAAGGGATGGAGGTCGTCGACAAGCTCTACAACGGCTACGGCGAGGGCGCCCCGCAGGGGATGGGTCCCAACCAGGGCCGCGTCCAGATGGAAGGCAACGCCTACCTGAAGAAGGACTTCCCGCAGCTCGACTATGTGAAGAGCGCCGCGGTCGTGAAATAAGCGTTTAAAAACCTCAGGAAGGGCGGCCGGGGAGCGGTTCCCCGGCCGCCTTTTTTGCGCTCGGAATACCCTGGCAAAACGGGGATTCCCGCGCATAATATGCGAGCCATGTTCCGACCCCTCGGCCTGGCGCTGCTCTTTTTCGCCGCCCCCCTGCGCGCCCAGCCGCGGGAGGCGGCGATGACCGTCCCGGCCGTCCCGCAGACCCCCGTCACGGGCGTCTCGCTGCAGCCCAACGCGATCCCGGGCCTCGTCTCCCCCAACGGACTCTCCCTGCCGACCGCCCTGCCGACGCTCGGCGTCGTCAACACCCCCGCGGCGCCGACGGTCGCTCCCAAGGCCGCGGCCGCCGTGCTCCCGGCGGCGCAAGCGGCGCGGAACGCGGCGTCCTCCCCTAAGGCCGCCGCCGTCGTGCTCCCTGCCGCGACAGCCGCAAAGGACGCCCCGCACCCCGCCGCCCTCCCGCAAGCGGGAGAGGGAGCCCCCGAGAACGAAGGGAGCGCGGAGGCGCTGACGCAGGAAGGTCTCGTCCGCTTCGACCAGGGGAAGGCCGTCTCCGCGACGGCGCCCGAGGCCGTCGAGCCGGCGGCCCCGTCGCTCTGGAGCCGCGCCGTCTCCTGGCTCAAGAAGGCCGACGAGGCGCCTCCCTTCCCCGGAGCGGTCGGGCGGAAGCTGCGCATCGCGGGCAAGACCTACACCCTGAGCTCGAAGGTCTCGGAGAGCTCCGAGTCCGCCTCCTATCGGACCCTCGAGTCGCGGGACGCGCTGGTGACGCTCTTCGCCCCCTCGGCGGCGGGAGTCTTCGCGCAGCGGACCCGCGACCTCGAGGCCCTGGCCCCGACCGGCCTCCCCCACGCCCGGCTCCTCGCCGCGAGCGCCGCGACGCGGGTCCTCGTCCAGGAGACTCCCGAAGAGATCGCCTCCTTCCGGCTCGGCGCCGGGCCGCTCGCCTCCCAGCAGAAGAACGGACTCGCCGATTTCGCCGCGGCGCTGCTCCTCGCGGGCCGCTCGGCGGAGCTCTCCCCGCGGAGCATGCTCTGGGACCACTGGCGCACGACCTGGCGCCTGCGCGACGGCGCCGGCTTCGGACCGGCCGGGCCCGCCGCCGTCCTCGGGCAGCTCCTCGAGCCCGGCTTCGCGAAGGCCGTCGGGCTGGAGCCCGCGCCTTTCCTCGCGGCCCTGCGCAACCGCCTCGGACCCGACTCGCCGGCATGGAAGGGGGCCGTCTCCGCCGCGTCCGCGCTCCCCCATCTGAAGGCCGCCTTCTCCGCGCTCGAGAAGACGGACGCGGCGCTGCCTCCGGCGCCGACCCTGAGCTTCGGCCCCGGCCGCGCCGCCCCTGCGACGGACCCGAGCGCCGCAGGGACGGCGCGAAAGGAGAACGACCTGCGCGCCGCCTCGGTTTTCGACGACTCCTGGGTGAGCCGGGGAGAGCTCGCCAAGCGTCTCGGCTTCGACCCCTTCGACAAAAAGCACGCTCGCTTCAACCTCCACGCCGACGACCCCGGGAAGCTCAACACGAGCATCCTGCAGGTGAACCCCCTGGGCGGCGGGACGTCGCGGGTGATGAAGAGCTCCTCGCTCGAGATCATCCGCAACGAGCTCTTCGTCCGCAAGGTCATCCGGCGCTGGTTCGGCGCCTACCTTGAGACCCCGCGTTCGCTGGCCGTGCGCGAGGGAACCGATGCGACGATGCTCATGGAGCTCTCGGAGGGCGGCCGCAGCTGGACCGGCGACGGCCTCACCCTCGAGCAGCGCATCGCCTTCGCCCTCCTCGCGCACACCTTCGGGCTACACGACGTGAACCCCGGGAACGTCCTCTTCCCCTCCAAGGGCCTCCCCGTGCTCATCGACTTCGAACAGGCCCTCGGCCGCCACCGCCCGGCCCAGCGCATCCCCGACGAGGGCATCCTGCAGGAACTGCCCTGGGTCAACGGCAGCCTCATCCCCACCGTCGAGCAGCACGGACCGGCCCTGCGGGCCTGGCGCGCGCTCCTCGCCGAGCCCGGGACGCGCGCCGAGCTCGAGAAGATGCTGTTCGAGACCGGCTGGAGCCGCGAGGAGGCCGCCGCGCGCCTCGACGCCGTCTACGACAACGCCTCCCGACTCGAGTGGCTCATCCAGTCCGACGTCGAGTTCGCCCGGGGCTTCGAGCGCCGCCGGAACGGAAAGCCGGATTGAGCCCGGAACCATCCGGGAGGATGGACCCCTTCCTCGCTAGGCCCTAAGCCGGCCCGTCCGTGCCCCTTCGACCCATCCCCTTGAACATCCGGAGCCGTATACTCTGAACCATGGCCGTCCTTTCGCTGTTCCTCGCGCTCGCAGGCGCCGCTCACGCCCAGCGCGTCGTCGTCCCGGTCCTCCCGGCAGCGCCCGTTCTCCCCTCTATCTCCCTCCCCCTCGCCCATCCCATGCGAGAGGGGGCTTGGGGAGTGAGGGGGCGGCTCCTTGCGGCCCCGCAGCTGCGCCTCGCCCCCGCCCTGCCCTCCTTGAAAGCCCAGGTCCAGCCCGCTCAGCCCGCCGTGGGGGCTCCGACCGCCGTGCCTTCCATCGGAGAAGGCCGCCCAGCCGAAGCCGCGAACCCGATGGGCGACGCGATGCAGATGCAGGGCTGGCTGCTCGGCATCCTGTCCAAGCACTACGGGCAGGACGTCGTCGTCCTGAGCATGGCGATGTCCATCTACCGCGCGGACCTGAGCATCCAGGACTATCTCGACATCATGAAGGAGCTCGTCGCCATCGAGGCGAGCGCCGACGAAGCCGAGGCGGCGCTCCTGCACGCGACCGCGCACTCCCCCTTCGCGAAGCCGCTGGGCCCGGAGAACCGGCCCGAACCGGGCGATTACGCGATCCTCCGCATGAACATCCGGGAGCTCGCCCGCGAGGTCGAGATCCTGCGCAACAACCGCTTCATCGGCTGGACCTACGACCTCGCCGCCGGCAAGCCGACCCTCGACTTCGCGCCCGCGCCCGACGTCCGACCCGGAGAAGGCGGGGAGTGGCGCATCCGCCTCGGCTACCTGCGCCAGGGCGACGCCGCCCTTCCGTTGACCGTGCTGGCCCGGCCGCAGGACGGCAAGTCCCCGGACCTCTCCTACTTCCTCGACCCCGTCTTCGCCTCCTCCCGGCTCGACTCCGCCCGCCGCGCGGCCCTCGTCGACCTGGCGCGCGAGCTCGAGCGCCTGGGCGCCCTCCCCGCCGGCTATTCGGCCCGCGTCTCGCGCTGAGCGTTTCCGGCTTGCCAAAGCGGGGTCGGTTGCCTACAATCGCCCCATGAGACCTTCCTGCGTCCTCCCCGCCGTCCTGCTCGCTTTCTTCTGCGCCTGCTCCAAGTCCGCTCCTGAAGGAGCGAAGGCCGCACCGGAGAGTCGCCTCCAGCTGCTCCAGGCCGAGAAGCCGGAACTCTCCGGCTTCGGCGAGCTGCGCGGTCAGGCCGTCGTGCTCGAGTTCTGGGCCACCTGGTGCGAGCCCTGCGTCGAGGAGATCCCGCGCCTCGCCGCTCTCGCGAAGAAGTTCGAGGGGCGCCCCGTCCGCTTCATCTCGATCAGCGATGAACCGAAGGGGACGGTCTCGGAGTTCCTCAAGACCCATGTCCTCCCCGGCTGGGTCGCTTATGACGGCGGGGAGGCCTTCCGCGCGTTCGGCGTGCGGGGCAGGCCGCAGACGGTGCTCCTCGACCCGCAGGGCCGCGTCGCGGCGAAGACCTATCCGAGCGAGGTCGACGAACGCGTCCTCGAGTCCCTGCTCGCCGGCAGGCCGCTCGGGCTGAGAGGACGGGAGGACGACGCGCCCGCCGCCGCGCCGAAAGAGAGCGAGGCGCTCCTCTCCCTGAGGATCGCCCGGGCCGACCCCGCCGGCAAGATGTCGATGCGCCTCGGAGGCGCGAGCTTCGAGATGCGCACGCTCCCGCTGCGCACCATCCTGCCGAAGATCTACGGGCTCCCCGACGAACGCCTCGTCCTTCCGGCGGACCTGAGCGCCGGCAGCTACGACGTGCTGGCCGAGGCCCCGCGCGGGACGGACGTCCTCGGACTCCTGCGCCCGGCCGTGGAGGCCGCTTTCGGGCTCCGAAGCCGCCGCGAGAAGCGGACGCTCGACGTCTGGGTCCTCCGCTCGAAGACCGGACGCCCCGGGCCGGGGATGCGCGTCTCCGAATCGACGCACAGCGGAGGCTATTCCCTGATGGAAGGGGACGTCTCCGTGCAAGGCCATACGATGGCCGAGGCCGCCGGGGTCCTTGAAGAGACCCTCGGCAGGCCCATGTTCGACGAGACCCGTCTCCCGGGGCGCTACTCCTTCGATCTCAAGTGGACGAAGGGCGACGAGGGTTCACTGCGCCGCGCGCTCCTCGAGGGGTTGGGGATCGAGCCGGTCTCCGTCCGCCGCCCCGTCGAGGTCGTCGTCGTCGAAAGGTCCGCTCCCGGGAACGCTCCCGGGACCCCGGGAGGGAAGAGATGAAGCTCCTCGCCGCGCTCGCCGCCGTCCTCTGCGCCGCCGCCGCTGCCGCCCCGAGGGGCGCTGCGAAGTCCGGCCTCAAGCCGGGAGACCCCGCGCCGCTCTTCACGACGCAGGAGGACTCCGGCGCCACGTTCTCCCTGGAGAGCCGCCGCGGAAAGTGGACCGTGCTCTACTTCTACCCGAAAAGCGGCACGCCGGGCTGCACGAAGCAGGCCTGCGTCTTCCGCGACGCCCTCGCCGGCATCCGCGGGCTGGGCGCCGAGATCTACGGGGTCAGCAAGGATTCCCTCGAGGCACAGCGGAAGTTCAAGACGAAGCACCACCTGAACTTCTCCCTCCTGGCCGACGAGGCGGGAGACGTCATCTCCGCGTACGGGACGAAGGGCATGCTGGGCATGAGCAAGCGCTGGACCTTCCTCATCGACCCCGAGCTCACGGTGCGCTGGGTCGAGAAGGACGTCGACCCGGCCTCCGACGCCCAGCGCGTCGCGGCCGAGCTGACGCGCCTGCAGAACGCGCAGAAGTCCTCAACCTCGAAGGAGAAGCCATGAACCGCCTCGTCCTCGCCGCCGTCCTGTCCTGCGCCGCCCTGAGCGCGGCGGCCGCCCCGCCCGCGGCGCCGGCGAAGCCGGCCGCGCCGCGCGCGTCCACCTCGGAGGTCAACCTCTGGCTCGAGTTCCGCATCCAGCACGCGGGCAAGAGCTACGCCCACCGCATCCTCTCGCGGGAGGCCACGCAGAGCAACACCGTCGTCCATGACGCCGAAGGCGTCAGCATGATCTTCAACGCGCTCCCGGTGCTCGAACCGGGACATCCCCAGGCCTGCGTCCTCCAGTTCCAGCTCGAGGTCAGCCGCGCGAAGAACGTGACGGTGCAGGTCAAGAACGAGGTCCGCATCCGCCTCGGGAAGGAGACCGTCGTCGTCGACGACCCCGACCTGCGCGTCAGCGTCGAGATCATCGAGCAGGAGCTCTGAGCCCCCCGGGAGACCCCATGTCCTTCACCAGCCAGATCCACGCCAGCGCGTCGCAGGACCGTCTCGAGAAGCTCGTCGCCGAGCGCCTGCGCCCCGGCGCCGACAAGACGCTCATCGACCGCCGCATCTGGGACCTCTTCGGTGAGGAGTGGGCGGTGATGTTCACCGACCTCTCGGGCTTCTCCCGCAAGGTCGAGGAGTTCGGGATCATCCACTTCCTGCAGACCATCTTCGAATCCGAGCGCATCTTCATCCCCTGCATCGACCGCCACGACGGGATCCTCCTCAAGACGGAAGGCGACAGCCTCCTCGTCCTCTTCCGCAGCGCATCCAAGGCCATCGCCTGCGCGGTGGAGATGCAGCGCACCGCGAAGGGGTACAACGCCGGCCGCACGGACGCGGAGAAGATCCTCCTCTGCGTCGGGCTGGGCTTCGGGAAGGTCCTCAAGATCGGCGACCACGACGTCTTCGGCGCCGAAGTGAACGCCGCCAGCAAGCTCGGAGAGGACACCGCCCAGGCCTGGGATGTCCTCGTCACGGAAGGCCTCCGGAACGCCGCGGGCTCCGCGCACGCCTTCGAGCCCATCGACGCGGTCCCCTCGGGCGCGAAAGCCGCCTATCGACTGCGCTACGAGCTCTGAGCCGTGGCGGCGGACCTCGAGCGCATCCTCCGGGACCTGGCCGGCGTCTACGACTTCTCAGGCAAGGACGTGGTCTATGTGGGCGCGGGAGGAGGCCGACTCCTGCCGGCCGTCGGCGCGGCCCGGCGCATCCAGGCGGTGGACCAGGACGCCCCCTCCCTCGAAGCCCTGCGCGCCGCGGCGGACGCCGCGGGACTCTCCGCCCGACTGGTCCTGACCCGCGGCGATTTCATGGCGCTGGACCTGCGCGGCGACGTGGTTTATTTCGAGTTCTGCCTCCACGAGATGTCGGACCCGGCCGCCGCGCTCGCGCGGGCCCTTCGCAGCGCGCCGGAGGCCGTCGTGCTGGACCATGCGCCGGGCTCGGCCTGGGGGGCGCTCGCGGGGGAGACGGAGAAGACGGCCGCGGCGTGGAAGGCGCTCGAGGCCGCCGCGCCCCGCCGCGTCGCGTCCTTCGAGGGCGAGCAGAGCTTCCGCGACTATGGCGAGCTGCGCGCCAAGCTCGCTCCCCTCGGGGACGCCGCCCTGCGGCGCATCGAGCCCTACCGCCCGCACATCGACTTCCGCATCCCCATGCCCTACCGGGCGGCACTCCTCTCCCGCTGAAACGACGCGTCCCCGCCCCTTGAGGGGCGGGGACGCGTCCGCGGCGCGGCCGCCTTTACTTCTTCTTCGCCGCCTCTCCCGCCAGGATCTCGAGGTCTTCGGCCGCCCCGCAGAGACCGATGAGCGTCTTGCTCGCGTTCTGACCGGCCAGGATCCGTCCGTGCAGGGAGCCCGAGACGTACTTCTCGTCGAGGTCCACGAGCTTGCTGCTCGCATACCCGGAGGAGTCGATCGCGTCCTGGGCGTTGCGCGAGAGACTCTGGCGCTCCGCGACGTCGGGATAGCTGAGGAACTTCCACTTGAGCTCACCGTAGAGTTCTTCGATCTTCTCTCCCTGGGCGACGGCCTTCTTGGTGAGCGCGCTGAGCGGCCCTCTCTTCTTCTTGTTCTTGCCCCGCGCCTCTTGCTGGCGTTCGAGGTCGTTGGGAATGGCCTTCGCGGCGGTCTCAAGGTCTCCCTTAAGCCGCGCCCCGACCTCCCGCAGCCGCTTCGCCTGCGCGGGCGGCAGGCCGCCGAGCGAAGCCTCCAGTTCCGTCATCTTCTCGCCGACGTACGCCGCGGTCACCGCGCACTCGTCGCGCACGTTCATGACCTGCACGAGGGCGCCCTCGACCTCCTCGTGCGCCGCCGGCGCCGCCGTGCGGAGGTCGACCTTGGCCTTCGTCGTGAAGGAACACTTCACGGGGACCTTCCCGAGAAGCCCGATCGAGTTCTTGATCCGCTTCTTCGAGGAGGAAAGCCGCCGGATAAGGTCGCCCGTCGCGCGACCGTCGGCGTCGGTGCGCGCCTCGCCCGAAAGCAGGTCGTGGAGCTCCTGCAGGAGCATCGCCCCGTCCGGGATAGCGGCGAAGTCTCCTCCGTGCGACTGCACGAATTTGTCGAGCGCTTGGAGCCTGGCCAAGGACGTGGCAATCCCTGTACGAACCGGCGCGAGCTTCGTCTTCTCCCAGGTCACGAGCGGAACGAGGACGGCCGTCCGATACTTCTCACCCTGCGCCCGGGTCTTCTTCGCATCGGCGGTGATGGCCGAGGGCTTCGCCGGGGCCATGTTCTGTCCGGAGTTGCTGTTGTCGTTGCCGCTGTTGTTCCCGCTATTGTTCCCCGAGGAATCGCCGTTGCTGCCGGAATGGATGCCGTCGCCCGATACCGTCTGCGGGTTCCCGGATTGGACGCCGCCGCCGAGCACGGGATTGCCGCCGCTGCGCACGGGGTCCGCGGAGCCGTAATGCGCGGGGCCCGCGCTCGTTCCGGCGGCTGCGCCCGGCCCGCCCGCGGTGGACAGCCCTCCGCCGAGCATGTGCTGCGATGAACCAGCGCCTCCAGTGCCTGCTCGACCGAAGGTCCTCCCGGTGTAGACGCGGCCGGGCTCCGCTGTCCCGCGCGCGGAGGCGAGCGGCCCGCCCTGCGCGATGGGGGCGCCGGACGCCATCCCCGGCGCGGCACTCATCGTGCCGGCGGGCATCGGGGGCGCGCCGGAGGAAAGCGAGCCGGCGGAGCCGCTCAGGCCCCGCATGCGCTCCATCTCGGCGCGCGCGATCTTCTCCGCCTCGGCCTGCTTGTCGTCGCCGCCCATGCCGAGCGCGGCCATGAGTTCCTCTTTCCAGCCCTTCTTCTGGAGCTTCGGGTCGGCGGAGACGCCGTCCGCGATCTCGGGGACGCCCTCGCGGCCGGTCGGCTTCACCGCCTCGCCGCCGACGGGCCCGGACGGGATCTCCGCGGCGTCCGGGCGCTTCCCGGCGCCCGTCCCGATGCCGCTCCCGGGCTCGACGAGCATGCTGCGCTCGGCCGGTCCCTTGAGGTCGGGAGAGGTCGCGGAAGTCCGCCAGTTGAAGGCGACCTGCTCGGAGCTCGAATCGCCCGCCGGGCGCTGCAGCGCCCAGACGAGCGCGAGCGCCGCGACGAGTCCGACGCCGGCCCCGACCATCAGGCCCGGCGACTCCAGAATCCGGCGCAAACCCCTGTTCTCGTACACCATGGACGCCTCCCGGGACCCTTATCCCGTCTTTGCCTACAAATGTTAGATACGAAACGCGGGTTTGTCCAGGGTTCGGCGGAGGGAGGTCACTTCCCGGGGGCTTGCCGGCCGGCCGGCTGCTTGGGCTGCGGGGAGATGCGGAGGTGGTAGTGGTTGTCGTGACCCGGCTCGTTGACGTTGAGGATCCGGGACGCCCAGGAGGCCGTCTCCCCGTCGCCCTGGCGGCGGGCCTCGGCGAGCAGCATGGACTTCACGCGCGGGCTCACGAAGAGCATGGTCGGCTCGAAGTAGGGGTTGCGGCAAAGGCCCTGCAGGACGCGGAAGTTCCAGGCGGTGTCGTGCCGGCCGTTGGCGTAGTAGAAGTAGATGTCGACGTCGAGTCCGTTCTGGTGGGACTTGTGTCTGTCGATCTGCCCGCCCTTGCGGTTGGAGATGTCCCCCACCTTCATCGGGGGTCCGCCGGCGGCCTTGATCTGCCCTCCGACGTACATGAGTCCGAGCACCATGTGCTTGCTGCCGAAGGTCTGCGAGGGGTTGCGGACCGCGTAGGTGTCGATGTTCGGCATCTGGATGCCGTTGCCGAGCCGCCCGCTGTTGACGCTGCCCATCGTCACGGTGTCGGGGGCCCCCCAGACGGACATGAAGGCGTTCTTGAAGCGCTCCCCGAGCCGCGCGAAGAGGGACATCATCTCCTTCGCGAGGTCCGTCACGGTCTGGCGGATGCCGTTCCAGGCCTCGCCGGCCCAGCCCTTCACCGAACCCGTCCAGTCGTTCCACCAGGAGGCCCCGCCGGTCGCCTGCGTGACGGGAGCGGCGACCTGCACGGGCTGAGGGATCTCCGGGATGACGAGGCCCTTCTCGGGGACCGGAACGGCCGGAGGAGGAGGCTGCTCGGCGCTCTGGGCCCCCGGGGGCTTGCCCGCGTCCTTCGTCGCCGCGGCCGCCGCCGAGCCCATGCCGGAGAGACTCGTCTCCGCGCCGCCGCCGGAGCCGGCCTTCGCCCCGTCGAACATCTTCCGGCCGGAGTCGGCCGCATCGTTCGCGGCGCCCGGAGACGGCTTCTCGGGGGGCTTGGACGCGGCGGGCTCGGCCGCCTTGTCCTTGGACGCGTCGGCGGCGGGGATGGGAGCGGACGCAGGGACCGACGCGGTCGGAGACGAGGAGGCCGTCTCCGCCTGCGGCTGGGAGATGGCGAAGTTCGCGGTGGGAAGAGGGGTCTCGATCGCGGAGTAGGCGTGCGCGTACCGCGCGCCGAGCGCGCAGGAGAACGCCGCCGCCAGAAGGACCCTGCCTGCAGGCATCGTCTCCGCCTCCTACCGCAAAGAGTATACCCTGCGCCCCTTTTGCGCGCCACCCTTAGGACCTATGCTCCGCTTCCCCAAAGGACCTATAAAGGAGAGAGCCCCCGCCTCTCGCGAGGCGGGGGCCCCTTCCGGAGCTCTCAGTTGAACTCGGCGCCCTTGTGCAGGGCCTTCTTGTTGAGCTCGAGCACTTCCGGCTTGGCGCGCTTGAAGACCTTGGGCAGCGCCTTGACGATGGCGTCGATGGAGAGCGCCCCGGTCTGCTTGGCGAAGGTGCCGAGCGCGACCATGTTGGCGATCTTCGCCGTGCCCAGCTCCTGCGCCACCTTGTTGCAGGGCACCAGGATGACCTTGATGTCCTTGCGCTTGGGGCGCGATTCCACCAGCGAGCTGTTGATGATGAGCAGGCCGCCCGGCTTGACCAGCGGCTCGAACTTGGCCAGCGAGGGTTCGTTCATGACGATGACCGTGTCGGGCACGGCCACCATGGGGGTCGTCACGTCGTCGGAGGAGATGACCACCGAGCAGTTCGCCGTGCCGCCGCGCATCTCCGCCCCGTAGGAGGGGAAGAAGGTGACGTGCTTGCCGTCGAGCATGCCGGAGTAGGCCAGCAGGATGCCCGAGGAGATGATGCCCTGACCGCCGAATCCCGAGATGCGGATCCCCTGATACATCATTTCCCCCCCGCGGCCGGCGCTTCGGCGTCCTTGAAGACCCCGAGCGGATAGACCGGCATCATCTTCTCGCCCACGAACTTCGCGCAGTCGCGCGCGTTGATGCCGAGGTTGGTCGGGCACATCGAGAGCACCTCGACCATCGCGAAGCCCTTGCCGTCGACCTGGTACTGGAAGGCCTTCTTGAGGGCCTTCTTCGTCTTGATGACGTGGGCCGCGGTGTGCACCGAGGTCCGCTCCAGGTAGCGCGCCCCCTCGAGCTGCGAGAGGAGCTCGCAGACCTTGATGGGGTAGCCGTTGACCTTGACGTCGCGCCCCTTCGGCGAGGTCGTCGAGGGCATGCCGATGAGCGTCGTCGGCGCCATCTGCCCGCCCGTCATGCCGTAGATGGCGTTGTTGATGAAGACGATGGTGATGTTCTCCGAGCGCGCGGCCGAGTGGATGGTCTCGGCCATGCCGATGGAGGCCAGGTCGCCGTCGCCCTGATAGGAGAAGACGATGCACTCGGGCTTCGAGCGCTTGATGCCCGTGGCGATGGCCGGACCGCGGCCGTGCGCGCCCTGGATCATGTCGCAGTCGAAGTAGTGGTCCGCGAAGACCGAGCAGCCGACGGGCGCGACGCCCACGGTGCGCTTCGCGATGCCGAGCTCGTCGAGGCACTCGGCCACCAGGCGGTGGACGATGCCGTGCCCGCAGCCCGGGCAGTAGTGCATCTTGACGTCGAGAAGGCTCTTCGGACGCCGGGTTACCTGCTGCATGCGACCTCCTTCGGGCCCGCCTTGAGGGCCTTGCGGACGCTTTCGACGATCTCCTCGCCGGTGGGGATGACGCCGCCGGGGCGGGAGTGCAGATGGACCGGGATGCGGCAGTCGATCGAGAGCTTCACGTCGTCGACCATCTGCCCGAGGCTCAGCTCCACGACGAGCAGGGACTTCGCGCGTAGGGCCACCTCGATGAGCTGCTTCTTGGGGAAGGGCCACAGGGTGATGGGCCGGAAGAGGCCGACCTTGAGCCCCTGCTCGCGGGCGAGCTTGAGCGCCGCCAGCGACGCGCGCGCGCCGATGCCGTAGGCCACCAGCACGACCTCGGCGTCCTCGCACATCTTCAGCTCGCAGAGCGACTCCTTCTCCTCGATCTGCTTGTAGCGCTTCACGCGCTCGAGGACCATCTTCTCGAGCTCGCCGTCGCGCAGGTCGTAGGAGCCGACCATGCGGCGCGCGCGGCCCGGGTTGGCGCCGATGGCCCACTCGGGGACCGGGAGTTTCGCGGCGTCGACGGGCTCGCCCTGGAACTCGACGGGCTCCATCATCTGCCCGAGCACGCCGTCGGTCAGGATCATCGAGGGGATGCGGTACTTCTCGCCGACCTCGAAGCACTTGCGGGGGAAGTTGCCCATCTCGGAGGCGGTGTAGGGCGCCATGACGAAGGTGCGGTAGTCGCCGTGGCCGCCGCCGCGCACCGACTGGTGGTAGTCGCCCTGCGCGCCGGCGATGTTGCCCAGGCCCGGCCCGCCGCGCATGACGTTCGCGAAGAAGATCGGCAGGTCGGCGCCCGCGCAGTAGGAGATGCCCTCCTGCTTGAGGCTGATGCCCGGGCTCGAGGAGGAGGTCATGGAGCGGACCCCCGTCGCGGCCGCGCCGAAGAGCATGTTGATGGCGGCGACCTCGGACTCGGCCTGGATGAACGCGCCGCCCGCCTCGGGCATGCGCCAGGACATGTATTCGGGAACCTCGTTCTGCGGGGTGATCGGGTAGCCCGCGAAGAAGCGGCAGCCGGCGCGGATCGCGCCCTCGGCGAGCGCGTCGTTGCCTTTCATCAGGAGTTTATCGCTCATTTGTAGACCTCGATGGCGACGTCGGGACATATCTGGGCGCAGAGCGCGCAGCCGGTGCACGCTTCGGGCTTGCAGAACTTGGCGGGGTAGTACCCCGTGACGCTGAAGCTCTCGGACATGATGATGCACTGCTTGGGGCAGGCCGTGACGCAGAGCTCGCACCCCTTGCAGCGCAGTTCGTCGACCTTGATCTCGGGCATGAATGTCTCCTGTAGACCGTCGACCCGCATGCCGTGCTCCTTCCGGGTCGCACTCGTCGGTGGGGCCGCGCCGCGCGCGGACCTATCTCCGACGAGTGCGCGGGGGAGCGGTACGAACGCCTCCAGCGGACTCGGCGAGGACGGTATGAAAATTCTACAACTTTAAGAAGGGAAGCAATCCCCGCGCCTGCGTTCGGGCGCGGGCCGAGGTCCTATCTGGGCGTCGGGCCCTTTCCGCTCGGTTTGGGCGGGACGGCGTCGGAGAGGCCGCGGGCCTCGCGCAGCGCACGGACCCGCTCATCGATCTCCGCCGGGCTCGGCCGAGCCGGCGGCGGGGTCATCATCCAGCCGAAGAGGTCGCGAAGAAGAGTGGCCGCACAGCCCGAGCGCCGGACGGCGAGCCGCTCCACGACCGCGTCGGGATAGAGCGCGGGGTCGAGGACGCAGGTCGTCGCCTCGGAGCCCGAGCTTCCCGCGGTCCACTCGTCCGCCGACGCGCCCGCGCAGAGCAAGGAGGCCTGCAGGCCCAGCGTGCTCTCCGCCGGCCAGCCGGAGTAGCACGGCGCCCAGCCGCCCGTGCGCACGCGGATCTGCCGCTCCTTCTCAAGCTCCTCTTCCTGTCCCTGGTGGATCCGCTCCTCGCGTTCCTTCTGCGCGTCTTTGAGCCAGCGCTCGAGCTTCGCGCGCCGCTCGTCCTCGAGGCGGCGCCACTCCTTCGCCATGGACATGGAGTTGTCCGCGACCCGCAGCGCGCGGGCCTGCCCGACGAACACGAAGGCGCGCTCCTCCCGCGTCTGCGCGCGAGCCGGCGCACTTGAGAAGGATGCCAGCACGACGATAACGAAGAAAGCGTTCATCATCTGATGACTCCAGGCATGGGTTCAGTGCAGCCGGATCGTCGGCCGGTTCCCGCCGCAGAAGCTCCCCGCGTCGCCGCAAGGCCCGAGGTCAGGCTTCCCGCCGCTCTCGATGGGGATGGAAGGAGCCTCGGGATTCTGCGAGGGGACGCCGGGCGCATTGGATTCGCGCAGCGAACGGACCCGTTCGCGAATGGACTCCGGGGTCGGCCGCTGCGAAGAAGGCATCCTCATCCACCGGTAAAGGTCCCGCATCAGGTCGGCAACACACCCCGATTCCCGCGCGACGGAACTCTCGATAACGGAGTCGGTGTATCGCCCGGGATCGAGGATGCACGACACAGCTCTGGAGCCTGAACTCCCCAACTGGCTTTCATCGATCACCGAGCCGTGACATAGCGCCTGCGCCAGCGCAGGCAGGGCCATGTCCGCAGCCCAACTGCGCGAACACTGGGAATCCCCTCCCGTTCTCACACTCGCCTGAAGTCTCTGCATCTGCTCACGGTAAAAACGTTCGTTTTCCAACTCCTTCTGCTTGGATTCTTCGAATTCGCGCTGCATCTCGGCCACCGCCGCCATCTGCTTCTCTTCCTGTTCCTTCGCAATCCTTCGCTCTTCCAAGAACTTTCGATCCTCCTCCGCGCGCTTCTCGGCCTCGCGTCGCTTGCGCGCTTCCTCGAGCTTCCGAGCGGCTAGCGCATCGGCCTTGCGCTGGATGTTCGCCAAAGCCTCCTGCTCCTGGGTTTGTCGAGCCAAGGCCGCGGCTTCCTCGTCCGCGCTGGCCTTCTCCTTGGCCTTCAAAGCGGCGTCCGCCTTCACTGGCCGGTCGGCCTCCTCTTTTAGACGCTGCCGCTCCGCCTTTTTGGCTTCCTTTTCGGCGAGCGCAGCGGCCTTTCTAATGCGGGCGTTCATCACGGCCTGCTTTGCACGCTGAATGCGTTGCTCGATGTAATACTGCCGCTCTGTCTTCTTCGCGTCCGCGACGAGGACGCGCGCCTCGGCCAACGCCTCAGCGAGGAGCTTACCCTCTTCGCTCTTGATCAGTGCCATCCGAGGAGCATCCAGTTGCTCGATGGTCTTATTGAAAAGACCACGATTGAACAGGTGGATATAGCCAAGCATCCGGTCATGGTCTCGATGGAACTGATTAATCAACAGCCCTGGGATATTTTCGCGACCGGGTGGGATGATATCGACATCATAATCGAATTTCTTTTCATCAAATGATGAGGGATCGGCACACCCGGTCCCGTTTCGCTCCTCACATCGCCTCGCCCACAAGGCATCCAATTTCTCGGGGTCGCGCGGCAAACCTCCATGAACCAGTCCCATGGTGCGATCGATGGAGTTGTTGGCCATGCGCACTTTATCTGATTGGAATCCGACAACATGGACCTCGATCCCTGTGTATTTCGCCAAGGCCCGCCATTTCGCCTTATTCTCTTCCGGGACATCCGTAATGAAAAGCTTCTGTGGGGGAGGGATATCTCCCGCGAGGATGCCGGCGTATATCGCTTCGCTCCCCCAGCTGTCAGCGAAAATCTCGTTGATTTTAGCGTCCTTCAACGGGGCGAGGATTCTTCTGCTCCGATCGGTGGGGGCCCCACGGGTACTGGAAATCGCACCTACAGAATCAAACAGAAAATCTCGAGCAGGCTGAAGGACTTCCCTAGACAACCAACTTCGATCGGATGTTTTGGGATCATTGTAGTAGGACATCTTGATCTGCTTGTCGAACATCCCCGGTTGCTTCTCATCAGTATCGTCCGTCGACCCCCATCCCGTCACTTCAACGCGCTGGAATCCATAGGGCAACTTGTTGTTCATTTGCAGTTGCTCGCGCACTTTCTGACGAAGTTCCGTCCGGGAAGCGCCCTTCCCGCGCGCTTCGATCACTTTCCAACGCACAATCTCCGGGGTATCGGCACCCACCCCGACCTTTATATCGATTTTTTTGTTGTTGACTGTAGACTCGACAGAAACAATCTGGCCCTCGTCCGCATACAGGTGGGGATAGCCGGAAAAGCCGATGAGGCAAGACGATGCAACTATAACCCGAAAGATCCGCGCGATGGAGGCGCGACTACTCATCATCCTCGGGGACATGCGCCAAGCCCAGGATCAAGCCGCAGAGTCCGCCCAAAATTGCCTGAAGCAGCATTGCAAAAGCGAAATTCGTGCTCCCAATCAGAAGTAGTCTGCCATCGAGGTAGTCGGGGATCGCCGCCCACGAAAATAGCCCCGTCAACACACAGAGTCCTGCAACCCACGAGAAGACCCGCCAGGGACGGCGTCCGCCAAGATGGAGCGAGATGCCACGGCTGACCCAGGGCATGACGAGCGAGGTGAACATCAACGCGGTCCCGTCGTTAGCCCAGCGATCCAGACGGTAACGCCAACCGATCAGGATGAACAACCACCCAATGAATGCAAGTGTGTTCACAAAGATGAGTGAGGACTTGCCGACGAGACTCAGCCGCCTCAACCAACGTCGGCGGGGCGGCATCAATGCGAATGCGCCTGCGAGAGCACAGACCAAGAGCCATATGTAGAGAATCACGGGATTCTCATACACGAGGGCATCGTCCATCAGTTTTCGTTGGAATTGCTCAAGATAGGTCGATAAGCTTCCGGAAATTCGTTCAGCTGGATTCGTGAGAAGAGGATCTTCCTTATTCTCCCCGACAGTAAGGATGAAGATATGTTCGTCACTCTGTGTATACCGCTCGAAGAGTCGGTAGGGAGTGGAAATAGAGACCCAAAAGGTCCCCTTCGGCCAAGGATAATCGACCCTCATTATCTTGTAGCCGAGTCCAGCCGCGGCGAGTTCGTGTTCTCTGGTCTCCTTCAGCTTGCTCAATGGCCTGAGTCCGCCCAAAGCGCTCTTTGGGATGACCTTGAGCTGCATCAGCCGCAGTCGTGTAAAGTTCTCAGGGATGTATTCCCCGGGTGTGGGGTTGAAAGGAGGAGAATAATAGTCCTCTAAATCAACTTTCTTTTGATGAAAGCGGACGATTTCGACAGGGCCGCGCAACTCTGCCTCTGCTGTCCAGTCCGTGTAAAGGCGCAGGGTCTCCCCGTAATGCCCAACGAAGATGTTCTCCCATTCCGTCTTATCGAGCGTGACGCTGAATTTCGCCGTTTCGGCGAAGACGCAGCGGGACGCGCTGAACAGAAGGAGAAGCGGGAGGATGAGAAGCCCAATCAGCAGCTGCTTTGCACTCTTCGTCGGCATGAATGTCCCTCGGGGACCGGAATGGCCCCGATTCTAGCGGTTTAGCTCCTACCAGCGCGCGCCGCGGAAGAGGGCGCCGCCGCTGTCGTCGGGACCGTCGCCGGAGCCGCGGCTCGGGAACTCGTCGGGGACGTTGTCGGGACCGCTGGGGGTGCGGTCGGGGTACTCGGCGGGGACTTCGTCGGGGTTCGTCGAATCCTGGGACTTCGACCCGCTCTTCGCCTTCGCCGCGAGCTGGGCGTAGGAACGGGTGTCGCGGATGAAGGTGCGGAAGAGCACGCCGCCGCCGTCGTCGGGACCGTCGCCGGAGCCGGAGCGCTCCGGGAACTCGGAGGGGACCCAGTCCGGGCCGCTCGGCGTGCGCTCGGGGTACTCGGCGGGGACTTCGTCGGGGGAGGTCTTGTCCTGGTCGTTCGACTTCACGCCGTTCCCTTTATAGACGATGGGGACGATGACGCTGCGCGCGGGCAGGACGGCGTTCTTGACGACCGCCGAGACCTTCACGGGCGCGATGCCCGGAAGCAGGATGCTCGCCAGAGGGGTCGAGAACGCGTCGCGCAGCATGGTGAGGCCGCTGACGATCGGGCTCATGCGCACGGTCGCGGAGTAGCCGGCGGCGGCGGTCGCGGCGGCGGGGACCGCGGCGACGGAACCGGCATAGGTCTGGGAGAACGCCGGCGTGCCCGGGAGGGCGGCCAGCGCGACGGAAAGGACCAGGGTCTTCATGCTCTCGTTCCTCTGAAGGGGGCGCACGCTCGGCCGCCGACCCTCCGAGGATAGACTACCCGCCGGAGACCTCGTGGAAATGAGCCCTGCGGGAAGCCCGCGCCGGCTTTTAGGTCTATTCCGCCAGGTTACGCAGCAGAGCCAGGAAGAACGCTGGAAGTTTCCAAGTCCGACTCTACGGGAGTCCGAGCTCCCGCCGGAACTCGGAGAGGTAGGCGCGCATGGTCTCGGCCCGGCGGCGGCCCTCGGCGCGGCCCGCCTCCGTCGTGAGTCGCTCCGCGGTTTTGAAGAGCTTCACGTAGAAGTGGTCGAGGGAGTAGGCGCCGTCGTCGAGAGGACGGCTCTCCGCGAAGGGCTCCCCCTCCGCGTAGAGCGGGCGGCCCATCGCCGCGCCGACGCCGAAGCAGCGCGCGATCCCGATCGCGCCGAGGCCGTCGAGGCGGTCGGCGTCCTGCACGACCCGGGCCTCCGGGGTGCGGGCCTCGATGCCCGCGCTGAAGCTGTGCGCCTCGACCGCGTGCCGGATGTCCTCGAGGAGCTCCTGGGGATACCCCGCATCCGCCAGGAAGCGGACGGCGGCCTCCCCTGAAAGACGCGAGGCCTGCGCGCGGCCAGGGTCCCCCTTGGGGACGACGACGAGGTCGTGGAGCCAGGCGGCGGGGAGCACGACCTCGAGCCGCGCGCCCTCCGCCTCGGCGAGCGCGAGCGCCGTCGCGACGACGCGGCGCACGTGCAGGAGGTCGTGGCCGCCGTCCTGCGGCTGGGCGGCGTACGCCGCGCGCAGATGCGCCTCGATGCGCGGCTCCCATTCCTCAATCGCCAGAGGCATTGTCATTTTGGGTCCTGTGGATAACGGCGTCAGACGTGAACTTTCGCAACTTATCGGTGCCAGAGGCGGAGCGAATAAATCAGCTATATCGCTCCACCTACGGAAAGAAACGATATATCTGATTTAAATAAGTTGCGAAAGTTACGGTGCCTGACGCCGTCAGGATGCGAGTATAGCGCCTTGCCGGGCCCGGCTTCAATTCCCCTGCGGGCCCCGGCGGACGTCCTCGTAGGCCTTGCGGAGGTTCGCCAGGCCCTGGCGGTAGCCCTCCGCGTCCCCGTACTCGAAGAAGTGCGCGTACCGGCTGTGGACCGCCGCCAGCTTGCGCGCGTGCTTGATGGGGCACCAGAACTGCTCCGTGCGCCCCGCGATCTCGGAAGCGTACGCCATGAGACCGTTGAAGTAGCTGCAGTACATGCAGTTGAACCGCTCGAAGAGCCGCAGATAGGCGAGGAAGCCCCGGTCGAAGGCGATGTAGTCCTCGCGCCGGACCTGGGGGATGCCGTAGACCGGGAAGCACACGGCCTGATAGACCGACACGACCGCGTCGAGGAGCACGGCCGGGAAGAAGCAGGCGTAGATGAAAGGCGCCACGGCGAGATGGTCCCAATGGACCCGGCGCAGGCGGGCGAGGACGCCCGGCAGGCCCTTGGGCGCGTCGACCGCCGCCTTCGGCGCATTCTGCTGCATCAGCTCGATGAGGAAAGAGTGCTCCCTCTTCACGATCTCGCCCGAGAGCTCCCGCTCGAGGAGCTTGAGCTCCACCAGCAGGTCCTGCAGGGACGCGGGGCCCCCGGACTCCGTCCCCGCGGGAACGGGCTGGACCTGCTCCGGGGAGGCCTTGGAGTTCTCGAAGAAGCAGCGGAGGTCGTCCTCCGCGCCCAGTCGGACGGCGGCGAGCCGCCGCAGGAGGCCCTTCCCCTTCGAGGGAACGACGGCCGCTCGCTGCGAGTCGACGAGCTCCGCCTCGCTCTTCGACGCCTGCGCCCCCGAGGCCGTGATGCGGCCGGACGCAGCGGCCGGAGCCGCCGCGGGGACGAAGGCCTTCGCCGCCGCGAGGGGAGCCTCGGGAGCCGAGAAGGAGACCGCGCGCTCGAGAGCGGCCGCGGCGGCCGCGACCTCGACGACCGGGCTCTTCGGCAGGACCAGGGAGCCGCTCGCCGTGATGCGGGACGCCGGCGCCAGGAACGGGGCGCCGCCGAGGTTCGCGGCGGCGTTGACGACCGGAAGGCCCGCGACGCCTCCCGGCACGGCGGTCGCGACGGCCTGCGTCGCGACCACGGCGGCCGAGAAGGCCGGCAGGGGGACGGAGGCCAGGGAAAGGGACAGCGCGACGGCAACGACGGAGAATCGGGAGAGGTTCTTCATGACGGGCGGATTCTAACGAAACGACGGGGCCGTCGAGGTGGAACTTTCGGGAGAAGCGTCCGGCGCCATCCGGCCTATGGATTTCTAGGCCCGCGGGCCGCCGGCGTCAGGCCTCGGGCGCTTCCCACTCCTCGGGCTCCCACGTCTCGTTGGCGTGCTGCAGCAGCTTCGGCTCGCGGGGGATGCGGCGGACGAAGGCGGCGACGGAGGGGTCCTTCCAGGCGGACTTGTAGAGCTCCCAGGCCTGCGGGAGCGTGTGCTTCCGGAGGTCCGCGCAGGCGAAAGGGAGGGCGTTGAGCAGCTTCACCTTTCCGTCGGGGACGACGAGCATCATCGCCTGCGGGCTCTCGAGGCGCACGCGGCACTCCTCGGAGATGTCCCACGGGTAGATCGAGAGCGCGAGCGGCTCCCCCTTGGAGCGGTGAAGCTCCTGGAGCGCATGCACGGCGCGGAACCAGTCGTCGGGCGTCGGCGCGAGCCGGTCGTAGGCCGCGCCGCCGCGGCCCAGGCGCATCATCGGCCCGGTGACGAAGGCGCGCGCGCCGAGGCGGACCGCCTCCTCGTAGACCGCCGGAGCGTCGGCGAGGTTGAGCCGCGTGGGGACGAAGACGATCTCGGGGCGCACGCCGCGCCGCGCGAGGCGCCGGGCGGCCGCGCGCACGCCTTCGAAGTCGCCGCCCGGCCGCACGGTCTCGTGGACGGCGGCCGTGGCGCCGTCGAGGGAGAGCTGGACGCAGGGCTCCCCATAGCTCTTGAGCCGGTCGGCGGCCGCGTCGTCGATGGGCAGTCCGTTGGTCTCGAGCTTGAGCCGCGTGCCCCCGGCATGCAGGATGTCGAAGATCTCCCAGCAGTGCGGCACGCCCAGGGGTTCGCCGCCGCCGAAGGCCGCGTAAGGGATGGATAGCGCCGCGGCCTCGCGCGCGACGCGCAGGGCTTCCTCGCGGGTCAGCTCGGAGGGCCAGCCCTTCTCCGGACCGGACTCCTCGCAGCAATGGAGACAGCGCGCTCCGCAGCGGTTGGTCAGCTGCCAGGCGAGGAAGAGGGGGGCCCCGTACTGATCGACCGAGGCCCCCCTCCGGTGCGTCACGTGAAGCGGATGTACGGCTGGGCCATGACCTGCTGGGACACTTCTTCCAGGCAGGGCTTCTCCCAGACGGGCTTCTCGTTCACGTTCGTTTGCTCGTTCATCACATCTCCTTACGTCGCAGCTCCGGCGGGAGCGGTGAGCTCCGCGCCGCTCGCCGCCCGGGAGTTCGCGGGCGGCGGATCGGCTTCGCCCCGCAGGCCGAGGCTCGCGGGGTCGAAATCTTTGAGGCGGGCCCAGGCCGAGAGGTACGCGGCCCAGGCGCGGGAAAGGGTCTGCGTCCGCAGGTCGGCGCAGATGAAGGAGAGCGCGGCCGAGACCTTGACGAGCCCGTCGGGCAGGACGAGCAGGGTGGCCGGCGGCTGCTTGAGCTGGGAGACGAGGGCCTCCTCGAGAGAACGCGGGCGGTAGCAGAGCTCCATGCGCCCGGCGAGCTCGAGCTCGCGGCGCTCGAGGGTCGCGAAGAACTCGCGGTACTGCTCCTCGCTCGGGGCCAGGCGCTCCCAGAAGCGGGTCGCGTTGCCCACGCGCATGAGCATCCCGCTGTTGAAGCGGAAGGCTCCGAGGATGAGCGCCTGGTCGATGACCGCCGAGACCTCGCCGATGCTGGCCTTCGAGGGCGCGAAGGCCACCTCGAGCGGCAGGCCCGCCTCGCGCACGGCGCGGCAGGCGGACACGGCGGCCTCCAGCGAGCCGCCGGGACGGACGGCCCGGTAGGCCTCCTGGGTGGCGCCGTCGAGGCTCACCTGCACCGAGCGCACGGGGAGCGTCGCGAGGCGCCGCGCCTGCTCGAGGCCGAAGCGCTGGCCGTTGGTCTCGATCTTGAGCTGGACGCCGGCCTCGCCGAGCTTCTCGGCAAGGTCGAAGAAGTAGGGGACGAGGAGGGGTTCCCCCCCGCAGAGCATCACGTAGGGCACGCCGGACTCGATGATGTCCCGGGCCAGGCGCAGCGCCTCCTCGCGGGTGAACTCTCCGTTGAGGCTCCGCCCGGGCCCGGACTCGGTGCAGCAGTGCAGGCAGGAGAGGTCGCACTCGCGCGTGATCTGCCAGGAGACGAAGAGCGGGGACTTGAGGCGGGCTATATCCATCGTCCCGCCCAGAGCGCGGCCGCGAAGGAGCCGGTCCCCACGACGTACGACAGCACGACCCAGCGCACCGCCGGCACGAAGCGCCGGGGCTCCTCGTAGGTCCCGAGGGCGGCGCGGCCGCTCTGCGCGAGCAGGGGCAGCGCGCAGAGCGCCAGCAGCGCCGGCTTCGGGAAGAGGCCGAGCAGCGCGCCCAGCACGGGCACGAGGAGGCCGGCGGAGGCGAGCGCGAGGTAGAGGTAGACGCCGTTGCGCCGGCCCAGGCGCACGACGAGGTTGCGCTTGCCCACGAGCCGGTCCTGGTGATAGTCCGGGATCTCGTTGACCACGGCGAGCGCGCAGATGAGCAGGCCCGGCACCAGCGAGGCGAGCAGCGCGCCCCAGGAGAAGCGTCCCGTCTGCAGGTGGAGGCTGCCCAGCGTCATCCAGGGGCCGTAGGAGAGCGCGATCATCGTCTCGCCGAGTCCGCGATAGACCCAGCGCACCGGAGGGCCGACGTAGAAGACGGCGGCGATCCCGCCGAGGAAGGTATAGAGCAGGATGGGCCAGCCCCCCGCGCGGGCGAGGACGAGCCCGACGGCGGCGGCCGCCGCGAAGGCCGCGCAGCCGGCCCAGAGCACCCCGTCTCCGATGGGGTCCTCGTCGGAGGGGTTGAAGACGCGGTCGGTGCCCATGCGCGAGTCGAAGTACTCGTTGAAGGTCTCGACGCCGACGACCGCCAGGACGATGCCCGTCAGGCCCAGCCAGAAGATCCCCGGGCGGAAGCTCCCCTCGACGCCGTAGGCCCACGCCGCGCCGAGGAGGTAGGGCAGGAGGCCCGCGTAGAGGAAGAAGCGGTAGCGCACGGCGGAGAAGAACTTCAATGAAGGGCTCGCAGCGAAATAATATGACGAATTTGGAGGCCCGGCTTTGAGCCGAATTCGAGGCGCGAGGAGGGAGCATAGCGTGAGCTATGTGACCGACGAGCAACGAAGAAGTCGGCCAAAGAGGGGCCTCCCCGAAGGGCCGGGGCGCTATTGGGCTGCGCCTTCGTCTCTCGTCGCTCACATACCTTCAGGTATGCTCGCTCCTCGTTCCTCGTCTCGCTCCAATATCGACCCGGCAAATTCATCATATTATTTCGCTGCGAGCCCTAGCTCCACCCATTCGTGGATGCGCCGGATGACGGTCGGGTCCTTCTCCAGCTCGGCGACGAAGCCGGCGACCTCGGGACGGAGCCAGCCGCGCCGGAAGCCCCCCCAGACCTCGCTCAGGGTCTGGCGGCGCAGGTCGCCGCAGACGAAGGGCAGGGCGTTGATGAGCTTGACCTTGCCGTTGGGGAGGATGATGAGGATGGCCGCGGGGTTCTCGAGACGATACTTGAGCTCCTCGAGGAGGCCGAGCTCGTGGTAGCAGACGCGCATGCGTCCCTCGAGCTCGAGGGCCTTGGCGCGCACGGTCGCGAAGTACTCCGCGTACTGCTCCTCGCTCGGGGCGATGAGCTCCCAGCTCCGGGCCGCGTTGCCGGCGCGGATGGTGCGGCCGGTGTAGAAGCCGACGGCGCCCAGCGAGCGGGCCAGGTCGATGGCGCGGCCCACCTCATGCACGTTGAAGCGGGTCGGGGAGAAGTTGACCTCGACCTCGACGCCCGCCGCGCGCAGATTGCGGACGGCCTCGAGGGCGTTCTCCCAGCGGCCGTGTACGCGCAGCTTCCCGTAGGAGGCCGGGGTGACGCCGTCCATGCTGATCTGCACGGACTGGACGCCCAGCGCCTTCAGCCGCGCGCAGGAACGCGGCACGAGCGAGTGTCCGTTGGTCTCGACCTTCAGGCCGATCCCCGCGCCGGTCGCGCGCTCGACGAGGTCCCAGAAGCCGGGGTGCCCCATCGGCTCGCCGCCGGAGAAGCAGAGGTAGGGGACCTTCGCCTCGATGATCTGGTTCAGGACGGAGAGGTACTGCTCACGGCCGAGTTCGTCGGGAAACGCCTTGCCGGGCCCGGACTCCTCGATGCAGTGCAGGCAGGCGAGGTTGCACTCGTTGGTGAGCTGCCAGGCCACGTACAGCGGGGCCGAGAGTTCCGAGGAGCCGAGCGCTGCCGCCGCGGATACCCCGAACATGGAGAGCCTCTAGTCCGTCAGGAGTCCTTTCGTCTTCAGCGAAGAGACGAACTCGCGCACGTCCGCCTCGAGCGAGCCCGCGGCGTCGTGGAAGCGCGCGCGCAGGCGTTCGGCGACCTGCGTCTCATCGAGCGCGCCGGCGGAGATCTCCTTGACGATGGCGGCGCCGGTCGGGCTCAGCGTGAAGACCTTCTCGGAGCGCGTCTCGAAGAGGACTCCGCCGAACTTCTCTTCGCGGAACTTCACGAACTGGGCGAGTTTCATGTCGGGTCTCTGTTGGAAGGCGTTAGAGACATTCTAGGCGAAACCCGGTCCGGTGTCAACGAAGTCGGAGATTCCGCGAAAAAACGCGGAATCTCCGACGAGAATCACGAAAGATGAAGCGGAGGGAGATGCTCGCCCGGAACGGTAAAAACAGAACGCCCCTTCAAAAAATCATCCGCCCCTCCCGCGCAAGCGCGAGAGGGGCGATGACGGAGCGCCCCGGGAGCTTCCCGGGGGACCTCCTAGATCTCGACCTGGTCGATGTAGACGATGGCGGACCAGACCTTGACGATGTTCGCGATGAGCTCCGCCATCTCCTCGGGCTCCATCTCGACGAGCTTCTGGTTCTCGTCCAGGAGTCCGGCCTTGACGATGTCGCCGGACGGGTTCAGGACGAACCCGTAGGGCGTGTTGTCGAAGGACCCCATGAAGAAGAAGCCCGCAGGGATGAAGAGCCCGGCCGGGCTCGTCTTCCCGAAGGCGACGGCCATGTTCTGAGAACCTTCGCCTCCGCGGACCGCGACCGCCTTCATCTCGAGTCCGGCCGGCAGCCCGAACACCGCGGAGAGCTGCGAGACGGCCGCGGGCGGGAGGGCCTTGCCCTTCTGCTCGATGAAGGGCGCGAGCTTCTCCAGCATCTGCGCGGGGGTCATCTTCGCGGCCTTCTCCGCTTTCTCCTGCGCCGCCTTCTCGGCCGCGTCCTCGGCGGCGATCTCGGCGGCGCTCTTGGCCGGCAGCTGCGCGGAGAGCGCGGCGTTGACGGCCTTCGCGTAGCCGGTGAAGCCGGTCCGAAGGTCCTGCGGCGTGAGCTGGTAGGAGACGTCCGGCTTCACGCCGAGGTTCTCGACGGGCTGGCCGTTGGCGCGCTGGGCGATGGTCCAGGTGTAGGAGAGCCCGGCGATGCCGTGCTGGTTCGGGAACTCGAGCGACTTCACGCCGCCGCCCGCCCCGGAGGTCCGCACGCCGAAGAGCACGGCGCGCTTGTTGTCCTGCATGATCGCCGGGAAGAAGTCGGCGCACGAGAAGTCGAGCTCGTTGATGAGCACGACGATGGGCTTCGTGTACTGCGCCGCCTTCTGCGGCGGGAGCTTGTCGAGCCCGAAGAGCGCGACCAGGCCCGTGAAGCGGCGGCCGGCCTTGAGCTCGCTGAGGATGAACTTGGCGTAGCGGACGACCGCCTCCATCATCGACTCGCCCTCGTCGGCCTGGAAGCCCGCGGTCTCCTCGGCCATCTCCTCGTCGAAGGCCTTCTTCGCGGCCTGCATGCCCGCCTGCTGGAGCACGTCCGCCGCCCAGGCGGCATCGCTCTCGTCGATGAGCAGCCGGTGCTGGGGCACGGAGAGAGGCTTGTCGCTCAGCATCGAGAGCAGCGTGTACATGTAGAACAGGTTGCCGCCCGGATTGTTGACCTGGTCGATGACGAGCCCGTCGGTGACCTTCTGGAACTGCGCCATGAGCTGGCCGAAGACGCCGGCCGCCTGCTCGTCGCCCATGTAGTCGGGGATGCGGACATAGCCGATCTTGCGGCCCTGCTCGTTCTTGTAGATGTAGGCGTCGAAGGGCACCTGCGCCGCGACCTGCGGCGGCAGCTTCCAGACGACCTGGCCGAGCTTGGGCACGAAGCTGTTCTTGGCGCCGATCATGAAGCCGTTGCCGGCGTTCTCGCCGGCCGCCTTCGTGAAGACCTGGGCGTAGGGGTGCGCCATCGACGGGATGAGGCGCCGGATCGCCGCCCGCAGGGCCTCGCGCCAGCTCCGCGAGGGCCCGGGGGTCACGACGATGTCGTCGAGGCCCTGAGTGCGGATGCCGCCGTCGCGGATGGGGACGTCCACCGGGACCATCTCCGGCTTGTACTTCCACTCCATCTTCACGTCGTGGACGGCGCCGTCCTCGGTGCGGATCTTGAGCGCGACGGGGCCCTTCGGCACGTCGAGGCCCACGCGGCGGCTGCGGTTGGTGAGGTACATCTCCGCGAGGCGGGCGTCGGTCTCGGCGATGTTGGGCGAGCGGGTCAGCGACTTCACGACCTCGGCGACCGGCTTGCCGTCGAACTCGACGACCTCGTCGCCTTCTTTATAAGGGAACTTCGCCTCGGGGAGCGCCTGCCGGTTGATGTAGGCGATGTAGTACTTCCCCTCGGAGCTGAGGATGAAGAAGGGCAGCCCGGCGCCCTCCGTGGAGTGGAACTGGATGCCGACGTGGTAGTCCTTCGTCGAATGGACGAAGTCGGCGAGGAGCTTCTGGAACTCGTGCTGGCCCATCTTCGGGTTCGCGACGACGAGCGCCTTCGCCTTCTCGAACTCCTTCTGGAGGTCCACGCCGTACTGGGCCTTCTTCCAGTCCTCCGGAGCGTAGTGCTCGGTGTAGAGCGCGGCGACCTGTTCGAGCGTCTGGATCATGCGCAGCTGGTTCGCGTTGAGGCCGGCCGGAGCCGCGTCGGCCTTCAGGGCCTTCGCCGCCTTCGGGGACTTGGCCGCCTTGGGAGACGCCTTGGACTTGGCGGGCTTGAGGCCGTTCTTCTTCGCGGCCTTCGGCGCGGGGGAGGAGTCGGAGACGGCGCGCGCGGAGCCCGCGCCGAGGAGGTTCATGATGCGGGCTCCGAGACCGTGCGCGTCCTCGGCCTTGGAGTCGGAGACGGAGCCGAAGTCCCGCATCAGGTCGCTGAAGCGGACCGCAACGCCGCGGGTCTGCTCGGCCGCCCGGGCCATCGGAGCCTGAGCGGCCGCGGGGACGGCGGCGGTCAGGGCCGCGGGAGTCCGCGGGGCGATCACGGCCGGAACCACGGTCTGCAGGGCCGCGCCGGGGATCTGCGCGGAGGCCGCGGCGGAACGCACGGCAGGGAGAGCGGTCGGGAGCGCCGTCGGAGCCTGCAGCGATATGCCGACGATGGAGACCGGGGCCGCGAGCACCGCGCCGGGGGCTCCGAGCTGAGCTCCCACGACGGGGACGACGGGGACGGCGGCGGAGACGCCGGGGTTCGCGACCGCATGGGTCACGACCTGGGCGAACGCCGGAGAGACCGAGTTGAGTGCGAGGAACAGCGAGAGCAGGACGCGCATGTCTTCCTCCGAATGATGGTCCTTCTACTAGTGAGATTCTAATGCGCGAGAGGGAGGAGCGTTTGGGCCGATGGGGTACGCGGACGAAGTTAAATGGTCTAGGGCGTTGGCGGTCCGTAGTCCCATATCGTTGCGCACGCGAAAAGACGCGGCTTTCCGCGTGCGCAACTCCGAGTGCGCCCCTTGAAGGCGTCGAAAAGCGACGACCCGATTGACGGAGAGTCTTGGTAAAGATAAAGTGGCGCTTCCGACGCCTCGTGCGATCGGATGCGCCACTGGAGGAACGGACATGAGCGACTACACCCCCCCCGCCGAGAAAGTCCCCGCGGACAAGCATCCCTTCGGGCTCTACGTCCTCTTCAGCACCGAGATGTGGGAGCGCTTCTCCTACTACGGGATGCGCGGCCTCCTCGTCTACTACATGACGAAGCAGCTTTTCCTCGGGGACCCCGCCGCCACGGTGTTCGGCTACGCCCCGCTCAAGGCCGCTCTCGAGAGCGTCTTCGGGCCGATGAGCACCCAGGCCCTCTCCTCTCAGATCTACGGCCTCTACACCGGCCTCGTCTACTTCACGCCGTTCTTCGGCGGCGTCATCGCCGACCGGTGGCTCGGCCAGCGCAAGGCGGTCATCGTGGGCGGCGTGCTGATGGCCATCGGCGAGTTCATGCTGATGTCGCAGGCGCTCTTCTTCCCCGCGATGCTCATGCTCATCCTCGGCAACGGCTTCTTCAAGCCGAACATCTCGACGCAGGTGGGCAATCTCTACAAGCCGGGAGACCACCGCCGCGACCGCGCCTTCAGCGTCTTCTACGTGGGCATCAACGTCGGCGCCACGCTCTCCCCTCTCATCGCCGGGACCCTGGGAGAGACCTACGGCTTCCGGTGGGGCTTCTGCGCCGCCGGGGTGGGCATGATCCTCGGCCTGTGCACCTACCTCTGGGGCCAACGGCACCTGGCGCCGGACAACGTCATGAAGCAGGCGGCCGCGACGGAGCAGAAGGCCGTCGAACCCCTGACGCCTGAGGAGTGGAAGAAGATCGGAGCGCTCATCGTGCTCTGCGTCCTCAACATCATCTTCTGGGGGACCTACGAGCAGCAGGGCAACACCCTGGCGCTCTGGGTCGACGCCAACACGGACCGGATGATCTTCGGCTGGGAGATGCCCGCGACCTGGTATCAGGCCTTCAACGCGGCGATGATCGTCGTCTTCACCCCGATCATCCTCGCCTTCTGGAAGTGGCAGGAGAAGCGGAAGTCCGAGCCCTCCAGCGTCGCCAAGATGGCGATCGGCTGCATCCTGCTGGGGGTCTCCTTCCTCGTGCTCATCCCGGGCTCCCGCGTCGTGGCCGCCGGCGGCAAGGCGTCGCTGCTGTCGCTGACCCTCTGCACGGCGATCCTGACAGTGGGAGAGCTCTACCTCTCCCCGATCGGGCTCTCGCTGGTCACGAAGCTCGCCCCGGCGAGGATGGTCTCGATGCTCATGGGCGCCTGGTTCCTCTCGAGCTTCTTCGGCAACTACATGTGCGGCTTCATCGGGGGCTATTGGGAGAAGATGTCCCACGAGAGCTTCTTCATCATGCTCTGCGCGCTGGCCTCCGGCGCGGGCCTCTGCATGTTCGCGCTGATCAAGCCCCTCAAGCGGGCGATCGGGCACGGACACGAAGAAACCGTCGACGTTTAGATCGGGGCTCGTTCTTCCATAATGTCCTCCCCTACGGGGAGGGCAGGGTAGGGGAAGTCCCGCTCGGAGCAAAGGCCCGCGCAAGCGGGCCTTTGGTTTTCATAAAGAATCGCTCGAGCTCCCCCAGCACATTACCCCCCTCCCCCTGCCCCCTCCCAAAGGACCCACCCCTCAATAGGCCTCCCGAGGGTGGTCGGCACCCCCCTTTCAGGGCATCCTTGGCGTATGAATAGCCGGGGCCTCAAAACCCTCCTTAAAAGCGCCTCCTGCCTGGCGCTTTACAGCTTCCTGGCCGGAGTCCTCCCCGGCCCCGTTTTCGCGCAGCAGGCGGTCGTCCTCCCCGTCCCCGTCATCGCACCTGCGGCGGGCCTGAGCGCCGTAGGTGTGGTGCGAGCGGTGACCGATCCGCGCTCCATCGTGCCGATCGCCGCCCCCCTCGCCCAGAATCTGCAGGTTTCTCCCGTCACGACCCCCGCCCTGTCTCTCCCCACCGTGCTCCCCCTCTCCCACCTCGTGGGAGAGGAGGTACGGGGGGTGCGGGGGGCGCCGACCGCCTTCGAGGCGCCCCCCGCCGTCGGCCCCGTCTCCGCGAAGCCGCTGCACCTTCTCATCACCGGCGCCCCCGGCTCCGGGAAGACCACCTTCGGCAAGCTGCTCGCCAAGGATTACGGGATGGTGCACATCTCGGTCGGAGAGCTTCTGCGCGCGCAGGCCGGCTCCGTGCCCGGGCTCGCCGAGACCATGGCCAAGGGCGGCCTCGTGGACTCCGAGATCGTGCTCCGCATCGTGCGCGAGCGCCTCGCCCAGAAGGACGTCGTCGAACGCGGCTTCATCCTCGACGGCTTCCCCCGCCGCCTGGAGGAGGCCGGCGTCATCGAGGGCTGGATGAAGGACGGCGGCCGCATCGACGCGATGATCCAGCTCGAGGTCTCCGACGACGAGCTCCTGCGCCGCATCCTCGCGCGCGGCCGCATGGACGATTCCGAGGAGGTCTTCAGGAACCGGATGGAGATCTACCGGCGGCAGACGCGGCCGGTGCTGGAGCACTTCCGCGAACGCCTGCGCGTGCTCGAGGCGAAGACGGAGGGCTCGGACATCGGAGCCAACTACGCGAAAGTCCGGGCCCTTATCGAGTCCGCCCTCCCTCGGTAGGGACTCGATGCCTGGAATAGCTCGGTTAAGCAGAGCAGGGAATCCCTCCAGGATTCCCTGCTAATCCTTCCCGTACTTCTTCTCGAACTCGACCCAGTACGCGGGATGCTTCGCGCGGGACTCCTTCACCGCGGCCCAGAACTGCTCCCAAGTGAGGCTCCCCGCGGGACGCTCGCGCTTCGGAGCGGGGGTCGCCTTCAAGACCTTCGCGAGCGTCTGGCGGTCGCGCTCGTAGTCGGCCGAGTAGCCTTGGAACGCGGCGGAATCCCCCGCCTTCGCGAGCATCGTCGCCCACTCCTTGCCCTTCGGAGTCTCGAGCTGCGCGACCAGCATCCCGATCAACTGCTCCTGCTCCTCGCCGCCCTTGAGGAATTCGGGGTAGGACCTCAGCATCGCCGCGGCCTGCATCTGGAGCTCGGCGACGTCCTTGCCCCGGCCCTCCTTCTTCGCGAGGATGCTGAGCGCGTCGAGGGCGCGGGGAAGGCTGCGGGAGATGTTCTCGCGGGTCTCCTGATTGTCCTCGCGCAGCGCCTCGAGGCGGCTCTTGTACGCCGCGAGGGGCTCCTTCATCTCCGCGGGATCGAGCGTCCGGATGTAGGACGGAGAGCGCTTGATGTCGTCCCAGAACGCGTCGGGGTCCTGGTTCAGGGCGTTCGCCTCGTTGAGATAGTCGTTGGACTTGCCTTTGTTGAGCCGCGCCGCGACGAGATAGCCGGTCTGGCGCGCGCGCTGCTCGTTGACGAAGGCGAGCTGATAAGGGATGGCTTCCTCGGGAGAGAGGCGCTTGAGCTGTGCGACGTTCACCAGGTGGCGGAACTCGTGGGCCATGTTCCCCGCGAGCATCGTGACCGCCATGTCCTGGTCCTTGAACTCGAGGTATTTCGAGCTGTAGTGATAGTCCGCTTTGTCGAGCGCCAGCGTGTACCTGGCCCTCCCGCGGGCCCCGAGGATACCCTCGACCCCGTCACGCATCGAGATCGAGCTCCGCTCGCCGAAGTCCTCGGCGCGGACCTCGATCTTCACGCCCTTGCGCGTCCCCCTGGGTCCCAGCTCGTCGACGAGCTGGCGCAAAACCTCCCGACCCTCCGGCGTCGTCTGCATGAGCTCGAGCGCCTTGCGGGTCGTGCGCTGCTCCTTCCACTCCGGCCTGTCGAAGCTCGCGACGTAGGGCGCGAGCTCGTACTGGATCCGATCGAGCCAGCCCTTCGGCTTCTCTCCCACGTCCACGACCCGCTCGACCTCCTCCCAACTCAGCGGCTTCGTCTGCGGCGGCTGCTGCGGCATCGGCGCCGCCTTCAGCCGCAGGCCGGGCTGCGAGGGGTCCGGCGGGATCGGCTGAGCGAGGGCGGGAGGCAGCGGCTGGCCCGCAAGCGCGCCGCGCGACGGGGAGGCCGCCGGCTGGCCGCCCGGCAGGGACTCGCCCTGGGAGAGACCGAGCGCTTGAGCGTTGAGCTGCGCGCTGAGCTGGAGCTTGAGCCCCTGCTCCGGCTTCAGCGCGCGCGCATCGGCGCCGGAGGCGTCGGCCTTGCGAGCGGGCACGGCGCTCCGGGCCCGAGCTCCGAGGAGCTTGACGAGCCGGGTCGTCCGTGTCGCGTCGAGCCCGAGGTCCCGGGCCAGCGCGCGGACCTCCCCCTCGAAGACGGCGGGGGTCTTCCCTTCGGGGCGGCCGAGCGCGAGTTCCGCGGCCCGCGCGCGCAGGGCCGCGCTCTCGGCCGGGGCGGGCGGGAGCTCCCTGCCCGCGAGCAGGGCTTCGGCGAGGACGCCTTTGAAGTCCGCGGCTTCCGCCGCGACCGGCGGGGGGACGGGCGCGGCGGTGCTCTCCGCCCGGAGCGGCGCGGGCGAGAGCGCGAAGAGCAGTGCGGCGAGCAGGATCTTCATGGCGTCTTCCGATCCCCGTCGGCGGCCGTGCCGCCGGCGTCCTTCAGCGCAGACGGAAAACCTTCAGAAAAGCTTCCCACTCCGGCAGCCCCTTGGGCTTTTCCGGATACATCCGCGAGGTACTCTGGAAACGCAGCGCCCAGAACCCGTCCTTGAGGCGCAGGAGCACGACCTCCTCGTAGACCCAGTCCTTGCGTGGGAGCGCGTCGTCTCCCCCGAGACTGCGCTCGTAACTGCGCGCGAGGCGCTCGACCTTCTTCCCGGAGACCTCGACGGTCCCGGCCGGCTCGGCCTTCTTCATCGTCGCAAGGAACGCGAGGAAATCCTCGGGCCTGCGGTAGGCCGTGCCCGGGCCGTAGCGGGTGACGCTGATGCTGAGCCGGCCCTTGGAGAAGCGCTCTCCGCCGTCGGAGCCGGGCTTGCGCGTCCAGTCGGCCGGCGGCTTGCACTCGTAGGCCTTGGCGGCCGGGGACTGCGTCATGGCTTTCTCTCCCGCTGAAGACGGCATGGATGCCGCGGCGAGGGCGGCGAAGACGACGGCTAGCGCGGCGTTCATTTCTCCTCCGGCAGCTTGAACTTCTTCAGGAATCCGGTCCAGTACTGGGGATGCTCCTTCACCGACGTCTTCACGCGGGCCCAGAACTGGTCCCGGGTGAGCTGACCCGCCGGCGGTTTTGGAGCCGGCATCTTCTTCACCCGGAGCAAGTCTTCCAGATTCTTCTGGTCGCGGGCCAGATCGGCCTTGAGCCGCAGGAAGGCCTTCGAGTCCCCGGCCTCCCGTGTGCGGGCCAGCGCCTGGGCGAGGGCGGGGTCCTCCATCTGCTTGAGGAGCCCCTGGATGTCCCTCATCGCCGTCTCGAGATCCTTGAGGTCGTTGGGGATGGTCGCGGCCAGGACCCGGGCGTCGTTGCGCACGGTGTCGCCCTCGGGCCCGAGCCCTTCTTTCTTCGTCATGACGTCGAGCGCGCTCAGCAGCCGGGGGATCTTGAACCGGACGAGCGGGAGATAGGTCTCCTGCTTCTCCTCCTCGAGCGCCTTCAGCCGGGCGCGGTAGGCCTTCACGGGGTCCTTCATCTCCTCGAGGTCCAGGTAGCGCGGATAGCCGGTGGTCTTCAAGTCGTCCCAGAAGGCGGCGGAATCTTGCCCGAGCGATGCCGCCTCCTGAGTGTGGTCGTTGGCCTTGTCCTTCGACAGGCGAGCGGCGACGAGATAACCGGTCTGCCGGGCGCGCTGTTCGTCGACGAAGGAGAGCTCGAAGCCGTCCTCCAGCGAGTCGGGGGAGAGGCGCTTGACCATCGCGCGATTGGCCAAGTGGCGGAACTCGTGGGCCATGTTCCCCGCGAGGAAGTCGACGACCGCCTCCCGATCCTTCATCTTGAGATACAACTCGTTGAATCCGTAGATGAGATCCTCGGTGTACGCCATGCCGCGGATGCCGACGACCCCCTCGTAGCCGTTGCTCCTGTCGATCGTGCTGCCCTCGAACTTCTCGGACCTCACGAGGATGGTCTTCCCTTGGCTCCCGAACTCGCCGATGAGCTGGCGCAGGACCTCGCGACCCTCGGGAGTCTGCTGCATCTTCTCGAGGGATCTGCGCGTGACCTCCTCGGCGACGGCGGCGGGGCCCTGCGGACTTCGCAGCTCGCGGATGGCCGCGTCCAGCATGTCGCCGGTGCGGCCGGGAAGATAGGGCCGATGCCCGAACTTGAGGACCTTCTCGACCTCGCTCCAGGGCACAGGGGCGTCCGCGGAAGCGGCGTCCGGGAGCGCCGTCTTGGGCGGAGCCCGGCCGAAGGGCAGGTTCGCTCGCAGCACCCGCAAGGCCAAGACGGAGTCGGCCGCGACGACGCCTCCCTCGGGCGCGGCCTCGAAGTGCGCGACGCCGAGCGCGGCGGCGTGCGCGTCGAGGCTCCCGGAGACCGTCTTGTGGTCCTTCGCACCGAGACGACGGATGCGCTGAGCGTCGTCCTCCGGCTTCCACGCCTGCCCCTGCACGCGATCGCGCAGGTGCAGCAGGAGCCGCCCCGCGCGTTCGTCGCCGAGGCCGAGCGTCGAGCAGAAGGAGAGGATCCGGCTCTCGTACGCCTCTCGCGGCACGGTGGAGAGCCGCCCCTGGGAGAGGTCTCGGGCGTTCGCGCGCCAGGCGTCGAGGCCCTCCGGCGCCGGGGGCAGCTCGGCGTCCTCGAGCAGGGCGGAGGAAAGGCTGCCGGCGTACTCGGGGGAAGACGAAACCGCCGGCTGGGCGCGCACGACCCGCGCCGCCGGCAGGGCGAACAGGAAGACGAGCAAGGCGGCCGAGGGGGGTTTCATCGGGGTAGCCGGCCTCTCCATGAGTATAGGCCCGGCATGGGCTCTGCGCAAGGTCTTTTTTCGGGGGCTTCCCGGAGGTTTCCCCGTCGGAGGATCCCGGAGAGTAACAACCATGATACCTGTCCTATCACCCGTGTGAATGGACGTCCGGCTCTCCGTCTGTTACATCCTTGGTAAGGCATCGTCCAGGGCACAACCGGGGAAACCCGGTGCCGCAAAGCCACGGGGCTACAGAGAGAGCCGGACGCCGCGAACGACACCCTCCAAGCCAGCCGGGCTGCCGAGCAAAGCCGGGCCCCCCGCAAGGGGGGCCGAGCGCACGGCAGCCCGTCGCTGGAAGTTCCGGGGGGAGAGGGTGTCGAAGAACGGGGTCCGGTCCTTGTTCCTTACCTGCGCCGCCGCAGCGCTGCTCGCCGCTCCCCCCTCCTGCGCCGCCGATCCCTACGAGAAGTCCGCCAAAGCCATCTCCCGCATCGCCGAGCGCGCGCTCAAGCGCCGCGTCGCGGTGCTGCCGTTCCTCCCGGTGGCGGGAACGGACACCCGCGGGTCCATGGCCCTGGCCGAACGCATCACGGCCCACCTGAGCCGACAGCCGGGCATCGAAGTCGTCGAGCGCACCCTCCTCGAGAAGGTCCTGCGCGAGCAGGGCCTCGCGCAGCAGGGCGTCCTCGACGGCCGCCAGTCGGACAAGGTCGGCCGCGTGCTCGGGGTGGACTGCCTCCTCACCGGCTCCATCCTCGGTCTTGGAGACGGCCGCATCGAAGTGAACGCCCGCCTCATCGACGCGGTCACCGCCCGGGTACTGGGCGCCGAGACGCTGCAGGTCCGACGCGACTGGGACGAGTCGGGCTTCGGCGGCCTGGACGTGGTGGTGCTCCCGCCCGACCTCGGGGAGGCCGGGCCGCTCGCCCTGCCCGGGGAGGGCGCGCTGCGCGACGCGCTCGGAGGAGGGAAGGCCGGCTGCGAGGATTGGGAGGCCCGGTCGGACCGGCTGCAGGCCACCGTGCTCGAGCTCAAAGCGCGCTTCTGGGCCGCCCGCCTGCGCGAGCCCTCCTTCTCCGCCCACGGGCTCACGCGCAACCCCGGCTCCGAGGTCCGGAGCATCGCCCTGCGCCAGGACCTCTACCGGCGCATCCGAGAGCTCTACGAGCAGGAGGGCGTCCGCAAGCCGAGCGTGGAGGAGATGCAGGGCGCCTCGGACGCGGACCAGGCCGCCGAGGACCTGCGCGCGCGCTGCGACCGATGAGGGCCGGGAATCCTGAACGGGGATTCCCGGCGGGGTTTAAACAAGATGCCTCGAGCGTACTGGGGTGGCGTATGGACCTAATGGATGAGAATCTGCTGGTGTTGGATATCCGGGAAGGGATGCCGTTGGTCTTGGCGATTCCCGAGGACCAGCCCCCCATCTACGGTTCCTGGGACGGGCAGGTCTACGAGGTCGTGGGTTCGGCTTAAACTCACCCTCGCTCGCCGCTGAACCGTCGGATCAGCGGCGAGCGAACCGCTTGAGCGAGAGCCCGGCCAGGGCGGCGAAGAACTGTCCGGCCACCCGCGCGTCGAGCTTGCTCTCCCCCAGGGTCCGCGGACGGAAGACGTAGCCCACCTCTCCGGTCTGCGCGCCCGGGGGAAGGTTCTGCAGCAGGTCCATGAGGATCTTGAAGCCCTTCGGCGTCAGACGGGGCGCCGCGGCCAGGAAGGCGCTGCGCTCGACGAGGAAGAAGCCGCTCATGAGGTCGCTGGAGCCGCGGGAGAGCAGCAGCGAGGAGAGCAGGTTCGCGGCGCGGCTGATGAGTCGACGCGTGCGGCCCCACCCTTCGATGCCGCCGCCCGGCGCGTGCCGGGAGCCGACCACGAGCTGGAGTCCGCGCGCGCGGGCGAGCTCGAGCATGGCGGGGAGCCGGCTCTCGTCGTGCTGGAGGTCCGCGTCCAGGACGGCCAGGTACTCCCCCCGCGCGAGCGCGAAGGCCTCGAGGACGGCCGGGTAGAGCCCGCGTTCGCGCGTCCGGCGCAGGCTGCGCAGGGCGGGATAGCGGGCGGACAGCTCGGAGGCGATCCGCCAGGTCCCGTCGGGGGAGTCGTCGTCGGCGACGATGGTCTCGTGCGGGATCCCCTGGAGCGCGCGCTCGAGCCGCTCGACGATGAGCGGCACGTTCGCGGCCTCGTTGTAAGTCGGCAGGACGACGCTCAGCAGGACTCCGCTCATCTCCCCGGGGCCTCCCATCGGAAATAGGGACGCGGGCAGGACGGACAGACCTCGATGCGGACGGTCTCGCTGCGCGAACAGTCCCGCTTCTCGGTGTTCAAATAGAAGATCATCGGCAGCCCGATGAAGCTGTCCGGGTGGAACTCGCAATAGCCCAGGGAGCTGATTTCATCGTAGAGCCCCTTCTTCGGGAGGAAGTCTCCCGAGTTCTCCCAGCGCCAGCCGACGTGGAAGCTGACCGGGAAGCGGACGCCGGACATGGAGCTCTCCTTCACGGAGAGCGTGAACAGGCACAACAGGCCCGCGAAGAGCGCCGCCCGGGCGCCGGCGCGGCGCTCGAGCAGCGGAGGAAGCAGGACCGCGAGAGCGGCCAGCGCGAGGAAGGCCGGCAGGATGTAGTAGCGGATCGTGCTGTGCGTCCGGAACAGCGGGAAGGCCGCCGCGTAGCAGAGGAACCAGAGCGCGACCCCCCGGGGGCCCTCCGGGACCTCCCGGGAATAGAGCGCCCGCAGGCCTTCGGAGAACAGGACGACCATGCTCAGCCCGGCCCCCGCGTAGAGCGGCACGGCCAGGAACAGGGACGGCTCCCAGGACGTCAGGCGCATGAAGACCGAGACTCCCGAGAGGATCTGCATGAACGCGATCCAATGGAAGAAGACGAAGGCGGCGAACCCGACGCAGACGACGACTCTCGCCGAGGAGAAGACGCGCTCCGGCAGCGCGGCCGCCCGGGTCGCGAGGACTCCGAGCGCGGGGAGCCAGCGCGAGCGCAGTCCGCGGTAGAGCGCGCCTCCCAGGAAGGGCAGCGACAGCCAGGCCGCGCAGAGCGGCGCGCGATGCTCCAGCCAGAAAGCATCGCCGACCCGCGGCTTGAGCGTCCCGACGAGAAGCGTCTGGAGGGACGCATACGCCGCCAGCGCGAGCAGGTCGAGCGCGCGGGCATCCCGCTGGAGGATGGAACGGAAGGCCGCGTAGGCCAGCAGCGAGACCGGCACGCTGGAGAAGATGAAGTGGTTGAGGACTCCCAGGTGGCAGGCGGCGAGGAAGAGCAGGGCGTTGCGCGTCCCTCCGCCGTCGTCGTCGAGCGCGCGCCGGGACGCGGCGAACACGAGCGCGAGCAGCAGCGGCTGCAGCGCGTAGACCTCCCAGGCCACGCGGGACTTGAGCAGGAAGAGCGGGGAGCCCAGGAGGAGCGCGAGCCAGAGCAGCGAGGAGCGCGGCCCCTCGCGCCGCCAGAAGTGTCCCGCGAGGAGCCCGGCGGCGAACAGGTTCAGCAGCGCCCCCGGCAGCCGCAGGGAGAAGACGCTGGCCCCCAGCAGGCGGTAGACTCCGGAGAGGAGCCAGCCGTAGAGCGGACCGGTATAGGTGTTCATCTCATGGGGAGAGTAGAGCCCTCCCTTGAGGATGCGCACGGCGTAGAGACCGACCCAGGCCTCGTCGCCGTGCAGGCCGGGGAAATCGGAGAGCCGGCGCAGGAGCAGGAAGGCGAGGACGGCGAAGGCGAGCGCGCAGAGCGCCGCGGCCAGGCGGCGGTTCATCCCCGGCCGGCCTCTCGGCCGCGCAGGGCGAGATGCCCGCCGCCGCGGCGATGATGGACCTTCAGGATCTCCGCGAGGATGGAGACGGCGATGGCGCCCGGGCTCTTTCCTCCGAGGTCGAGCCCGATGGGCGCGTGCACGCGGGGGTCGCGCTCCGGATGCAGCCCCTTGCGGTTGAGCCCGCGGAACACGGTGGGGACCTTGGAACGGCTGCCGATCATCCCGATGTAGGCGGCGTCGCTCTTGAGCGCCGCGGCGAGGCATTCGGCGTCGAGCTCGTGTCCGCGGGTCACGATGACGACGTAGGTGCGGGCGTCGGGCTTCGCGCTGCGGACGGCCCGGTCGGGCCGCTCGACGAGGACGCGTCCCGCGGAAGGGAAGCTCTCGCGGTTGGCGAACTCCGCGCGCTCATCGGCCACGTCGCAGGGGACGCCGGCGGCCGCGGCCAGCGCGGCCAGGCGCTCCCCGACATGCCCGGCCCCGAGGATGAGGAGCCCGAGCTCGCGGACCTGGACGTCGATGAAGACCTCGACGCGCCCCATGCAGACCATCCCCGTGCCCTCAGGCTTGAGGTCGTAGGCGGCCTTGCGGCTGCTCCCCTCTCCGATCGCCTTCACGGCGTCGCGGATGCTCAAGGCCTCGAGCTTCCCCCCGCCCACCGTGCCGACCGCGGAGCCGTCGGCGTAGACGATCATGCGCGCGCCCGCGTCGCGGGGGGTGCTCCCCTGCATCGAGACGACGGTGACGAGCGCGGCGCTCGCGCCCGAGTCGATCGCCTCGGCGAACAGACGGATGACGTCCCTCTCACCTTTCATCATGCGGGAACCCCTCTGGGGTGACAGAGCGTATCAATTTTAGCGGAGCCCCGGGGCGAAGTCCGGCGGGAAGGACGTTGCCTGGGATCTTCAGTCGGCGCGTAGGACCGAGATGGAGGAGGCCGAGGGCAGTCCGACGGTGGAATTCCGCGTCCAACTGAAGATTCCAGGCTAGTTCGTCGCCGGAGGCGTGTTCGGTCCCGAAGGATCCTCGGGCGGGTCCTGCGCCGGGTCGAGCAGCCAGCGCTCGAGTCCCGGTTCGACGCCGAGCTCGAGGCCTGCGCCCTTCGCCTCGCGCGCGGCGCGCTTGAGGCGCAGCATCGTGTCGTGCTGGAGGCGGGGTCCGTCGCGGGAGACGCTGTCGAGCAGGAGCTTCATGTCGGGTGAGACGCCGCCCTGCTGGCGGGTCAGATACTCGACGACCTGCCGGGCCCCCTCGGGGGTGATCCCGCGTTTCCCGCCCTCCGAGGAGCCCTCGAGCGCGGCTCCGAGCTCCTTGAGGCCCGGCGCCGCGGCCGGCCCGGTCTTATCCGCGCTCGGAGGAGCGGTCTCCCGCGCGGGCTTCTCCGGGGCCTCCTCGACGTGCGCGCGCTCGGGGTGCCGGGCGAGGTAGCCGCGGACCTCGGAGCGCTGGAAGTCGTCGAGCTCGTCGAGCGCCTTCCCGTCGGGAGCGCGGCCTTTCGCGCGCTCGTGACCGGCGATCCATCTCGAGCGCAGCCGCCCCTGGCACAGGCGCAGGGCGTCGAGCGTCGCGGGCTCGCGCCACCCCCCCGAGGTACGGCGCACGCACGGCGCCAACGGCTCGGCGGCGGCGGGCAGGACGCGCGGAGACGGTCCCTCGCCGCGGGCGCCGCAGACGAGGAGGAGTCCCGGCAGGAGGAGGAACGCGTTCACTCGTGGGGTCGGATGTACACGTAGCCGAAGCCCTTGACCGCCTTGATCCGGCGCTGGAGCAGGACCGGCAGGCCCTTGCGCAGGCGGTTCATGAGGATGTCCAGGGCGCGGGAGAGCTCGGGCTTCTTCTTCCCCTCCACCGCGGAGAAGAGGATGTCCTTGTGGACGGGCTCGGGGCTGCGCTCGAGCAGGCAGTAGAACAGCTCGAAGGTCTTCGGGGTCAGCGTCACGACGTGGACCTCGTGGAAGAAGACCTCGCGGCTCTCCATGTTCAGCGAGACGTCCTCCTTGCGGTAGACGTTGCTGTCGAGCTCGCGGCGGCGGAACACCGCGCGCAGGGTGGCGAGGAGTTCGGCGGGGTTCTCCGACTTCTGGACGAAGTAGTCGGCCCCGTACTCGAGCCCCATGATCTTGTCCTTGCGGTGCGCGGTGAGCATCACGATGGGGGTCTTGCCGAGCGCCGGGATGGAGCGGATCGTCTTGCAGACCTCGAGCCCGTCGATGTCGGGCAGGACGAGGTCGAGGAGGATGCAGTCGGGCAGCGCCTTGCGCGCGAGCGCGACCGCGTCGGCGCCGTTGCCCGCGATGAAGAGGTCCTGGTAGCCGGCGTTCTTGAGCCAGAGCTGGACCAGCGCGTTCCAGTCCTCGTTGTCGTCGACGATAAGGATCTTCTGTGCCATCATAAGGGAGTGCCTAGCCCTCCAGCAGTCCGCGCGAGCGCAGGTCCGAGAGGAACGCGCGGGCGTCGCGCTCGAGGTCGCCGCTCTCGTCGCGGAACCGGCCCCGCAGCCCCGCAAGCAGGACGGCCTCGTCCGCGCAGGATTCCAGCGCCCCCAGGACGGCCGCGCCCGCACCGCTCACGCGCCAGACGCGTTCGGCCCGGGTGTCGTAGAGCAGGCCCTCGGCGCCCTCGGCGCGCCAGCGCGCGTGGGGCGCCAGGCGCAGGCCGGAGCCCGCGCGGGCGGAGGGACGCCAGCCTTCGCGCTCGACGATCCATTCCATCTTCACGCGCAGGCGCGCGCGCTGGGCCTCTCCGTCCTCGCGCAGGGTCCCGCCCCCGGACGCGTCCTCGGCGCGGTACTCGCCGCTGCGCCAGGCCTGGCGGACCAGCCGTTCGTAGCGGCTCAAAACTCCCTCGTCAGCATCGCGTCGAGGAAAGCCGCGAGCGGCGGCACGGCGTCCCGCGCCGGCAGGCCCGCGAGCAGCGGGTCCATCGAAGCGCGCAGGCCGCGCGCCGCCTTCCGCGCTCCCGCCAGGCAGCCGCCCTCCTCGAGGAGGGAGACGACGGCGTCGACCGCGGCGCGGTCGCGGGGGCTGCGCTCCCAGAGCGCGAGGAAGCGCGGCCGAAGGGCGCGGTCGTCGAGCGCGAGGAGGCAGGGCAGCGTGAGCTTGCCGAGCACGAAGTCCTGCCCGCGCTCCTTGCCGGCGGTCTCCCGGTCGAGCGTGAAGTCGTGGACGTCGTCGATGACCTGGAGCAGCACGCCGACCGCGCGCCCGAGGCGCGGCGGGTCCTCGCGGCGGTGCGGGCGCGGGCTCAGCTCGGAGAGCGCGGCGCCGGTCCACTCGAAGAGGGCGGCGGTCTTGCGCGCGGCGATCCCGTAGTAGCCCTCGACCGAGACGTGGAGACTTCCTCGCAGGAACTCCTCCTGCAGCTCCCCGGCGGTCATCTCGCGCGCGGTGTCGATGAGCGCGCGGGCGCAGGACCCCGAGAGTTCGAAGGCCTCGTCGAGGCCCTCGGCGAAGGCCAGGTCGCCGAGGAGGATGCCGGTCGTCGAGCCGAAGAGTCCGTTGGGCGTCCCTTCCCCCCGCCGGAGCTCGGCGAAGTCCACGCAGTCGTCATGGAGGAGCGAGGCGTTGTGGAGGAGCTCGACGGCGCAGGCGGCGCGCTCGGTCTGCTCGGCCGGGGTCCCCAGCGCGGCCCCGAGCAGCAGCGCATAGCGCGAGCGCAGCATCTTGCCCGGCCGCCCGACGTAGCCGGCGAGCTGGTCGCCGACCCGTTCCCCGAGCCGGGCGATCCGCCGGCCCATGGCCGAGCGCACGCGCGAGAGCGATTCCTCGAGGGCGTCGTGGGTGGTCGCGGGGGTCACGGGTAGAGTCTACAAAATGGCGCTCCCGGTCTCGCCGGAATCCCGGGGGGATCCCGGCTATTTCACGTCGCCGGCGAGGGCGTACATCGAATGATAGGCGTCGCAGAGCCCGACGAGGGTCCGCACCGACTCCTCGCCCGACTGCACGAGCCCCTTGAGCGGCTGGCCGGCCGCGCCGGGGTAGCCGGCGAGGGTGTTGGCCGCCCCCTGCGCGCCGTCGAAGGACTCGTTGGTCGCGAGCGAGGCGTTCTGGCGGTTGCGGGTATCGGGATAGCTGCGGTATTCGCCGTTGAGCGCGTCGCGCAGCGCGCGGACCTCGCCGCGCGCCGCTTCGGCCGCGGCGCCGACCGCCGAGAGGCCGAGCGCTCGGGAGAGCGCGGGCGGGTCGGGCAGCAGCGCCGCCGCGCCCGAGAGGTCGGCGCGCGCGCGCGCGCCGAGCGCGCGCAGCTCGTCGGCGCGGACCGGGTCCGTGCGGCGCAGGGCCGCCTCCAGGGGCGCGAGCTGCTGCGGCACGGCCTCGGAGGCCGTCAGGGCCTGGACGCGCACGTTGTAGCTCTGGCGGGCCGCGTAGTCGAGCTCCTTGTGCGCGCTGCGGGCGCTGTCGTGCACGGACTCGCTGCTCAGCACCCCCGACGCGCAGTTGTTCGCCTGTCGCAGGCCGACGCAGTCGTCCGCGTAGTCGATGGTCCCTCCCCAGATCCGCTGCTGCGGATGCGTCGAGGAGCCCGCCGGGATGAGGCCGACCCCGAGGGCCGGGAGGTCCTGCACGGCCGCGCGCGGGAAGCTCGGATTCCCGGCGCGGGGCTGGAGGACCTGGACGGCATAGGAGCAGCCCACCGGGAGCAGCGCGACGTCCTGGAGCCCGGAGGTGATGCGGTCCTGGGACATCCGGAGCCGGCCGGCCATGTTGCCGCCGATGTCGTCGCGGCCGTCGCCGGACAGCATCAGGTGGAGTTCGTTGAAGGCCGCGACGACGTCGGGACGGTCGCCGAAGCGCGGGAGGGCGGCGATGAGCGCGGAGTCGAGCCCGCGCAGACGGACCTCCGCCTGGCGCGTCTGCTCCTGGAGCTGCGGGAACGCGGCCTCCGACCATTCGGCCTTCACCAGCGGCAGGACCACGGCGGCCTTGTAGCGCTCGGCCAGGGCGCGCCGCTTGTCCGCCTCCGCGAGGATGTGGGCCTTCGTGGCGGGCTTCACCTCCTTCTCGGAGGATCCTCCCGTCGACGTCCCGCCGCCCCCTCCTCCGCGGTTGACGGAGGCCATCGCGGGCAGCGTCTCCGCCGCCGAGGTCGGGCCGCCGACCATGGAGAGGCGCTCGCCGCGTCCGCCCGAAGCGGCCCTCGAAGCGGGTGCGCCCGCTTCGCCGGAACCTTTGAGCGTGCTCCCGGAGAAGAGCGACTGAGCGCCGGGGGACGGAAGAGCGCGCGTCCCGGCCGATGGTCGGAAGAACGCCCGCGTCCGGGCGGCGCGGGCGGAGGAGGTCGCGCCCGTCGCCTGCAGGACCGGCTTGCCCTCCGGGGCCTGCGGCGCCGCCGCGCCGGGAGCGGAGGCGCCTCCCCCTGCGCCGCCGGTCGGGACGAAGCCGGAGTTCGTGAATCGGTCGAGCGGCCGCAGAGGCGGCTTGCCCTCGATGGGGCCGTCCGCCTCGGGGACCTTGGGCTCCTCCTTCTCGTGGTCCCGGATCGCCTCCTGGATGCGTTCGTCGAGGGACGCCCCGGTGGTCGCCGGCACCGCGGCCCCGGCCGCGGGGGTCCCCTCGAGGGTCTTGCCCGTCAGCTCGCGGATGCTCCGCACGGGCTCGGCCGAAGACGCGACGCCGATGGCCGTCCCTCCCGCCCCGCGGCGGACCATCGAGGCTTCGGCGGGGACGGCCGTGGCGCGCGCGGAAGCGAGCTCCGAGGAGAGGACCTTCGGCGGAGCGAAGAAGCCCCGCCGCGCCTGCGCTTGAGCGGCGGTCTCGGGGAGCGGGGCGGGCTCGCTGCGGGACGCGCGGTTCCCGCGCACGCCCCACGCCACGAGCACCGCGAGGGCGAGCGCCGAGGTCGCGCCCATGAAGACGCGCGGGTCGTAGAGGAGACGCTCCCCCCAGCCCTTGTAGTCCGGTGCCCCCGGGTCCTTCTCCTGTTCGCTCATCTCCGCTCTTCCTTTAATGGATTATTGCGCCCTCCCCCCCGCCTGTCAAGGGACGCCTGCCGGGAATCCTCGACGGGGACCCCCGTCTCCTTCGTTGACAGCCACCCTCGGGGATGGCTATGATGGGTCCATGCGACACCCCACTCTGCGACTCAGTCTTCTGCTGGCCCTGGGCTTCGCCCTTGCGGGAGCCGCCTGCGCCCCCAAGAAGGCCCTCAAGGCCAACGCCCGATCCTCCGGAGCCGAGGGCTCCGAGGACTCCTCGCTCTCCGCCGGAGCCCCCGGCGTCGACGTCGAGGAAGCGGCCATCCGAGGCAAGGAGTACGTCGCCGTCGGCGACCTCCAGCCCGTCCGCTTCGACTACGACAGCTACGCGCTCGACGACGCCGCGCGCGAGACGCTCAAGGCCAACGCCGACTACCTCAAGGCGCACGGCGACCTCGAGGTCCTCGTCGAAGGCCACACCGACGAGCGCGGCACCGTCGAGTACAACCTCGCGCTCGGCCAGAAGCGCGCCAAGGAGGCGCGCGACTACATGCTGCGCCTCGGCGTCAACGGCAAGCGCGTCGGGACCATCTCCTTCGGCAAGGAGCGTCCCTCCTGCACCCGCAGCGACGAAGGATGCTGGGGCCAGAACCGCCGCGCGGAGACCAAGGTCCGCGCGCGCACGGCGTCGTCCTCCACCGCCCAGTGAAGCCCCCGCGCTCCCTCGCGGCGTTCTCCGCGGCGCTCCTGTTCTCGGGCTGCGTCGCCACGCAGAAGGACATCCTCGACCTCTCCGCGCAGACCGACTCGCTGACCGTCCAGATCCAGGGCCTCAAGAAGACCCTCAACACCCTGCAGTCGAACCAGGCCGACCTGGCCGTCAAGCTCGACGACGTCCATAGCCAGATCAGCGTCCTCAACGAGTCGCTCAAGGACACCCAGCAGAGCAACTCGGCGCTCTCCTCGAAGCTCGACGACCTGGGCGCGGCCCTGGGGGCCAAGGTCTCCGCGGTCGGCGAGTCCATCTCGGCCCAGCAGAAGCAGCTCCTCGCGCAGGAGCAGAAGCGCGCCGAAGACGAGCAGAAGAAGGCCGAGGACGACAAGAAGAAGGCCGAGCAGTCGGCCTCCGGTCCCTCGCCGAGCCAGATCTACCACTCCGCGCTCGTTCAGCTCAACGGCAAGAAGTACGACCTCGCCGCCCAGGGCTTCGGGCTCTACCTTCAGAAATATCCCAAGGGCGAGGTCGCCGACCTCGCGACCTACTACCTCGGCCAGGCCTGGTTCGCCCAGAAGAAGTACGAGCAGGCCGCGCGGCAGTACGCGCTCGTCCTCGACCAGTTCCCCAAGAGCGACCTCACGCCTTCGGCGCGGCTCAAGTACGCCTCCTGCCTCATCGAGCTGAAGGTCCACCCCGACGAGGCGCGCCGCTACCTCCAGTCCGTCGCCGAAGACTTCCCGAACAGCCCCGAGGCGAAGGTCGCGCCCCAGCTCCTGAAGGGACTCGACAAGGCCGGGAAAGCCGCGCCCCGGGCTCCCGCCGCCCCGAAGGCGAAGTGACGCTCGCGCTCCTGGCCGGCCTGCTCCTGTTCGCCGCTCCCGCGCGCGCCGCCGAGGTCTACATCGGCGTCGAGGGCGCCCGCGAGGGGGCGCAGCGCGCGCTCGGCCTCCCCGCCTTCCTCTCCGAGGACCCCGGACGGCTCGACGACGCCGAAACCGGCCGGAAGCTGCGCGAGACCCTGCGCGCCGACCTGCTCGCCTCGCGCTACTTCGACATCATCGAGAAGGGACCCGCCCCGTCGACCGGGCAGGACGAGCAGGAGCTCCTGGCCTGGCGCACGGCCGGAGCGGCCTTCCTGCTCACCGCGAAGGCCTCCAAGGTCCAGGACCAGGTCGCGCTGAGCGTGCGCCTGCGGGACACCGCCTCCGGCGAGACCCTCCTCGAGCGCTACTACCGCCAGAACGAGCGCTACGCCCGCTCGCTCGCCCACCGCGTGGCCGACGACCTCGTCAAGCAGCTCTCCGGCCGCCCCGGCATCGCCCACACGCAGGTCGCCTTCGTCAACGATGCGAGCGGCAGCAAGGAGCTCTACCTCGTCGATTACGACGGGGAGAACCTCCGCAAGGCGACGGCCTTCCGCGCCATCACGCTCTTCCCCCGGTGGAGCCCCGACGGGAAGAAGCTCGCGTTCACGAGCTATAAGGCCGGCAACCCCGACCTCTACCTCTACGACCTCGAGAAGGGCGGCGCCCGCGTCCTCTCCGACCGCCAGGGACTCAACATCGGCGGCGGCTTCTCGCCCGACGGCGCCCGCATCGCGGTGACGGTCTCCGCCCAGAAGAACCCCAACATCCACGTCCTCAGCATCGCCGACGGGACGCTCACCCGCGTGACCTCTCACTTCGGCGTCGACTCCTCCCCCACCTTCTCGCCCGACGGCGAGCAGATCGCCTTCGTCTCCGACCGCGCCGGCAACCCCCAGGTGCACGTCCAGGAGCTCGCCACCGGCCGCGTCAAGCGCCTCACGCGCATGAACTGGTGCGACTCCCCCTCCTGGGCGCCGAGCGGCGAGTGGATCGCCTTCGCCGGACGTGCGAACCGCCTCGACAAGATGGACATCTTCCTCGTCGACGTCACCGGCACGCGCCTCATCCAGCTCACCCACGGCGAAGGCTCCAACGAGGAGCCCTCCTGGTCCCCCGACAGCCGCTTCATCGTCTTCACGAGCACCCGGAACAAGCGCCGCCAGGCCTTCATCATGGACGCCGACGGCTCCGCCCCGCGCCCGCTCGTCGAGACCCCCGGCAACTCGTTCACTCCCGCGTGGGGCCCCTGACAGGGAGGCGCGGCAGCGTCCCCTCGGTGCCGGATACCCGGCACCCCTGGGTGTCTGGCACCGCTCGACTCGCTGCCGCGCAATCGTCGTTCTTGAGGCCCCTCCATATGCGCCGAACGATCGCCCTCGCCGTCGTCCCCCTCCTCGGGCTCTTCCTCTGCGGCTGCGCCACCCTCGTCGCACGCCATCTCCCCCCCGGCGGCCTCCCGCAGAAGACCCCCGCGGAATATCTCCGAGACCTCGATGTCCAGATGAAGGGGATGCTCCTGGAGAAGAGCGCCTTCTCCGCGGCGAGCATGGAGAACGGCTTCACCTATGCCCTGCGCCCCGACGGGATCGACTTCTCCTACCGGAAGTATCTCTCCATCCTCTCCACCGACACGCGCCCCGTGACGACGCGCTGCGACTTCACGGACATCGGAGAGGTCGCCGTCGCCGAATACAGCACGCGCGGGGGCCGTGCTCCCAACTTTTCCAACGAGATCCCGCTCGGCCCGCGCTGCGGGGGCCTCGGCCTCTTCAGCGGCTCGAAGGAAGCTCTCCTGGACATCGCGCAGACCCTGCTGATGCTCCAGCAGGCCAACGGCAAGGCCCCTGGCCGCCCGGCCGGCCCGCCCGCCGGAGCACAGGGTATTTAGGCAGCGCGGCGCCGTCCTCCTTCTGCTTAGAGGAACGATAGTCCCAGTTCCGACTGGGCCGCATAGCCGCGCTCCGCTTCCCCACCCGGGCCATGCCCGCCCTCTCGCCGCCCCCCATACTATCCTCGTGAAGCTCTTTTTCCGCGCGTGCGCGGGGCTCCTGGCGGCCGCCCTTCCGGCGTCCGCGCAGGTCCTCGTCCTCCCGACCCCGCGCCTCGCCGTCCCCCTCGCGCCCGTCACGCTTTCCCTCCCCCTCGCCCATCCCATGGGAGAGGGGGTCTGGGGGGTGAGGGGGCCGCTGCTCACGGCGGCCCCCTCGCTCTCGCTGCCCTCACTCCCCCTCGCCCATTACATGGGGGAGGGGGCCCGGGGGATGAGGGGGCCGCTGCAAGCAGCGGCCCCGCGCTTCGAGCCCCGCGTCCCCTCCGCCATGGCGCAGAGCCAGGTGCGTTTCGCGCAGGACGCGACCCTGGACGCGCTCGTCGTCCGCGAGGGGGCATCCGAGGAGTTCTACCTGCGGGTCCGAGCCCTCGTCTCCCGGCTCCCGCCCGGCGTGCTGTTCTCGGCTCGTGAACTGGGCTATCGCATCCAGATCAAGGAGTTCGTCACGCAGGGACGACCGGAACTCCAGCCCGTCAACGACACGCTCGGCGGCCTCCACTCCTGGGGAAAGAAGGAGAACCTCATCATCGTCGCCGAGAAGGTGCTCGTCGAGCTGCTCGACGACGACGGGGTCTTCCGCGGCCGCAGAGAGTGGCAGGACAGCCGTTACTGGGAGAACGCCGTACTCCACGAGCTCGGCCACGTCCTGGACCGCGCGCACGGCCTCGCCGACGACCCCGCGGTGCGCGCGGCCATGGACGCGGACTTCTCGGACATCCCCGACGAGCTCCGGCGAGTGAGGATGCCGGACGGCCGACCCAACCGGTTCTATTACTTCCTGCAGCGGACGGACGAGCTCCTCTCCGAGAGGGCGCGCAGCGAGATCTGCGCGGAGTCCTTCGACGTGCTCCTGCGCGGGGAGCGCTCCTCCTACAACTACGCGAACTTCACCGCGCACCTTCCGCGAACGCTCGCGGCTCTGCGCGCCGCACTCGAGGCCCGCCTGGGCCCGCTGGCGCTCGTCGGACCCGTCCATACCCTGGAGTGGGGCCCGTTCCGGGCGTACATCGGACCGCCGGCCGCGGATGGGGACGCCCGGGTCGAGATCTACTACCGGGGCGTCCGCTACCCCGACCCGATGGCGCTCAGCGCCGCGGCCGTGGCCAACGGGGAGCAGGGACTGCTCAGGGAGTTCTTCGCGAAGCTCGACGAGGCCGTCGAGCGCTACCGCGCGGCCAACCGCGGCTGAAGCAGCCCGTCGCAGACGCGCTCCAGGAGCAGCCCGCAGCCCATCGCGACGGCCAGGTTCCCGCTGAGCAGGCCGATCGCCCCGATCGCCAGCGCGAGGGCGCGCCGCTCGGCGAGACCCTTCACCAGCCAGACGTGGCAGAGCCCCACGTAGACGAGGAGCAGCGCGAGCGCCCAGGAGGGCACGGCGCGCAGGACCGCCGCGGCCCCGTCGCCGCAGAGCAGCCCCAACGCCAGGCAGAGCCCCCCCGTCAGCGCCGTGGCGCGCGCCGTGCGCGCTCCGCAGCGGTAGTGGGCCGTCAGACCTCCCGAGCCGTGGCAGACCGGCATCCCGCCCAGCAGGCCCGCGGCGAGGTTCGCCGCGCCGACGGAGAGGGAGAGGCGGCGCGCGTCGGCGCGCGTCCCCTCCCCGAAGTAGCCCCGAGCGGCGTCGGCCGTCGCGAAGACGGAGTTCCCGAGCGTCAGCGGGATCTGCGGCAGGACCAGCACCCAGAAGGCGGTCAGGAATCCCAGGACCCCGTGCGGAGCGGTCCCCGCGGTGGAGTGCAGGGCGCGGGCCGCGGCCGGGAAGGCGAGCATGAGCGCCGACTTGAGCAGGAGCAGACCCACTCCGAGCTGGATGCCCTTCACGATGGGGCGCGTGAACCAGGCGGCGATCCTCTCGATGGTCCCCGTCCAGGACAGGGTCACGAGGATGAGGCCCATCCACACCGCGGCCGAGCGGATGGCGAACATGTCGAGCCCCGCGGCGATGGCGATGGCCGACATGGCCTTCAGCGGCTGCACCGGGACGGGCAGGCGGAAGTACGCGCCCGCGGCGAGATAGGTCAGCCCGACGAGGATCAGCGCCCGGGCCGGCGGGAGGCCGTTGAGGGCGACGAGCGCGAGGAAGATGGGGACCAGCACGCCCGCGTCGCCGAAGGCGCCGAGGACGTCGCCGAGAAGGCCGCGGAATCTATTCAACTCGATCTCCCGGGCGGACGCGGCCGCCCGTCCGCACCCGCGCGAAGATCCCTTCGCGCGGCATGACGCAGTCGCCCGCCTGCTCGTAGATGGCGCAGCGCTGACGGCACTCCTTCCCGATCTGCGTGATCTCGAGGACGGCGTCGGGCCCGACCCGCAGGAGGGAACCGACCGGGAGCGAGGGAAGGTCGATGCCCTCGGTCGTGAGGTTCTCGGCGAAAGCGCCCGGGCCGACGCGCAGACCCGCGGCGCGCATCTTCTCGATGCTCTCGGCGGCGAGGAGACTCACCTGGCGGTGCCCGGCTCCGGCGTGAGCGTCGCCCTCGAGCCCGCGCTCGGCGACGAGGAGCGCTTCCGCGACCGGCGTCTTCTTCTCGCCGCGGCGCGCACTCAGGGAGACGGCGACGATCTTCCCGCTCATCCGCCCACCGCGCACATGCGCCCGCTCGGCTGCTCGGAGCAGGGGCTCCCCATCCGGTGCCGCTCCGACTTGCCGGCCGCGACGGCGCGGACCGCGGCGCGCAGGTCGCCGCCCCGGCGCAGGAGCGCGGCGAGGTCCGCCCCCTCGCCGTTCTCGGCGAGGCAGGAGAGCAGGCGTCCCGTGGAGGTCAGGCGCAGGCGGTTGCAGCTCCCGCAGAAGCTCCCGCTCATGGCGCCGATGAAGCCCAGGGTGCCCGCGGCGCCGGGCAGGCGGAACGTCTGCGCAGGGCCGCCTCCGGAAGGGCGCCCGGCGGCCGGGACCGGCTCGAGCGTCCCGAGCGCGGCGCGGGTCTCGGCGAGCGGCACGAAGCGGGCGCGGCTGAAGGCGGGGTCCCCGCCGACGGGCATGAGCTCGATGAAGCGCACGTGGAGCGGCGCGGCCTTCGTGAGGAGCGCGAAGTCCCGGACCTCGTCGTCGTTGACCCCGCGCATCACGACCATGTTCACCTTGACCGGGGCGAGGCCGCCGCCGGCGGCCTCCTCGAGCGCGGAACGCACCGCCGCGAGTCCGTCCACGCCCGTGACGGCGCGAAAGCGCTCCGGGCGGAGGGTGTCGAGACTGACGTTGACGCGGCGCAGGCCCGCGCGGCGCAGGGCCGCGCAGCGGCCGCGCAGGAGCAGCCCATTGGTCGTCAGGGAGAGGTCTTCGACGCCGGGGACCTCGGAGAGCCCGCTCAGGAGCTCCTCCAGGCCGGGGCGCAGGAGCGGCTCGCCGCCCGTCACCCGCACGCGCCGGATCCCGAGCGCGGCCAGCTCCCGGACGAGGGCGAGGGTCTCCCCGTCGCTGAGTGCGCCGAGGGCGGGCTTGCGGACCGCGCCCGCGCAGTAGGGGCAGGACATGTTGCAGCGCTCGGTGACCGAGAGGCGCAGGTAGTCGATGCGGCGCCCGAAGCGGTCGACGAGCGCCTCGCTCATAGGTCGATGAACCGGAAGGGCAGGCGCTCGCCCGCGCGCACGCGGCGCGCTCCCAGCGGGACGGCCGTCAGGGCCGAGCCCCGGCAGGCCGCGGCCGTCATGCCCGAGTCCTGCGGGATGAGGCGCAGCCTCCAGTCCCCCGCCGCGCGCCGAGCGCGGCAGAACACGTAGTGCTTCCGCCGTCCCTCGGCTTCGAAGTCCGCCTCGACGCGGCCGCTCAGGGGCCAGGGCTCCCGCTCCGGCAGGGCGAGCATGCGCTCGAGCGCGGGCCGGACGAACTCCTCGAAGCACACCCACGCGGAGACCGGGTTCCCCGGCAGGCCGAAGACCGCGGTCGAGCCGCGGGTCCCGAAGTAGAGCGGCTTGCCCGGCCGGATGGAGACCCTCCAGAAGCGGGTCTTCACGCCGAGCCCCTCGAGCACGGCGCGGGTGAGGTCCTTGTCGCCGACCGAGACCCCGCCGCTGACGAGCACGAGGTCGGCACCGGCGAGGGCGCGGCGCAGGGTCCGGCGCAGCGCGGGGAGCCGGTCGCCCGCGACGGCGGGCGCGCCGACGAGCGCCCCCGCGCGCAGGAGCGCGGCGCGCAGGCCGGGCCCGTTGGCGTCGCGGATGCGCCCGAACCCGAGGGGCCCGCCGTCGGCCACGAGCTCGCTGCCGGTCGAGACGACGGCCGCGCGCGGGCGCAGGACGACGGGGACGAGGCGGAAGCCCTGACCGGCCAGGAGGGCCGTTTCCCGCGCCCCGAGGAGCCTCCCCCGGGACAGGAGCGGAGCTCCGCGCCGCACATCCGAGCCGGCGAAGCGCACGCTCTCTCGCGGGCGGACCGCGCAGAGCACTTGGACCTGGTCGCCCGCGAGAGCCGTATGCTCCTGCATGACGACGGCGTCGGCCCCGCGCGGCATGGGGGCGCCGGTCAGGATGCGGACCGCCGTGCCCGCGCGCAGGCGCGGCGGCATGCCGTCGCCGGCCTCGATGCGTCCGGCCAGGCGCAGGAGGACCGGCTTGCGGGCGGCGCCGGCCGTGTCCCGGGAACGGACCGCGTAGCCGTCCATGCTGGAGTGGTCGAAGCGCGGGTTGTCCGCGCGCGCGCGCAGGTCCTCGGCCAGGACACGCCCGGCGCAGTCGAGCAGGAGGACCTTCTCGGCGGCGCGGGGCTTCACGGCTCCCCGCACGATGCGCAGGGCCCGGTCGGCGGGGATCACCGGCGCTTTCCTCCGCGCGCGGCGGCGGCGGGCTTCGGCGGATGGCAGCCCCCCGCCATCATCTTGAGCGCGTGCGGGATGAGGGTCTCGAGCAGGGGGAAGGACTCCGTGAGGGCCCGGGGGCTGCCGGGAAGGTTGAGGATGAAGGTCTTCCCCCGAACGCCGCAGAGGGCGCGGGAGAGATCGGCGTAGGGGGTGTGGCGGCGGCCTTCGGCCCGGAGCGCCTCGACGACGCCGGGAACTTCCAGCTCCAGGACGGCCTTTGTCGCCTCAGGCGTACGGTCGCGCGGTCCCAGGCCGGTACCGCCGGTAGTGAGCACCGCGTCGAGCCGGTCCGAATCGCACCAGGCGCGCAGGACGCGGCCGGCCTCGCGCGTCCCATCGGGAACAAGCGCCCGGCGCTCGACGGTCCAGCCCACCCGCTTCGCCCACTCGACGATGGCCGGTCCGCCCGCGTCCTCGCGCTCCCCCCGGAAGGAGGAATCACTGACCGTCAGGACCCCGATGCGCAGCGCGTTCATCTCCCCCTCCGGTAATGGCCCGAGCGTCCGCCCTTCTTCTCCAGAAGCTGGAGGTCCCCGATGCTCATGTCCCGGTCCGCGGACTTGCACATGTCGTAGACGGTGAGGCAGGCGGCGGCCGCGGCGGTCAACGCCTCCATCTCCGCCCCCGTGCGCGCGTGGGTGCGGACCCGGGCGAGCACGCGCACGCCGCGCGGCGCGGGCTCGAAGCGGATCTCGACGAGGTCGAGCGGGATGTTGTGGCACATCGGGATCCACTCGCCCGTGCGCTTGGCGGCCATGATCGCCGCCGTCTTCGCGACGGTGAACACGTCGCCCTTGGGGAGCTTCCCCGCGAGGAGGAGCTTGCGCGTCGCCGGACGCATCGCGACCCGGGCGCTCGCGAGGGCCTCGCGCTCGCTGACGGGCTTCTCGCCCACGTCCACCATGCGGGCCTTCCCGCGCGCGTCGAGATGAGAGAGAACAGGCATCAGTGCCTCCCGGCGAAATCCCGGGCGAAGGCCCGGCGCGCGTAGTCGGCGACCCGCGCCTCGAAGCGCTCGTAGCGCTCCACGAAGGTCCGCGCGTAGGGCGTCAGGCGCGCGCCGCCCCGGTCGTTGCCGCCGCGCCGGCGCAGGAGGAACTCCTTGTCGGTGGCCGACTCGAGCGCCTTGAGGATGCGGTGCGCCTTCGCGTAGGACATCCCCATCTCGCGCGCCGCGAGGAGGATGGAGCCCTTGCGCTCGACGCCGCGCAGGAGCCGCACGAGCCCCGCGCCCATGAACGGCGCTCCGCGGTCGTCGGCTATGCTCAGCTTGACCCGTGCCTGCACCGTTGTATTCTAGAAAATATATCGGACACAGGCCGCAAAACCGAAGGCCCTCCTTTATGAGGGGCCTTCGGTTTTGCGCCCGCCATATGCGGTACCTGCGGGTCCTGCGATACGACGAATGAGTTCCAGACACCTCTTCGAGCGCCTCTCCCCCTCAGCGACGGGGCTTCCCGCAGACAAATGCCCCTCCAAACTCTGAAGGAATCGGCCGTCCGCCAGCATGCGCGAGAACTCCTCCTTCAAGTATTGGCGCACATCGCCTGGAGCGGCATCGATCTTCTCTTCTATCCCTGGGTGTCCATCCAGAAGCGCGACCACGTCTTCGAGGTCCGGGCTGGCCTGAAAATCCTCACGCCCGCGATCGCGGAAAGCTTCCAGTTTCGAAGCCAGCAGGTAGGGGGCGGAGAAAACATGGATTCGCTCCCCCCGCGGGAGCACGACTTGCTCCGCATGCGTCACCGCATCCCGATACCAGCGATTGCGGAATCCCAGGACATCGCCCTCCGCCGGCATCACGTCGACTTTGATTCCGCAGAAGAGCCAGCGGCAGATGGGAGAACCCGGCGACATCGAATGCTCGAAACCCAGGGACCTCAACTCAGCCTCGAGCGCGTGGTATTCAGACCTCTCGACGACTTCCACGACACAGTCGACGTCGTCGGTCGCACGAGTAGGGGGAGCGGCAGGATCGAGAATGAAAAGATCGATCGTGGCGCCGCCGACGAAGACGACCTTCTCCTTCAGGTCCTTAAGTCCCCGGGCGACGGTACCCAGCATCTCGACGTTGAGCGAGGGCGTTCTAGGCTGCATGCAGACGCCGCTCAAGCTCTTCGGCTGCGATCTGCCGCTCGCGCGCTCGCCCCACCCGAAGGGCATCGACGAGCGCCAGGAGTTCGTGCAGCGCTGGGTCCCTCATCGCGGCATGAGGGACCGAGGGATACAGGGGCTCGATAGCCTGTCCCCGCATGGACCCTTCGCCGGAGGGCCAGACATACTGGTCGTTCTCGTTGGAAACGATTCCCCGTGAGAGGGGAGGAGCGGAATGAGCGGTAGGCACGCCTCGACTGAGCGAACCCGGCTCGGCGGGATAAACGTACTTGAGCCCGTGGACGACGAATTCCAGAAGCGCGGCTCGATTGATCTTCTTCCGGGAACTGTCGAGCAGCCTGGAACGCTTGCAGCGCTCCAACGCCATGCTGACTTCGGAAACCGATAGGCCGAGTTCCTGGGACAGGTCGACAAGCCGCCAGGAACGTTCATTGGATGCCGTCATTTTCAGCAGCACGACCATATCCTGAGGTTTAAAGCATCTAATTAATCCCATGGTGTTATTATAACAGATAATTCCTCATTTCGCAAATCGCGAAAAGCGGAATTCAAATTAAAAGAAATATGATTAAAAGCAAAGGCCCCTACTGAAGGAGGAGCCTTCGGTATGACTTCGGTAGCGCGCTGAAGCGCGCTAAGGGTTCACGCTCTCGAGAAACACCTTCGGCAGCGCGCCTCATACTGGTCGGAAGCCCCGACGCTGATGCGCTTTCGCGTGTGCGAGAGCCGCTGGCTGCGGTTGGCGGGGGCGCCGCAGACGACGCAGATGGCCAGGTTCTTGGTGACGAACTCGGCGACGGCCATGAGGCGGGCGACGGCGTCGAAGGGCCGGCCCAGGTAGTCCTGGTCGAGGCCGGCGACGATGACGCGGCGGCCCTCGTCGGCGAGCTTCTCGCAGACCTCGACGATCTCGGGGCCGAAGAAGTGGACCTCGTCGATGCCGACGACCTGCGTGTCGGGCTTCACCTTCTCGAGGATGTCCTTCGCCGTCTTCACGGGGCAGCAGGGGACCTTGGCGAGGTCGTGGGAGATGATGTGGTTCTTCCCGTAGCGCACGTCGAGCGCGGAGTTGAAGGTCTGGACCTTCTGGCGCGCGATGTTGGCCAGGCGCAGGCGGCGGATGAGCTCCTGGGTCTTGCCCGAGAACATGCTCCCGCAGACCACCTCGATCCAGCCCGAGGAGAGCCCCTGCGGGCGCAGGCGCGCCGAGGCGTCGTCCGAACGCATGAGTGCCTGCATCATCCCTTCCTCCCCGTGTATTGCTTCTTGATGTAGCCCTTATAGCCGCGGTGCTCCTTGAGCGGCTTCCACCAGGCCGGGTTCGCGCGGTACCATTCGACCGTCGCGCGCAGCGCCTCGTCGTAGCCAAAGGCATGCTTGAAGCCGAGCTTCAGCAGCTTCGAGCAGTCGAGCGCGTAGCGGCGGTCGTGGCCCGGGCGGTCGCTCACGCGCTTGACGAGCTCCGGCCCGACGCCCATGACGCCGCGGACCTTCTCGACGAGCTGGCGGTTGTTGAGCGAGCGCGTCCCGCCGATGTTGTAGATCTCGCCGACCGCGCCCTTGCGCAGGACGAACTCGATGGCGCGGACGTGGTCCTCGACGTAGACCCAGTCGCGCACGTTGAGCCCGTCGCCGTAGAGCGGGAAGGGCTTGCCCTCGATCCAGTTCGTGATCATGAGCGGCAGGGCCTTCTCGGGGAACTGGTAGGGGCCGAAGTTGTTGGAGGCGCGCGTCACGACCGCGGGCAGGCCGAAGGTCACGACGTAGGAGCGCACGAGCAGGTCCGAGGCGGCCTTCGAGGCCGCGTACGGGCTGTTGGGCAGGAGCCGGTCGCCTTCGCGGGAATGGCCCTTCTCCACGCTGCCGTAGACCTCGTCGGTGCTCACGTGCACGAAGCGACGCACCTTGTGGCGCAGCGCGGCGTCGAGGAGGACCTGCGTGCCGACCACGTTGGTACGCAGGAACACGCCGGGCTCGAGGATGGAGCGGTCGACGTGGCTCTCGGCGGCGAAGTGCACGACGGCGTCGCAGCCGTCGATGGCGCGCTCGACCGCGGCCGCGTCGGCGATGTCGCCCTTCACCCAGCGGTAGCGCCGGTCGGCGCGCAGGCATTTCTCCTTTCGCGCCGCCCTCGACGCGCTCGGGCCCGCGGCGAGGACGGAGCGGAGGTCGGCGAGGCTCGCCGGGTTGCCCGCGTAGGTGCAGAGGTCGAGGTTGACGACCCTGTCGGAGGGGTAGCGGCGCAGGTGGTGGCGGACGAAGTTGGACCCGATGAAGCCGAGCCCGCCGGTGACGAGGAGCTTCACTTTTGGTGCCCGTGCTTCTTCGCGAAGTAGTCCTTCACGAAGTAGTCCCAGGTGTCGCGCAGGCCGTGCTCGAAGTTCATCGCCGGCCTGTAGCCGAGCAGGCGCTTCGCCTTCGAGACGTCCGCGAAGGTCTTGCGCACGTCGCCCTGGCGCATCGGGCTGTGGATCCTCTTGAGGGGATGCCCCACGAGCTTCTCGATGACCGCGATGAGGTCGAGCAGGGAGTAGGTCTTCCCGTTGGCGACGTTGAAGGTCTCGCCGACGCCCTTCGCCGAGGTCGCCGCGAGGATGTTCGCCTGCACGACGTTGGCGATGTGGGTGAAGTCGCGGGTCTGCTTGCCGTCCCAGTGCACCTCGAGGGGCTCGCCGCAGTAGGCCTGCTCCATGAACTTGGGGACGACGGCGGAGTACAGGGACTCGGGGTCCTGGCGCGGGCCGAAGACGTTGAAGTAGCGCAGCGCGATCGTCTCGAAGCCGAAGTTCTTGGTGAAGCACTTGCAGTAGTGCTCGCCGCAGAGCTTGCTGGCCGCGTACGGGCTCACCGGCATCGGGCACTGCTCCTCGCGCTGGGGGAAGAGCTTCGTGTCGCCGTAGGCCGAGCTCGTCGAAGCGTAGACGAAGCGCTTCACCTTCGCCTCGCGGGAGGCGATGAGCATGTTCAGCGTCCCGGTGGCGTTGGAGCCGTGGGAGTCGATGGGGCGGTCCACCGACTTGGGCACCGAGCGGATGGCGGCCTGGTGGATGACGTAGCGGACCCCGCGCACGGCCTTCTGGCAGGTCTTGAGGTCGCGGATGTCGCCGCGGACGAGGTCGACCTTGGAGACGAAGGAGGCCATGTGCTCCTTCTTCCCCGTCGAGAAGTTGTCGAGGACGCGGACCTTCTTGCCCTTCTTGACCAGCGTCTCCGCGATGTGGGAGCCGATGAAGCCCGCTCCGCCCGTCACCAGCCAGATATCAGCCATGTAGCCTCGTGTAGATGGGGCCTCGGCCCCGATGTGGGGTGATTATACCTTTTCAAACGCGCTCGTCCCTGCGGGGAGAAGAGGATGACGGGTGGAGTCCCAAGAACTCCTTCCAAGGGCCTACCTTCGTTGGCGAAATCGAGGATTTCGGAGCGAGACGAGACGCGCAGGAGCGCGGCGTAGCAGGGCTACGTAAGCTCCGAGCACCGAAGTCGCAGCCCGAAAGCCTCGATTGCAGCAGAAGGGAGGCCCTTGGAAGGAGTTCTAATACGATCTGGACATCACGACCCGGCGCTTCGAGGGCTTCCCGGTCAGGATGCAGACGCCCTCGCCGCGGGCCACCTCGGGGACCTGGTCCTCGAAGGGGAGGCAGCGGATGGTGGTCTCATAGCGCTTGGCCATCTCGTCCTCTTCCGCCCGGCCGCCGGCCCAGTGCACCCAGGCGAAGCCGCCGTCCTCCTTCTTGAAGAAGGCCTCGTAGTCCTCGAGCTTGTCGATGACCCGGCTGCGCCGCTCGCGAAGGAGCCGCGCGCGCTCGAGGAGTTCCTTCTGCATCGTCTCGAGGGTCGGCTTCACCGAGGCGATGGCCTCGGCGCGGGGCACGAAGGCCTTGCGGCGCTTGCGCAGCTCCTCGGGGGTCTCCCCGGGCTTCTCGATGAGGAAGCGGCGCACGAGGCAGAGCGAGCCCTTCTCGAGGTCCTTGGGACCGACCTCGATGCGGATGGGCACGCCCTTGGCCTCCCACTCGTAGTACTTGGCGCCCGGCATGACGCCCTCGCGGTCGTCGACGCGCACGAGGACGCCCTGGGCCTTGAGCTCGTCGGCGACCCGGCGGGCCTCCGCGACCGTCTTCACGCGCTCTTCCTCGCTCTTGTGGATGGGGATGATCACGACCTGGATCGGCGCGAGCTTGGGCGGCAGGATGAGGCCCGAGTCGTCGGAGTGCGTCATGATGAGCGCGCCGACCAGGCGCGTGCTCACGCCCCAGCTCGTCGCGTAGACGAACTCGAGCTTCCCTTCCTTGTTGAGGAACTTGACGTCCGCGCCCTTCGAGAAGTTCTGGCCGAGGTAGTGGCTCGTGCCCATCTGCAGGGCCTTGCCGTCCTGCATCATGCCTTCGATGCAGAGCGTCTCGAGGGCCCCGGCGAAGCGCTCGCCCTCGGTCTTGGCGCCCTTGAGCACCGGGACCGCCATGACGTTCTCGGCGAAGTCGGCGTAGACGTCGAGCATCCGCCAGGTCTCCTCGAGCGCCTCCTTCTCGGTCGCGTGGGCGGTGTGGCCCTCCTGCCAGAGGAACTCGGTCGTGCGCAGGAAGAGGCGCGTGCGCATCTCCCAGCGGACGACGTTCGCCCACTGGTTGATGAGGAGCGGGAGGTCGCGGTAGCTCTCGATCCAGTTCTTGTACTGGGCCCAGATGATGGTCTCGCTGGTGGGCCGGACGACGAGCGGCTCCTCGAGCTTCGACTCGGGGTCCACGACGACCTCGCCGTCCTTCGACATGAGGCGGTGGTGCGTGACGACCGCGCACTCCTTGGCGAAGCCGGCGGCGTGCTTCTCCTCGCGCGTCAGGAAGGAGAGCGGGATGAAGAGCGGGAAGTAGGCGTTGACGTGGCCGGTCGCCTTGAAGCGGTCGTCGAGTTCGCGCTGCATGCGCTCCCAGATGGCGTAGCCGTGGGGCCGGATGACCATGCAGCCGCGCACCGCGGAGTGCTCGGCGAGCTCGCCTCGGCGGACCACGTCGAGGTACCACTGCGCGTAGTCCTGAGCGCGCGGGGTGAGGCCGTCGCGGTCGGTGGTCGGCTGCTGGCGCTGGGGCTGTGTCGGCGTCGGTTTGCTCATATGGGGCTCCTAGAGGAAAGACATTCTATCATTCTCGCCCGGAGCGGATGGGCGTGGGCTCGATGGCGCTCGGCGCGACGGAAGTGGCGCCGACGGCTCCGAAGGGCTTCGGTCGGGCGAGCGGGGCCTTCGCCCCCTTCGCGGGACGGCCGCCCTTGCGCAGCGACTCTCCGAAAGAGGAGGAGCTCCCGGCGGCATCCCCGGCCGCGCGGGAGGTCCCGTCCGCGGCCCGGGCGTCGTCGGCCGGGGGGACGGGGAGCGGGGAGGTCGGCGCCAAAGAGGCGGGGTCGGGCTCGGGCACCGCGGGGACCCCGCTGGACCCCGCGGCACTGGCCGAGTGGAGAACAGCCGCGGCCTGCGCCGGCAGCATCCTGAAGAAGCCGTCGGCGGCCGAGACCACCGGCGCGCCCGACGAGCGCGCCGGGTCGCCGGACGGGACGGACCGGCGCGTCCAGGACGGAGGCGGGAGGTCGAGGGCGCCGACGCCCCCTCCCGCTGAGAGGTTCGGGGAGCCGAGCTCGGCGGCGGCGACGGGCAGGGCGCCGAAGAAGTCCGCGACGTCCTTCCTCACCCAGTCCGTCAGGCCCGAGGGAGGCGGCTCCTCCGCCGCCGCGGGGAGGACCAGGAACGCGGCGAGCAGGAGTCCGCTCACGCCCCTCCCGTCTCGGAGAGATGCTTCCGGAGGCGCTCGAGCCGCTCGGGCGTGTCGATGCCCGCCCAGAAGCTCCCGTCGCTGCGGAAGGCGCGGAGGACTTCACCTTCCCCGGCCAGGCGCAGGTAGGTCTGATTGATGGAGAAGACGCCCTCCTCGCTCATGCGCGCGAAGAGCCGCGGGGAGATCACATGGACGCCGTCGAAGGCCAGGCGCTCGACGCCCTCGGCGGGCGCTCCGGCCCACTGGATGCCCCCCTCCGCGGGGGCGTCCCGGCCGCGCAGGCGCCCGTCCCGGTCGAAGAGGAGGTAGCGGCTGCTCGGGCGGGAGCGCACGGCCAAAGTCGAGAGCGCGCCCGAGGCCTCGTGCGCCCGGAGCATCGCCCCGAGGTCGGAGTCGGTGCAGATGTCCACGTTATGGAGGAAGAAGGGCTTCCCGTCGTCGAAGAAGCTCCCGGCGTTCTTGAGCCCGCCGCCCGTGTCGAGGAGCCGCTCCTCGCGCGAGAACGCGACGCGCAGGCCGAAGCCGTCGTGCGCGCGCAGGTAGTCCTCCACCTGGGCGCCCAGATGCCAGAGGTTCACGACGACCTCGCGCACGCCGACGGCCTTCAGACGCAGAAGGACGCGCTCGAGCATCGTCTTCCCGCCGGCCTCCACGAGGGCCTTGGGCGTGCGCTCCGTGAGCGGACGCAGGCGGCGGCCTTCGCCGGCCGCCAGCACCATCGCCTTCACGCGGCTCCGTCCGCGGCCTCGCGCCGCTCCTGCTCGCGGTGCCGGAGCTCCACGGAGACCCCCTTCGCGCGCAGGCGCTCGGCGAGGCGCTCGGCGAGGTAGACCGAGCGGTGCTGGCCGCCGGTGCAGCCGAAGGCGACGTAGAGGTCGGTGAAGTTGCGCTGGCGGTAGTTCTCGACGGCGCCTTCGACGAGCGCCGCGGCGTGCTCGAGGAAGAGCCCGACCGCCGGCTCCTTGCCCAGATACTGGGCCACGGCGCCGTCGCGGCCGTCGAGGCGCTTGAAGCGCTCCTCGCGGCCGGGATTGGGAAGGGAGCGGCAGTCGAAGACGAAGCCGCCGCCGTGGCCGCGCTCGTCGGCCGGGGCCCCGGTGCGGTAGGAGAAGCTCTCGATGCGCACCTTCAGCTTCAGCGCCGCGTCGCCGAACTGGCGCAGGCGCGAGGAGCCCGTCAGGCTCTTCCAGACGCCGACCAGCGCGGGAAGCTCGACGGGGAGCTCCGCGGTCCCGAGCAGGTGCTCGAGGTTGGCGATCGCGTAGGGGATGCTCTGAAGGAAATGGCTCTTGCGCTCGTAGAAGCCGCGCAAGCCGTAGGCCCCGAGCGCCTGCATGAGGCGGATGAAGACGAAGCCGTGGTAGTGCGCGAGGAAGCTCGCGCGGTCGACGCGCACGCGCTTTCCCAGCTCTTCGAGGTATTCCTCGAGCAGGTGGTCGCGCACGGCGAAGGGGATGTCCGCCTTCGCGTCGTAGAGCAGGGAGGCGACGTCGTACTGGAGCGCGCCCTTGCGCCCGCCCTGGTAGTCGATGAACCAGGGCTCGCCCTCGCGCAGCATGACGTTGCGCGACTGGAAGTCGCGGTAGAGGAAGTAGTCGCGCTCGGCGCCGAGCAGGAAGTCCGAGAAGCGCTGGAAGTCGTCCTCGAGCCCCTGCTCGTCGAAGGCGACGCCCGCCAGACGCAGGAAGTAGTACTTGAAGTAGTTGAGGTCCCACATCATCGACTGCTTGTCGAAGCTCGCGCGCGGGTAGCAGAGCCCGTAGTCGAGGGTGCGGCCGGCCTCGACCTGGAAGCGGGGCAGGGCGCGGATCGTCTTGCGGTACGCGGCGACGGCCTCCTCCGGGAAGCCCGCGCCCGTGCGCCGGGAGACCAGGAAGTCGAAGAGGGTCGTGTCCCCGAGGTCCTCCTCGAGGTAGAGCCCGCGCGCGGCGTCGTCGGCGTAGATCTCGGGCACCGGAAGGCCCTGCGCGCGGAAGTGGCGCGAGAAGGCGAGGAAGGCGCGGTTCTCCTTGGGATCGGGGCCGAAGGCGCCGATGACGCTGCGCTCCCCCCCCCGGAGGCGGAAGAGGCGGCGGTTCGAGCCGTCGCCCTTGAGCGGGGCGACGGAGTCCGGCGGGGCGCCGAAGCGTCCCCGGAAAAGATCCTGCAGCGCGTCTTCCATGGTCGCCGTCTCGTTGGTCATGGTCGGCCTCATTCCTCTTCGGTCGTGTGCTTGCGCCAGGGGAACCATTCGGATTCCCAGCCCTTCTTGATGATCTTGCGCGCGACGTCGCCTCCGCCCGTCATCTCGACGCGGATGGCGACCTCCTTGATGCCCCCGGGACGCACGCGGAAGAGGACGCGCGCCTGAAAATCGTGGAAGTCCTTGACGACGGTGAGCTCCTTCTCGAAGGCGCGGATGTCCTTGAACTGGAGGCCCCCGTCGTTGCGCACGTCGTAGCGCAGCGCCCCGGTATAGCGCCAGGTTGCGGAGCTCGGGGCCCAGCCGCCTTCCATGCCCGCGAGGTAGGTCCCCGCGCGGTCGATGGTGTGGACGACGCCGAAGCCGGCGAAGTTCGAGCGGCGGTCCCCCCAGTCGGCCTGCACGAGGAAGGAGCGGTTCCCTTCGTCGAGCTGGTACTCGTCGCGCATGGAGACCTGCCAGCCCCCGCCGACGCTCCAGTTGAAGTCGCCGAAGAAGGGCTGCACGCGCCGACGGAAGCCCATAGACTGGTCGCGGTTCTTGCGGAAGTCGTAGCCCGTGCCGCTGCGCACGACGAGCGAGCGCCAGGGCAGGAGGGTGTGCTGCAGCGAGATCAGGTCCTTCTCGACCCCGTAGTCCGGCGCCCCCGCGTCCCCCTCGAAGGTGCCGGGCTTCGTGCGCTTGACCCGGGCGTAGTCGGCGTCCCAGTAGCCGACGCGCGAGTTCAGGCGCAGGTCCGCTCCGAGCTCATAGCGGCCCGTGTAGGCGTCGTAGTAGGTGCGCGTGGAGGTGAAGCTCGCCGCGGCGTCGCGGCGGCTCTCGTAGGTCTCGCTGAGCGCGAAGCGCGGCGTCAGGCTGAGGCCGCGGACGATGTTCAGCGTGCGCGTCGTCTCGGCGCGGGCCCCGGCCGAGCGCTGGAGGAAATTGCGCTGGCGCTCGTAGCGGTTGTCGGCGAAGAGGTTCACGGTCGCGAGCCAGGGGACCCCGCGCAGGCCGAGCGGCGCGGTCTGCAGCTCGATGCGCGGCATGCTCTCGCCCTCGCGCAGGAAGCGCGTGTCGGCGGGGTCGCGCACGTCGACGCGGGAGTAGGAGATGCGGGTCGTGGTCAGCTCTCCACGGCGCACGAACGCCGCGGAGTTGTCGAGCTGGGGCGTGACCCGGAAGGCGTTGGAGCGCTGGTAGTGGTTGTTGAACTCGGCGTCGGACTGCGCCTGCAGGCGGCCCTGGAAGGCGTAGCTCGAGCCGAGCGTCGCGTACTCGCTGCCGAGCACGGTCCAGCGCTCGCGGCCCGAGTTCGTCTCGCGGATGCGGTAGGCGTAGAGCACCCCGCGCAGATCCTCGGAGGGACGGTGCTGGAGCTCGGTGCCCACCGCCGGCCCCTGCGCCCCGTAATAGTCGAGGTAGAGCTTGCCGTAGGCCCAGGGGGCGAAGGAGTAGAGCGTGGTGGTGCGGGCGAAGGCGCCGTTGCGCCGGTCGTAGCCGGGGCTCACGCGGGTGTGCACCAGGTGCTTCTTGCGCAGCGACTTCCACAAAAACGGGCTGTAGAAGAGCGGGACGCGTCCGACGAAGAAGACGGGGTTCCAGGCGAAGATGTACTTGCCGGGGCGCACGCGCACGCTCGAGGCCCGGAAGCGATAGTGCGGGCTCGGCTCGTCGCAGCTCGTGAAGTTCGCGCTGCGGAAGACGACGCGGCGGTCGGAGAAGAACTCCGCCTCGGAGGCGCGGATGCGCCAGGGCGGATAGCCGGCCTTCGCGCCCTGCATGAGTCCCTCGTTGTTCTCGAGGTCGAAGAGCCCGGACCGCCCGTAGATGACGCTGCTGCCGTCGTCCATCTCGAGCCCGCTCTCCACGACGGCCGTGCGCGAGTCGAGGTTCACGAGCAGGTCGCCGGCGCGGACGGTCCAGGTGGACTCGTTGAGGATGACGTGCCCGCGCAGCTGCAGGAGGGTGGCGTCGGCGGTGGCCGTGGTCTTGTAGAACTCGACCTCGTCGGCCGAGAAGCGCAGGTAGCCGGTGGTCGGAGGGGCGGGGAGGACGATCGGCTCCGTGGAAAGGACGGTGCGCTCCTGCGCGGCGGAAGGGGCCGCGGGGAGCAGGAGGGCGAGCGCGAGGACGAGCGGACTCAGCGCGGCCTCCGGGGCTCCAGCGCGAGCAGGCCGGCGCCGACGGCGCCGATGTTCTCGACCCGGCCGACGACGACGCGGGCGTGGGAGAAGGGGGCCCGGAACGGGTTGCGCCGCAGCTCCGCCTCGAGCGCCGGCATGAAGAGCGCGCCGGCGCGGGAGACCCCGCCCGTGAGCACGACCGCGTCGGGGTTGAAGGCGAGCACGAGGTTCGCGATGCCGCGCCCGAGCGCGAGGCCGACGGCGCGCCAGACCTCGCGCGCGAGCGGGTCGCCGAAGCGCGCGGCCTCGGAGACGTCGCGCGGGTCGAGCCGCCGCGCGAGGACCCTCAGAGGGGAGCGCCGGCGCGGGTTCGCGGCGAGGAGCTCGCGCGCCTGGCGCGCCACGGCGCGGCGGCCCGCGTAGGCCTCGAGGCAGCCGCGGGCGCCGCAGCTGCAGAGCGCTCCTCCGGGGACGACGGTCATGTGCCCGAACTCCCCCGCGGTCCCGGTCGCGCCGGAATGCAGCCGCCCGCCGAGGACGATGCCTCCGCCGATGCCGGTGCCCATCGTGAGCGCGAGGACGTCCGGATGACGCCGGCCCAGCTCGACGACGTAGGCCCCCCAGGCGGCCATGTTCGCGTCGTTTTCGACGACGCAGGGCCGGCCCAGCGCGCGCGCGAGCGCGTCGCGCAGGGGGTAGCCCTCGAAGTCCCGCAGGTTCGGAGCGAAGCGCAGGCGCCCGCGCGCGGCGTCGAGGTCCCCGGCGGCGCCCAGCCCGAGGGCGGCGGCGCGGCGGCCGAGGCGCCGCTCGAGCGCCCGCACGGCCTCGGCCGTGCGGCGGACGAAGGAGCGCGGGCCCCAGGCGACCTCGGTCGGGATCTGCAGCGTCTCGAGGACCTTCCCCCCGGGCGCGACGGCGACGATCTTCGCGAAAGTCCCCCCCACGTCGACGCCCACGCCGAATCGTCCCTTCATGCGAAGTCCTCCGAGAGACAGCGCAGGGCGCCGCCGACGAGATAGAACGAGCCGCAGACGACCCCCACGGGAGCCCCCTTCGCGAGCCACAGACGCAGGGCCCCGCGGACGTCCGCCGCCCGGCCGAGCGCGCGGCCTCCCCCGGCGGCGAGGGCGCGGGACACCTCCGCGCTCGCGAGCGCGCGCGGGGACGGGGGCCGCACCGCGATGAACTCCGGCGCGGCCGGGGCGAGGCGCGCGAGCATCGAGGCGTGGTCCTTGTCCGCGAGCATGCCGACCATGAAGGTCGCGCGTTCGCGGGAGAACGGGGATTCCCGCCAGGTCTCGAGGAAGGCCTCCAGCGCCGGAGGATTATGGGCTCCGTCGAGGACGAGGGTCTTCCCGCGGCGGCGGCCCTTGAGCGTGAGGATCTGGAAGCGGCCCGCCCAGCGCAGCTCGGAGAAGGCCCTCGCGAGCGCCTTCTTCGGGAGCCGGAGCCCGCGCGTCTCGAGGACCCGCGCCGCGTCGAGCACGAGCGCCGCGTTGCGGGCGGCGGCGCGGCCGGCCAGCGCGAGCGTCCAGCGCGCACCCTTCTCGTCCTCGAGCTCCTGACGCCCGGCCTTCCAGTCGGTCCGCACCGAGCGCAGACGCGCTCGCGGCGTCTCGACGCGGCAGCCGAGCTCGTCGGCCTTGGCCCGGATGGCGGCGAGCGGCTCGGCGGCGGTCTCGCCGCTGAGCGCCGCGCTGCCCCGCTTCAGGATGCCCGCCTTCTCGGAGGCGATGGCCGCGAGCGTGTCGCCGAGGAGCTGGACGTGGTCGAAGCCCACGGAGGTGATGACCGAGAGCAGCGGCTCCTCGAGGACGTTGGTGGCGTCGAGGCGCCCGCCGAGCCCGGTCTCGATGACGGCGACCTCGACGCCGGACTCGCGGAAATGATGGAAGGCGGCGGCCGTCAGAAGCTCGAAGAAGGTCGCGCGCTCCCGCTCCGCGGTCCGCACGGCTTCCAGGGCGCGGCGCAGACCGGCCGGAGAGACCGGCCGCCCGTCGACCTGGATGCGCTCGCGCAGGTCGGCGAGATGCGGAGAGAGGTAGAGTCCCGTCCGGTAGCCGCTCGCGCGCAGGGCGGCGGCGAGGAGGGCGCAAAAGGTCCCCTTGCCGTTGGTGCCGGAGACGTGCACCGCGCGAAAGCCGTGCTGCGGCTCGCCGAGCCGGGAAAGGAGCCCGCGGATGCGGCCGAGGCCGAACTCCCAGCGCGTCTCCTGGCTGGATTCGAGCCACAGGAGTGGGTCCGAGGAATATCGCGCTCTCTGGCGGCCCGAGTCTGCGCCGTGGGCAAGGCGCGAGGAGTTCGGATAGCTCAAGCTATCCGAGCGACGAGCAACGCGGCACCCGGCCGGAATCGGGCCGCCCGCTCTCCCTGTCGCCAATCGAGGAGCGGGGCGCGCGCTTTCGGGCTGCGCCTTCGTTGCTCCTCGCTTACGATGCGTCAGCATCGCGCGCTCCTCGCGCCTCGGCTCGCTCCAAAAATCGCGCGCCCAGAAAGTGCGATATTCCTCGGACCCACTCCTCGGAGGACGTCGGGGCGGACGGCGGTCGTCATGCGTTCACGCGCCGGATGCGGGCTCCGAGGCGGCGCAGGCGCAGCTCGACGCGCTCGTAGCCGCGGTCGATGTGATAGACGCGCTGGACCTCGCTGGTCCCCTGGGCCGCAAGGGCCGCGACGATGAGGGCCGCGCCGGCCCGGATGTCGGAAGCCATCACGGGCGCTCCGAAGAGGGCGGGGACGCCCTCGACGACGGCGTCGGTCCCCGCGACCTCGATGCGCGCGCCCATTCGCGCGAGCTCGGCGGCGTGCAGGAAGCGGCGTTCGAAGATCTCCTCGCGGATGCGGCTCTTCCCCCGCGAGAGGCACATGAGCGACATCCAGGGCGCCTGCAGGTCGGTCGGAAAGCCGGGGTGCGGCTCCGTGCGCACGGAGACGGCGCGCGGCCGCCCCACGGAGAGGACGCGCAGGCCCTGGCGGGACGCCCGGACCTCGACGCCGGCTTTGCGCACGGCGGCGACGAGCGCGCGCAGGTCGTCGGCGCGGGCGCCGAGCAGGGTCGCGTCCCCGCCGGCGGCGGCGCAGGCGAGGAGGAAGGTCCCGGCCTCGATGCGGTCGGGGATGACGCGATGGCGGGCGCCGCGCAGGCGCAGGGTCCCCTCGACGACGACGCGGGAGCTCCCCGCGCCGCGGACCTTCGCTCCGAGCGCCGCGAGGAAGCGCCCGAGGTCGGCGATCTCCGGCTCGCGCGCGGCGTTGTCGACGACCGTGCGCCCGGGGACGGCGGCGGCGGCCATCATGAGGTTCTCGGTGGCTCCGACGCTCGGGAAGCGCAGGCGCACGCGGGTCGGACGCAGGTCGCCCTCGAGGACGGCGTCGCCGCCCTCGGTGCGCGTGCGCGCCCCCATCGCCTCGAAGCCCTTGAGGTGGATGTCGATGGGACGCAGGCCGATGGCGCAGCCGCCCGGCAGCGCGGCGCGCGCGCGGCCGAAGCGCGCGAGCAGGGGACCCACGACGAGGATGGACGCGCGCATCTGCTTGACGAGGTCGTAGGGAGCGCGGGTCTTCAGGCGCTCGCGGGACTCGACGCGGACGGTCTTCCCGCGCACGACGACCTTCTTGCCGAGGGTCTCGAGCAGACGGTAGGTCGTGCGGATGTCGCGCAGGTTCGGGACGTTCTCGAGGACGCAGGGTTCGTCGGTGAGCAGGGTGGCGATGAGGATGGGGAGAGCCGCGTTCTTCGAGCCGTTGACCGCGACGCTGCCCTTCAACGGCCGTCCGCCTTCGATGATGAACTTATCCACCGTTCATGCTCCTCTTCGACGAATCTCGCTCGATCCTCATCCATCCTCTCCCCTCTCCCGCCCCGCGGGAGAGGGGTCGGGGGCGAGGGAAGGGGGTGAGGGAAGGGCGGCGCCTGAGGCGCCGCCCTTCGCGGGCGGGCGCGTGCGTATGATTGTATCAATATAAGCTACTGATGGCCGCGAGCCGCGCCGCACCCGTGAAGGGCGTTGCCCTGCCCCAACGCCCGGTCAAGCGAGCGCCTAAAAACTCCCCCTCTCCCTGAGGCCAGGGAGAGGGGGCTGGGGGTGAGGGTTCACTCTACGTCAGCAGCAACGTCGGGCCAAGACCACCCTATCAAGCCCCTGCAGGTCCTTGCGGATGCGCGGCTCCTCGAACGGACAGCCGGCGGCCGCCTGGCGGGCGAGGATGCCCCGCACGGCCTCCGCCTGGTCGGAGCCGATCTCGAGCGCGAGCAGACCGCCGGGTTTGAGGAGGCGGATCGCGGAGGCCGCGATGGCGCGCACGGCGTCGAGCCCGTCCTTGCCCCCGTCGAGCGCGAGGAAGGGCTCGCGCAGGACCTCGGCGGAGAGGCCGCGAAGGTCGCCGGAAGGGATGTAGGGCGGATTGGAGACGAGCGCGTCGGCCCAAGGGGTGGGCCGCGCCTCGGGGCGGAAGAGGTCCTCGCGCAGCAGGCGCACGCGGCGCTCGACGCCGTGGCGGCGGGCGTTGCGTTCGGCGAGCTCGAGCGCGGCGCGGCTGATGTCGGTGGCGTAGAGGAAGGCCTCGGGCAGGCGCACCGCGAGCGCGACGCTGATGCAGCCGCTGCCCGTGCCGACCTCGAGGATGTGCTGCGGCCCCTTCGTCCCGCCGAGCTCCTCGAGCACGGCCTCGACGAGCCCCTCGGTCTCCGGCCGAGGCACGAGGACGGAGGGCGTCACCAGGAAGTCCAAGCCCAGGAAGGGCTGCTCGCCGAGCACGTAGGCGAGCGGGAGGCGCTTGGCCCGCTCGAGGATGAGGTGCCAGAACTGGTGCTTCTGCTTCTCGTCGAGGGTCCGCGTCCCCTGCGCGAGGACGCCCGGGCGCTTGAGCTCGAGGACGTGCGCCATGATGAACTCGGCGTTGGCCTCGCACTCGTCGACGCCCTGGCGGCGCAGGTGCTCGGCGCCGCGCTGGAGCCAACCGGAGACGGTCGTGATGGCTTGAGGACGGCTCATCTAACGGCCGGCCAGGAGCCGGTCCATCTCGTCCTTGCGCAGGGCCTCGAGCATCGGCGCGATCGCCCCCTCCATGAGGACCGGGAGGTTGTGCCAGGACTGCTCGATGCGGTGGTCGGTGACGCGGTTCTGCGGGAAGTTGTAGGTGCGGATCTTCTCGGAGCGGTCGCCGCTGCCCACCTGGCGGCGGCGGTCGGCGGCCTGCGCGTTGACGGCCTGCTCCTTGGCCGCGCGCGCGAGCTTGGCGCGCAGGATGGACATCGCCCGCATGCGGTTCTGGCCCTGCGAACGCTCCTCCTGACAGGCCACGACGACGCCCGAGGGGATGTGGGTGATGCGCACGGCCGTCTCGACCTTGTTGACGTTCTGCCCGCCGGCGCCGCCGGCGCGGAAGGTGTCCACCTTGAGGTCCTTGGTGTCGACGACGACGTCCTTCTCCTCGGTCTCGGGGAGCACGGCCACGGTCACCGTCGAAGTGTGGATGCGCCCGGAGGCCTCGGTGACGGGCACGCGCTGGACGCGGTGCACGCCGCCCTCGTACTTGAGCCAGGAGTAGACCGCCTCGCCGCGGATGTGGATGACCGCCTGCTTGGCGCCCTTGAGCCCGGTCTTCGAGTATTCGACGATGGAGACCTTCCAGCCGCGGCCCTCGGCGAAGCGGGTGTAGAGGCGCACGAGCTCGGCGGCGAAGAGCGAGGACTCGTCGCCGCCCGCGCCCGCGCGCACCTCGAGGTAGACGTTCTTGTCGGCGTCGGGGTCCCTGGGGAGCAGGGACATGCGGATGGCGGAGCGGATCTCCTCGCGCCGGGCCTCGGCTTCGGACTTCTCGGCCCGTGCGAGCTCGTGCAGGTCGGCGTCGGGCCCGGCGAGCACGGCCTCGGCCTCGGCGAGGTCGCGCTCGACCTTGCGGAGCTCCCGGATCCGGGCGGCGAGCGGAGCGAGCTCGGAGTGGCGCTTCATGAGCGCCGAGAGGCGCTCCGGCCCCGGCTGGGGCTGGGCGCTCAACTCGGCCTCCAGGGCCGCGTGTTCCTTCTCGATGTCCTCGAAGTCTTTCATGTGTCTTTTTTCCTTACTGCTCCCCCCCGCGGGGAGTCCGGGCTATCAGCTTCCTCACGGCCCGGTCCCGGCACTATCAGCGCCGGGGTGCCGGCGAGGCTGGAGAGGGGGTCGAGCTTCCGTTGTGGAGTTCTACCCACCCCTTCTTCGAGAGGGAGGGCGGCCTGCGCCGCCCTCACCCCCGCCCCCTCTCCCGGCATGGCGGGCGAGGGGAGAAATGACGAGCCCGCGCCGTTGTCGGCGCGGGCTCGTCGCGGACGTGAAGCTAGGCCTTCGCCGGCTTCTTGGCGGCGGCGGCGTCCTTGGGGGCGCCGGCGGCGGGCTTCTTGCCCTTCTTCACGTCTTCCTGCGTCGGCGCGGTGGAGAGGGTCTTGCGGACGATCTTGCGCGACATGACCGCGTCGAGCTTCTTCATCTTCACTTCGGCCTTCTTGCGCTCGACGGTCTTGCCCTCGGTGTTCGCGAAACGCTTGCGGAAGCGCTCCACGCGGCCGGCGGTGTCGAGCAGGCGCTGCTTGCCCGTGTAGAAGGGGTGACAGCCCGCGCAGATCTCGAGCTTGATCACCTTCTTCGTCGAGCGGGTGGTGAAGGTATTGCCGCAGGCGCAGACGACCTGGGAGTTGTAGTAGCTGGGGTGGACACCGGTTTTCATAATAGTTCGTCCTTCTCCGTCGGAGATTGTTCCACCATTATACCTATTTCAGAGCGTTTGGGGAATCCCCTTCGAAGGGAGCCTCCCGGCGGGTATAATGGAGGCCCCATGCCCCTCAACCAGGGCTGCACCTACGTCGAACGCATCGACCGGCGCGCCGAGGGCCGCGCGCTCGTCGAGCACCTCGGCGAACGCTACGGCCACACCGGAGCCCCGGAGTGGGCCGCCCGGATCGCCGAGGGCCGGGTGCTCGTCGACGGCCGCCCGGCCGGGCCCGGGGAGATCCTCCGGCGGGGCCAGACCGTGACCTGGGTCCGCCCTCCCTGGGAGGAGCCCGACGCACCGCTCGACTACGCCGTCCTCCACGAGGACCCCCATCTTCTGGCCGTCGCGAAGCCCTCCGGCCTGCCGACCCTCCCCGGCGCGGGCTTCCTCGAGAACACCCTGCTCGCGCGGGTGCGGCTCACGCATCCCGCCGCGGCGCCGGTCCATCGTCTCGGCCGAGGCACCTCGGGCGTCGTCCTCTTCGCGAAGACCCCGGCCGCCGCGCACACGCTCGAGCGGCTCTGGCGCGAGCATCACGTCGTGAAGGTCTATCGCGCGCTCGCCGAAGGCCTGCCCGAACGGGACCTCTTCAAGGTCGAGGTCCCCATCGGCCCGATCCCGCACCCCCTGCTCGGGACCGTCCACGCCGCCAGCCCGAAGGGGAAGGGCGCTCGCAGCCATGTCCGCGTCCTGGAACGACGGGAAGAGACGACCTTGGTCGAGGTCCGCATCGAGACCGGCCGGCCCCATCAGATCCGCATCCACCTGGCCGCCTGCGGACACCCGCTCGCCGGCGACCCGCTCTACGCCCCCGGCGGCGGCTTCCGCACGGACGGAGCGGCCGTGCCCGGCGACGCGGGCTATCTCCTGCACGCGCTGCGCCTCGAGCTCCCCCACCCCGCGACCGGAGCGCCTTTCATCGTCGAGGCCCCCGCGCCGGCCGTCCTGCGCACGAAGTCCGAAAGCTGATCAGGTCCTTCGAAAATCTCCCCAGGAGAGCTGCACGGCGGAGAGGCCCACCAGCACGGCGGTCTCCGCGCGCAGGACGCGGCCGCCCAGGAGCCAGGAGAGCGTCTTCCCTTCGAGCTTCTTCCTCTCGGCGTCGGAAAAGCCGCCCTCCGGTCCCACCAGGAGCAGGATCCGGCGCGGCGCCGCGGCCGGCGCGGGCGACGTTCCCCCGACGTTGTCGAGGCACAGGCGCAGTTCCGCCTCGGCGGACATGGGAGAGGCGAGGAACGCGTCGAGCGTCATCGGCGCCTTGAGCTCCGGCAGCGAGCTCCGGCGGCACTGCTTCGCCGCGCGGAGGATCTGCCCCGGCCAGGCGTGCGCCTTCTCGTGCTCAAGCCCCTGCGCCGGGACCGAGTGCTCGGTGAGCAGAGGCACGATCCGGCTCACCCCCAGCTCCGTGGCCTTCTGCGCGACGAAGATCATCCTCTGGCGCGCGAGCACGGCGCAGGCCAGCGTGATCTCGACGCTCGGCTCGGGCGAGACGATGAGGCGCTCGTAGGCGACCGCCGTGCCGCCGTCCGCCCGCAGCTCCTTGAGACTCGCGCGGAAGAAGATCCCCGAGGCGTCGCGCACGGTGAAGGCCTCCTTCTCGTTGACCTCGCGCCGGGCCAGCCGCCGGGCCAGAGCCGCGTCGAAGGCGAACGGCGTCCCGAGCTGGAGCGTCGGGAACTCGAGGGGCGGGTCCCCCGCCGCGTCGAAGCGGCCCATCGGGGGCCGCGGCGCACGCGGCGCGGCGTCGAAGCCGCGCGGGGACTTCCTGCGGGAGTGGAAGAACGGGTCCATTTTAGGCATAGGGCCTCATTGTCGGACGGCTCGCCAGAGCCGCGCCGAGCGCGAACGGGGATTGCGGCGGACTTCTTCGGGCGAGGGTTTGCGCGGGGCTTCCAGCGGCGCGCGCCAGAGCCCCGCGGCCGCTCCCTCGCGCAGGGAGGCCTCGACGAGCGCCTCCTCGCCGGAGTGGAAGGTCAGGAACGCGGCGCGGCCGCCGGGGCGCAGCAGGGACGGCAGGTCGCGCAGCAGGCGCGCGAGCGAGTCGCGCTCGGAGTTGACGGCGATCCGCAGGGCCTGGAAGGCCCGAGCGGCGGGGTGGACGGAGAAGGCGTCCTTCTTGCGGAAGGGACCCGGGCCCAGACCCTTCGCGACCCCGACGGCGGAGACGAGCTCCCAGGTCGTCTTCGGCGTGCGCCCTTCGGCGGCCAGCGCGGCCAGCGCGGACGCGATCGCCCGGGCGTCCGGTTCGTCGGCATAGCGGACGAGCGCGTCGGCGATCTCGGATTCCGAAGCGCACGCGAGCCACTGGGAGGCGGTCTTGCCGCGCGAGCGGTCCATGCGCATGTCCAGCGGGCCGTCCGTCTTGAAGGACATCCCGCGCTCCGGCCGGTCGAGCTGCATCGAGGAGACCCCGAGGTCCGCGAGCAGGGCGTCCACGACCGGGGTCCCGAGGCCTTCCAGGACCCTCTTCGCGTCGGCGTAATCGCTCTGCCGTGCGACGAGAGCGACCCCGTCGCGGCGCAGGCGCTCCTCGGTGCGCGCGAGCTCCTCGCCGTCGCGGTCGAGGGCGATCACGGAGCCCTCGGGCCCCGCGCGACGCGCGAGCTCGCGTGCGTGCCCTCCCCAGCCGAGCGTGCAGTCGAGGACCGTCGCTCCGGACAGGGGTTCGAGCGCCCCGGCCGTCTCCTCGAGCATGATGGGCAGGTGCGCGCCCGCCGGCGTCGAGCCCCGCGCGGCCGCCTTGGCCATCTCCTCAGGGTCGGCGCCGAGCTCCTTGTACTTCTCCTGGAAGCTCCGCGGGTGCGTGCCCTTGTAGCGGCCGCGCCGGCGATGCGCCGCGACGACCTTCGCGATGGGGATATCGGCGGGGACCAGGTCGTACTCGAGGAGCTTCCGCGCCTCGACCCAGGCGAACTGGTCGTGGTCGGTGAGCGTGAGCTCCCCGGTGAACCTGGAGACGAGATGGGCGATGAGCTCGATCTCGCCGAAATCGTAGACGTGGCGGGTCCGGGCGAGCTCGGCGCCGACCTCGGCGGCGATGCCGAGCTCCTCGCGCAGCTCGCGCGCGAGCGCGGCGGCGGAGCTCTCCCCCTCCTCGATGCGGCCGCCGGGGAACTCCCACCGACCCGCGTGCCGGCGCCCCGGCCCGCGGCGGGCGAGCAGGACCTTGCCGGAGCGCAGGAGGACCGCGGCGCAGACGGGGATCATGGCTGTCTCCGGTCGAAGAACTACGCGACCGCTTCCCGTCCGACGAGCTTATTCCAGACCCAGTACGCGAGCGCGGTCAGCGTCAGGACCACGCCGAAGGTGACGACGATCGTCGCGCCCGTCGGGAGGTCCAGGCGGTAGGAGGACGCCATCCCCAGGGCGCTGACGAGCGTGCCCATGGCCCAGCCGATGGCGAGCCGCGGCCCGAGCCGGCGCGTGAAGAGCATCGCGGTGACCGAGGGAACGATCAGATAGCTGAAGACCAGGAGGACCCCCGCGATCGCTACTCCGGAGGTGACGACCAGGCCGAAGGTGCCGTAGAAGAACAGGTCCCAGGCCCATATCCTGCGGCCCGCCCTGGCCGCCGCCGCGCTATCCTGCGATATCTCGAGGAGAGGTCTGCGAAACGCCCAATGCAGGATGCCGATCGCCAGATAAAGAGCGGCGGTCTTCCCGACGGTGCCCCAGCCGACTGTCAGGATGTTGCCGACCAGCATGTCTTTCAGGTGCTCGCCGCCTTCCGGGGACTGACTCATCACGACGATGGAGGCCGCGGCGCAGACCGCGTAGGTGATCCCGATGATGGCCTCCTGCGGGATGCGGAACTTCTCGCCGCGCACGCTGGAGAAGAGGATCGCCGCCCCGAAGGACAGCCCGAGCGAACAGGCGTAGGCGGCCCCCCCATGCAGGCTGAGCCCGAAGAAGACCGCGAACGTGGCGCCCAGGGCCGCGACCTGCGCGATGGCGAGGTCCACGAAGATGACTCCGCGCTCCACCACGTGAAGGCCGAAGTAGGTCAGGATGCCGGTCAGGACCAGGCTCGCCGCGACCGGGGCGGCCAGAAGCTCCAGTACCTCCCTCATTTCAGCGCCTCGGAGAGCCGCGCCAGGTCATAGTCGAAGAGGCCGATGTAGTCCTCGATCCCCTTCGCGCCGCCGACCGAAGGCGGCAGGACGAGGACCGCGGCTCCGGACTCCTTCGCGATGTGACGGGGAGCGGAGAGGTCGAAGTAAGGTTCCATGATGATGAGGCGGATCTTCCGGCTCCGGATCTTCCGGATAAGCTCGATCGTATGCTTCGGCGAAGGAGGGATGCCCGGCTTGGGCTCCACGTAATCCACGATTTCGAGGCCGAAGCTCTTCGCGAAGTTGGGCCAGGAGCGGTGATAGGTGACGACCTCGACGCCCTTGAGGCGGGCGGCCTCGGCCGACCATCGCTTGCGCGCCGCGTCGAGCCGGGACAGAAAGGCCGCGAGGTTCCCGTCATAGGCCGCGGCATGCTCCGGATCGAGGGCCCTGAGCTTCGCGGCGATGTTCCGGGCGATGACCCCGCCGTTTTCGGGGGAGAGCCAATAGTGGGGATTGCCGAAGGGATGGACGTCGCCCTCGGCGCGGGTGACCTGCCCGCCGGGCAGATCCAGGATGTCGCAGCCGGCCGAGGCCTCCATGAAGCCCGCGCTCCCGGGAAGGATCTTCGCGTTGCGCGCGGAGTTGAGCAGGGTCGGCGCCCAGCCGAGCTCGAGTTCGAGCCCCACCTGGATGAAGAGGTCGGCGCGCTTGAGCTTCAGGATGTAGCTGGGTTTGGCCTGGACGAAGTGCGGGTCCTCGTCGCCCCCCGCGATGGCCGAGACCTCCGTCCGGTCTCCGCCCACCGCCCGGGCGAGCGCCGCCAGGTCCTGCGTGGTCGTGACGACCCGGAGTACCGCCCACGAGGAGCAGGGCAGGAGCAGCACGACGCAGGAGGAAAGGAGTGTCTTTCTCATATCAGAACGGGTGGGCTCCATGCGGACCGATGTTGAAGGTCAACTTGAAGAACATCGTCCACTCATGCTGATCGAACTCGTTGAGGACGTGCTTGCCCTGGAGGCTGAGCAGGCTGAACTCCGTCGGCGTGAAGGTCAGGAAGGCCAGCTCCCCCCGGCGACGCTGGGTGTTCGAGACGAGCTTCGTGTAGTCGTAGCGCGCACCCGCGTGCCATCGCCGGGCGAACTGCCAATCCGCGTAGGTGAAGACGCCCCAGGGACAGGCGTCCTGCTTGCGCGCGGCGTCCGCGGGGTCCACCGCCTCGCGGTTCGCCCAGTAGTACTCCGTCTGCCAGGTCAGGGACCGGTCCTTGTCCGAGGGCTCCCGCCAGCGATAGGTGAAGTCCACCCCGAAGAGGTCCGTGCCGAGGGCGTGCGACGACTGGCTGACGGAGTCGAAGGTGGCCCCGTCGGGCCCGTGCGCGTAGGAGAGCCCGGCCGCGACGTTCTGCGCGCGCGTAAGGTCGGCATAGAGGCTCGCGTGGGTCAGATAAAGGAGGTCGCGCTTGCGCCCCTCAGCGAAGGCCGGGCTCCGGTCGGCTGCGGGCCCGTTGGCGACCTGGGCGTCGAGCTGGAGGAAGAGGTCCAGCGGGTTCGGGACGAGCCAGCTGACGTGCCCCCCCGCCTCGCTGAGCCCCTCGTCGCCGAGGAACGCGGCCGCGGCCAGGGGGCGGTCGGCGAAGGGCGTCTCGCCGGGGTGCGTCCTGTTGAACTTGCCGAACTCCATCCGAAACTTCCCGGCCCGGGCCTGGAGTCCCCAGGGAAGCGTGAGCCAGGTGAGGTAGCCTTCTTCCACCTCCAAGCCCTCGGGATTCGCGCTCAGGAAAAAGTCCGCCCGGGCGTAGGGGTCCACGACGGACTGCAGGCCGATCTCCGCCTCCTTGAGATTGAACGGCCGCGGTTCCTTGCTCCCGTTGCCGGCGGCGCCCAGAAATTGCCCGATGACGGAGATGTCCGGGTTGAACGCGCTGCCCGTCGCGGCCTGGGCGGCGCTCCCGGAAGCGGCCGTGAACAGCAGCACGAACAGGAACTTCATGTCACCCCTTCCGACGCTCCATTATCGCTCAAAGTCCGGGAGCAAGAGAAGGGCCGGGACGAGCGTCCCGGCCCGGCCGCGCGCGGCGCTCAGCTCCGCGGCTGCTCTTGGCGAGCGCGGCCTTGAACTGCTCGGCCAGGGAGTTGGACAAGGTCTCGCCCTCCTGCGGGCGCCGCAGCCACTCCTCGGCGTCCGGGTCGCGCGGCAACCCCAGGGAGATGCGGCGCTCCTCGAGTTTGACCTCGACGACCTCCACCGTGAGCGCGTCGCCGACCTTCCGGCGTTCCAGCTGGAACTCGGGGTCGTCGACGGTCCTCGACTGGTGGAGGAGGCCGACGACGCCGGGCTCGAGCTGCACGAACAGGCCGTAGGGCTCCTTGCGCGTGACCTTGCCCTCGTGGACCTGGCCCGCGGCGTACTTCGCCCACGGATCGGCGGCGGCCGAGCCGGCCGCGGGCTTCTGCGTCGCCTGCTTGAGCGACAGCGAGATCTTGAGGCGGCCTTCGACCGTTTCGCGCTTGAGGAGCTTGGCGGAGACGCTCTGGCCGACGCCCAGCAGGTCGGAGGGCGATTCGACGCGCGACCAGGCGAGTTCCGAGACGTGGGCGAGCCCCTCGACGCCGGGCAGCAGCTCGATGAACGCGCCGAACTTCTCGAGGCGCGTGACGGTCCCCGTCACGACCGACCCTTCGGGGTTGCGCTCGAAGAAGTCGGCGACGGCGCGGACCTGTTCCTCCTCGAGGAGCTTGCGGCGCGAGAGCACGACGCTGCGCCCCCCCTCGGCCCACTCCGTGATGCGGAAGGCGAGCGTCTGGCCCACGAACTCCGCTCCCGTCTCGACGCGCTTGAGGTCGAGCTGGCTGATGGGGCAGAACGCGCTCTTACCGCGGACGCTCACGCGCACGCCGCCCTTGCAGACCTCGGCGACGCGGCCCTCGACGGGACGTCGGGTCTCGAACGCCTCCCGGAGGTCCTGGGCGATGTTCTTGTCCGTCGGATGGACCGACAGGCGGATCTCATGGGGCCGGACCGAGGTCACGAACAGGTCCACGCTCTCGCCGGTCTTGCGGCCGGCCAGCTCGCCGGAGGCCACGACGCCCTCTTTGCCCGGGCCGAGCGCGACGATGGCGTCCTCGCCGCCGAGCGTGAGGATCTCCGCGCGCACGCGGTCGCCCGCGTCGTAGGTCTTCTCGCCGTCCTTGAGCGAGTCGCCGAGCAGCTTGGAGAAGTCTTCTTCCGATCCGGTCTCGTCGCGCTCCATCATCGAGGGATTATATCGCAATAAGCATGCCTCCGGCGCCGGATGCCTCAATGCCCGGCGGCCTCTCCGCTGAGCGCGCGAACAGCGCCCGGCCCGGGCAGGGCGGCGCTGATCGATCGCAGCCGCTCGCAGTCGGCGTCCGCGATGAGGATCTCAATGAGACGCGCATAAGTGAGCCGCCGGCCGGGATGCTCGAACAGCGCGTCGCGCAGCCGGGTGTCTCCCAGGTCCTGGAGCGCCCAGCGCAGTTTCCCGAGCAGCCTTTCGATGAGAGCGTATCGATGACCGGCGGAGAGCTGAGCCTCGATGCGCTCGGCCGGCGCGCCGAGCAGATAGTCGGTAAGCAGGTCCCTCAGCGCCTGGGCGCGGCGCTCCGGGTCCGCGCGCGGACCTCTGAGCCTGAACGGGTTGAGATCCGGCTCACGCCCGCTGGATCCCAGCATCTCCATGAAGTAGAGCGTCTCGAAATACAGCTCCCGCAGCTTATGCCCCGCGCCCGCGGCCCCGGGCCCCAGCGTCGACAGGACGGAGCTCAGCATCTCTCCGGCGAGCGCCTCGTACGAGAAGGCTTCCGGCTCCTCGGGCACTTTCCGGCCGCTCCGCTCGTAAAGCCCGGGATTCGAGTAGGCGACGCGTCCGTTGATCGCATGCTTCCCCAGCAGGAAGCGCGTGAGCAGCGCGGCGTCCTCCTGTCCGGCCCCCTCGAAGAGGGCGAGGGCGCTGCGCAGATGCGCGGTCGCGAGATCGGCGAAGGCGCGGTCGCCGCCGGAGAGGGAATCGTGCCCCGCGTCGGGATGGCGATGTTTCAAGCCTCCGGCGAATCCGTAGGAGAACGCGTGAAGCACGCCCAGCCCGAGCTGCACCATCGCCCGTTCCCGCGCGGGGTCGTCCTCGTTCTGCAGCGAGGCGAGCTCCTCGAGCTTGGCCTTGACGTCCGCGAGCCGCACGAACCAAGCCTGCTTGTCCGCATCGGATCGGGCGCCGTTGACCATATAGTCGGGCCACTCCGGATGCCGCGCGATCTCGCGTACCGCGGATTCGGCCGCCTCGGGCGCCTTGGGAAGCATGTCCCCGACGATGTAATCCTGAGAGGTCTGCGGCAGCGACGCCATCGCGGCGAAGGACTCCTCCGGCAGCAGGGCGGCGATCTCGCGCGACAGGGAGCTTATCTGGGCGGCGCGCAACCCCGGGCTCCGCCGCGCCAAAGATGACCGCACGCGGGAAGGAAGCGCGACGAAGAGCCGCGAGCCCAGCCCCTCATCCGCCGCGACCGAAGCGCCCAGAGGCTGCGCGAGGACCAGGGCGTTCGCCGACCCGAGCGGGCTCGGCGCCGGATCGAACGGGACCGCGGCATCCTCGCCCGCGGTCCATCCGCTGACGGTGTCTTCGATCTCCGCGCTCAGTTTGGTCCAGCGCTGCCGATCGATCTTCTCCTGCTCGGCGGCCACGGCTTCGCGCAGCTTCTCGGGCAGCGCCGCCTGCAGCACGGGGGAGCGCAGGACCGCAAGCTTGAACGCCCGCCGCGGCTCGAGGGTCGCGTTGCCGGGGGTCTTCAGCAGTCTCTCCACGGCTTCCGTGTAGATGCGCGCCACTGCGGGATCGTGCAGGGAAGGCAGAGCGGGCAGCAGCGACTTCATATCCGGCCAGGGCGCCGCGAAGAATTCCGCGAAGCGCAGCGACGCTTCCGCCGTCGAGAGCGGCAGGAGGACCGTGGACGCCGCGAGGGGCTGCGCGGCCGCGAACGCCGCGGCCGGCGGCGCGACCGGCGCCGCGACCGGGGCCGCGACGACCTGGGCCCAGGCGGCCGAGGGGCAGAGGAGAAGGATGGCGGCGAGGAGACGAAGGGGACGAGGCGCCGAGGACTGGGTGTTCATGGGGATAGTGAAACAGAAGAACGCCCATGGCGAAACGGAGGAAATACCCAGGATCCCAGGGAAAGAGGGTCTATCCCTCCCGGTTGACGCCCTCCTGCAAAGCTATACAAATCGGATCGCCCGCATGATCATCGCGACCGAGCGGGATCCGGACCCGGTGAAAAAAGGGCCGGGGCTCGCGCCCCGGCCCTTTCCGCTTCGGACGAACGACTTACATGCTCGACAATTCCATCGACTTCAGGAAGTCCTTGTTGGACTTCGTGGTCAGGAGCTTGTCGTGCAGGAGCTCCATCGCCTCCACCGAGTTCAGCGGGGCCAGGATCTTGCGCAGGATCCAGACCTTGTTGAGCTCGTCCTCGGAGAGCAGCAGCTCCTCCTTGCGGGTGCCGGAGCGGTTCATGTCGATCGAGGGGAACACGCGGCGGTCGGCGAGCTTGCGGTCGAGGACCACTTCCGAGTTGCCGGTGCCCTTGAACTCCTCGAAGATGACCTCGTCCATGCGCGAGCCGGTGTCGATGAGCGAGGTGGCGATGATGGTCAGCGAGCCGCCCTCCTCGATGCTGCGCGCGGCGCCCAGGAAGCGTTTGGGGCGCTGCAGCGAGGTCGCCTCGAGGCCGCCCGAGAGGACGCGGCCGGAGGACGGGGTCACCGTGTTGAAGGCGCGCGCCAAGCGCGTGATCGAGTCGAGCAGGATGACGACGTCCTTGCCCATCTCGACCTGGCGGCGGGCCTTCTCGATGACCATCTCGGCGACCTGCACGTGCCGGTCGGCGGGTTCGTCGAAGGTCGAGGCCACGACCTCGCCCTTGACCGAGCGCCGCATGTCGGTGACCTCCTCGGGGCGCTCGTCGATGAGCAGGACGATGAGGACGCACTCGGGGTGGTTGATCGCGACCGCGTTGGCGATCTTCTGCAGCATGATGGTCTTGCCGGCCTTCGGCGGAGAGACGATGAGCGCGCGCTGCCCCTTGCCGATGGGGCAGATGAGGTCGAGCAGGCGCGTGGTGAGCTCGCTCTTGGTCGTCTCGAGGTTGAAGCGCTTGTTCGGGTGCAGCGGCGTCAGGTTGTCGAAGACCATCCGGGACTGGAGGTCCTGGCCCGGCACGCCGTTGATGCTGGAGACCTGCAGCAGCGCGAAGAAGCGCTCCCCGTCCTTGGGGCCGCGCACGTAGCCGGCCACCGTGTCGCCCTTGCGCAGGCCGAACTTCTTGATCTGCGAGGGGGAGACGTAGATGTCGTCGGGACCCGGGAGGTAGTTGTAGTCGGGCGAGCGCAGGAAGCCGAAGCCGTCGGGCAGGACCTCGAGCACCCCTTCGTCGTAGATGGTGCCGTTGCGCTTGGCCTGGCCTTCGAGGAGCTTCACGATGAGCTCCTGCTTGCGCAGGCCCGAGATGCCTTCGAGCTTCATCTCCTCGCCGAGCTTGAGCAGGTCGGCGATGGTGCGCTTGCTGAGCGCCGAGACGTCGAGCTGCTTCGTGTTGTCCGCTGGCGCGGACGAGCCGCTCGTGGTCTTCTGGGCGGGGGCGGGGGTCGTCTCCATGGGGTCGGTCTCCTTCGGGTCTTTGTCTTTCATCGGGATCGCGCCATCAGGCGGAAGGCCTCGTGGCACTCCGCAACGGCGCTCCTCAGCGACGTGAGGCTTCCGGCGTTCTCCAGCACGACGTCCGAGAGCTTCTCCCGGCGCGCCTGCGGCCACTGGCTGCGCAGGCGTCGCAGCGCGTCGGCGCGCGTCATGCCGCGGCCGACGGCGCGCGCGAGCCGCACGCGCTCCGGCGCGGCGACGAGCACGGTCAGGTCGAAATCCTTCCCCAAACCCTTCTCGAAGAGCAGGGGAACGTCCACGACGGCCACCTCGGCGCGGCAGCGCGCGAGTCGCCGGCGCATCTCGGCGAGCAGGAGCGGGTGCGTCGAGCGTTCCAGCCGGGCGAGGAGACGGCGGTCGGCGAAGACGCGCCGCGCGAGGAGCGCCCGGTCGAGCGTCCCGTCCCCGGCGAGGACGCCGCGCCCGAAGGCGCGCAGGATGCTCCGATGAAGGGGGCCGCCCTTGCGCGAGAGCTCGTGCGCGAGCGCGTCGAGCGAGAGGGTCCAGGCGCCGCGGCACGCGAAGGCCGAGAGGGCCGCGCTCTTGCCCGCGGCGATGCCGCCGGTGAGTCCGACGCTCAGGGAGCGGCGGGCCTTCACGCGTCCCCTCCCGGCTTATGGCGGCGCAGGGTCGCGCGCTCGTCGTCGGTGAGCGCGGACTCGCCGTGCTCGAGGATCTTGTCGAGGATGCGGTCGACCTCGGCCATCTCCTCTTCCTGCGTGCGGACCATGAGCGGCGCCCGCCGCGGCTTGCGCGGCGCCGGCCGGGCGGCGCGCTCGACGGGCACGGGGCCCCGGGGCATGAGGTCCCCCACCAGCGCCTTGGCGCGGATCTTCATGATCCACCACCAGCGGATGTAGACGAAGCCGATGACCATGCCGGCCAGGTGCGCCAGGCGCGCGACCCCGGGGGTGAAGTCCGCGGCGCCGGCGAAGAACTCGACGAGGCCGAAGAGGATCGCCATGTGCTTGGCCTTCACCGGGAAGAAGCCGTAGAGGTAGACCACCGCCTCCGGGTAGAGCATGGCGAAGGCCACGAGCAGGCCGTAGATCGCCCCGGAGGCCCCGATGATCGGCACCAGCGAGTGCGGCGCGACGGCGATGTTCACGAGCCCGGCGCCGACGCCGCAGATGAAGTAGTAGCGCAGGAACTCGCGAGGCCCCCAGGCCGCCTCCACCGAGATGCCGAACATCCAGAGCGCGAGCAGGTTGAAGAGGAGGTGGACGAAGCCGCCGTGCAGGAAGAGGTAGGTGAAGGGCTGCCAGACCCAGCGCCCTTCGACGACCTTCGCGGGCACCAGCCCGAAAAGGCGGGTGAAATCCCCGCCCACGAGGAGGCCCAGGCCGTAGATGACCAGATTCGCGACGATGAGCGCCTTGAGCGTCGAGGACATCCGGCCGAAGTCCAGGGGCGCGTGCTCGAGACTCCTGCTCATGAGCGCTTCTCCATGTCCCGCCAGTCCGCGCCGGCCTTGAGGTCCACGAGCACGGGGATCTCGAGCCGCACGGCCCCCTCCATCTCCCCCTTCACCCAGCGGGCGAAGGGCTCGAGCGCGCCTTCGGGCAGCTCGAAGAGCAGCTCGTCGTGCACCTGCAGGAGCAGCCGCGCCTTCCCGCCCGCCTGCTTCGCGAGGCCCGCGTGGACGGCGATCATCGCGGCCTTGATGAGGTCGGCGGCGGTGCCCTGGATGGGGGTGTTCACGGCGGCGCGTTCCGTAAAGCTGCGCACGTTGAAGTTGCGTTCGTTGATCTGGGGCAGGCGTCGGACGCGGCCGAAGAGGGTGCGCACGGACTCCTCGCGGCGCGCCTCCTCGAGCGTCTTCTCGATCCAGGTCTTCACGCCCTTGTAGCGGGCGAAGTAGCGCTCGATGACGTCCTTGGCTTCGGCCATCGGGATGCCGAGTTCCCGCGAGAGGCCGTGCGGCGTCTGGCCGTAGATGATGCCGAAGTTGACGGCCTTGGCGCGGCGGCGCATCTCCCGGGTGACCTCGGCTTCCTTCACGCCGAAGACCTCGGCGGCGGTGCGCCGGTGGACGTCCTCCCCCCCGGAGAAAGCCGCGCGCAGCGCGGGGTCGCCGGAGAGATGGGCGAGCACGCGCAGCTCGATCTGCGAGTAGTCGGCCGAGAGCAGGACCCGGCCCTTCCCGGCGACGAAGGCGCGCCGGATCTTCTGACCCAGCGGCGTTCGCACGGGGATGTTCTGGAGGTTGGGGTCCTGACTCGAGAGCCTCCCCGTCGCGGTGCCGGTCTGTTCGAAGTGGGTGTGCACCCGGCGCGTGGAGGGACTGACCTTGGAGAGCAGGCCCTCGACGTAGGTGGACTGGAGCTTCGCGACCTCGCGGTAGGCGAGGATCTTCGCCGGTACGGGGTGCTCGGCGGCCAGCGCCTGCAGGGACTCCTCGTCGGTGGAGGCGGCGCCGCCCTTGGTCTTCTTGAAGGGCTTGAGGCCGAGCTTCCCGTAGAGCAGCTCCCCGATCTGCTTCGGGGAGTTGAGGTTGGTCTCGCAGCCCGCGAGCGCGTCGGTCTCCTTCTGCAGACCGGAAAGGACCTCCGCGAACTCCTCGCGCAGGCCCTGGAGGTACTCGACGTCGAGGGCGATGCCGGCGCGCTCCATGTCCGCGAGGATGGCGATGAGCGGAAGCTCGAGTCCCTCGTAGACCTTGAGCAGCCCCCCCGCCTCGAGGTCGGCGCGGAGCGCGGCGGCGAGCGCGGGAAGCGCGGCGGCGCGGGCTTCCGGAGAGGGCTTCTCCTCGAGCTGAGGCCCGGGGCGGGAGCCGAGCAGGGCGTGGAGGTCGAGGCGCTCGCGCCCGGGGTCGAGGCACCAGGCGGCGAGGCGGCAGTCGAAGACGGGGCCGGAAAGCTCGAGACCGGCCGAGGAAAGCAGGCGCCCGGCGTCCTTGAGGTCGTAGGCGCACTTGAGGGCCGCTCCGGAGAGCAGCTCCGCGAGCGCGGCGCGGTGGGTCCGGAGTTCGGCGGTCCCGAAGTGCGCGGCGCGTCCGTCGGGCAGGGCGAGGGCGAGCGTGCAGCCCCCCGCGTCGAGCAGGTCGCCTTCCGCGGCCGCGGCCTCGAGGCCGAAGACCTCGGCCTTCGCGGCGGCCTTCAGAAGCTCCTTCGCCGGGACGATCTTCAGCGCGGAGGGCGCGGGCTCCGCGCCCTTCGCCGGGACCGCGGGGACCGCGGCGCCGACGCCCAGCTCACGGCGCAGGCTGTGGAACTCGAAGCGCTCGAGCAGGCCGGAGAGCTCGGGACGCGGGCGAAAGTCGAGACGGCAGGAGGAAACCTCGAGAGGGACCGGCGCGTCGGCGTCGAGCGTGACGAGCTCGCGGCCGAAGCGGACCTTCTCCTCGTTCTCGCGCAGGGACGCCGCGGCCTTCGCCGGGATGGCGGGATCGCCCTTCTTCGCCGCCTCGATGACCGCGTCGAGCGAGCCGAAGCGGATCAAGAGCTTCACCGCGCCCACGGGACCGATGCCGGGCACGCCGGGGACGTTGTCGGAGGAGTCCCCCACGATGGCCAGATAGTCGACGATCCGCTCCGGCGGCACTCCGAACTTCTCGGAGACCCGTCCGGGGTCGTAGACGACGCCCTTGGCCTCGTTGAGCACCTTCACCGGGCCGCCCACGAGCTGGAGCGCGTCCTTGTCGCCGCTCACGACGACGACCTCGAGGCCGGCGGCGACGGCGCGGCGCGAGAGCGTGGCGATGATGTCGTCGGCCTCCCAGCCGGAGAGCTCGGCGCAGGGCAGGCCCATGGCGGCCGTGAGCTCGCGCGAGAGCTTGAGCTGGCTCTTGAGGTCGGGCTCGGTCGGCTTGCGCGTGGCCTTGTACTGCTCGAACTTCTTATGCCGGAAGGTCGGGCCGGGGGCGTCGAAGCAGACCGCGAAGTAGTCGGGCTTCTCCCGCCGGATGAGTCCGAGCAGGGTCTTCGCGAAGCCGAAGAGGGCGCCGACGGGCTCGCCCGCCGCGTTCTTGAGCGGGGGCATGGCGTGGTAGGCCCGGTGCAGGTAGGCGTGGGCGTCCACGAGGTAGATGCGGCCTTCGGTTCTCATCTGCGGGGATGCGGCGGAAAGTTCAGCGGGCTTCCTCTTTGAGCAGCGCGGCGACGGCTTCCTCCATCTCCCGGGCCGCGGACTCGTCGGTCCCGAGCCAGCGGCGCCGGATGCGGCCCTCGCGGTCGAGCAGCACCGCGGTCGGCAGGCCGCGCACCCCCCAGGGCGCGCGGGTCCGGTTCTCCGGGTCGAGCGCGATGGGGTAGTCCACCTTGAGCGCCTTCACGAACGCCCCCACCTCTCCGGGATAGGCGTCCATGCTCACGCCCAGCACCGTGAAGCCCTGCCCTTTCCTGCGCGCGTAAAGGGCCTGCAGCTCGGGCATGGATTCGCGGCAGGGCTCGCAGAAGGTGGCCCAGAAGTCCACGAGCGCCACCTTCCCGCGCAGGTCCTCGAGGCGGACCGTCCCGCCTCCGAGACCCTTGAGCTCGAACGCCGGGGCGGCCGGGGCTTCGGCCTTCGCCGGGGCCCTCTCGGGCGGCTCGACGGCCTCCGGCTTCCGGCAGGCGGCCGCGCTCAGCGCGAGGAGGGCGGCCGCGGCGACGATCCCTCTAGCCCGCAACCTGGTCCAGGATCTTCTTGATGTCGGCCTTCGAGTGCACGCCGACGAGTTGGTGCTCGACCTTCCCGTTCTTGAAGACGAGCAGGGTGGGGATGGCCGAGATGTTGAAGCGGCTGGCCGCGTTGGGATGGTCGTCGGTGTTGAGCTTCGCGACGCGCACCTTGCCCGCGAACTCCTTGGCGAGCTCGTCGATGATGGGCGAGAGCATCCGGCAGGGGCCGCACCAGGGGGCCCAGAAATCCACGAGGATGGGCTGGGGGTTCTTCAGGACTTCCTTCTCGAAACTATCGTCGGTCAGCTGGAGTTCGGCCATTTTAGAGGAGTCTCCTCGGCGGGACGGTATGGTGGTGTCTGGGGGCAGGGCTCGGCGTTTGCGGCAGTGAGCGCGGACGGTCAGCGTCGACGACGGAACGATATTAGCAGGGGTCAGCGCGTCCTGTCAAGAAGGTAGTCCATCTCGTCGAGGATCGTGTTCGGGTGCACCGGCTTGGAGAGATAGGCGTCGGCCCCGCAGAGGAGCCCTTCGGCGCGGTCGGCCGGCTCCGTGTATTTGGCCGAGAGCAGGACCACGGGGATCTTCTTCCAGCGCGGGGAGCGCTTGAGGAGGCGGCAGAACTCGAAGCCGTGCATGTCGGGAAGCAGGACGTCGAGGAGGATGGCCGAGGGGACGTGCCCCGCCTGCAGGTGCGTGAGAGCCTCGGAGCAGGAGGAGACGCCGTGGACCTCCGCGTCCTTGAGGGACATGGCGTCGGTCAGGGTCTCGAGGAAATGGCGGTCGTCGTCGACGAGAAGGATGGTGGTCTTGGTGGCGGTGGACATGGTTTCTATCCTGAGTTTAGCGTTTGCGCGCTTTCAGCGCATTGTCCTAGATCAATCCCCGCAGCTTGAGGCGCACGCGTCCGCCCAGGGAGGTCCGGTAGCGCAGGCCGGGGTGCTGCCGCTCGAGCTGGGCCGCGCGCGCGGCGCCGGAGAGGAGGTAGCCCGCGAGGACCGCGTCGGCGCCCGTGGGCGGCATGCCGAGCTCCTGCACGAGCGCAAGGTGCGCGCCGGCGCCCCCGATCTCCCCACGGATGCGCCGATATTCGTCGAGGACCTCGGCGGGCACGGCGGCGGCGGCGTCGAGGCGCGCCTGACGCGCGGCGGACAGCGTCGTCATCCCGAGCAGGAGCCGCGCGATGAGCTTGGGCGTGACCGGCTCGAGCGTCTTGGCGATCTCGGTGTAGGCGGCGAAGACGGAGTTGAAGCCCAGGCCGATGTCGTCGGGCTTCTGCCCGAGCGGGTTGACGAGCGTGCTCATGACCGCGTTGACGATGAGGTCGAGCTTCTCGCCGACCTCGGTGACGCCGAAGAACTGGGCGAGCATCGCGATGGTCCCGGCGATCTTGGGGGTGGACATCGAGGTGCCCGAGATGGCGCTGACCGGCCCGAAGACGGGGTCCACGCGCCCCGGCCGCTGGTTCGTGGGCCAGGCGCCCTCGGTGTTGGAGCCCTCCTCGGCGAGGTCGGGCCGCTGCGGCCAGTCCTTATACTTGGGGTCCCGCGAGGTGACGGGGCTGCCCTTGCCGCGCGAGGAGAAGTAGACGACCTTCCCGTCGCGGCCGGTGGCGGCCACCGCGAGGACGCGCGGGGCCCCGGTCTTGGGGTCGCGGTAGTAGGTGATGGCCGGCGCGCCGACCGTGTTCTTCCCCGAGCCCGCGTTGCCGGCCGCGAAGACCATGACATGGCCCTCCTCGGCGAGCTTCCTCACGAGCAGGGTGTCCGGCCCCTCGGGATCGCCCTCGTCGTCGCCCCAGGAGTTGGAGATGACGAGGGCGCCGTCGTTGCCGGCCACGGTGAGCGCCTTGAGGATGTCGTCGGTGGTCGCGCTGCCGCCCCGGAAGGCCTTGTAGTGCGTGATGTTCGTGGTCCAGGGGGCGAAGGCCCGAACCATCGAGGTGACCCAGGTGCCGTGCCCGTTGTCGTCGTTGTTCTCCTCGGAGGCCTCCGGCGACCAGCCCTCGGTCCCCTGCCCGCCCGTGGCGTTGATGTTGCGCACGCCCTTGAGCATCTTATGGCGGGTGTCGGTGCCCGTGTCGATGACGGCGATGCGCGGCTGCGGGAGGTCGGCGAGGCCGAAGCGGCTGAGGATGCTCATCGCGAGCTTGCCGAAGAAGCCCATCTCGATGGCCGGCGCGCCCCAGCTCGCGCGCGCGAGCGCGTGGACCTGGTCCATGGTCGAGAGCTTCAGCGTCTCGGGGATGGTGACGGCGCCGCGGGCCGCGGGCGAGCCCTCCTCGGGCCGGTTCGGCTCCTCGACCGGGGGATAGATGCGGCGGACCGCGTTGTCATAGACCTTGAAGCCCCGGCGCTCGAGCTCGGCGCGGAGCGCGGCGGAGGAGTCGGCGGGGACGCGGAGCGTGGCCGCGTTGATGCGGCGATAGGTCGCGATCGGGGTGGCGCCGTAGGAGGCGAGCGTCATCGCGTCGAGGCCCACGTTCTCGAGGTCGCCGACGATGGCGGCCTGGGCGGTGCGGTAGGCCTGCGTGTACCCGCGGGCGCCGAAGGCCGAGCCGCGCACGAAGCTCATGTGCAGGTCCTGGGTGAGCGCCCTGGGCGCGCCCTCGAAGCGGACGATGAGGTCCACGGGGACCGGCATCTCGGCGCCGGGCTCGGCGGGCGGCAGGACGTCGTCGTCGGAGCCGTGGGAGACGATGCGGCCGAGCAGGGCTCCGAGCGCGGCGAGTCCGGGCAGCAGCGACGAGGCCTCGATGAACGACGGGGAGCCGCCGGGCAGGAGCCCGCCGGCCAGGCCGTTGATGAGGGCGTAGAGGCCGTTGCCGAACGCGGAGAGGGCGGCGATGAAGCCGACCGCGTGCAGGACGCGGGTCGTCGCGCTCATCGAGCCGTCGGGCCCGCCGAAGACCCGGAGCGCGAAAGTCTCGCCGAAGGCCTTCTTGGCCAGCGCGCGGGCCACGTGGCCGCCGTCGAGCATCGCGGCGCCGAAGAAGGTGGTCGGCAGCATGTTGAAGACGCCGAGCATCACGTTGAACCAGACGCCGAGCGCGAGGGCGGGAAGCACCGCGACGGCGCCGACCGCGGAGAGCAGGGCGTAGGCGCCGCCGAAGCCCGCGGCGAGGAGGAAGTTGACCAGCGGCCCGGCCGCGGCGACGACCCCCATGTCGCGGACGGGGTCGGCGAAGCGTCCCGACTGCACCTGCACCGGGCGGGCGCCGCCGATGAGGAGCGGGACGCCGAGGAAATTCATGCTGAGGAGGATGCCGGCCACGGGGATGACGACGGTGAAGAGCGGGTCGATGTGGGTGAGGAGGTCCCGGAACCCGAAGCCGAGCCGGCCGGCCTGCCGGGCGCTCGAGTCGCCGAGGATGTCGGCGGCGAGGGCGTGCCCCATCTCATGGAGGACCAGGGAGGGTACGACGAGCCCGAGGTACACGGCGACCATCGTCATCGGAGTGAGCGCGGCCGCCGCCGAAGCGATGGCCGCCGCCCCACCGAGGAGGATGGGCGCCGCGTACCCGAACAGGCGTACGCGTGGAGCGCCTCCCCCGCCTCCCCCCCCTCGATTGTTGCCGGGGGGGACCGGGTCGACGGGGCGTCCGAAGAGCAGCCGGACGCCCTTGAGCACCGGGGTGAAGAGCCCGTCGTTGCCCGAGCGGTCGTTGTCCGAGCCGTCCCAGACCGAGTCGGGGTTGTCGTTGTTGTCGCGGCGGCTCGGGTTGCCCAGGTCGTCGATGTTGCGGCTCCCGTCGTAGCCGTCGTCCCTGCCCGGCTTCTCGACCGGCATGCTCTTGTCGTTCTTCGAAGAGCTCTTGGCGAAGTCGAGGGTGGCGAAGAGCCCGTCGTTGCCCGAGCGGTCGTTGTCCGAGCCGTCCCAGACGTCGTCGGGGCCGCCGCGATCGGTCCCGCGGCGCGGATTGCCGAGGTCGTCGAGGCCGTCGGTGCCGTCGGGGCCGTCGTCCCCGGCCGGCTCTTCGACCGGCATGCTCTTGCCGTTCTTGGAGCTCTTGGAGAAGACGGCCTTGAGCGCCGCGAAGGCCTTCGAGTCCTTCAAGAAGGACTTGAAGAGGCCGTCGTTGCCCGAGCGGTCGTTGTCCGAGCCGTCCGAGACCGAGTCGGGGCCGTCGTCGTTGTCCCGGCGGCTCGGGTTGCCGAGGTCGTCGGTGCCGTTCGTCGAGTCCGGGCCGTCGTCCTTCGCCGGCTTCTCGACCGGCATCCCCCCCTTCTGCGAGGAACCCTTCTTATATTCGGCGCGGACGGCGCCGGCGTCGTAGCGGACCCCGGTGAAGGCCGCCGCCGTCTTGCCGGGGATTACCGCGGTGCGCACGACCGGCGACGCGCCCGGCACGATCGTGGCCAGGGAGCCGCCGATGCCCGGCGTCAGCTGGAGCCCGCCCGAGACCTTCACGGTGGAGACGACGCCGACCGCGCCGGTCATGCCCGCGCCGGTCGGGACCGCGGAGACGCGTCCGGTGACGGTCTGGGCGAGGGCGCTGTAGGGGCCGAAGCCGGGGGAGAGGAGGAGGAGGGCCGCGGAGAGTCCGCCGGCGAGGATGCGCTTGGCTTTGTCCATGATTCAGTCTCCTGCGCAGACCCGCACGGAGTCTGCTGGCCTTATTATAGGGAGGCTTCGCGCAAAGCGTTCGGGTCGGAGGGCCCAAGGAGGGCGAAACATTCGACCCACCATGCGGCGGTCCTAGGGCCCCCCCGAGGGGGGTCCTTTGGAGCGGCTTGAGTTCCTGGGTCCTTTGCGCCTATCGACCGCGCTGGGTCGCGCGGAAATTAGCTATGCTCGGCACATGCTCTCCACCCTTCTGACGCTCCTCCTGCTCCTCCCCGCTCCGGCGTCCGCCGCCTCCTCGGGAGCGGCTCCGACGGGCCCCGACCCGATGATGCGGGCGGTCGAGACCGAGCTCGCGCGCGCCTTCAAGGGTCTGCAGAAGGCGGAGAAGGCCCCGCTCTACTACCTCGGCTACCAGGTGCGCGACGTCCGCACCCTCGACGTCACCGCCTACGTCGGAGCGCTGACCGGCGAGGCCGAGCACCACTACCGCAGCGTCGACGTGGACGTGCGCGTCGGGGACCGGAAGCTCGACAACACCCACCAGATCAAGGGCAAGGAGTCCTGGTCCGAAGGGCAGGGACAGCAGCACTTCACCGAGCTCAGCGTCGACGACGACGAAGCGGGCCTGCGGACCGACCTCTGGCTGCGCACCGAGGACGCCTACAAGGACGCCGTCCAGCGCTACACGAAGGTCGCCACCAACAAGGCCGTCACCGCCGAGGAGGAGGACAAGTCCGACGACTTCTCCCTCGAGCCCCCCGCGACCGGCTTCGCACTGGTCGCGGCCCCCGTCTTCGACCTCGAGCCCTGGCGGGGCCGCCTGCGCCGCCTGAGCGCGGCGATCAAGGCCTACCCCTTCGTCTTCGACTCCGGCGTCCGCCTCTCCCTGCGCACCGAGAACCGCTGGACGCTCACCAGCGAGGGGACCCGCGTCGCCGACGGCAACCGCTTCGTGCGCCTGAGCTACTCGCTCTCCAGCCGCACCGAGGACGGCATGGACCTCGAGCGCACGAAGAGCTACGACGGGGATTCCGTCGGCGACCTCCCCTCCGAGGACCTCATGCTCTCCGACCTGCGGCGCGCGGCCGACGAGCTCAAGGCCCTGCGCGGAGCCCCCCTCGTCGAGCCCTACACCGGCCCGGCCATCATCCGCGCCCGCGCCACGGGCGTCTACTTCCACGAGATCCTCGGCCACCGCCTCGAGGGCCACCGCCAGCGCATGGAGGACGAGGGACAGACCTTCACGAAGATGCTCGGCAAGGAGGTCGTCGCGCCCTTCCTCAGCGTCGTCGACGACCCCCTGCGCGAGCGCTTCGGCCGGACCTTCCTGCGCGGGTCCTACCGCTACGACGACGAAGGCGTCCCCGCCCGGCGCGTCTCCCTCATCGAGAACGGCGTCCTCAAGACCTTCCTCATGTCGCGCCTCCCCGTCAAAGGCTTCGATCACAGCAACGGCCACGGCCGACGCTCCCCCGGCTTCGGCGTCATCCCGCGCATGGGCAACCTCATCGTCACCGCCGCCGAGAAGGTGCCCTACCCGCGGCTGCGCGAGAAGCTCATCGAGGAGATCCGCCGCCAGAAGAAGCCCTACGGGCTCGTCTTCGAGGACATCTCCGGGGGCTTCACCGGGACCCAGCGCCAGGGGCCGCAGTCCTTCAAGGTCATGCCGCTCCTGGTCTACCGCGTCTACCCCGACGGCAGGCCCGACGAGGTCGTGCGCGGCGTGGACATCGTGGGCACGCCGCTGACCTCCTTCAGCAAGATCATCGCGGCGGCCGACGACGACGACGTCTTCAACGGGACCTGCGGCGCCGAATCCGGCTGGGTGCCTGTCTCGGCCGTCGCGCCGAGCGTGCTCGTCAGCGAGATCGAGGTGGAGAAGAAGGCGAAGTCCTCGGAGAAGCCGCCCGTCCTGCCGCCCCCCTACGCCGGCGGAGGCCAGCCATGAACGCGCGAAACTCCGCTCCCTCGGCCATGAGAACCCTCTCCCTCCGGAGTTCCGCGGGGCTCCTGCTCCTCGCCCTGCTTGCGCCCTCGTCGTTCGCGGCGGACGCCGCGAACGACGGCGTCGGGTCGGCGCGCGTGCGCGACGCCGCCGCGCACGCGGGCCCGTCCGCGAAGGGCGACGACCCCGTCCTGCGCGCGATGGGCGACGAGGTGAAGCGCTCGGTCGAGCGACTGGAGATGCAGAAGCTCGGCAAGCCCTACTTCGTCTCGGCGACCGTCGTCGAGGACGACCGCCTCGAGATCGAGGGCGTCTTCGGCGCCCTCAAGGACCCCAACCGCTCCCGCTCCCGCCGCGTACGGACCGTCCTGCGCATCGGAAGCCGCGAGTTCGACAACGCCCACTACGTCGGAAAGGACTACTGGCACTACCAGCCGTTCACCGACGTCGGCCCCATCGACGACGACTACGACGCCGTGCGCGGGGCGCTCTGGCTGACCGCCGACCAGGCCTACAAGCAGGCGCTCGAGAAGCTCTCGCAGAAAGAGGCCTACCGGCACACGCGCAACATCACCGAGAAGATCTCCGACCTCTCGAAGGACCCGGTCTCTTCGGCCCGCCTCCCCTCGAGCGGCGCCGTCCTCGACCAGCCGCTCTGGGAGGAGCGGGTGCGCCGCCTCTCCGCGGTGTTCCGGAAGTACCCGGCCGTCCAGCGCTCCTCGGTGGGCCTCTACTTCTCGCGCCGCACGACGCGGCTGGCCGACAGCGAGGGACGCCGCCTCGCCCAGCCCGACGACGACTTCGAGCTCCTCGTCTCCGCCTCGGGGCAGGCGAAGGACGGGATGACCGTCAAGGACCGTCGGCGCGTCATCCGCCGCCGCATCGAGGACTTCCCCGACCTCCCCGCGCTGGAAGCCGAGGCCGCGCGGCTCGCACAGGACGTCACCGACCTCGCCTCCGCGACCGTCGCGGAGCCCTATGTGGGCCCGGTCCTCCTCGAGGGCCCCGCCGCCGGGGAGTTCTTCAACCAGCTCCTCGCGCACAACGTCTCCTTCCCGCGCGAGCTCTGGATCGAGGACGAGGGCGTGAAGGGCGAGTTCGGCAGCGGCGAGCTCGCGCCGCGCCTGGGGCTGCGGGTGATCTCCCCTCTCTTCGACGTGACCGACGACCCCTCCGCGGAGAGCGCCGCGGGCCAGCCGCTGCTCGGGACCTACGCCTACGACGACGAGGGGATCGCGGCGAGGCCGGTGCGCATCGCGGAGAAGGGACTCCTCAAGGACCTGCCGATGGGGCGCGAGCCCATCAAGGAGCGCGAGGGCTCCAACGGCCACGGCCGCGGCGCGTTCTGGGAGTTCCCCACCGCCCACATCTCGAACCTGTTCGTCGTCCCGCGCTCCTCCATCCCGCTCGCGGACCTGCGCAAGGAGCTCCTCAAGCGCGCCGCCGACTTCGGCCTCCCCTACGGCATCGTCATCCGGCGACTCGGGGAAGAAGACGACCAGGACAAGGACGAGCTCCTGGCCGCGCCGGTGCTGGCCTACAAGGTGGACGTGAAGACGGGCAAGGAGGAGCTGCTGCGCAGCGCCCAGTTCTCGGGGGTCTCGCTGCGGGCCCTGCGCGACATCGCGCTGGCCTCCGACCGGACGCTGGTCTACAACTACTACCAGCTCGGCCCCTACAAAGTCAGCCGGGGCCAGACCCAGGCGAGCATCGTCTCGCCCGACGTCCTGCTCGCGGAGATGGAGTTCAAGAAGACGGACCGCAAGCCCGAGAAGCCGCCCTACCTCAAGCACCCCTACTTCGACAAGTAGAAGAGCCGGGCGTGCGGGAATCCCTCCCGTGCGCCCGGCCCTTCGGAGCTTCGCTCCCCCCAAGCCGTGGGGCCCCCCTCACGGGCGCGTCGGGACGGCTTCCCGCACGCCCGGCTCGCGGTATGTCTGCGCAGTGATGCCCGTGTAGCGGCTTCTCGGGCTTACGACATATCTTGAAGAGGGAATCTCAGCGACGGGACGCGGCGCAGACAGGCCGCTCCTGGGGCCTGGTGGAGTCGCCCCTCCACTCCGTCAACGTCTGGGGGGTGCCTGATATCGCGGCGCGAGAGGATTGCACGACGCACGGAGCGCGCCGCGACGAAGGCGGCGTTTACGCGGATGCCGCGACGGAGCGGCGCAGGTCGGCGAGCTGGAGCTGCCAGGACAGGTAGGCGTCGAGGCGCTCCATCTTGTCGAAGACGACCTCTTCGGGGAGCTCGCGGCGGAAGGCGGCCTGGGCGCCGCGGTCGACGGGGACGTTGGGCGCGAGCAGGACGGCCTGCTGGAGTTGTCCGTAGAACTCCGCGAGCTTCTCGGCCGAGGGGTCGGGCTCGGTGGAGGCCGCCCAGCGCAGGCGCACGGCGCCCTCGCGCCCGAAGACCTCGAGGAGCGGCAGCACGGCCTTCACCCCGCGATAGGTGCGCTGGGCGCCCGCGAGCGGCCCGAGGGAACCGGCCAAGACCTCCGTCTCGAAGAGGCCGAGCCCCTCCTTCTCCAGCTTCTCCATGCGCACCCCGCAGCCGGCGATGAGCGTCGTCTCGGGCCAGCGCAGGAGCTCCTCCCCCCCGTCCGCGCAGCGGAATCGCATCCCTTCGGCGTCCACCTTGAGTCCGAGCGCGAGCCGCGCCTTGGGCAGCGGCAGGAGGTGCCCGTCGGGGACGACGAGGACCGGGGTCCCCTCCCGCTCCAGCGCGTCGGCCTTCTTCGAGGCCTCCCCGGGCGGCAGGGCCTTGCCCAGCACGCCGGGCTCGGCGTCTCCCGCGAAATCGGCGGCGTGGTCCTCGCGCAGGATCCAGCAGGGCTCCTGCGCCTCGGGCGCGTCGGTGAAGGTCCGGGTCACGAGTCCTTCCAGCTTCTTCAGGCGCTCGCCGGCGTCCTTCTGGACCGCCTCGTCGGCGCGGGGATGGCGCGCGGCGGCGCGATAGGCGGCGGCCGCGGCGGCGTAGTCGTGATAGTGGCTCTCCTGGACCCAGCCGAGCAGGAGCTGGGCGTGCGCGCAGAGCGGGTCGAGCGGCGCGCGCATGACGCAGCGCTCCAGCGCGTCCTTGGCCAGGTGCGGATGGCCGTGCCGGGCGAGCCGGTCCGCGACCCAGAGCTGGGCCGGCGCCGAGAGCGCGAAGTAGGGGTCGCGGCGCACCGCGTCGACGTAGCCGCGCAGCGCGGCGTCCTCGCTGCCGGCGCGCACGAGCGCCTCCAGCTCCTTCCTCTTCGGGGCCGAGGCGGCGTCCTCGGGGCGCGCGCCCCGCTCGCCGGAGAGCCCGCTGGAGGCGCCGGGCTCGAGGGCGCGGACGAGAGCCCCGACGACGAGGCCGAAGGCCACCCCCCCCAGATGCGCGCTGTGCGCGACGCCGTCGCGCTCGCCGAGAAGCGCGAGCTGCAGGTACTCCCAGCCCAGATAGAGCGCGCCGAAGACGAGCGCGCTGATGCTGTAGTGCAGCATGCCGCCGCCGCGACGGGAGGGCACGAGGATGAAGCACTTCATGCGAGCGCCGGGGAAGAGCACGAGGTAGAGGCCGATGACGCCGCTCACCGCCCCGCTCGCCCCGATGGCGGGGACGAAGGTCCCCGGGTTGAAGGACATGAAGCCCCAGTGCGCGGCGAAGCCCGCGGCGAGGTAGAAAGGCACGAACCAGCGCCCCAGCCGAGCCTCGACGTTGTCGCCGAAGAGCCAGAGGAACCACATGTTCCCGGCCAGATGCATGAGGCCGCCGTGCATGAAGAGCGAGAAGAGCCAGCGTTCCGGACTGCCCGAGTGATAGGGGATGAAGCCGTAGGCCTCCACGAAATGCGGCGACGAGAACAGGAGCCCGACGAGGTTGAGGACGATGAGGGTGATGGTCAGCGTCTTGCGGCTCGGGGCCGGATTCTCGTCGGCGTAAGGGATGGGGATCATTGCCCCTAATTTAACAGTCGCACCCGCGAGCGTCAAGCGCAAAGACCGGCGGTTACGGAAATACTGCGCGAAAACGAGGGCTGCCGGGAACGGAAACAAATGGGACACGGGTCCGGGGCTACACTGCGGAGGAAGGGACGGAGCCGGGAGTCGGGAGGACGCCGAGATGAGACACCTTCGAGCTGCGCTCTATTTTGGATTCGGGCTCCTCGCGCTGTCCGCCGCGCGCGCCGAGGCCTCACCGGACGCTTCACCGGTCCTCCTCATCGACCACGTCGTCCCCGGCCTCTGCGAACAGCCCCCCTGCCGCGTCCGCCTCTCCCTGCTCTCGTGCGGCGAGCGCGGCCCCTCGCTCGCGGAGAGCGCCTCCCGCCCGCTGAACATCGTCCGCCTCGGCGCCGACGCCTCGGCCGCGCGGGCGCCCGTCCGCCTGCTCGGCCGCTTCGCGACCCTGGCCGGGACCTTCATGGGCCGCTCCGACGCCGCCGCCCTGGGCGTTTTCCGCCTCCGCTTCAAGGTCATCCTCGAATAGAAGAACCAAAAGTCCGCCTCAGCCCCCTCTGGCACCAAAAGTTGCATAAGTTCCGGCGTCAGGCACTCCGAGCGATATAAGGGGTTTATTTGCCAAATAAGTTGCGAAAGTCGACGCCTGACGCCGTGTCAGAGTTCAGAGATTTAGGGGAGGCCTTATCCGGGCGGCTTCGATTAGTTAGAATCGGGGCATGTCCAGAACCCATCGTCTGAAGGGCAAGACCGCGGTCGTGTTCGGAGTCGCCAGCGAGGAGTCCATCGCCTGGGCCATCGCCCAGGAGCTCGCCGCCCAGGGCGCGCAGATCCTGCTCGCGTATCAGTTCCGCTACCACAGCCGCATCAAGGACCTCGCGCCGAAGCTTCCCAACCTGCTCGACTACCGCCGCTGCGACGTCCAGAACGACAAGGAGCTCGACTCCTTCTTCCATGCCCTGAAGACGCCGGTGGACATCCTCGTCCACTCCATCGCCTACGCGCCGGCGACCTCCTTCCAGAAGCCGCTCTCCCAGACCAGCTCCGAGGACTTCACGACGGCCCTGCAGGTCTCGGCGCACTCGCTGGCCAAGATCCTCGGCCGCGCCCTGCCGCACATGCCGGACGGGGGCTCGGTGATGACCATGTCCTTCCTCGGCGGCCAGCGCGCCGTCGTGAACTACAACGTGATGGGCGTGGCCAAGGCCGCGCTCGAAGCCTATGTGCGCGGCCTCGCGCTCGAGCTCGGGCCCCGGAAGATCCGGGTCAACGCCCTCTCGCCGGGCCCCATCCAGACCCTCGCCGCCAGCGGCATCCCCGAGTTCGAGTACATGCTCTCGCGCACCCGCGAGCTCGCCCCCCTGCGCGAGACGGCCACCCAGGAGGACGTCGCCAAGTGCGCCGCCTTCCTCGCCTCGGAGGACGCGCGGATGATCACGGGACAGACGATCCTCATCGACGGCGGCTATTCCATCGTCGGCTATCTCTAGACGGGAGGACGAACATGCAGACGGCGCTCAGCGCGGACCAGGTCGCGATCGAGACTCGGAACTTCATCGTCCAGGTGTACGCATGGATGACGGCGGGGCTCGCCGTCACCGGCCTCGTCGCCGGCTTCATGGCCAACGACCCCCAGATGATCCTCAACCTGGTCCGGAACTCGATCCTGTTCTACGGCCTCCTCATCGCGGAGCTCCTGCTGGTGTTCTACCTGGCCGGCTGGGTGATGCGGATGTCCGCCTCGATGGCCACGCTGACCTTCCTGCTCTACGCGGCCCTCAACGGCGTGACCTTCTCCGTGATCTTCCTGGTCTACGCGAAGTCGTCGATCGCCAACGCCTTCTTCATCACGGCGGGGACCTTCGGGGCGATGAGCCTCTACGGCTACACGACGAAGAGCGACCTGACGGCGGTGGGCAACCTCTGCTTCATGGGGCTCATCGGCATCATCCTGGGCTCGATGGCCAACTGGTTCATGAAGAGCCCGATGCTCGACTACATCACGACCTACGCGGGCATCGCCATCTTCATCGGCCTGACCGCGCACGACACCCAGCGCATCAAGGGGATGAACATCATCGGCAACGAGGGGACCGAGGAGGACACCAAGGAGGCCATCTCCGGCGCCCTCATGCTCTACCTCGACTTCATCAACCTCTTCCTGAAGATCCTGCGCGCTACTGGGAAACGCAAATAACCCCTTCCTCAACTCCCCTTCCTGCGGGAGGGGAGGGGGCGCAAAAGCAGAAGGCCCGCGAAAGCGGGCCTTCTGCTTGTCAGCGCGAACTCTCGAAGAGGGTGAGTCGTCCTAAAAGAACCTTCCCCTCAACCGCAGCGCCACGTTCACCAGGCCGATGAGCACCGGCACCTCCACGAGCGGCCCGATGACCGCCGCGAAGGCCGCGCCGTGCCCGATGCCGAAGGTGGCGATGGCCACCGCGATGGCGAGCTCGAAGTTGTTCGAGGCCGCCGTGAAGGAGAGCGTGCAGGCGACCGGATAGCCCGCGCCCACGCGCCGGCTCATGAAGAACGAGACGAAGAACATGACCGCGAAGTAGATCAGCAGCGGCAGGCCGATGCGCAAAACGTCCAGCGGAGACCCCACGATGCGCCGGCCCTGGATGGAGAACATCACCACGATGGTGAAAAGCAGCGCGACGAGCGTGATGGGGCCGACGGCCGGGATGAAGCGGGAGTGATACCACTCCTTCCCGCGCGCCGAGACCAGCGCGAAGCGCGTCCCCATCCCCGCCAGAAAGGGGATGCCGAGATAGATGAAGACACTCTTGGCGATCTCCCCCATCGTGACGTTCACCACGGCGCCCGCCAAGCCCAGCTTCGCCGGCAGGACGGTGATGAAGAACCAGGCGAAGAGCGAGAAGAAGAGGACCTGGAAGATGGAGTTGAACGCGACGAGTCCCGCGCAGTACTCCGTGTCGCCCTTCGCGAGGTCGTTCCAGACGATGACCATCGCGATGCAGCGGGCCAGGCCGATCAGGATGAGGCCGATCATGTACTCGGGATATCCGCGCAGGAAGGTCACGGCCAGGGCGAACATCAGGACGGGCCCGATGAGCCAGTTCTGGACGAGCGAGAGGGCCAGGACCTTCTTGTCCGCGAACACCCGGCCGAGCTCCTCGTAGCGCACCTTGGCCAGCGGCGGGTACATCATGAGGATGAGGCCGACGGCGATGGGGATGGAGGTCGTCCCCACGCTGGAGGCGGCGTTGAACTCGGTCACGGCGGCCGGGAAGAGCCAGCCGAGGCCCACTCCCGCGGCCATCGCGAGGAAGATCCAAAGGGTCAGCCAACGGTCCAGGAACGAGAGCTTCGAGGCGATGGCGGGTTCGCTGTTCATCTTGCGTTCTCCTGATCGAGGATCGCCGGCAAGGTCTCCACGAAAGCCCGCAGCTCGTCGCGGACGCGCCGATACGGCTTCAGAGCGTCTTCTTCATCCTTCGCGTCCCGCGCCAGGAAGGGAGGATCGTCGAAGCTCCGATGGAGGCGCCGGGTCCGACCGGGAAAGAGCGGACAGGACTCCCGGGCCTTGTCGCAGACGGTGATGACGAGGTCGAAGCCCCCGCCGGGGAGCTCCGCGAGCGTCTTCGAGCGCCGGCAGGAGATGTCTACGCCGGCCTCGGCCATGACCTTCACGGCCCGGGGGTCGAGCCCCTTGGCGAGGGTCCCCGCCGAGAAGGGCTCGACGCTCCCGGGGAAGAGGTGCCGCGCCCAGCCTTCGGCCATCTGGCTGCGGCAGGAATTCCCCGTGCAGAGGAAGAGGACGCGCGCAGGGCGTGGGTTCTTCACGCGAGTCCTTTCAGGAGCTCCTTGAGGCCCTCGACGCTCGGCAACTGCCCGGAGAGCTTCACGACCCCGTCGACCGCGAGCGCCGGGGTGCGCATCACGCCCATGCGCGCGATCTCGGCCATGTCCGACACCTTCACGACCTCGCAGGACAGCCCGAGCTCGCGCACGGCCTGCTCGGTCCGCTCCTTCAAGGTCGCGCACTTCCGACAACCGCCGCCCAGGATCTGGATCTTCATTCCCACTCCTCTAGAGGACCGCGTTGAACAGCCAGCCGACCAGCAGGATGCCCGCCGCGACGACCCCGAAGAAGGTCGCGAGCAGCCGCGGCTTGAGCACCTTGCGCAGGATGACGGCCTCCGGCAATGAAAGTCCGATGACCGCCATCATGAAGGCGAGCACGGTTCCCAGCGCCGCGCCCTTGTCCAGCAGGGCCTGCACCACCGGGATGATGCCGGCGGCGTTCGAGTACATGGGCACGCCGACGAGCACCGCGAGCGGCACCGACCACCAGGTCTCCTTCCCCATGAAGGAGGCCATGAAGGCCTCGGGCACCCAGCCGTGGATGCCGGCGCCGACCGCGATGCCGGCGAGCACCCAGGGCCAGACCTTGCCCACGATCTCGCGCACCGCCTCCCGTCCCGCCGCGAGCCGCTCGTCGAAGGTCGGCGCGGCCTCCTCGCCGGCCTCCCCGGGCTTCACCGCCAGCACCCAGTCCTCCACCCAGCGCTCCAGATGCAGGCGCCCGATGACCCAGCCCGAGACGACGGCGACCAGGAGTCCCGTCCCCGCGTAGAGCAGGGCGACCTTCCAGCCGAAGAGGCCGAAGAGCAGGACGAGCGCCACCTCGTTGACCATGGGGGCGGAGACGAGAAAGGAGAAGGTCACGCCGAGCGGGACCCCCGCGCCCACGAAGCCGATGAAGAGCGGGACCGCCGAGCAGGTGCAGAAGGGCGTCACGACGCCGAGGAGGGCCGCGAGGACGCTGCCGAGGGTCTCGCTCCTCCCCGCAAGGGCGCGGCGCGTGCGCTCCGGGGTGAAATAGCTGCGCAGGATCCCCATGAGGTACACGACGCCGACCAGGAGCATCAGAACCTTGGGCGTGTCGTAGAGGAAGAATTCGACCGCGGAGCCGAGCCGGGAACCCTCCTCGAGGCCGAACGCGCCGTAGGCGAGAGCGCGGGCGAGCCCGGGCAGGCTCCGATAGACGAGCAGCCATCCGATGAGGACCGCGAAGGCGATGAGCGCCCGTTTCGCCCGGCCTTTCATCGCTTCCCCCGCCCGCGGAGCACGCCTTCGACGCACTTGAAGAAGCCGCTCACGCAGGCGCACCGCAGCGAGTAGTAGACCCAGGAGCCCTGCCGGCGGTCGCGGACGACCCCCGCGGCCTTGAGCAGGGAGAGGTGCTTCGAGACCGTGGACATGTCGGAGCCGGCAAGCTTCTGGAGCTCGCAGACGCAGAGCTCCCGGCGCGTGAGCGCGTCCACCATCAGGAGCCGGGTGGGGTGGGCGAGGGCCTTGAGGACCTTGGCGCGGGCGGCGTAATCGGGCCTTCTCATTTGGCCATTCTACCAAATGCCTGGGCCCGATTACGCCGCCCCTCACCCCGCGCTACGCGCTCGCCCCTCTCCCGCACGGCGGGAGAGGGGCTTCGAGCAGACGGCAGGGAGATATTACTGGACGACCGGGGGAGCAGCGTCAGGCGTCGCGGGCTGGACGGGGAGGCCGGTGGCGGGGTCGACGGGGCCGTACTTCGCGATGACCTCGAGGACCGTCTGGGCCTGCTCCCAGGCGGCGGCGGTCTTCGTGTACCAGCCCGGGGCGTACTCGAGGTACTCCTTGGCGGCGTCGAAGACCTTCTCGACCTCGGCCTTGTCGCCCCGGCCGGCGGCCTCCTGGGCCGCGGCGAGCAGGCCGGGCATGAAGCGGGCGGCGTGGAGCGCTCCCTGCGCCTGCAGGCCCTCCAGGAACTTGGAGCCGGCGCCGTAGTCGAGGACTCTGCGCGCGTCGGTCCGCGTCTCCTTCAGGAGGGCGAGCACCGCGTACGGGTCCTCGGAGCGCATCGCGTCGCGCAGCTTGCGCGCGAGGTACTCCTGCGGCTGGCGCGCGGGGTCGAGCGGGAGGTCCTCTTCCTTCGTGAGCGGAGGCTTCTCGGGCGTCGGCGCCTGAGCGACGATGCTCGCGATGTTGTTGAGGACCTCGGCCACGCGGAAGTACATCCCCCCCTCCGCCTTGTCCTGCGCCGCGGCCTTCGCGATGCGCGCGGCGAGGCGTTCGGCCTCGGGGGTCGCCTTCACCGCGTCGAGCTTCAGGACGGCGGGGGCCGTCATGGGGTCCTTCGCCGACATGAGGGTCAGGACGCCCTTCTCGAGGGAGACGATGAGCGCGCCCTTCTCGAAGAGCGGGGCCGCGGCGATCATGACCGCGGCGCGCAGGGCCTCCTTCCCGGAGAGGGCTTTGCGGTCGGCGAGCCAGGAGTGGAAGCCGTAGGCGCTCTCGAAGTACTGCGCGAGCGACGGGGGTTCCGGGGTCTCGGGCTCGACGCCGATGGAGCGCAGGAAGGCCTCTTCGCTCGGCTCGCGGCCGAGGAAGGCCCGCAGGGAGTCCTCCTCGTCGCGGCTCGAGCCGCGCTCGAGGATCTCACGGCGATAGGAGAGGCCGACGTCCTCGTTGAGGATCCCCTCCGCGAGGAAGCGCGAGAAGATGTCGAGGGCGAAGACCTTCGACCAGAGGTAGCCGTAGTAGCCGGCCGAGTAGCCGCCCATGACGTGACCGAAGCGGGCCTGGAAGTGCGTGCCCGGCGCGGGCTCCTGCCCTTCGAACTCGACGAAGACCTTGCGCATGACCTCGGTGGAGTCGACGGGGACGGCGGTGTGGTAGACGAGGTCGAGGGCGGCGAGCGCGACCTGTCCGAGCGTGTCGCTGGCCGAGAAGACCCCGCGCGCGGCGAGCATCTTGTCGAGCAGCGCCCGGGGGAGCTTCTTCGCCGGATCCTGCCAGTGCCCGGAGAGGAGGTCGACGACCTCGGGCTGCCAGACGAAGTTCTCGAGCATCTGCGAGGGCGCCTCGACGAAGTCGCGGGCCACGCGCGAGCCGGCGAAGCTCGCGTGCTCGGCCGTCGTCAGCGTCTGGTGCATCAGGTGCCCGAACTCGTGGAAGAAGGTCTCGACCTCGCCGTGGGTGAGCAGGGAGGGCTTGCCCGGCTGCGGCTTCGTGAAGTTCGCCACCATCGCCGAGACCGGCTCCTGGTAGCCGCCGCCCTCGAGCGCGTGCCCGGTGCGGATGGAGAAGGCGGCCGCGTGCTTGTACTTGCCCTCGCGCGGGTGCAGGTCGAGGTAGAACCAGCCGATGCGCCGCCCGTCCTTCTTGTCCGTGATCTCGAAGAGCCGGACGTCGGGATGCCAAGAGACGCCGGCGGCGTCCGTCTTCGTCTCCTGAAAGCGCACGCCGAGCAGCCGCTGGTAGACCTCGAGGGTCCCGGCCACGACGGTGTCCACGGGGAAGTACTGCTGGACCTCCGCGGAGTCCACCTCGTAGCGCTCCTTCATCAGCTGGCGCGCGTAGTACGAGAAGTCCCAGCTCTCGACCTTCGTCGCGCCCGGGACCTCCCGGCGCTTGTACTCGAGGAGGACGTCGTTCTCCTTCTGCGCGCGGGCGAAGAGCAGGTCCTTCAGGCGATGAAGGAAGTCCCAGACGCGCTGGGGCGACTTCGCCATGCGCGGCTCGATGGCGTACTCGGCGTAGTTCTTGTAGCCGAGGAGCTCGGCGAGGCGCTGGCGCAGGCCCAGGGCCTCCTCGAGGATGGGCACGTTCTCCTTCGCGGCCTGGTTGTTGAAGAGACTCCCGAGCCGGCGGCGGGTCTCGGGCTCCTGCGCGTTGCGCATGACCTGGCGGTAGGTCGGATAGTCGAGGCCGACGCGGATCTTGCCTTCGGCCGTCCGGGGCAGCGACGCGACGAAGTCGGCGTCCACGCCCCTGAGCTCGGAAGCTTCGAGCTCGAGCGCGTCGCGGGAGTCCTTGAGGTTCTCGGAGAAGGCCGTGCCGAGCTCGGCGAGGCGCTTCTGGACCTTCGCCATCTCGACGCGCTTCTCGGCCGCGAGCTCCATCCCGTCGCGGCGGAAGCCGAGCAGAGTCGCCTCGAGCAGGCGCGCCTCCTCGCCCTGGAGGGCCTCGCCCCTGGCGGCGTACTCCTTGACCGCCTGGTAGATGTCGTCGCGCTGGGAGAGCTCGATGAAGAGGTCGTCGGATTTCGCGTCGAGGTCGCGGGCCGCGTCGCGGATCGCCTTGTCGGGCGAGACCGAGAACATGAAGGCGGCGGCGGTGATGGCTTCCTGGTAGCGGGTATAGGCGCCCTCGATGGCCGCCACGGTGTTCTTGAAGCTGCGCTGGGGAGCCGGGACCGCGGCGACGCGGTCGAGGGAGGAGACGAGGTCGAGCTTCGCGGTGTCGAAGATGCCGGCGATCTTCTGCGGGGTGAGGCCGAAGTCGAGGCCGGGGCTCTTCAGGGCCGCGGCCGAACCGACGGCGCTCGGCGGAAGGATCGGCGCCGCGGACCCGGCGATGACCCGGATCTGGGCGCTCAGGCCGGCGGGGAAGAGGATGGCGAGGACGAGGGAAAGGGAGAGGGTCTTCTTCATAGGGTTGAGTATAGTGCGCGCGGGAGAGGCCGGCGTCCGACGAAAGGCCCAAAGGGGGAGCGGTATTGGTCCCAAGGCGGGCTGGGCCGTTCGTGGGCCCTTGAGTGGGCCGTTCGACACGCCCATCCCCCCCGTTGCGGGGCCATACTTCGAGGGATGACGCCTTTTCAGGAGGATTCCCTGGAGAACGCCAAGGCCCGGCGCCGCGCGCCGCTCGCCGGAGCCCTGCTCCTCCTCGCGCTCCCCGCCTTCGCCCAGCGCGTCGTCGTCCCACAGGGCAGCCTCCCCACCGTCCCGACGCTTCAGGCCCCGCCGGCGCTGCGCCTTCCCTCCGACGTCTCCGCTCTGAACTCGACGCTGCCCGCCTACCGCGCCATCGCCGTGACCGCGACGCTGCCGAAGCCGGCTGTCCCGGCCGTGGCCGGGTCCCCGGTCGCCGCCGAGGCCCAGCCCGCGGGCCGCGAAGGTCTGCTGGCCGCCGCCTGCCGCATCACCCGCGAGCTCGTCGCGCGCCACCTCGCGCGCCGCAGGGACGGCACGACGGTGACCAAGGTCCTCGCGAGCAACGACACCAAGACCATCACCGAATACGCGGGCGTCCCCGGCCGCATCGAGAAGCTCGAGACCGCGAACAAAGTCTACCGGCACTGGATCAAGGACGAGGAGACCCTCCGGAAGATCGTCGAGAGCGGCGTCCTGCGCTCCGGCGAGACCTCCTACGTCGACTTCACCGGGAGCAAGCACGCCTTCATCAAGGACATCTACCCCGAGCTCCATGGCGCCTTCTTCACGACCCCCGCGCACAGCGCGGGCGAGTCGCGCGTCATGAACTGGGAGGTGCCCTACTACGTCGACTTCATCGTCCCCGAGGGAATCGAGGCCCTCCGCCTCGACGGCGACGAGGTGCTGATGTTCCCCGCGCCGACCGGGACGCTCATCCCCATCGAGATCGTCGGCACCAGTCAGGATCCCCGCTGAACGCCCGGGGAGCCTGAGCGCGCAAGCAGGAAGCCGCCCCCGTTCCCGGGAGCGGCTTCTTGTCTCCCCTATCGGGAATCCCGAAAGGGATTCCCGATCAGATGAGGGGGTTCGAGACGAGCCCGTCGGCCAGCTTGGGCTCGAACCAGGTGGACTTGGGCGGCATGACCTGGTCGTCGTCGGCGACGGAGATGAGCTCCTCGAGCGAGGTGGGGTAGATGGCGAAGGCGGCCTTCATCTCCCCCGAGTCCACCCGCTTCTCGAGCTCCTTGAGGCCGCGGATGCCGCCGACGAAATCCACGCGGTCGGACTTCCGGAGGTCCTGGATGCCGAGGAGCTGGTCCAACACGAGGTCCGAGAGCACGCTCACGTCGAGCGCGAGCACCGGGTCGTCCTTCATCGTCGGCGTGGGGACGGTCGGCTTGAGCCGGTACCACTTCCCCCCCAGGTACATGCCGAACTCCCGGCGGGCGGCGGGCTTCGCCCGGCCCTTGGTCTCCGTCACCTCGAAGCTCGCCTTGAGCTTGGAGAGGAAGGCCTCGGGCGTCAGGCCGTTGAGGTCCTTGACCACCCGGTTGTAGTCCCAGATCTTCATCTCGTCGACGGGGTAGGCCACGGCGAGGTAGGTGTTGTAGGGCTCCGTGCCCGTGTGAGCCGCGCCGCGCTGCTCGACCATGAACTTCTTGACCCGCGAGGCGGCCGCGGAGCGGTGGTGACCGTCGGCGATGTAGACGGCCTTCTGCTTCTCGAACGCGTCCACGAGGACCCGGACGTCGGCCGGGTCGGCGATGGTCCAGAGCGTGTGGACGACCCCGCCGATGCCCTCGGCGGAGAAGTCGGGGGCGAGCGCGGTCGTCTTCTTCAGGACGGCGGCGACCTCGGGGATCTGCTTATAGGCGATGAGGCCGGGACCGGTCTGCGCCTTCACGAACTTGATCTGGTTGACCCGGTCGTCCTCCTTCACGGGGCGGGTGAACTCGTGCTTGCGGATGCGGTTGGCGTCGTAGTCGTCGACGCAGGCCCCGACCACGAGGCCGGTCTGCACGTGCGCGCCCATCTTGAGCCGGTAGGCGTAGAAGCAGGGCTTCTGCTCGCGCACGAGCACGCCCTGGGCCAGCATCTTCTCGAAGTTCTCCGCGGCCTTGCGGTAGACCGCCTCGGAGTGGACGTCGGTCCCCTCGGGGAGGTCGATCTCGGCCTTGGAGACGTGCAGGAAGCTCAGCGGCTTGCCCTTCGCGAGCTCGCGCGCCTCCTTGGAATCGAGCACGTCGTAGGGCGGGGCGATGACGTCCTGCGCGCGGCCCTTCGCCGGCCGGATGCCGTAGATGGGATTGAACAGCGGGAGCTTCTTCATGGGTCCTTTCCTCCAGCTGGGATTTTAGCAAAGGCCGATGATGGCCGTTATCAGGAGTCCCCATCCCTGCTCGGAGCCTTCCTCGCGCTATGATATCATGCCATCGCGGGGGCCAGGGGACCCCCCCAGCCCCCCCCGCGCTGTCGCCTCGAAGCGAAAGCCTCGTCAGTCGGTGGGAATACAGGAGACCGCATGCTTCAGGAAAAGATCGAGCTGGCCCTTACCTTCGACGACGTGCTGCTGCTCCCCGCCAAGTCCGCGGTGATGCCGCGTGACGCGGGCGTGGCCGCCATGCTGACCCGCGGCATCAAGCTCAATATCCCCCTGGTCTCGGCCGCCATGGACACGGTGACCGAGTCCGGTCTGGCCATCGCCATGGCCCGCGAAGGCGGTCTCGGCATAATCCACCGGGCCATGCCTGCGCATCAGCAGGCCCTCGAAGTGGCGAAGGTCAAGAAGCACGAGAGCGGCGTGATCGTCGACCCGGTCACCATTTCCCCGAATGAGACGCTGAAGGACGCGATAGCCCTGATGGCCAAGCACGGCGTTTCGGGGCTCGTGGTGGTCTCCGGCGGGAAGCTCGCCGGCATACTGACCAACCGCGACCTGCGCTTCGCCAGGGACCTGGACCGAAAGGTGGGCGCCGCCATGACGAAGAAGCTGGTGACCGCTCCCGCCGGGACGACCCCGGAAAAGGCGGAAAAGATCCTGCACGAGCACCGCATCGAGAAGCTGCCCCTGGTGGACCGGCAGGGCCGCCTGAAGGGCCTGATCACCGTCCGCGACATCATGAACCGCTCCCAGTACCCCAACGCATGCAAGGACAAGGCGGGATGCCTGCGCGTGGGCGCGGCCATCGGCGCGGGGGACGCCGCCATCGAGCGGGCGGGGGAGCTGGTGAAGGCCGGCGCCGACGTCATCTCGCTCGATTCCGCGCACGGTCACTCGGCCAACGTGCTGCGGACGCTGCGCGAGGTCAAGCGTCTTTATCACGTGGAGGTCATCGCCGGCAACGTGGCCACCCATGACGGCGCCGCGGACCTGATCAAGGCCGGCGCCGACGCGGTGAAGGTGGGCATAGGCCCCGGCTCCATCTGCACCACGCGCATCATCTCGGGCGTCGGCGTGCCGCAGCTGACCGCGCTGCGCGACTGCTGCCGCGCCGCCGCGAAGAAAGGCGTGCCGGTCATCGCCGACGGCGGCATAAAGTTCTCGGGCGACATCACCAAGGCCATCGCCGCGGGCGCCTCCTGCGTGATGCTCGGCACCCTGCTGGCCGGCACTGACGAGGCGCCGGGGGACATCATCCTCTACCAGGGCCGCAGCTACAAGTCTTACCGCGGCATGGGCTCGGTGGGCGCCATGGAAGCCGGTTCCAAGGACCGCTACGGTCAGTCCGGGGTGGAGAAAGAGAAACTGGTGCCGGAGGGAGTGGAAGGCCGCGTGCCCTATAAAGGCCCGGTCTCGCTGATCCTGCACCAGCTGACCGGCGGCCTGCGCGCCGGGCTCGGCTATTGCGGCTGCCGCGACCTCGCGGAACTCAGGCGCAAAGCGAGATTCGTCCGGATCTCCAACGCCGGCCTCAGGGAAAGCCACGTGCACGACGTGGCCATAGCCAAAGAGACCCCCAACTACACGCAGAAGAGCTAGGACCGCAAAAGACAGCCCCTCTCCCTGAGCTCAGGGAGAGGGGTTGTACGGGTCGAAGAGCTCTAGACCTTGTCCCCGTTGATCGCGTGCGTCTTCTTGCCGGTGAGGAGGTAGTCCGCGATCTGCTCGGCGGCCTGCCGCGCCACGGTGATCTGCGCGTCCTTCGTGGACGCCGCGATGTGGGGCGTGGCGATCACGTTCTCCATGCCGAAGAAGATGTGCTCGGTCGCCGGCTCCTTGACGAAGACGTCGCAGGCGAGCCCCGCGATCTGACCGCTCTGCAGGCCCTCCTTCACGTCGGCCTCGACCATGATGCCGCCGCGCGCGCAGTTGATGAGCCGCACGCCCTTCTTCATCTTGGCGATGGCGGCCTTGTTGAGCATGCCGCGCGTGGAGTCGTTGATGACCACGTGGAAGGTGATGAAGTCGGACTTCGCGTAGAGCTCGTCCAAGCTCACCATGTGGACCCCGAGCTCGCGCGAGCGCTCCGTCGTCATCATCGGGTCGTAGACGAGGACCTTCATCTTCAGGCCCATGGCCCGGTCCGCGACGACGCCGCCGATGTTGCCGCAGCCGACGACCCCGAGGGTCTTGCCGGTGAGCTCGACGCCCTCGAACTTCTTCTTCTCCCACTTGCCGGCGTGGGTGGAGGCGTTGGCCTGCGGGATCATGCGCGCGAGCGCGAACATCATCGCCAGGGCGTGCTCGCCGGTGGAGACGGTGTTGCCGAAGGGCGTGTTCATCACGACGACCTTCTTCTCGGTGCAGGCGGGGACGTCGATGTTGTCGACGCCGCTGCCGGCCCGGGCGACGGCCTTGAGGTTCTTCGCGGCCGCGACGAGGTCCTTGGTGAGCGTCGTGGCCGAGCGCACGATGATGGCGTCGAAGTCGGCGATGCAGGCCTTGAGCTCCTCGGGCTTCATGCCCGGCTTGTTCACGGCCTCGAGTCCGCGCTCCTTGAGGACCTTCTCGCAGATGGCGTCGGCTTTGTCGGCGATGAGGACTTTCTTCATTTCACGGTCTCCTTGGAGTATTCCTTCGCGACGGCGTCGTAGGCCCAGTCGAGCCACCCCGTGAGGACTTCGACGTCGGAGGCCTCCACGGTGGCGCCGCACCAGACCCGGATGCCCGCCGGGGCCTTGCCGTAGGAGTTGATGTCGTAGGCCACCCCCTCCTTGTCGAGCATGGAGGTGATCTTCTTGGCGGCCTTCGTCTTCTCCTCGTCGGGCAGGCGGGTGAACCAGTCGGCCTTGATCTTGAGGCAGACGGAGGTGTTGGAGCGGATCTCCTTGGACTCCGCGAGGAAGTCGATCCAGTCGGACTTCGCGGCCCACTTCTCGAGGACGGCGAGGTTCGCGTTGGAGCGGGCGACCAGGGCCTTGCAGCCGCCGATGGACTCCGCCCACTTGAGCGCGTCGATGGCGTCCTCGACGCAGAGCATGGAGGGCGTGTTCACCGTGTTGTACTCGAGCTCGCCGGGCTTGAGCTTCCCCTCGGCGTTGAGGCGGAAGGTCTTGGGCAGCGGCCAGGCGACCTTGGGCTCGTTCTCCTCCATGCGCTTGACCGCGCGCGGGGAGAGGATGAGCACCCCGTGGCCGGCCTCGCCGCCGAGCACCTTCTGCCAGGAGAAGGTGATGACGTCGAGCTTCGAGTAGTCCATCGGCATGGCGAAGATGCCGGAGGTGGCGTCGCAGATCGTCAGCCCTTCGCGGTCGGCCTTGATCCAGTCGTAGTTCGGGACCTTGACGCCCGAGGTCGTGCCGTTGGCGGTGAAGATGACGTCGTGGGAGAAGTCGGCCTTGCTCAGGTCCGGGATCTTGCCGTAGTCGGCCTTGAACTCGCGGACGTTGAGGAGCTTGAGGTACTTCACCGCGTCGGTGATCCAGCCCTTGCCGAAGGACTCCCAGCCGAAGATGTCGACGGGGCGGGGGCCGAGCAGGGTCCACATCGCCAGCTCGACGGCGCCGGTGTCGGAGCCGGCGACGACCCCGATGCGGTAGTCCGCCGGCAGGCCGAGCACGCGCTTCATGCGCTCGGAGACCTCGTTCAAGCGGGCCTTGCCCTCCTTGGAGCGATGCGAGCGGCCGACGAGGGCGCCTTTGAGGGCGTCGACGGTCCAGCCGGGGCGCTTGGCGCAGGGGCCGGACGAGAAATTAGGGCATTTCGTCTTGACGGCGGGTTTCTGCATGGACTCTCTCCTGTTTCCCCCTGTCGGGGGAGTCGTATGCGGCAATGATAACATGATTGAGGCCTGCGGGGCTCGTCCCTTGGGGTCCGTCAGAAGGGCGAGATATGGCCCGGCTTCTCGGCGGTCCAGGGCTTCTTGAGCCCGGCTTCGGCGAACTCCAGGAGTCCCCAGTGGTCCGGCTCGGCGGCCGCCGCCCGGTACTCCTCGAGCGCCTCGTCCCGGCGGCCCAGGAGGTCGAGGAGCTGGGCCGAGCGGATGCGCGACCACACCGCCCAGCGGGCCGGTCCTCCTTTGTAACGCACCTGAGCGCCCGCACGCAGGTCCTCGAGCGCCTCCGCCCGGCGTCCCTGCGACCAGCGGACGGTGCCGCGCATGAGCAGGCCCTTGGCGAGCTGCATCGGCTCATAGCCCCCGTCGCGGACGCGGTTGAGGAACTCCTCGACGCCGTCGTTGAAGAGCTCCATGCGTCCGTCCTCGAAGAGGGCGACGAGCTCGGCGGCATGGAGCATCGCGCTGCGCGGATACTTCCCGCGGATGTCGTCCATGAGGCGGACGGCCTCGCGCGGGTCGCGGGAGCCGAAGCGGTCCTCGGTGAAGACCTCGACGAGGATGAGCTGAGCGGCGGTCCGCGCGAAGCTCCCTTCCTTCGCGCAGCGGCGCAGCTCCTCGATCCCGCGGTCGCGGCTGCCGCGCAGGACGATCTTGGCGAGCACGCCGATGAAGCGCGGGTAGGTGTCGCTGTAATAGTCGTACATCCCCAGACCCAGCCAGGCGTCGCCGAGCTTCGGGTCGGCCTCGAGGGCCGCGCGGACGTTCTTGATGCCCCTGCGCGCGCTGATATAGGCCTTGATCCACTGCAGTCGCTGGGCCTGCACCCGCGCCGCGATGCCGTAGGAGGCTCCGAGGGCGAGCAGGCCCTGCGGGTCGTTGGGATGGGCCTTGAGCCAGCGCTCGGAGGCCTCCGCGGCCTCCTCGACCCGGCGATCGAAGTCGGTCAACAGGGAGAGGTCGCTCTGCTCCGTCCCGTAGACGAAGCGGGTCATCGAGGAGCCGACGAGCCCGAGATAGGCGTAGGGATGTCCGCTGCGCTCGGCGACCTGGCGCAGGGCCCGGTCGGCCCCGTCGAAGTCCATGCGGTAGATGCCGTCGAGTCCCTTCTGAAGCAGGCGCTGGGCGTCGGGCGCGAGCTCCACGGCGCAGGCCGGACGCAGCAGGAGCACGAGGAGCGTCAGGGCGGAGAGGAAGGGGGAGCGCGTCATGGGGAGGGTTCGTCCGGGGAGTAAGGATAGCATGGCCCAGTCCGGGATTCCACCCGTTCCTTCCGTCCAAGATCCCGCCGGCTATTGCGACAGCAGGGCGCCGTAGTACGGCTGCTTGACGGACTGGAGACGCTCTTTGAGGCCCATGCGGACCACGCCGTGCTTGCGGTCCATGGCCTCGATGGTCTGGCCGCCTCCGAGATAGGCGATGACATGGTGGGCGGGGTTCCCGTCGAAGATCAGGTCGCCGGGCTGGAGCTGGGAAGGGTCGGCGAGCTTCTGAGCCGCCCGCTCCTGGTCCGCGGCGGTGCGCGGCACGCGGCGCACCCCGATGTCGGTCAGCGCGGCCACGATGAGGCCGGAGCAATCCACGCCGCCCTGCTTGCCCGGGTTCGTGCCGCCCCAGACGTACGGAGTGCCTTCGAACTTCTTCAGCGCTTCGACGAAGGCCTGCCGGGCGCCGCTCGGAGGCACGGGCTCGCGGGGGATGGAGAGGGAAGCATCCGAGCCCAGGTTCTCCCGGCGCACCCAGCCCTCGGTGTTCTTCCAGTCTCCGGTCCTGGGATCGAACTCCGTCAGGCGCTGGGACTGGACGTGGACCCACCCGTCCTTGGTCTCGCCGAGGACCTTGAGAGACTCTCCGGAGACGAGCTGGGAGAGGCGCAGGTCGTCGCTGCCCTCGCGGTCGACGGGCTTGGAGCGCAGGTCGGCTCCGGCGGCGCGGGCGAAGAGCGTGCGGCCCACCTCGTCGCCGGAGGACGCCGGGACCGCGGCGACGGGTCCCGGCGTCGGCGCGGCGAACTCCGCGGGGAGCCCCCGGACCGCGCCGCGGGAGAAGGAGGAGACGACCCCGGCCGCGCCGCCCCGGAGCGGGCGCGGGGTCCCGCCGGGGAGCGCCCCTCCGGCCGTCGCCCGCGCGGACTCTCCGAGGCCGCGCGCATCCGCGGCCGCCTCGCGCGGCCGCGCGGCAGCGGACGAGGGAGCGGCGCTCGGAGCATAGGCGGCCGTCGCACCGGAGCCGTCGGGCATGCCGACGGGCTCGCCGCGGCCGCTGCCCCGCGTGACGAGCCGCGTCCGGTCCATGGGCGGCTTCCAGGAGGCCCGGACCGAGCTCGAAGGCGGCGCGGAAGGAGTCGCGGGTCGCGCGAAGTCGGGCGCGAACGCGGGAGCGGATGCCGAGCGCGGGCGGGCTCCCGGGGGCGGAGGGGCCGGGGGATCGCGGTAGGGGTTCGCGCGCTCCGGCGGCGAAGCCGTCTCGCGCTCCCCTTCCCCGTCGGCGACGTTCGCGGAGCCGGCCGGGGGCTTCACCTCGGACAAAGGCTTCTCCGCGGCCGAGAACGCCGTTTCGGAACCGATGAAGAGCCCCCCGCCGGACCCGGAGGAGCGTCCACGCATGAGCATCGCCCCGACCGCGAACAGGACGGCGCAGCCCGCGGCGCAGGCGAAGAACAGGACGGGGCCGGCGAGCTTTCGTTCTCGATCAGTCATGCGAGGTCAGCGCTCCTTCTCCTCGTCGTCCCCGAACAGGCGCACCTTGAGCTCGAGGTTCAGGCGGTGCATGCGCCGGTTCCCGCTCTCGAAGTTCCGGTCGTAGTCCAGCGCGAGCGTCGTCCGGGAGCCGAGGGCAAACTCGACCCCCGCGCCGAGGGTCGGGGCCCAGTAGGACTCGCGGCGCCGCTCCGTGAGCGCGAGCTCGCCGTCCTCGTCCTCCTCCCGGGTCTCTTCCCGCGAGTCCACGTACTGCACGCCGCCGGTGAGATAGGGCGTGAAATGGAAGCGCTCGCGCAGGTCGCGGCCGGCGAGCTTGAGGAGCGAGACCTTGGCGTATTTGAGCTCCGAGGTCTTGACCCGCGTCTGCTGGGTGTACGCGTCGCCGCGGAGCTCGGAAAAGGCGTCGTTGTAGCTGTATTCGAGTTCGTAGCAGAACCGGTTGCGGGCGTCCGGGCCGCTGGAGAAGAGGCCGAGACTCAGCGTCGGCCCCCAGTCGTAGTCCCGCGAGTTCGCCTCGCGCCCGACGCTGCCGCGCAGGCCGACCTCCAGGGTGTCGAGGATCGACGCCGGTTCGACGGCCTTTTTGTCGGCCGCGGCGGGCTCGGCGCCGCGAGCCGGCCCGACGCAGAGCGTCGCGCCCAGGAAGACCGGCAGGACGCTCCTCCATCTCGACATCAGACTCTCAGCCGCGCAGCAGGTCGATGATCATCCGAGCGGTGCGCTCGGAGTCGTGGCGGACGATGCGCTTGTCGCCCGAGTCGTACTCGAGGAGGAGGTTCGCGCCGAGGGCGCGTCCGCAGAGAGTACGCAGGACCGGGAGATCGGGCTCGACGAAGTAGCTCGCCTCCTTGCGGTACTTGTCCACGACGACGCGGGAGGGACGCTTCGTGTTGTAGATGACGAAGTCGGGGCGGCGCCCGCAGTAGCGCGTGAGCTCGCGGGCGAAGTCGCTCGTTTTGAAGCCGTACGTCCCCTGCTTGGTGACGAGGTTGCAGACGTAGGCGATGCGGGCGCGCGAGGAGTGCAGGGCCTCGCGCACTCCCCGGGTGAGGAAGCTGGGGAGCACGCTGCCGTAGAGGTCTCCCGGGCAGATGACCAGGAGGTCGGCCGAGCGCAGGGCGTCCGCGCAATCGGCGTAGACCTCGGCGGCGGGCTTGAGCCAGAGCTCGTCGATATGGTCCTTGCGCTCGGGGTAGCTCACCTCGAGCTGGCCCTCGAGGACGCGGCCGGCGCGCGTGCGACCGTAGAGCTCGACGGAATCGAGGGAGACGGGGAGGACGCGGCCCCGGATGCGCAGGATCTTGGAGACGACCTTCACCGCCGCGGCCATGTCGCCGCAGAGGTCGGTGAGCGCGGCGAGGATGATGTTGCCGACGTTGTGGTTGCCCAGGCGCTTGGACTTGAGCGGGAAGCGGTATTCGAAGAGCCGCGCGAGGTCGCGCAGCTCGGTCTCGTCCGAGAGGGCCACGAGGCAGTTGCGGATGTCGCCGGGGGCGAGGATGCCGAAGTCGGTGCGCAGCTCGCCGGTCGAGCCGCCGTTGTCGACGACCGAGACGACGGCCGTGAGGTCGAGGTCGTAGTTCTTGAGCCCGCGCAGGATGGAGTAGTGGCCCGTGCCGCCGCCGACGGTGACGACCTTCTTCATGCGGTCCCCCGCGTGAGGCGCTCGACGGCCGCCGCCGCGTACTCGGGGAGGCGGCGCTCGAGCTCGGGCGAGAGCCCCATCTCGGGCTCGACGCGCTTGGGCTCGATGCCCATGAACTCGATGGGCGGGATGCGGTAGCCGGTCTGCCGGGCCAGCTCGAGGGTCTTGAGGACGTCCCCCTCGTGGGTGCTCACGCCGGCGAGGACCTTCTGGGATTCGACCTGCTCGGGCTTGAAGAACATGTAGTCGCCGGGCGCCTTCCCCATCTTCGCGCTGTCGACGACCAGGATCTTCTCCACCCCGGCTTCGAGGTAGGAGAAGAGGTTGAGCATGTTCCCGCCGATCTCGACGGCGCGAAATCCCTTCTCGAGCCCCCCCTCCGAGACGTGCTCGATGAGGCGCAGGCCGACGCTGTCGTCATAGCCGACGTACACGCCGACGCCGATGAGGTATTTCAAGGGGTTCGTTCTTTCCTTACTGCCTCCCTCTCCCTTCGGGAGAGGGCCGGGATGAGGGAGGATCCCCCCTTCCCTGCCCTCCCCCGCAGGGGAGGCAATAAGGACTAAGAGGTCCTTATCTAGACGAACTTGACGTCGAGGTAGTGCGTCGAGCAGGAGATGCAGGGGTCGTAGGCCCGCACGAGCATCTCCATCGCCAGCTCGATCTGCTTCTCGGACTTTCCCCCCGCGAGCATCTCGGGAAGGAGCTTGTCGAAGTCCTTCTGGATGTTGGCGTGGTTCTGGTTGGTCGGGATGATGCAGTCCCCTCCCGTGCACATCCCGTCCTTGTCGTAGCTGTACTCGTGGAACAGGATGCCGCGCGGGACCTCGACGGCGCCGGCGCCGGTCGCGTACTTCGTCGGCTTCACCGGCTGTTCGTCCTTGATGCCGGAGGCGATCAGCTCGTCGACGATGCGCAGGCTGTCGTGGAAGGTATGGACGATCTCGATGACCTGGGCCGCGGTGTTGAGGTAGGGATTGCCGCAGACCGGCTTCATGCCGAGGGCCTGGGCGACCTTCTTCGCCTCCGGGTGGAGGAGGTCGTAGTTGTTGTTGAAGCGCGCGAGCGCCCCGGCCGCGTAGCTGTCGAGCTTGTTCTTGCAGTACTTGGCGGTCGAGAGCGGCGTCATGAACTCGTTGGTGACCTTGCGGTAGTCGGCCACCTTATAGCGCTGCTTCTTGCCGTCGGGCATGCAGGACTGGATGTCGCCGTCGTAGACCGCGTAGGCCTTGTCGGACGCGAGCGCGATGTACTCGGTCGGCCGGTCGAAGGCCGGGAACTTGGGGGCCAGCGCGGCGACGGTCTTGAGCGTCTCCTCGAGGTCCGGGATCGCCGCCAGCATCTTCGCCTTGAGCTCCGAAAGCTCCTTGCGCGTCGGCAGCGAGGAGAACCCGCCGGGGACGGCCTTCGTCGGATGCGTCGTGCGCCCGCCGAGCAGCGAGCCCCACTCGTGGCCCAGGCGCTTGAGGCGCAGGGCGCGCGCGACGACCGGACCGTGGGTCGCGACCAGCGGGAACACCGAGGGCACGCCGAGCAGGTCCGGGGCCGCGAGGAAGTAGACGTGGAGGATGTGGGAGTCGAAGTTCTCCGCATGCTTGAGCAGCTCGCGCAGCTTGAAGGTCTGCTCGCTGATCTGGATGCCGAGCGCCGCCTCGGTCGCCTTGAGGGAGGCCAGGGTGTGGCCGACCGAGCAGATGCCGCAGATGCGGCTCGTGATGCGGCCGACCTCGGTGTAGTGGCGTCCGCGGATCATGGCCTCGAAGAAGCGCGGGGCCTCGGGGACGTGCCACTCGCACTTCTCGACCTTGCCCTTGCGCACGTCCACGACGATGTTGCCGTGACCCTCGACGCGGGTCAGATGGTGCACGCTGATCTTGACGTCCTGGGTGGCCGTGCTCATTTCGAGTCGCTCCTCTGGTTGGCGGTGAACATGCGCGACTTCTCCTTCGCGCGGCGCTCCGGCAGTCCGGCCGAGCGCAGGGCCTTCTCGAGCGCGGGCTCGTTGGGCGAATCCGCGAAGCCGCGGCAGGCCTCGCAGGGGATGCCGTCGGCCGGGCAGGGGGCGCCGCAGCCGGCGCGCGCGACCTGGCCGAGGCAGTGGTCGCCCTCCTGGTAGCGGCAGACGGTCTCGCGGCGCTTGCACTCCACGCAGACCGGGTAGGTCGGGATGACCGGCTCCTTGCCGTGCAGGAGATGGGAGACGATCTGCAACACCTCGTACTTGTTGACCGGGCAGCCGAACGCCTTGTAGTCGACCTTGATGGCGGCGTCGACCGGCAGCGCCTTCTGGCTGTCGAGGTGCGGCATCTCGGCGTCCTTGCCGTAGACGCACTTCTTGTAGTCGGTCGTGTGGTTCTTGAGCGCGTTGATGCCGCCGGTCGTTGCGCACTGCCCGTAGGCGATGACGATCTTCGCGCGCTTGCGGATCTCCTCGAGGCGGGGCCGGTCGGCCTCGCGGGAGAAGCTTCCCTCGATGAGGGCGATGTCGATGGGGTCCTTCGTCTTCTCGCTCATCGCCTCGCGGAACTCGACGACGTCGACGTGCTTGATGAGTTCGAGGAAGGCGGCGTCCCCGTAGTTGGTGAACTCGATCTGACAGCCTTCGCAGCAGGTGAAGTCGAAGAACGCGACCTTGGGTCGTGCCATGTTAAATCGCCTCCTCGAGGCCCTGGAGCTCCGCGAAGGAGAACACGGGGCCGTCGATGCAGCAGTATTTGTCGTTGATCTGGCAGTGGCCGCACTTGCCCACGCCGCACTTCATGCGCCGCTCCAGGTCCACGAAGACGTTCTCGCGCCGGACCCCGAGCTTGTCGAGCTCGGCGATGACGAAGCGGAACATGATGGGCGGGCCGCAGACGACGACCCGGGTCTCCGGGTCGATCTTCGTCTTCTTGAAGAGGGTCGTGATGACGCCCACGTTCCCCTTCCAGGACGGGTCGGCCTTGTCCACGGTCTCGTGGTACTCGACCTCCTTGGAGCCCCGCCACTGGGAGAGGTCCTCGAGGAAGAGCTGCTGCTTGGGGTCCTTCGTCCCGTAGAACAGGATGAAGCGCTTGAACTCCGAGCGCTTGTCCATGACGTACTGGATGAGGCTGCGCGTCGGGCAGAGCCCGATGCCGCCGGCGATGATGAGGAGGTCGCGGTTGCGAAGCTTGTCCAGGTCGAAGCCGCGCCCGAGCGGTCCGCGGATGAAGATCGACTGGCCCTTCTCGAGTTTGTTGATGGCCCCGGAGACGCGTCCGACCGTGCGGATGACGAGGTCGAAGGTGTTCTTGCGCGTCGGGGAGCTCGCGAAGCCGAGCGGGATCTCGCCGAAGCCGAAGAGCGAGGCCTCGACGATCTGCCCGGGCTGGAACTCCATCGGCTGCCCGTCGGCCATGCGCAGCGTGAAGTGCCGCTCCATGTCCGTGGGCTTGTCCACGCGGACGATCGTCGCCTCGCGCGGGAGGAAGATGTTCGGCTTCTGGGTCTTCTCTTCGCAGCAGCAGGTGCTTGCCATGTTCGCTCTCCTTACGCGGCCATGACCGCGTCGAGGACGCGGACCGGGTCGGCGATGTCGACGGTGCAGGCCGTGCTGCAGCGTCCGCAGCCCACGCAGGCGGGGCCGCCGAGCTTCTCGTTGAGGTAGACGGACTTGCGCATGAAGCGGTGGCGGAAGCGGTCGCCGCGCTGCTTGCGGAAGTTGTGTCCGGCGCCGGCGCCGTGCGAGATGACGGCGAACTCCTCGGTGAGGCAGGCGTCCCAGTAGCGGGTCCGCGCTCCGGACTTCTGGTCCACGTTCCAGGCGTCCTGCACGTCGAAGCAGTAGCAGGTCGGGCAGACCGTGTTGCAGGAGCCGCAGGAGAAGCAGTCCTCGGCGAACTTGGCCCAGAGCTCCTCCTTCTTGAAGGAGCCGCGGACCTTGCTCGCGACCGCCTTCGCGTCGTGGCGAAGGGTCTCAGGGCACTTTTTGAGGACGTCCTCGTTGACCTTCTGCGCTTCCTTCGTCTGCGCATCGGAGGCCTTGGCGAAGGAGCCCTGCTTGAGGAGCGCCTCGCCCTTGGGCGTGCGGGCCTCGTAGACGTAGCCGCCGGCGACCTTCGTGAGGAAGGCGTCGTGGCCCTTGGGCTTCACCTCGGGGGCGATGGAGGCCCAGAAGGAGCGCGGCGCGGCGGCCTGGATGTTCGAGGCCACGACCGTCGTGCATTCGCGGTGGGCCATGTAGTTCCAGTCCAGGTTCTTCTCGGTGAAGAGCACGTCCGTCATGTCGAGCGCCTTCACGTCGTAGAAGTGCACGCCGAGCAGGACCTTCTCCTCGGGCTTGATGCAGCCCTCGTAGCGGTTCCCGTCGAAGCGGACGAGGTCCTGGGCCGTCGGGAAGAAGAGCTTCTTGGGCGGCAGGAGGGTGACGTCGTAGTCGAGGCGAAGCTCCTCGGGCGTCTCGAGCCGGCCGAAGACGAACTTGCTGCGCTTGGCGACCGGGCCGTAGACGGGCTTCGACTTGATAAGGGCGGTGACGAAGCCCTTGAAGTCGTTGTCTTTGATGAACGAGACGCTCATGGGTCCCCCGTTGGGTGGATTTCTAGCGAAAAAGCGCGGTACGGATGTATAAGCGACCGGGGTCATTTTACAAAAGACTTGTAAACGATGAATAGGCCGTGCGTACTGCGCGGACGGGGGTCCAAAGGCGCCCGGTTCCTGGGTCCTAGGGCACCTACGGCACCCGACTCCACTCCTTATAATCCGTATATATGCCCACCCCTCTCCGCCTTTCCATCGCGCTGCTCATCCTCCTCGCGGGCGCCCCCCGCGCCCAGATCGTCGTCCCGGCCCTGCCGCTGCCCGTCGGCGGCGCCGCGGCCGGCGCGGCCGCCCAGGGCGCCGTCGGCGCCGCGCTCGCCCCGCAGGTCCCCGACTTCTCCCTCTCGACGCGCCGCATGGCCGAGACCTACAAGGCCGCGGAGCGCGACTACCTCGCCGCGGTGAACGCGGTGACGGCCATCCCCGCCGCCGAGCGCACCTTCGCCAACACCGTAAAGGCCCTCGATTCGGCCCAGGCGCGCTACGCCGAGGCGGCCATCCCTCTCACCTTCCTCTCGGCCGTCTCGCCCGACCGGCGCGTGCGCCGCATGGCCGAGGCCATCGAGCGCCGCATCGGCCGCTTCGGCCTCGACCTCGCCGACCGCGACGACCTCTACACGGCGTACAAGGAATACGCGGCGAAGGGCGAGGCGCTCTCCGGCGAGGACAAGATGATCCTCGAGGACACCCTCGAGAGCTACAAGCGCAGCGGCAAGGACCTCCCCGTCGCCCAGCGCTCCGACCTGCGCGCCATCCGCGAGCGCATGGCGGAGCTCGAGCAGGCCTTCGAGCAGAACATCGCCGCCGAGGACGACGCCCTCGCGGTCGAGCCCGGACGACTGACGGGGCTCCCCCAGGACCTCCTCGACGCCCTCCCCCGCGACGCGCAGGGCCGGGCCGTCGTCGACCTCAAGGAGCCGAGCTACGTCCCGTTCATGCGCTACGTCCGGGACGGCGAGCTGCGCCGCCAGCTCTACTACAAGTACCAGAACCGCGCGGCGGAGAAGAACCTCCCCCTCCTCGAGGAGGAGCTCGCCCTGCGCGGGAAGCTCGCGAAGATCCTCGGCTACCGGACCTACGCCCATCTCGCGCTCGCCGACAACATGGCCGAGAGCCCCCTCAAGGTCGTGAGCTTCCTCAACCGGCTCAAGCGCGGACTGCGGCCCGCCGTCCAGGAGGAACGCAAGGCCCTGCTCGAGCAGAAGCGCCGCGAGGTCCCCGATGCCGCGCGCGTCGAGCCCTGGGAAACCGCCTACTACGCCGACAAGCTCCGCCAGGAGCGCTACGCCTTCGACGCGGACCAGGTCCGCCAGTACTTCCCCGTGGACCGCGTCGTCGCGGGGACGCTCGAGGTCTACCAGGAGCTCCTCGGCGTGCGCTTCCGCCAGCTCCCGAACCAGACCCCTGCGGCGGGTCCTGGCGCCGCAGGGGCGGTGCGAGCGGAGAACGGCACGCGCACCGCATGGCATCCGGACGTCCAGCTCTACGAGATCTCCGACGCGAAGAGCGGCGAGGTCCTCTCCTACTTCTATCTCGACCTCTTCCCGCGCGAGGGGAAGTACACCCACGCGGCCGCCTTCGGGGTCATCTCGGGCCACGAACTCGAGGACGGCGGCTACCGCCGCCCCATCGAGGCCATGGTCGCGAACCTCTCGAAGCCCACCCCCGGCCACCCCGCACTCCTCACCCTCATGGACGTGGAGACCTTCTTCCACGAGTTCGGCCACCTCATGCACGGCACGCTCACGAAGGCGCGCTACCGCGACCACGCCGGCACGAGCGTCGCCCTCGACTTCGTCGAGGCGCCCTCCCAGATGATGGAGAACTTCGTCTGGCGCCCCGAGGTCCTCGAACGCCTCTCCGGCCACTGGCGGGACCCCGACAAGAAGCTCCCCAAGGAGCTCCTCGAGAAGATGCTCGCCGCGCGGAACTTCCAGTCGGCGACGGGGAACCTCTCGCAGGTCGGCTTCGCGATGATGGACATGCTCTTCAACCTCCTCCCCGGCCCCGTCGACACGACGGCCGTGATGGCGAAGGTCTTCACGACGCTGGGGCTCGAGCCGCCGCCGCCGGGCACGCATTTCCAGGCGAGCTTCGGCCACCTCATGAGCGGCTACGGGGCGGGCTACTACAGCTACCTCTGGTCGCTCGTCTTCGCGCAGGACCTCTTCTCCCGCTTCGAGGCCGAGGGCGTCCTGAACCCCGCGACCGGCGGGGCCTACCGCAGGGCCATCCTCGAGAAGGGCTCGAGCCGCGACGAGAACGCGTCCATGAAGGAGTTCCTGGGCCGCGAGCCGAACGAGCGGGCCTTCATGCGCTTCCTCGGCCTGGGGAAGGCCGAGAAGACGTCCGCCGGAGAGGTCCAGGTGGAGAAGAAGCTGCCGCCGGAGTTCTTCGACCCCATCACCGCCGCGCTGACGGAGGAGAAGGAGCGCGTGCGCGCCCTGATGGACAAGGGCCTGCGCCTCTCCATCGAGCGCGGCTCGAACCCCCGCATCCCCGTCGTGCTCTTCTCGATGGGGCCCTACCGGACGATGTTCTACCTCTGGGAGGCGCAGGGCGCGCTGCGCGAGGTCCGCTTCAAATGGTACAAGCCGTCGTCCTGGTTCTCCCCGCGCTCCCCGGACCCCTACCGCATGGACCCCGCGGTCCAGGTCCGGGTCCTCCTCGACCTCGCCGAAGCCCTTTCGGCGAAGCTCGCCGCCCCCGCCACGACCTGAGGGCTCCGACGCTCACGCCGTCTCGGGCTCCCTTCGGCGCGCGAGCGCGGCCCAGGAGAGAAGCAGGGTGTAGAGCCGGAAGTACTCGAAGGTGAAGGCGAACGCCCCCAGCCCCAGCCGGACCGCGAGCCCCTTCGCCGAGGCCACCATCGCCGCCGCGAGCAGGAGTCCGCGCAGGACCTTCGAACGCTCGCAGCGCAGCGCGTGGAGCGCGAGCGGGAGAAGGAGGATGTAGGAGTAGTCCTTCATCCGCGGGACGACGAGCGCGTAGAGCAGCGTCCCGAGCGCGACCGTCTCGAAGCGTGCGCGGGCGTCCCCTTCCCAGCGCCGCGCGAGCGCGAGCAGGCGCGGCGCGCTCAGCGCGAGCAGCCCCAGCGTCCAGAGCGCCCAGGAGCCCAGCGCGGCGCGCAGGCGCGCGGGGCCGCCGACCCCGAGGAGGTCCACCCACTCGGTGAGGAAGGCGTAGCCGGAGGCGTTCCCGGCCCCCCGCTCCCAGCGCCACGCCTTCTCCGGCGCCGAGAGCATGCGCAGGTAGTCGAGCGCCATCTGCCCGTGCAGCAGGCGGTTGAGCGACCAGAACCCGGCGAAGAGGGCGCAGCCGCCCGCGAAGAGGCCCCAGCGCGGCTTCGGCCTCAGCAGGAGCAGGACGAGCAGGGCCGCCGGCAGCATCTTCGCCTGCGCGGCGGCGGCGACGCAGAGCACGAAGAGTCCGTCGTGCTCGAAGACGAGGGCGGCGAGGCCCGCCCAGAGCAGGCCCTGCTCGAAGACCGCGGCGTTGCCGCAGCGGAAGTCGGCCCAGAACGGGGAGCCGAAGGCGGCGAGGATGAAGAGCGCCCCGGGCAGGCCGAGGCCGCCGGGCAGGAGCCGGGCCCAGAGGAGGAGCAGCAGGAGGAGGACCACGGCCTTCGAGGCGTTCCAAAGGCGCAGGCCGTTCTCCGGACCGACGAGCGCGAAGGGTCGGGCGAGGTCGTAGGCGAGCGGAGGGTAGGTGCAGGGATAAGGGATCCCGTCGACGACGCGGTCGGAGAGGTAGGGACTCTCCCCCCGCGCGATGGAGTCGATGCAGAGCCGGTAGGCCTTGAAGTCCCAGCCGGTGCGCCGGACGTCGGTCGCGGCCGCGGCGAGAAGCGCGAGGAGCAACGCGAGCGCGGGGAGCGCCCAGCGCGGGAGCGCGCGGCTCACGCGCCGCCGCCCGCGGGGAGGCGCACGGTGAAGGTCGTCCCCTCTCCTGCCCGGCTCTCGACGCCGATGCCGCCGCCGTGCTGCGCGAGGATGCGCTCGCAGATGTAAAGGCCCAGGCCGGTCCCCTCGCCCTCCGTCTTCGTCGTGTAGAAGGGCTCGAAGACCGCGCGCAGCTTGTCCTCCGGGATCCCGTGTCCCGAGTCACGGAAGACGACGCGCACCTCCCCGCCCGCCTGCGTCACGCCGACCTCGAGTCGCCGGCGCGGACGCTCGCGCATGGCGTGGATGGCGTTGACGGCGAGGTTGAGGAAGACCTGCTGCAGCTGCAGGGGGTCGGCTCGGACGTGGGGCCCCTCCTCGGGGAAATCCCGGACCAGCTCGATGCCGGCCTCGGAGAGCTCACGGCGCAGCAGGCGCAGGACGGCCTCGAGGCCCTTGAGGACGGGGACGTCCTCGAGACGGGCGCTGTCGGAGCGGCAGAAGCCGAGCAGGCCGCGCACGAGCAGCGTGCAGCGGTGCGACTGTTCGGCGATGATCTCGAGGTCCGCGCGCAGTCCCGGGGAGAGGCCCGGCTGCTCCTGGAGGACCTGCGTGATGCCGAGGATGCCGGTGAGCGGGCTGTTGAGGTCGTGCGCCACGCTGGCGGCGAGGAGCCCGGCGGCGCCGAGCTTCTCCGAGCGCACGAGCTGCTCCTGGGCCTGGCGCAGGCGGCGATAGGCCATGGCGTTCTCGAGGGCCTGGGCGAGCTGCGAGCAGAAGATGTCGGCATGGCGCAGGTCGAGGAAGCCCGTGGGGGCGTCGGCGCGCATGCGCACCGCGCAGAGGAGGCCCACGCTGCGCCCGCCCGCGCAGAGCGGGGCGAAGAAGAGCCCGCGCGCCGCGGAGAAGCCCTCGAGGTCCTTGAGCCGCGGGTCCGCCGCGGGCTGGGAAGGGAGGCAGAGGGTCCCGAGCGGTCTTCCTTTCTCGGCGGCCAGGCGCCGGGCCGCGCCGGAGGCGGCGGCGACGGAGCCCGGCTCGCCGCGCGTGCTCAGGAGCGCCGGGGTGCCGCCCTCGTCGAGCGCGAAGAGCGCGGCGCCGTCCGCCTGCAGGACCTTGAGCGCGAGGTCGAGGAGCTCGGGGAGCAGGCGCTCGAGCTCGAGGGTACGGAAGACCGCACGGCTGGCCTCGTGGAGAGCCACGAGCGCCGTCAGCTCGCGCTTCTCGAGCGCGCGCGCGATCAGGCCCGCGAGCTCCTCGACGTCGAAGGGCTTCTGAAGGTAGTCGTAGGCGCCCCGCTTCATGGCGGCGACGGCGGACTCGAGCGTCCCGTAGCCGGTCAGGAGGATGACCTCCGTGGCGGGACGCAGCGCTTTGATCTCCTCGAGGAGGCGGGCGCCGTCGATCCCGGGCATGCGGACGTCGCTGAGCACGATCGGGAAGTCCCCCTCCCGGAAGAGGCGCAGGGCCTCGGCGGCGTCCCCCGCCGGGACGACCCGGTAGCCGCGGCTCCCGAGCTCGTAGACGAGCAGGTCGCGGATGCCGCGCTCGTCGTCGACGACGAGGATGGGGATGTTCGCCGTCTGCGCGCTCATGCGTCCTCCTTCGGCGCCGCGCCGCTCGAGGAAGGCAGGAGGACGGTGAAGGTCGTTCCGCGGCCGATCTCGCTGCGCACCTGGATGCCGCCGTGATGCCGGCCGACGATCTCGTGCACCAGCGCGAGGCCGAGCCCCGTCCCCTTGCCCGGCGGCTTGGTCGTGAAGAACGGCTCGAAGATCTTCTCGCGGACCTCGGCCTCCATCCCCGTCCCCGTGTCGGAGACCTCGAGGACGACCTCCCCGCCGGGGACGCGGGCGCCGCGCAGGGTGAGCGTCCCCCCCTCCGGCATCGCGTCGACGGCGTTGGAGCAGAGGTTGATGAGGACCTGCTGGAGCTGGTTCACGTCCCCCTCGACGCTCAGCCCGCTCTCGCTGGAGCGCTCGACGCGGACCCCGTGGGAGCGCGCGATGCTCTCGATGATGGGGGCGGTCATGTCGAAGAGGGCCGCCACGGCCACGGGCTCCTTGCGCGCGCGCTCCTGGCGCGAGAAGGTGAGCAGGTCCTGCACGAGGTTGCGGCAGCGCAGCGCCTCCCGCTCGATGGAGGAGAGGGGCAGGGCCAGGGGGTCGCCGGGCGGGATGCGGCGGCCGGCCGACTGCGCGAAGCCGAGGATGACCCCGAGCGGGTTGTTGATCTCGTGCGCGACGCCCGCGGCGAGGCGCCCGACCGCCGAGAGCTTCTCCGTCATGCGCAGCTGCTGCTCGAACTTCCTGCGCTCGCGGATGTCCTTGGCCATGATGATGAGACCCTGGACGCGGCCCGCGCCGTCGCGCAGCGGAGAGGCCGAGAGGAGGACGGGGATCTCCGCGCCCTTCTTCTGGCGCAGACGCAGTTCCAGATTCTCGACGGACTGCGAGCAGTCCTCCCAATTGAAAGACGAGGGCGGCGCCTCGCCCGGGCCCTCGCCGAGGATCCGCGCCGGATGGCCGATGAGCTCCGCTGCGGCGTAGCCGAGGGTCTCGCAGACGGTGCGGTTGAGGAGGCGGACGCGCCCCTCGGCGTCGGTGACGACGAGCAGGTCCTGGATGTTCTCCAGGATGCGATTGAGGAAATCCTTCGAGACGACGGTCCGCGAAAGGTCCTCCGCCATGCGGTTGAAGCTGCGCGCCAGGTCCCCGAGCTCGTCGGAGGACTCCTCCGCGACGCGCACGCCGTAATCGCCCCGCCCGACGCCGTCGACCGCGGCGGAGAGGCGGCGCAGCGGCACGAGCATGCCTCCGATGAGCGTCGCGGCGATCGCGGCCGACAGCACGACGCTGAAGAGGACGACGAAGCGCAGGCCCTTGAGGATCTCGGCCTGCGTACGCAGGGTCTTCGCGAGGGGGAGGTTCAGGAACACGGTGCCCAGGCGGCGCGCCCCGCTCGGCCGGTCGAGCATGTACTCCTCGCCGGCGCTCGCGGCCTGCTCGCGCAGGGGGATGGCGAGCTCGAGGGCGGGCTCGCCGCGGACGGAGAATTCGCGCATGCGCGGGCTCTCGGCGTTATGGGCCGCGAGCTCCCAGGTGTCCGCGAGCGTCCCCCCCTGCTCCGCGACGTTGGTGTGGGCGACGACTCGTTCCTCCATATCGGCGATGAAGGCGCCGAGTCCGCCCGTATCGCGCTGAAGCTTGAGCAGGGCCGATGTGAGCTCCGCCTCCCCGCGCGTCTCGAAGCCGGGAGCGATGCGGCGGTCGAGTTCGTCGCCCAGGCGCAGGGCGGCCCGGACGGTCTCGTCGACGAGCGCCGCGTGCACCGAGCGGCCGGCGTACCAGAGGATGCCCGCGGCGGTCAGCGCGATGACGACGGCGAGGCCGAGCAGGAACTTGGCGAAGAGTCTCACGGCAGGAGGCTCTCGACGCGCTTGAGCGTCTCGACCGGAGGCGCGAGGCCGGCCCGCTTCGCGGCCGAGGCGCTGAAGGTGACGGAGACCTTCTCCGGGTGGATATCCTCGGCGACCGGCAGACCGGCCAGGGCGTCCCGTGCGGCCCCGGCGGCCGCGCGGCCGATCTCGGCGTAGCTCGCGGAGATCGACGCCGAGGCGCCCTTCTCGACGAGCCCCTCGGTCGGGGAGTAGAAGGGCACGGCGTTCGCCCAGGAATACTCGCGCAGGGCCTCGAAGTTGTCCGCGTTCACGAGAGCGGGGTCCGGCGTCATCCACAGAGCATCGACGCGTCCCTTGAGCCCGCGCAGGGCCTCATAGAGCTCCTCCGAGGATCGGACACGCACGGAGACGACCTCGAAGCGGTCGCGGGAGGAGAGGCGCAGCTCCTTGTGCTTGTGCTCGTTCTCTCCCTGCGACCAGAACACGGCGAGGCGCTTGAGCCTGGGCTGGAGCTCGAGCAGGCGGGAGACCAGGGCGTCGGGGTCTCCCGTCATCTGGATCTTCACCGGCGGCAGCTCGTAGCTCCCGCGCGAGACCGTCTTGCCGGGGGCGAGGCAGTAGATGAGCCGGACGCCCGACGGGTAAGGCTGCTGGGCCGCGCGGCCGCCGAAGGCCGCGACGACCGCGGCGTCCGCGGGGAGCTGGACGGCTCCCTCGCGCAGCTGGAGCAGCGTCACGGGGACGCCGACCTCTCTCCGGAAGCTCTCGAAGGCCTCCCAGTAGGGCTTCGCGTCCGAGCTCAGCACCGCGACGATGCGGGCCCCTTCCCCGGCGGCGGCCGCGCCGGGCCGGGCCATGGCGGAGAAGAGAAGGGCGGCGAGGAGGAGTCTAGAAGGCATGCGTCACCCGAACGGCGCGCTCCCGCCCGTCCGGACGGACGCGGCCGCGGCGGCGGCCAGCAGGGCCGCCGCCGGCAGTCCGTACGACGCGGACTTCACTCGGGGATCCTCTCCGCGAGTTCCTGGGGGAGGAAGGGCAGCACGCGGGCCCGAAGCTCCTGGGCCGTGAAGGGCTTGGCGAGGAAGTCGTCGGCGCCCGAGTCGAGGCAGGCCTGCCGCGTCTTCTCGGGGTCCCGGCCGCTGATGGCCAGGACGCGCACGTGCTTGAGGCTCTCGTCGGAGCGGATGAGGCGGCAGATGCGTCCGCCGTCCATGCCGGGGAGATAGAAGTCGAGCAGAACCAGGTCGGGCGCGAGCTGGGCGAGCTTATGGCCGGCCTCGAAGCCTTCGACGGCCTCGTGGGTCTCGATGCCGGGGAAGAGGGCGCTCAGCTGGCGCAGCAGCGTCCGGCGCACGGTGGGCTCGTCCTCGACGACCAGCACGCGGAAGGCGCGCCCGGCCTTGAGCTCGCGGGGGACGGGCATGTTGTGCTTCTTCAGGAACTCGACGAGGTCCTTGTCCCAGACCCGGCGATGCCCGCCCGCGGTGCGGAAGCAGGGGAGCTTGCCTTCCTCGATCCAGCGGCCGACGGTGGGAGGGGTGACGTAGCACATCCGCGCGATGTCCGTGGTGCCGAAAGCTCGCTTTGTGTTTTTCATATTCGATATGTTTACTTTTTGGGCGATTGTAAATCAAGGGAAAAATCACGCCCCCTTTCCTTAAGAGCTGGAAGGGGGGCGTGATCCGCTCGGCGCGGCTACTTCGTCTTCCGATCCTTCAACGCGGAGACCAGTTTGGGCAGGATCTCGTGGAGGTCCCCGACGATCCCGTACTTCGCGACGCCGAAGATCGGCGCGTTGGGGTCCTTGTTGATGGCGACGATGACGTCCGAGGAGCGCATGCCCACGATGTGCTGGACGGCCCCCGAGATGCCGCAGGCCATGTAGAGCCGGGGCGACACGGTGGTGCCGCTCTGCCCGACCTGGTTCGCCTTCGGCTTGAGCCCCATGTCCACGGCCGCGCGTGAGGCCCCGACGGCGCCGCCGAGCAGCTCGGCGAGGTCCTCGAGGGTCTTGAAGCGGTCCCTGCTGCGCACGCCGCGGCCGCCCGAGACCACCACGGCCGCCTCGTCGACCTTCTGCTGGCCGTGCACCGCGGTGACCCTGCGCTCGACGGTCCGCACGCGGACCATCTTCTCGTCGATCTTCGGGCTCTCCCGCACGATCGCCGCCTTGCGCAGCGGGTCGGGCTCGGTCTTCTTGAGCACGTTGGGGCGCACGGTCGCCATCTGCGGCCGCTTGCGCGGGCAGAGGATGTCGGCCATGATGTTCCCCCCGAAGGCCGGCCGGGTCTGCAGGAGGTGTCCGTTCTTGATCGAGAGGCCCGTGCAGTCCGCGGTGAGGCCGGCGTAGATCTCGGCCGCGATGCGCGGCGCGAGGTCGCGCCCCTGGTAGGTCGCCGGGAAGAGCACGATGCTCGGCTTGTGCCGGGTGATGAGCCCGATGAGCACCGCCGCGTAGGTGTCGGTGTTGTAGTCCTTGAGCGCGGGCTGATCGACGACGTAGACCTTGTCGGCGCCGTAGGCCGCGAGCTCCCCGATGAAGGGCTCGACTCCGTCTCCCACGAGCACCGCGCAGAGCTCCTCCTTGAGCTCGTCGGCGAGGCGCCGGCCGGCCGAGAGCAGCTCCTGCGTCACCGACTTCACGTATTTAGCGTCGGCCCACTCGAGCGCGCCGCCCTTGCCGAGCTTGAGCGCATGCGCGGTCTCGACGAAGACCCAGAGCCCCTTGAAGGAGGAGAGGTCCGCCGAGGACTCCTCGCGGCTGATGCTGATCGCGTCGAGGGCGCAGACCTGGACGCAGGCGCCGCAGAGGGTGCAGCCGTCGCCCACGCGGGCCTTCTTGTCCTCCACGTGGATGGCCCCGAACGGGCAGACCGGGACGCAGCGGGAGCAGCCCGTGCACTGCGAGGTGATCTCGATCATTTCCCACCCCCGCCCGCCTTCACGAAGTTCTCCTTGTGGAGGATCTCCAGGAGCTTGCCGGCCAGCTCCACGGCGCTGCCGGTGAAGATCACGCCCTTCTCGCGCAGCGGCGGCGCGTACACCCGGTCCACCTGCGTGGGCGAGCCCTTCAGGCCGACCTTCTCGGGTTCGGCTCCGATGTCGGCCGCGCTCCAGGTCTCCAGGACCTTGTCGAGCGCCTTGGCGACGGCGGTGAAGGAGGGATGGCGCGGCTTGAAGTCGTGGGGCATCGTCATCGAGGCCAGCGCGGGGAGCTTCGTCTCGACGACCTCGGTGCCGTCGTCGATGTGGCGCTGCGCCCGGAGCGTGCGCTTGTCGACCTCCACCCAGTCGCAGAAGGTGATCTGGGGGATGTGCAGGCTCTGGGCCACGCCGGGGCCCACCTGCGCGGTGTCTCCGTCGATGGCCTGCTGGCCGCAGAGCACGAGGTCGTACTTGCCGAGCTTGCGGATGGCGCGGGCGAGCGCGTAGGAGGTGGCCCAGGTGTCGGAGCCGGCGAAGAGCCGGTCGCTGAGCAGCACCGCGCGGTCGGCGCCGAGCGCGAGCGCGAGCTGAAGCACGGTCCGCGCCTGGGGAGGGCCCATCGTGACGACCGTGACCTCGCCGCCGTGCTTCTTCTTGAGCTCGAGGGCCTTCTCGACGGCGTAATGGTCGTAGGGGTTGAGGATGCTGGGGACCCCGGCGCGCACGAGGGTGCCCGTCTCGGGATTGACCTTCACCTCGGTGGTGTCGGGGACTTGCTTGACGCAGACCACGGTTCGCATGGCTATCTCCCCCGGAAGACTTCGGTGAGTTTTCGCGCGGCGAGCTCCCCGTCCTCGATGGATCCTCCCTGCCGGGCCATGATGGCCGGAAGGGCGAGCGCGTCGAGGAGCCCGGCGGGCGCCGACCCCGCTCCAAGCACGAGCTTCATGCCCTTGAGCGCGACGTCGAGCGCGGTCTCGCGCGCGTACAGGCGCGACATCGCCTGCCAGGCCTCGGAGTCGAAACGGACGGTCTCGCTGTAGTGCGGCCGGGCGGAGGCGCGGCAGAAGGCCGCGCAGGTCTCCGCAGCCGTGATGTACTCGCCCAGGCGCATCGTGACGTGCTGGTGGCGGGTCAGGCGCTGGACGCGGCACTCCTCGAGGATCCGGTTGAGGGCCCGCAGCGCGAGGGCCGCGCAGTCCGCCCCGACCGAGGGGGAAGCGGCATGGAGCGCATCCATCTGGGCGGCCTGCCCCTCGTAATACTGTCCGCGCGACTTGAGGTGCTCCTGCCAGCGCCCGCGGCAGACCGTCATCTCGAGGACCTCGCTGGTGCCTTCGTAGATGCAGGTGATCTTGACGTCGCGCTTGATCTTCTCGACGGGGAAGTCCTTCGTGTAGCCGTAGCCGCCGAGCGCCTGGATGGAGTCCTCGGCCGCCTTGTTGCCGGACTCGGAAGCCGCGAGCTTCGCGATGGCGCCCTCGGTCTGCAGCCCGTGCTCGCCCTCGAGCCGGAGCGCGACCTCCTCGAGGTACGCGCGCGCGGCCTCGAGCCGCACCGCGTTGGGCACGATGAGCTTGAGCATGTAGCCCTGCTTCTTCGAGAGCGGGCCGCCGGCCTGGATGCGCTGCTGGCTGTAGCGGATGGCGGTCTCGAGCGCCTCCCAGCCGGCGCCGAGGCCGAAGGCCGCGACCATGAGCCGGGTGTAGCCGAAGACGGCCTGGGCCTGGAGGAGGCCCTGCCCCTCGACGCCGCCGATGAGGTTCTCGGGGGGGACGAGGACGTCGTCGAGCGCGAGGGCCGCGGTGTTGCTGAGGCGGATGCCGTGCTTGTCCTCGTGGTGGTTGGCGGTAAATCCCTCCGTCCCCTTCTCCACGACGAACCAGGACGGCCCGCCGGGGGTCGCCGCCAGGATGGTGCAGACGTCGGCGACGCCGCCGTTGGAGATCCACTGCTTGTTGCCCGTGATGCGGTAGCCGGCGATCTTCCCGTTCTTGACGACGTGCGATGCCCTCGTCGTCAGGGCCACGAGGTCGCTGCCCGCGTCGGCCTCGGTGGCGCCGTACGCCACGAGCAGACGCTCCTTGGCGATGCGCCCGAACCAGTGGCGCTTCTGCTCCTCGGTGCCGCCGACGCGGATGGGGTCGGTGCCGAGGAAGGTCGCGAACACGGAGGTCGCGATGCCGAGGTCGATGTGCGCGAGCGCCTCGCAGATGCGGTAGATGTCGAAGGGGCTTCCGCCCAGCCCGTCGTACTCCTTGGGGATGAGCAGCAGGTGGACGCCGAGGATCTCGGGGTCGTACATCTCCTTGAGGACCTCGGCGGGGAATTCGTTGTCGCGGTCGAGCCGGCGCAGTTCGTCATAGGGCGTGCGCCGCTTCGCGTAATGGCGCAGGCTGTCGAGCATCAGGCCGCGCGTCGTCTGGTCGAGTCCGGGCATGGAGGCCTCTCTGGAGTATCCGGGGCGTATTCTATTACATCGGGCCGCGCCGTGCCGGGGCGCGGGGCGTCAGGAGCTCCCCGGCCGCGGAGAGCACGGCGTCGCTCGCGCGCCGCCCGAGGGAGTTCGTTTCCTCATAGTGCCCCCCTTTCGGGCGGGGGAGCATGCTGCGCGTCGGGGTAGCGCGGAAATCGTAGTCCGGGACGAAGTAGCCGAGCTCGTCGCCGGCGAGGCCGACGACCCAGCCGTGGCGGGGGAGCCGCGAGCGCAGGTACGGGCCTTCCGGCGCCTTCTCCAGCGCGGGCGGAGCGGGGTTCTCCGGCCGGATGAGCGGAGCGCCGAACGCCAGGGCCCCGTCGTAGCCGCCGAGCACGAGCTCGGGGAACGGCTCGCCCGGCAGACCGAGGATGGCCACCGGTCCGAGGCGGACGAGCGAGACCTCGCTCTCCAGCCGGGGCCGCAGGCGCTCGGGGAGCGGAAAGAGGAGCAGATGGCGCAGGGCCAGGCGCCAGGGGGCACGCCGGAGAGGGCGGCCGTCGGCCTCGAAGAGCCGGTGTCCGCGCGCGAGCGCGGGGAGGAAGAGCAGGTAGCGCGAGTTGTCCACGGCGAGGAGCAGCGTCCGGGTCGAGAAGTCCACCCTCCCCGACGCGGCCGTCTCCCCCCGCTTCAGGGCCGCGAGCGCGGCCGCTGCGACGCTCTCGCCGACCCGGTCCGACTCGGCGTAGGCCTTCTCGAGACCTCCCCGGCGGTCGACGTCGGGGCTGAGCAGCCCCCCCATCGCCCCGGGAAGGAAGACGCAGGTCCCCCCGCCGAGCGCCTCGACGCGGCCGCAGAGGGCGCCCGGATAATCGGCCGTGACCCGGAGGTTGTCGCGGCCGAGCGCCTCGGCGTGGCAGGACCAGCGCACGACCGTCGCGAGGGCGCGGCCGTCCTTGGCGCGCAGGCGCAGGACGCCGAGTTCGGGATCGAGAACGGCCGGGTCTCGGAGGTCCCCGCAGAGCCCGCGAGGGTCGAGCTCGGAGCGCGCGGCGACGAGCTCGACGGGCTCCAGGCGCGCGAGCAGACCGCGCACGAGCCCCTCGCAGAGGGCGAGGACCCGTTCGCGATAACGGTCGTTGGCGCGCGCGCGCACGCCGGGCAGCGGGCCCCAGAGGCCGAGCAGGTCGGGCGCGGAGTGATCGTGCGTCGCGGTGACGAAGAGGAAGCGGCGCCCGTCCTCGAGGCCGAGGCGGCGGCGCAGCTCGAGCACGTCCTCGCGGAAGAGCCCGAGGGAGTCGAGGGAGAGGAGGACGACGGTTCGCTCCCCGTCGCTGAGCGCGGCGGCCCGCGCGTAGAGAGGATCGCGGACGCCCGCCGCCCGGCGGCCTTTCGCGCCGTAGCCGGCGAGGAGCACATGCTCGCGCGCGAGGTCCGGCGTGATGTCGACTTTTCCCGCCGCGGCGGTGAAGCCCGCGGCGCGGGCACCCACGGCCGACGCCGGGACCGACGGGACGGCGAACAGGAGGCAAAAAAGCGCCGCCGGGAGTGCGCGAGGGCTCATGTTCGGGCGCTCACTCTTCCCGGCGGCGGTCGTCGACGCTGCGGCGGTCGTCGACGCTCAGGCCGCGGCGATGGCCTTCTCGGGGCAGGAAGCCTCGCAGGCGGCGCAGTCGATGCACTTCTCGGCATCGATGCTGTAGCGCGGCTCTCCCTTGATGATGGCTTCGGACGGACAGGTGTCGAAGCAGGTCCCGCAGGCGGTGCAGCTCTCGGCGATCTTGTAGGCCATTTCTCCTCCGAAATCCGGCGTACGTCTATTATACCAACTTCAGGGACGACAGGTCCCCGTATAAAGGTAGAATCGCGCCCTATGAGCCCCGACACCCGCCGCCGGGAACTCCTCGTCGTCGCCGCCGTCGCCGCGCTCCTGCCGGCGCTCTGGCTCGCAAAACCCTGGCACATCGACGAGCCCTTCTTCCTCGCCATCGCCCGCCAGATCCTCTCCGACCCCCGCCGCCCCCTCGCCTTCGCCTTCGACTGGTACGGGACGCTCGTCCCGATGGCTTCCATCAACAACACCCCGCCGCTCTGGGGCTACGTCCTGGCGGGGACCTGGGCGCTGACGGACGGAGGCGAGGCCGCGATGCGCCTGCTCCTGCTCCCCCTCAACGCCGCCGCGGCCCTCGGCGCCTATCTCCTCGCCGCGCGCTTCCTGCGCCGCCCGCTGCTCCCGACGCTGATCCTCATCGCCTCCCCCGCCTGGTCGCTCCCCCTGCAGCATCTGATGCCCGAGAAACTGCTGGCGGCCTTCGCCTTCCCGGGGCTCTACGCGCTGGTCCGCGGCGTCGACGAACGCGACGGCCGCTGGTTCTGGGGCTCGGCGCTCCTCCTCGCCCTGGCGCTCCTCTCGAAGTACAACGCCGTGCTCCTGCTGCCGCCGGCGCTCGTCTACGCCTGGCGCGGCGGAGCGGGCCGGACGCGCACCGCGCTCTGGGCCGCCCTGGCCCTCTCCGGCGCCGCCGTCTACGCGCTCGCGGACGCCTCCGGCGCCGCGCTGCGGGCGGCGGCCGCCGTGACGGAAGCCTCCGCGCGCCTGCCGACCTCCGCGTGGACCCACAAGTCCCGCTCCCTGCTCGCCTTCCTCGGCGGCTGCGGCCTCGTCACGGCGTTCTGGCCCTGGCTCCTGTGCGGCCGGCGCGCCGCGGCGCTCGCCCTGCTCGGCGCGGCCGCGCTCTTCCTCCCCGCGCTCGACCTGCTCCCCGGCGTCCGCGCGGCCGACCGCCTGCTCGGGCTCTTCCTCGCGGCCGGCGCCGCGCTCGGACTCTGGCGCATCCTCCTGGAGGCGCGCGGCTCGAAGGCCGGCGCCTTCTGGGCGGTCTGGGCCTTCGGCGGACTCCTGCTGCAGTCGCTCTACTGGTCGGTCATGGCCCGCTTCACGCTCTTCCTCCTGCCGCCGCTCGTCTTCGGCCTGGCGGCGCAGCTCGAAGAACGCTGGTCCCAGCGGCGCCTGGCCGCGCTTCACGCCGCGGGTCTCGCCGCCGTCCTGGCGTTCGGCGCCGGCCTCAGCGCCGTGGACTACCGCTACGCGGCCGCGCAGAAGGAGGCCTCCGTCGAAGCCGCCCGTCTCGTCGGAGAGGGCCGACGCGTCTTCTTCACGGGGCACTGGGGCCTGCAGTTCTACATGGAGCGCGCCGGCGCCCGCGCGCTCGAGAAGCCCGCCGGCTGGAACGTCCTGCGCCGGGGGGACGTCGCCGTCGTCCCCGCCGTCAACTCGAACATCCTGCGCCCGTCCCGTCCGATGAAGGCGGACGTGCGCGTCTTCTCCGTCGGGCATCGCCTGCCCCTGCGCCTGGACAGCGCGGGCGCCAGCGACGCGGGCTTCCACTGCGACGTGACGGGCTTCCTCCCCTTCGCCTTCTCGAGAGAGCCGCTCGACGAGCTCTCCTTCGTCGAAATACTATAATCTCCGACATGGCAACCACCGTCGACACCAAGCAGATCATCTTCTCCATGGTCGGAGTCAGCCGCCTCTATCCCCCGAAGAAGCAGGTCCTCAAGGACATCCATCTCTCCTTCTATTACGGCGCGAAGATCGGCGTCCTCGGAGACAACGGCAGCGGCAAGAGCTCGCTCTTGCGCATCATCGCCGGCATCGACAAGGACTGCTCCGGACAGGTCACCTTCTCCAAGGGCTACACCGTCGGCCTGCTCGAGCAGGAGCCGAAGCTCGACCCCGCGAAGACGGTCAAGGAAGCCGTCGAGGAGGGCGTCGCCGAGACGAAAGCGCTCCTCGACGAGTTCAACGCCGTCAGCGACAAGCTCTCCTCTCCGATGTCGCCCGAGGAGATGGAGAAGCTCCTCAACCGCCAGGGCGCGCTCCAGGAGAAGATCGAGGCCGTCGGCGCCTGGGAGCTCGACCATAAGCTCGAACTCGCCATGGACGCGCTGCGCTGCCCGCCGCCCGACGCGAAGTGCGGGGTCATCTCCGGCGGCGAGAAGCGCCGCGTGGCCCTCTGCCGCCTCCTCCTCCAGGAGCCCGACGTGCTCCTCCTCGACGAGCCCACCAACCACCTCGACGCCGAGTCGGTCGAGTGGCTCGAGGAGCACCTGCGCCGCTACAAGGGCACCATCATCGCCGTCACCCACGACCGCTACTTCCTCGACAACGTCGCCGGCTGGATCCTCGAGCTCGACCGCGGAGAGGGCATCCCGTGGAAGGGGAACTACGCGTCCTGGCTCGAGCAGAAGAAGAACCGCCTCGCCCAGGAATCGAAGTCGGAGAGCCGCTACCAGAAGACCCTCGAGAAGGAGCTCGAGTGGGTCCGCATGGGCGCGAAGGGCCGCCAAGCCAAGAGCAAGGCCCGCCTCTCCGCCTACGAGCAGATGCTCGAGGAGGCCCCGGAAAAGCGCGCCGACGAGCTCGAGATCTACATCCCGCCGGGCCCGCGCCTGGGCGACGTCGTCATCGAAGCCAAGGGCCTGAGCAAGTCCTACGGGGACAAGCTCCTGTTCGAGGACCTCAGCTTCCGCCTGCCGCCCAACGGCATCGTCGGCGTCATCGGCCCCAACGGCGCCGGCAAGACCACCCTCTTCCGGCTCCTCACCGGCCGGGAGAAGCCGGACGCGGGGACCCTGACCGTCGGCCCCTCCGTGAAGCTCGGCTACGTGGACCAGGACCGCTCGAACCTCGACCCTTCGAAGAACGTCTGGGAAGCCGTCACCGACGGCCTCGACCTCGTTCAGCTGGGCAAGGTGCAGGTCAACTCACGCCACTACGTCTCGCGCTTCGGCTTCTCGGGGCAGGACCAGCAGAAGCCGGTGAGCGGCCTCTCCGGAGGCGAGCGCAACCGCCTGCACATGGCGCGCATGCTCAAGGAGTGCGGCAACGTCCTCCTCCTCGACGAGCCCACCAACGACCTCGACGTGCACACCATCCGCGCGCTCGAGGAGGCGGTGACGCACTTCGCCGGCTGCTGCGTCATCATCACCCACGACCGCTGGTTCCTCGACCGCCTGGCGACGCACATCCTCGCCTTCGAGGGCGAGAGTACGGCGCGCTGGTTCGAGGGGAACTACTCGTCGTACGAGGAAGACCGCAAGAAACGCCTCGGCGAGGACGCCGTCCGGCCCCGCCGCATCCACTACAAGGCCCTCAAGCACTGAGCCCGGAGATGGGCTGCCGCCTGAGCCTCCACGGCGTCGGGGTCCTCCTCGAGGGCGATCCGGCGGCGCTCGAGGAGCTGCGCCGCGACTTCGCCTGGTTCGCGGACGGCGGGGACGTCTCCGCGCCGCTGCGCTTCATGCTGAGGCGGGCCCTCCCCCCGCCGCCGCTCGCGGGCGCCCTCCCGACGCTGCGCGCGCGCCGCTGGGCCGTCCGCGACGCGGGCCCCCTGCGCGAGATCCGCTACCCTGAGGGCGCCGTCGTCCGCTGGGACTACCGCGCGCGCTCCGGGACCCTCTGGTGCGAGGACCCGGAGCTCCTGCGCGAGCTCGCCTACCTCGCCGTTCTCTCTCGCGCGGGCGAAGAGCTCGACCGGCGCGGGCTGCACCGCGTCCATGCCCTGGGCTTCGAGAGGGACGGGGACGGCGGGCTGCTGCTCCTGCCGAGCGGCGGGGGCAAGAGCACGCTCGCCCTCGAGCTCCTGCGCGGGACCAGCCTGAACGTCGTCTCCGAGGACACGCCGCTGCTCGACCGCCGGGGGATCCTGACCGCCTTCCCGCTGCGCTGGGGCTTCGGCGAGCGCGCGGACCTGCGCGGGGTGCCCGAGGCGCTCGTCCGGCCGTTCCGGCGCCGGGCCCACGGGCTCAAGCGCGTCGTCGACGTGGAGTTCTTCCGCGGGCGCGTCCGCTCCGGAGTCCCGCTGCGCTGGCTGCTGGTCGGCCGACCGGTCGGAGGGACGCTGTCCATCGAGAAGGCTTCCTGGGCCGAGGCGGCCGCCGCCCTCGCGCTCTCCCTCGTCGTCGGGCACGGCATCGCTCAGATGTCGGAATACGTGCTCCGGCCGAGCCTGGAGGCCGCGCGGGTCCTGCCGTCGTCCGCGCTCTCCCGCCTGCGCGCCGCCCTTCGTGCGCTCTCGCACGCGGAGCTCCTGCGCTTCTCGCCGGGGAAGGATCCCGCCGCGGCCGCACGCCTGCTGGCCGCCCTTCAGTAAGTCGAACCCCGTTCCTCGAGCACGCGCGCGAGCTGCCGGTTCGCCGCGCTGTTCTCCGGCCACCGGCGCAGGCCCTCGCGCAGCTGAGTCTCCGCCTCCCCCAGGCGGCCGCGGCGCGCATAGAAGGACGCCAGGTTGAAGCGGGCGCGCGCCGCCCCCGGGTCGGCGGCGACGATCGCCGCGAAGAACTCCTCCTCGCCGCGGTAGACGCGGCCTCGGAGCACGGTCCTCGTCCCGTAGAGACCGGCGAGCAGCAGCCCCGCGCAGAGCGCGGCCGCCTCCGCCCGTCGGCCTCCAGCCCGTTCGGCGGCGGCCTCGAGGGCCGCGGCGAGTGCGAGGCAGAAGCCGGCCGCGGCGCCGTAGAGATAGCGCTCGGCCTCCAGGTTCCGCAGTTCCACGAGCCCGCTCACCGGCAGGAGCGCGGCCGGGACCCAGAACAGGCCCAGCGCGAGCGCCGGACGGCGGCGCCGCAGGGACCAGGCGACGCCCAGCCACAGAAGGCCGAGGCTCCAGGCGGGGAGCGCCCCCGTCCAGGACCGGACCGGGGTCGGCGCGTAGTCCGCCTGGAGGCGCACGGGCCAGAGCAGCAGGCGCAGGTAGTCCGCGCCGACCTTCGACATCGTGTAGAGGCGCACCGACGGACGCGCGTAGACCTCCTGCCAGGGCATCGGGTCCGTCTCGACGGGCGGGGGCACGGCGTAGCCCTCCGCGGCCGGCGCGAGCGGAGCGGCGCCGCGCGCGAGCTCGCTGAGCAGGTCGCCGCGCCCGCCGAAGGCGTAGCCGGCGCGGGGCGCGCGGAAGAGGAGGTAGCCGCCGAAGAGGAGGAGCAGGGCGGCGCAGGCCGCCGCGCGCCCGCGCCGCGTCCAGCCGCCCTCCACGGGGACGAGCGCGTCGGAGAGGAGCAGGAGCAGGGGCAGGACCACGCCGCTCTCCTTGGAGAGCATCGCGCAGAGGTAGGCCGCGCCCGTCGCCGCCGCGAGTGCCGCGCTCTTCCAGCCGCGCGCGCGCTGCGCTCCGCGGTAGAGCAGGAAGCCGAGGAGGACGAAGGAGAGCGCCATGCACTCGGCCGAGAAGCTGACGAAGCGCACCGCCTCGCCGAGGACGGGATGGGCGACGAAGAGAAGCCCCGCGAGGAAGGCCGCGCGACGCCGGCGCAGGAGCTCCCACGCCGCGCCCGCGACCAGGGAGGCCGCGGCGAGATGCCAGAGGAGCGCGACGAGGCGCAGCCCCGTGAAGGAAGGGCCGAAGGCGCAGCGGGCCGCGAGGGTCGAAGCGAGCCAGAGCGGTCGGGCCGCATTGCTCACCGGCAGCACGTGGGTGAAGTGGGCGGGAGCGAAGACGGCCGGAAGGTTCGAGCACTCCATGAGGAAGGGCTGGCGGACGACGTAAGCCACGTCGTCCCAGAGCGGCGGCCCGCCCAGGCTGCCCGCGTAGAGCAGAAGGCCGAAAAGCTGGATGCCGGCGAGCAGGAGGAGCCCCATCGCCATCACTCTAGAAAAAACGACGGCCCTGTTTTCATACAATCCCCGCATGCACCCCCGTCCCGAGGTCCGGGTCTTCGACGATGCCGCCGCGCTCGCGCGGGCCGCCGCCGCCCTGGTCGTCGAGGAGGCCCTCGCCGCGGCCGCGCGCGGGGTCTTCCGGCTCGTGCTCTGCGGCGGACGCACTCCCAAGGCCCTCTTCTTCCTCCTCGCCGGCCCCGCGGGGGTGGGGCTGCCGTGGGAACGCACGCACGTCTTCTTCAGCGACGAGCGGCACGTCCCGCCGACGCACCCCGAGAGCAACGTCCGCCTCGTCCGCGACCTCCTGCTCGACCGCGTCCCGGTCCCGAAGGAGCAGGTCCACGCGATGCCGGTCGGGGGGTCGCCCGACGACGACGCGCGCCGGCATGAAGACGAGCTGCGCCGCCATTTCGCCGGCGCCTCGCCCTCCTTCGACCTCGCCCTCCTCGGTCTCGGGGAGGACGGCCACACGGCTTCGCTCTTCCCGGATTCGCCCGCTCTGGAGGAGAAGACGCGCTGGGTCCTCGCCGTGCGGGGACCCAAGCCGCCCTATGCCCGGCTGACGATGACCTTCCCGCTCCTCGACGCGGCCCGCCACGCCGTCCTGCTCGTCTCCGGGGAAGGGAAAGCCGGCCCCCTGCGCGCCCTGCTCGACGTGAGCGCGGAGCCGCGGACCCTCCCGGCAGCGCTCCTGCGCCCTTCCCGGCGGCTGAGCGTCCTCGCCGACCGCGACGCCGCGCAAGACATCCCCTCCTCCCGGTCCTAGAAGCGTCTGGGGCCATTGCCGTCGTCCGCGGGCCCGTTCGACCCGCCCCTCCTGAGCGCCGCGCCGCTACAATATCCTCGCATGAGACGCCCGGGCGTGGCGCTCGTCCTCACCGCCCTCCTGACCCTCGGAGCCCCGGGGTCCGGCCCCTGGTCGGCGTTCGCCCAGACCGTCGTCCGCGCGGTCCCGCAGGGAACGACCGCTCCCGCTTTCGCGCCCTCCGGAGTCCGTCTTCCTTCGAGCGCCGCCTCCTTCTCCGCGCCGGGCCTCCTCATCGGGCCGACGATCCTCCCCGCCCTTCCCTCCCTCCGGCCGCGCTCGGACCGCGGCCTGACGACGGACACGGCGAAGCCGGCGGCCTTCCTCACCGCCGCCGCTCCCGCCGTCCGCATGCTTCCCGGAGCGTCGGCACAGGCCGCCGCGGCCGCCTCCGCTCCGACGGCCCTCCCCGCTCCCGCGATGGAGCCGGAAAAGACCGACGCGGCTCTCGGGACGCTGAGCGCGACCGTGAAGGACGCGCGAAACGCGCCCTCGGCCTCCCTGCGCCTCCTCTTCGACGGCGCGCGCCGCGGCGTCGAGGCCCCGGACCCGGACGCCGTCGAAGGCTCCGAGGATGGGGGAAAGGACCTCTCTTCGGTGGGCCTCCCGCCTTCCGGTCTGGCCCGACCGGAGCCCGCGCGCGGCCCGCGGGGGTTCAAAGGCGTCGCCGCGGTCGTCCGCGAGATGGCGTTGGGACAGGCGGAGGTCGCCCCGCTGCTCGAGCCCTACCGGCGGCAGATGAACGCGGCGCGACTCATGCTCATCGCCAAGGCCGGCCTGAGCACGGCCATGGCGTATTCCGTCGGGGCCCTCGTGGACGCGGCGCTCGCCGGCGCCCTCCCGTCGGTGATGCTCTGGCTGGGAGCCCTCGCGGCGGTCACGGTCGTCAAGGCCGTGAATCAGCGCTTCTACGCGGTGGTCGCGAGCGGCCTGCGCGAGCGCCTGCGCCGGGACTTCCGCCTCCGGCTCTTCGAGATCCTGCTCCGGATGAAGGACCCGGGAGAGGACGCCGCCCAGCTCGCCTCGCGCCTCTCCGTCGACGTCGGCCGCATCACGACGAAGAACGTCACCATCCCCATCCAGTTCCCGCACCTCGTCATCCAGTTCGCCCTGGCGACCGGCTTCCTCGTCGCCTCGAGCCCCCTGATCGCCGCCATCGCCCTCGTCGCCCTGCCGCTGCTCGGCTGGCTCTCCTGGCGCTACGGACGGCGCTCGGCCGCGCTGCAGGAACGGGCCGCGACCCAGGGAGCCGACACGACGCGCATCGCGGCCGAGCATCTCGCGCGGCTTCCCGCCGACGAGGCGGGCCGGAACGCGGCGGTGGAGAGCTACCGGGAGGGCGTCGACGGCTTCCTGAAGACCATGCTCGACCTCTTCCGCATCTACGCGAACTTCGACGCCCTGCGCGAGGTCCTGCAGGCGGCGTTCACCGACATCCTCACCCTCGGCGTCGGCCTCACGAGCTTCCTGCTCACGGGCGCGCCGACGATCGGGCACGTCATGTCCCTGCGCGGCTATGCGAAGGACCTGCGCGGAGCCGTGGACGGGATCGTGGATGCCTACACCGACGGGAAGGAAGCCGAGGGCGGGACCCGCCGCATCCTCGAGCTCCTGCGCGGAGCGCCGGCGCAGCCGCCCGCCCCGAGCCGCTGACGCGCCGTCAGTCCAGGGACAAGAAGAGTTCGACGAGCTTCGCGAGGAACGCCTCGAGGGCCCTGCGGTCCGGCGTCGGCGGACCCTTGCGGACGCGCCGCTCGGGGATGCCGAAGTTCCCACCCTGGAGGATGGAGAGGAGGACGACGCCGTCGCGGTCGGCGTCGACGACGACCGCGTCGCGGGTCTGCGTCGGGACCCGGCAGTGCGCCGCCAGGCGCGTCGGATAGACGGCGATGTCGGCGCCGTCGAGCGGCTTCGTCACGAAGAAGGTGTTCCTCACGCTCCCGCCCCTGCAGACCTGCCCGGCGACGGGAGTGCTCGTCGAGAGCTCCCAGACCTCGTAGCGTCCCCCGTCGTTCTCGATGGTGAAGCGCCGGTGCGGCTTCGTCTCCGCCTTCTCCACGAGCCGCCGCCAGGAGTCGGGATCCCCCACGCGCAGCGCCGGCTCCGGCTCCCGCGGCGCGGGAGGGGGAGGCTTCTTCGTCCGGACGGTCTTCTTCGCCTTATAGACGACGGTCGTCGCACGGAAGGGCAGGGATGCTCCCAGCTCCTCTCCCAGCGAGGCCGTGAACTCCCCGGCCTTGAGCGGGACCGCGAGGAGCAGGCAGAGAAGGGAGCCGGTCACCAGCCCCCCCCGGAGCCGTCGAAGGAGATCTCCAGGACCGGCAGGCGCAGGGAGGTCGTGAGCGTCGGCCCCTTCTGCGGCGGCGGCACCGGCTCGGCGGCCGCCTTGCGCAGGTCGGGGAGGCGGGAGTAGAGGTTCGTGCCCGGGCAGGAGGTCTTCATCTGGTCGCGGTGGCCGAGGATGCGCTCGGGCTCGATGCCGTAGGCGTGCGTGAGCCCGCGCAGGAGCACGGCGAGCGCAGCCAGCTGGGCCTCGGTCGGCTTCCGCTTCCCCATGAAGTTCCCCATCAGGGAGACCCCGATGTTCCCCTCGTTGTTGACGCCCACGTGGGCGCCGACCACGTTCGCCGGACGCCCCCGATAGACGCGACCGGCCCCGTCGATGAGGTAGTGATAGCCGATGTCGTTCCAGCCCCGCCCGCGCTGATGGTAGCGCTGGATGACCGCCATCTCGTCGAGCGCGTCGTCCGGATCGGTGAGGAGCTCCCCCTCGGTGTGGTGGACGGTGATGAGCTCGGGATACATCGGCTCGTAGGGCGCGGCCGCGGGACGCGCGCCCCACTCGCGGCGGGCCACGATCGCGACCGTGGGGAGTGCCGGCTCCCCGGCAAGATAGGAGACCTTGCGCGGCCGGGAGATGTCGTAGGCCGCCTGATCGAGCGGCACGCCCTCGACCTCGAAGAAGAGTATGGACGCGCCCGGTCCCTGAGGACGGAGCACGCGCAGTCCGAGGATGCAGCCCTTCTCCCCCGCGACCTCGACGCGCCCCCAGAAGCGGCCGCGCCGGAAGACCTCGACCTCCGCACGCGTCCACTCGCCCCAGTCCCCCCCGCAGCGGACCGCGCCCTCGATGACGACCGCGGCGGTCTTCTGAAGGCGGCCATGGAAGATGACCGCGCTGAAGTCGTCGGCCGCGGGAGAGGCTTCGACGAGGAGCTGGGGTTCCCCCTCCTTGCCGGCATCGAGCGACGGGACGGAGAAGGACGGGAACCCCATGTAGGTGAACGCCGGTCCCTCCTTCTCCGCGCGCGCGGGAACGGAGAGCAGGAGCGCCAGCAGGAGCGCCGAGACGGCGGACCTCATCCTGGATATATTAACGCGGGCGCGCGTTCGGGGACATGGGCGAAAGACCCCCCCGGAAAGGGGGCCCTGGGCCCAGCTTCCTCTCAGCGCAGGACGAGGGCGGCGACGGCGAAGACGCCGGCGAGGAGGACGAAGAGGATGAGGACGGCCGAGGCCGAAGGGTTCGCGCTCGCGCCCCCCTCTTCCAGACGGGAGGCCTCCCCCCAGAAGGCGAGGTCGCCGTCGCTGGGAACCGCGCTGTCGCGCGGGCGGAGCTTCACGCGACCGCCGCTCGCGCGCAGGGTCTCGAGAAGCTCGGGGGTCACCCCGTGGATCTGGATGTAATCGAAGACGGCCTTGAGCTCCGGCGGGACTTCGCGGTCGCCGGGGCGGTAGAGGCGGCCGTCCACGCGCAGGACCGGTCCCGGGGCGGCGGCGGGGAGCTCCGCCGGCTTCGGGCTGTTGCGCGTCGCACGCCACTCCCGCCAGCGTCCGAGGAGCTCGGGGGTGTAGCCCTCCTTGCGCACGCGCTCGATGAGCACGCGGATATCGGCCGGGATCCCCGGATCGTCGGAGCGGTAGGTCTGTCCGTCGAGGACGAGCTGGACGGGCTGGCCGGGCGCCGGCTTGTCGGGAGCCGCGGCGGCGCCCGGGAGCGGGGTCACCGGCTTTCCGCAGGCCCAGCAGAGTTCGCTCTGCCGCTCATTGGGACGCCCGCAGTGGGCGCAGAGGATCCGGACGTCTCCGGCCGGGACCTCGGGGGGAGGCCCCTGCTCCCCGATCTCGAGCTGGCCGAAGCGCGGGGCCTGCGGGAGCGCCGCCGGGGGCCGCGCGGGAGGAGTGGACGGCTCGAGCCGGTCGAAGCGGCCGCCTTCCGAGGCGGCGTTCACGCGGCGGCCGCCGCCGTCCCCCGCAAGGCGGCCGGCCGGGCCCGCGTCGACGCCCAGCGCCGGAGCTCGGCCACGTCCTCGCTCATCGTCCTCGAGAGCGGGACCGAACGGGCCAGCGCGCCCTCGAGGTCGCGGCCCTCCAGCTCGCGCCCGGCGAAGAACGCCTCGTGCAGGGCGTCCACGACGGCCTGTTCGAGCTCGGCGCCGGAGAAGCCTTCGGAGGCGGCCGCGAGCTTCGAGAGGTCGAAGCGCGCCGGGTCGCGGCGGCGGCGGCGAAGGTGGATGGAGAGGATCTCCCGCCGCTCCGCCGCCTCGGGGAGGTCCACGAAGAAGATCTCGTCGAGGCGTCCCTTGCGCAGCAGCTCGGGCGGCAGCTGGCGGACGTCGTTGGCCGTCATCGCGACGAAGACGGGCTTCTCCTTCTCCTGGAGCCAGGTCAGGAAGGTGGAGAAGACGCGCGCGGTCGTCCCCGCGTCGGAGAGGTTCGAGGAGCCGGTGCCGGCGAGCCCCTTCTCGACCTCGTCGATCCAGAGCACGCAGGGCGCCACGGCCTCGGCGGTCCGCACGGCGCGGCGCATGTTCTCCTCGGATTGGCCGATGTAGGTCCCGAAGAGGGAGCCCATGTCGAGGCGGAGCAGCGGCATCTTCCAGAGGCCGGAGATCGTCTTGCAGACCAGCGACTTCCCGCAGCCCTGGACGCCGAGCAGGAGCAGCCCGCGCGGCTGGGGAAGGCCGAAGGCCCGCGCCTTCGCGCCGAACGCCGGGCCGCGGCGGGCCAGCCAGTCCTTGATCTCCCCGAGCCCTCCGACTTCGTCGAGCCGCGGCTGCGCCTCGTAGTATTCGAGGACCCGCGACTTCCGGACGATCTGCTTGATCTCCTCGAGCACCGCGCCGACGTCCTCCCCGCTGAGCTTGCCGTCGCGGACGATGGCCTTGGCGAAGGCGTTCTCCGCCTCGGAGAGGGTCAGCCCGAGCGCGGCCTGAACGAGGAACTCGCTCTCAGCCTCGCTGAGCTCGACCTTGAAGCGCTTTCCGCCCTCGGCCGAGAGTACCGCGCCTCTCAGGAGCGCGCGGATCTCGTCGGCGCCGGGAAGAGGGACGTCCACGACCGTGAGGTCCTTTTCCAGCTCCACAGGGACCGTCAGGGTCGGGGAGAGCAGGACGACGTTCTTGCGGCTGTCTTTGAGGTCGGCGATCAGGTCGCGCAGGCGCCGCACGACCGGCGCCGACTGCAGGCAGGGATGGAAGTCCTTGAGGACGAAGAGCGCGGGCTCCGCGCAGCGCGCGATGAAGTCGAGGGCGGCCAGGGGGTCGCTGAGCGCGCTGTCGACGGCCCCGCCCGCACCATGGATCCCGCGCGTCGAGGTCCAGAGGAAGAGGCGCTTGCCGTGCGCCGACGCCAGCCGCGCGAGCAGCGCCTCGACGCGGCGCTCCTCCCAGCTGAGCAGGTAGATGAGCGGATAGCGGGCCCGGATGAGGACGTCGAGTTCGGCCTCGACCGGCGAGGCGGCGGGCATGGCCTCAGCGGCCGAACGTCATGCGCTTCACTTCGAGGCCGCGGATGGACTTCAGCCCCTTTTCGAGGCCGGAGACCTGCGCGGGCTTCCCGACGACCTCGAGGAGGATGAGTCCGTTGGGAGAACAGCGGCTCTCGTCGGCGTCGTGCAGGCCGAGCCGCGTCCTGATCTGGCAGCCGTGTTTCGTGAGCACGGACTGGATCCGGCCGGCGTTCCTCGTCCTTTCGGTGACGTGGACGCCGAAGATGACGTGCTTATCCATCGTGTTCCCCCCCTTACCAGGAGCTCTTGAGCGGACCGATCTCGCCCTCGACCGCCTCGAGGATCTCGCAGCGCTCGACCGCGGCCATCATGTTGTTGTGGTCGGTGAAGAGCGGCCGGTCCACGTCGAGGTGCGCGACGACCCTGCGGATGGCGGCCTGCGCCGCCTTCGTGCCCTTCCCGGGCGTGAACTCCCGGAAGTCGAGGCCCTGCGCGGCGGCGATCATCTCGATGCCGAGCACCCCGAAGGCGTTCTTGAGGATCTGCTTGGTCTTGAGCGCGGCGTTCATCCCCATGCTGACGAAGTCCTCCTGATCGGCCGCGGCGGGGATGGACTGGATGCAGGAGGGCGTGCTGAGGATGCGCTGCTCGACGACGAGCATGTCGGCCGTGTACTGGCTGAGCATGTGCCCCGAGAACATCCCGGCGCCCTTCGTCAGGAACGCGGGCAGGCCCACGCTGAGCGCGGGATTGAGGAGGCGGTTGAGGCGCCGCTCGGAGAGGACGCTCACCATCGTGATGCCCGCGCCCACCATGTCGAGCGGCATGCTGATCGGCGTGCCCTGGAAGTTCGCGCCGGTGAGCACGGTGTCGCTGTCGGGCAGGAAGATGGGGTTGTCGGCCACGCCGTTGAGCTCGATCTCGAACTGCTTGCGCGCGTAGGCCAGGTGGTCGCGGAAGGCGCCGATGACCTGCGGCGTCGAGCGCATCGAGTAGGCGTCCTGCACCTTCACCTTGAGCTTGCCGGTGACGAGGTCGGAGCCGGCGCAGACCGCGCGGATGTTCTCCGCGGTCGTCACCGCCCCCTGGAAGCCGCGCAGCTCGTGGAGCCGGCGGTCGTAGGGCTTCATGTTCGCGAGCAGCGCCTCGAGGCTCATCGCGGCGGTGATCTCGGCCTGCTTGACCCAGCGCTCCGTGTCGAAGAGCTCGATGCAGCCGATGCCGGTGATGAGGTTGGAACCGTTGATCGCCGCCAGGCCGTCGCGGGCCTTGAGGCCGGGGACGGGGATGCCGGCCTTCGCGAGCGCGTCCTTCGAGGGCATGCGCTGCCCCTGATAGAAGCACTCGCCCTCGCCCATGAGCGTGAGGGCGGCCTGGCTCATCGGCGAGAGGTCGCCGCAGGCGCCGACGCTGCCCTTCTCGCAGACCACCGGGGTGACGCCTTTGTTGAGCATGTCGACGTAGGTCTGCGTGATCTCGAGCCGGCAGCCGGAGTGCCCGCGGGAGTGGACGCTGATGCGGCTGAGGAGGGCGGCGCGCACGTGCTCGACGGGGCAGGGCTCGCCGATGCCGGCGGCGTGGTTGTAGATCAGGTACTTCTGGAACTGGCCGACCTGCTCGTCGGTGAGCACGACCTCGGAGAACTCGCCGATGCCGGTGTTGACGCCGTACATGATCTCGCGGGCGACGATCTTCTTCTCGAGCATCCCGCGGCACTTCTTGATGCGCTCGACGGCCTCGGACGCGAGCTCGATCTTCTCTCCGTGACGGGCGACGCGGACGACGTCTTCGATCTTGAGGGACTTTCCGTCGATCTTGATGGGCATGACTCCTCCAAATCTATGGGCTATGCGGCGTAGAATAACATTCGCCGGGGACGTTTGGAAGCCAGCGCGCTTTCGAAGGCTTCGCGGGCCCTCCGGGGACCCGGTCAATACCCCGGAGGACGGTGAGAGAGGAGGACGACCCGCGCACGCGGTTCCGCGCCCGGGGCGTTCAGCGCGACGGCGCGCTGCCAGGCGGCGAGCGCCTCCTCCCGGCGGCCGGCGGACTGCAGGTAGGCGCCGAACTCGGCCCAGCACCGGCCGCAGAGGCGGTTGCGTTCGACGGCCTCGCGCTGGCGCCGCACGGCCTCCTCGATGTCCCGGGGGTCGCGCGAGGAGAGGAAACGTGCGTGCAGGGCTCGCGCCCAGCCTTGGCGACTCTCGAACGCGCGGGGATCGGCCGCGACCGCGGAGGCGAAGCCGCGCAGAGCGCCCTCGACGTCGCCCTCCGTCAGCCGGGCCTCGGCCGCGACCGCGATGCGGCTGGCCAGCAGCGGAGCGAGCAGCGCAGGGACCGCGGAGAGCGCGGCGGCGGCGAGGACCGCCGTCGCGGCGCGGCGCGGACGCAGGCGAGCGCTCGGGGCGGAGGAGACGGCGGCGCCGAGGAAGACCGCGAGGAGGAGAAGGACCGCGAAGTACTCGACGCTCAGATCGGCGAGGGAGAAGGAGAGGAGAAGGACGGCTCCCAGCGCCCAGGGCCAGCGCCGCTCGAGCGCTTCGGGGACCCGCAGCACGAGGCGCCCCCAGGCGCCGAGCAGGAACAGGACGCCGACCGCTCCCGCAAGCCCCGCCTCGGCGAGCAGGCCGAACGGAGCGCTGTGCGCGAAGAGCGTGTTCTGCGCCCCCGGAGCCTTGTAGGCCAGGTACGCGCTCCCGAAGTTCCCCAGCCCGACGCCGGTCCAGGGACGCTCGAGGAACATGCGCCAGGCGCTCGCCCACCAACTCAGGCGTTCGACGGGAGCGGCCGGGTCCCCGGCCCAGCCCTGGCGGAAGGCGAACTTCCAGACCAGCAGGCCGACGACCAGGACGCAGAGGGCTCCGCCGGCGGCACGCCTCTTCCGGCTCGAGAGAAGTCCCTTCAGGCGCCGCGGACCGGAGAGGAAAGGCAGCCCGAGCGCCAGGATCACCATCGCCCAGGTGCTGCTGGTGAGGAGGAGGTCGAGGACGGCGGCGGCGGCGATGAAGGTCCAGAAGACCCGCGCGCCTCGTTCTTCCCACGCGCGGGCGGCCCGGGCCGCGAGCGGCGGGATCCAGGGCAGGACGAACGCCGCGAGGACGTTGGAGTTCACCATCGTTCCGGGCGCCTCGTCGAGGATGAACGAATCCGCACGGCAGCGCTGGCCGAGGAGCAGCGCGAGTTCGATCAGGAAGAGCGGGGCGACGATCCGCAGCAGGGCGTCGGGAGCGTCGTCGGAGGCCATCGTCTCTCCGGCGCAGAGGAGGACGAGGAGGGCGCTGAGTCCGGCCGTCCAGGACATCCAGGACTCGCCCGGGTTCACGGAGCCGCGGAAGGAGGCGGTGAACGCGGCGGCCGCGCAGGCGGAGGGAAGGAGCAGGGCCGTCCGGAGCCCGGGAGCGTCGGCGGGCCAACAGCGGCGCAGGAGCACCGCGAGCGCGAGCGCGAGCACGGCGACCTGGACCGCGGCCGCCGCCCACAGGTCGTGCGCCCCCCGGGCGAGCGCCGCGAAGAGCAGCAGCAGACCGAGCGCCGACGCCGCGAAGCGCTCGAAGCGGGCTGCGCTCATGCGCGCGGCTTGCAGGCCTCGACGAGGGAGTGCATGCCCTCGTCGCGGTGGAGCAGGCGGACGGAGCGGAACCCGGCGGCCTGGAAGCCGCGCGCCGCGGCGGCGAGGGTCTCGGCCGTCCAGGGCCTCAAGGCGCCGCCTCGAAGGGGAAGCTCCAGCCCTTGAGGCCGAGCTCGTCGCGCATCGCGAGCATCTCCTTCTGCGTTTCGCGAGTGAGCGGCACGCCCAGACGCTCGCGCTCGAGCGAAGACAGGTGCTCCTTCTCTCCGGCCGTATAGATGCGATCCTGGCCCGGCGCCTTGCGCGAGGCCCGCAGCCCTCGGAGGATGTCGCCGGCGGTCTTCTTGAACTCCGAGAGCTCGCAGAAGGCGGAGACGTCGAAGGCCATGAAGAAATGCCCGAGGCGATAGGGCACCTTCTTCCCGTTCTCGAAGCCGAGCAGCATCTTGAGGAAGGCGCCGCCCTGGAGCGCCGCCGAAAGGATCTCGACGACCGCGCCGTAGCCGTAGCCCTTGTAGCCCGCGGTCTCCTCGCCGATGCCGCCCAACGGAGTGAGCGCCGCCGTCCCCTTCACCAGCTCTCCAAGGGTCGCCCGCGCGTCCGTCCGGGGCTTCCCGTCATCGCCGATGACCCAGCCCTCGGGCATGGGCTTGTCGATGCGCGCGTAGATCTCGACCTTGCCGCGCTGGGTCAGCGAGGTCGCGCAGTCGAGCACGAAGGGGAAGGGCTCGTCGGTGGGGAGCGCGAAGGTCAGGGGATTGGTCCCGAGCATGTTCTCGACGCCGAAGGTCGGGGCCACGGAGGGCCGGGCGTTGGTGCCGGTCGCGCCGATGAGCCCCTGCTCGGCCGCCATCATCGCGTAGTAGCCGGCGATGCCGTAGTGCGTCGAGTTGCGCACGGCGACCATCGCGGTGCCGTATTTGCGGGCCTTCGCGATGCAGAGCTCCATGGAGCGCCTGGCGACGACGTGCCCCATCCCGTCGTGGCCGTCGACGACCGCGGTCGTCGGGCCCTCGCGGACGAGTTCGAAGCGGGTGACGGGGGCCTGGATGCCCTCGCGGATGCGGTCGTAGTAGATGGTCTTCATCCGCGCGATGCCGTGGGAGTCGATTCCGCGGCGATCGGACTCGACGAGGACGGCGGCGCAGACCTTCGCGTCGGCGTCGGGCACTCCGAGCCCGCGGAAGACGTCGGCCATGAAGCGCTCGAGGAGCTCGAGCGGAAGGCGGACCGTCCCGGGAGCGGGGTTCACGACGGATACTCGTACTTCACCGTCACCTTCACTTCGGGATGCAGGCTGAGCTTCACCGGACAGGTCGCCGCCGCGGCCTCGAGCCGGGCGCGCTGCGCGGGCTCGAGCGGCCGGGGCAGGGAGACGACCAGCGCGAGCTCCGCGATGCGCCGCGGCGGCTGCGCCGTCATCGTCTTCACGGCGCGGACCCTCGCGCCGGAGATGTCGAGCTCGGCGCGCTGCGCGGCGAGCCCCATGATCGTGAGCATGCAGGACGCCAGCGAGGCCGCGACGAGGTCGGTCGGCGAGAAGGCGGCGCCCTTCCCGCCGTTGTCGGTCGGCGCGTCGGTCGAGAACACGGCCTTCGAGGGGCCGTGGGACGCCAGGCAGCGGAGGTCCCCTTCGTACAGCACGTCGATCTCGACGCTCATCCCTTCCCCCTCGCGACGGTCCGTCCCCCGCTCTGCAGGATCTGCGAACCCGGAGGGCAGGACTCGGTCAGCCAGACGTTGCCGCCCACCGTCGAGCCCTTCCCGATGGTGACGGTCCCGAGGATGGTCGCCCCGGCGTAGATGATGACGCCGTCTTCGACGTCGGGGTGGCGCTTGACGCCCTTGACCGGGCGCCCCTGCGCGTCGAGCGGGAAGCTCTTGGCGCCCAGGGTCACGCCCTGGTAGATGCGCACGTCGCGGCCGATGACCGCGGTCTCGCCGATGACGACCCCGGTGCCGTGGTCGATGAAGAAGCGGCCGCCGATGCGGGCGCCCGGATGGATGTCGATGCCCGTGACGGAGTGCGCGTGCTCGGTGATCATGCGCGGGATGAGCGGGACCTTGAGCGCGTAGAGCTCGTGAGCGACGCGTTGATAGGTGATGGCCAGCACCCCGGGGTAGCAGAAGACCGTCTCGGCCGGGGAGACCGCGGCCGGGTCGCCCTCGTAGGCGGCCTGCACGTCGCTGACGAGGAGGGCCCGCACCTCGGGGAGGCGGCGAAGGAAGGCGGCGACGAGCTCTTCGGAGCGCGCGGCGCAGGCGGTGCAGTCGTCGCGGCCCTCGCAGAAGAAGCAGAAGGCGCGGCGGATCTGCTCGACGAGGATGCGCTGGGCGTGGTCCAGCTCGGCCCCGACGTGGAAGGCCATCCCGTCCGGGGAGCTCTCCTCGTCGGCGAAGTAGCCGGGGAAGAGGGCCGAGCGCAGGAGCTCCACGGCCTCCAGCACGCGGGCGTTCGACGGCAGCGGCTCGCCGGTGCGCGGCCGGCGCAGGGGGCTCACGTTCTCGTCGACCTTCCAGCTCAGAGCGTCGGCGGCGGTGCGCAGGGCCTCGCCCAGGGCGCCGCGGGCCTCCGGGGACTTCGTCGCGCGGGTCTTCATGCGTCCTCCCATAACCAGGTACTGAGGTAGCGCTCCCCCGTGTCGGGCAGGAGGACGACGACGAGCCGGCCGGCGTTCTCGTCGCGGCGCGCCACCTGGAGCGCGGCATGGAGGGCCGCGCCCGAAGAGATGCCGGCCAGGAGTCCTTCGCGATGGGCGAGAGCGCGCGCCGCTCGGCCCGCCTCGTCGTTCTCGACCTTCACGACCTCGTCGAGGACCGTCCGGTCGAGGATCTTCGGGACGAAGCCGGCGCCGATGCCCTGGATCTTGTGCGGGGCGGCCTTCCCGCCGGAAAGCACGGGGGAGGCGGCGGGCTCGACGGCGACGATCCGCACGGAGGGCTTGCGCTTCTTGAGGGCGCGGCCCACGCCGGTGAGCGTCCCCCCCGTCCCCACGCCGGCGACGAAGACGTCGACTTCGCCGTCGGTGTCGCGCCAGATCTCTTCGGCCGTGGTGCGCTCGTGGACTTCGGGGTTGGCCGGGTTCTCGAACTGCTGGAGCATGACCCAGCCGGGGTTCTGGCGGAGCAGCTCCTCGGCCTTGCGGATCGCGCCGGACATCCCTTCCGGTCCCGGGGTGAGCACGAGCTCGGCGCCGAAGGCCTTGAGGAGCTTGCGGCGCTCGATGCTCATGGTCTCGGGCATCGTCAGGACCGCGCGGTAGCCCCGCTGGGCGCAGACCCAGGCCAGCGCGACCCCCGTGTTGCCGCTGGTGGGCTCCACGAGCACGGCCCCGGGCTTCAGGCGCCCCTCACGCTCCGCCGCTTCGATCATCGCGAGGCCGATGCGGTCCTTGACCGACCAGCCGGGGTTGAAAGACTCGAGCTTCGCGACGAGGGAAGCCTTCGCCCCCTCCTCGCGTGCCGTCTTCGTCAGGAAGACCAGCGGGGTGTTCCCGACGAGTTTCGTCGCATCCTGGGCGATCTTGGCCATAGGTCCCTATGATACAAAAGAGGCGGCGGGCCCGCGTCCCGCAGGCCCGCCGCCGGTCCGCTGGGCGTCGAAACTACTTGCGGCCGCCGTGTCCCTTCCCGCGCGCCTTGCGCTCGCCCCGCTCCTGGCGGTGCTCGCCCTGGCGCTCCATGCGCTCGCCGCGTCCCTGGCGCCGCTCCCCCTGCGTCTGCATGCGCTCGCCGCGGTCCTGCAGGCGGTCGCCCTGCTTCTGCATCCGCTCGCCGCGCTTCTCCAGGGCCTCTCCTCTGGCTCCGCCGATCTGCTCGCCCTTCTGCTCCAGGGCCTCGCCGCGGTCCTCGCGGCGCTCGCCGCGCTTCTCCAGGGCTTCGCCGCGGTTCTCACGACGCTCGCCCTGCTTCTCCAGGCGCTCGCCGCGCTGCTCGCGGCGCTCGCCCTGACGTTCCATGCGTTGGCCGTGGCGGACCTTCCCCTGGCCGACGGCCGGGGTCGCGGGAGTCGCCGGGGTCGCCGGAGCGCCCGCCTTCGGGTCGGCCGGTGTCGCCGGGGTCGCGGGCGTCGCTCCCTGGTCCTTCTTGCCGCTGTCGTCGTTCTGAGCGGCGGCGAACGCCGGGATGAGGAGCACGGAGAGGACGAATGCGGAGATGAACTTCATGAACGGCCTCCTGAGGGGCGTCCGCCCCTGCGCTTATCTTTACGGCCGGATCCGCGTTTCGTTCGCGGTCTCCGGAGCTCCTACCTCGCGCCGCCCTTCCGCATCGCGCGGCGGCGCTCCCGATCCGAAGGGTATCCTGCCGCCATCCTAGCATTCGAACGATAGGCCTGCACCTGGAAGAAGCCCAGGACCATGACGTTCACCAGAAGCCCGTCGGGCACCCAGCGCCCGCGGGCGTTGAGCCCGAAGAGCAGGGCCTGGAGCCCGACCGCGGACAGGAGCTGGAACCGGCCCACCGGCTCATCGGAATACCTCCCGACCATGAGGCGGGCGTTCTCCCCCACCTCCCGCAGGCGCGCGCGGAAACTCTGGCCCCTCGAAGGCCAGGGGGCCAGCAGGCCGAGGCAGACCGCGTGCACGAAGACGTAGGTATAGGCCATCCCGATGAAGAAGAACTCGGCGCTCCCCGGCTCCTGCCGGGCGTCGAGCCAGCCCGTCTTGAGCTGATAGGCGCCGAAGAGGACGACCGTCAGCAGATGCCAGAGGTAGCCGAGGAACTTCGCGGCGTCCGGCAGCGGGACGCGGACGACGACGAGGGAAAGGACCGCCGCCGTGGCCGGGGCGCAGAGCGCCAGCAGGGCGTAGCTCCCGGGCGTTCCCGAGAACAGCGTCCCCCGGAAGGCGTACCACAACGCGAGGGTGTTGACGAGGAGGGTCTCCTCGTCGACGAGGTCGAGGAGGTCCTCCTTGTAGGTGGTGACGAGGAGCACGGGGACGAAGAACGAGAAGTAGCCGACCGCGGCGGCGGGATCGGCGACCCCGCTGAAGTACGCTCCCAGCGCGACCCCCGCGGTGACCGCGGCGAGGAAGGCGAGCTTGTTCCAGCGGTCCCGTGCGCCCTGCAGCATGAGCAGGAGCTGCAGGAGGACCCCCGCGCTGAACGCCTGGGGCCCGGAGAGGTCGAAGCGCACGCGGTATTATCCTTCCCAGGCGGCGCCGGGCACCGAGAGGTCAACGAACGTCATTCGACAGGGGTCCGCAGAGAAGCGCGCAGGAACTCGCGGTTGAGGCGGGCGATGTTCGAGAGCTTGACGCCCTTGGGGCAGGTGGCCTCGCACTCGCCTTCGTTGGTGCAGTTCCCGAAGCCCTCCTTGTCGTGCCGGCGCATCATCGCCAGCGCGCGGCGCTCGCGCTCGGGACCGCCCTGGGGGAGCAGGGCGAGCTGGGAGATCTTCGCGGCCACGAAGAGCATCGCCGAGGCGTTGGGACAGGCGGCGACGCAGGCCCCGCAGCCGACGCAGGAGGCCGCGTCCATCGCCAGCTCCGCCTTATGCCGGGGCACGGGCGCGGCATTGGCTTCCGGCGCCGACCCGGTGTTCACCGAGACGAAGCCCCCCGCCTGGAGGATGCGGTCGAAGGCCGAGCGGTCCGCGACGAGGTCCTTCACGGTCGGAAAGCCGCGCGCGCGAAAAGGCTCGACGGTGATCGTGTCCCCATCCTTGTAGCGGCGCATCCGGTTGTCGCAGCTGGTGGCCAGCGGGTCCTTTCCGTGCGGGCGGCCGTCGATGACGAGGCTGCACATGCCGCAGATGCCCTCGCGGCAGTCATGGTCGAAGGCCACCGGGTCTTCGCCCAGGCCGATGAGCTGTTCGTTCAGCGTGTCGAGCATCTCGAGGAAGGACATGTCCGGCAGGATGCCCTCCACCTTGTAGGTCTTGAGCTCGCCCGGGATCCCGGGACCCTTCTGCCGCCAGATCCGCAACGTCAGATTCATGCCGCTCATTTGTAGCTCCTCTGCGACGGCTTCACGTGCTCGAAGGTCAGGGGCTCGACGTGCCGCTCGGGCGCCGCGCCCTCGCCCTTGTACTCCCAGGCCGCGGCGTGGCTGAAGCGCTCGTCGTCGCGCTGCGCCTCCCCGTCGGGCGTCTGGGACTCCTCGCGGAAATGGCCTCCGCAGGATTCGCGGCGCTCCAGGGCGTCGCGCACCATGAGCTCCGAGAGCTCCAGGTAGTCGGCCGTGCGGCCGGCCTTCTCGAGGGTCTGGTTGAAGTCCTCGCCCGCACCGGGGACCCGGACGTTCTTCCAGAACTCCTCGCGGAGCTCGGGGATGCGCGCGAGCGCCTTCTTGAGGCCGGCCTCGCTGCGGGCCATGCCGCAGTGCTCCCACATGAGCAGGCCGAGCTCGCGGTGAAGCTCGGTCGGCGTGCGCTTGCCGTCGGCCGCGAGGAGCTTCTTCGTGCGGGCGTCGACGGCCGCCTCCGCCTCGCGGAAGGCCGCGTCGCCGGTCGAGACCTTGCCCAGCTTCTCGCTCGCGAGATACGAGCTCAGCGTGGCCGGGATGACGAAGAAGCCGTCGGCCAGGCCCTGCATGAGCGCGCTCGCGCCCAGGCGGTTGGCGCCGTGGTCGGAGAAGTTCGCCTCGCCGAGGCAGAAGAGCCCCGGCACGGTGGTCATGAGGTCGTAATCGACCCAGAGCCCGCCCATCGTATAGTGGACCGCGGGGTAGATGCGCATCGGGAGCTTCTCGGGGTCCTCGTCGGTGATGTGATGGTACATGTCGATGAGGTTCCCGTACTTCTCGCGGATGGCCTTGACCCCGTCGCGCGCGATGGCGTCGCGCAGGTCGAGGTAGACCGAGAGCTTCGAGGGCCCGACGCCGCGGCCCTCGTCGCAGACCGCTTTCGCCGCGCGCGAGGCGACGTCGCGCGGGACGAGGTTGCCGAAGGCCGGGTAGCGGCGCTCGAGGAAATAGTCGCGCTCGTCGGCGGGGATCTGGTCCGGGGTGCGCGCGTCGCCGGCCTTCTTCGGCACCCAGACGCGGCCGTCGTTGCGCAGGCTCTCGCTCATGAGCGTGAGCTTCGACTGATAGCTCCCCGAGACCGGGATGCAGGTCGGATGGATCTGCGTGAAGCAGGGGTTGGCGAAGAGCGCGCCCTTCTTCCAGGCCCGCCACGCCGCGCCCACGTTGCAGGAGTTGGCGTTGGTGGAGAGGAAGAAGGCGTTGCCGTAGCCGCCGGTGGCGAGGCACACCGCGTGGCCGGCGTAGGACTCGGTCTTCCCGGTGACGAGGTTGCGGCAGACGACGCCGCGTGCGCGCCCGTCGACGAGAACGACCTCGAGCATCTCGCGCCGCGGCAGGACCTTCACCCGGCCCGTCGCCTCCTGGCGCATGAGCGCGCTGTAGGCGCCGAGCAGGAGCTGCTGTCCGGTCTGCCCGCGCGCGTAGAAAGTGCGCGAGACCTGGGCCCCGCCGAAGGAACGGTTGTCGAGCAGGCCGCCGTACTCGCGTGCGAAGGGAACGCCGAGCGCGGTGCAGTGGTCGATGATGGCGTTGGAGACCTGCGCGAGACGGTAGACGTTGGCCTCGCGGGCCCGGTAGTCGCCGCCCTTGACGGTGTCGTAGAAGAGGCGCCAGACGCTGTCCCCGTCGTTGGGGTAGTTCTTGGCCGCGTTGATGCCGCCCTGCGCGGCGATGGAGTGGGCCCGGCGCGCGCTGTCCTGGACGCAGAGCGCGAGCACGTTGTAGCCGAGCTCGCCGAGGGCCGCCGCGGCCGACCCCCCCGCGAGGCCGGTGCCGACGACGATGACGTCGAACTTGCGGCGGTTGGCGGGATTGACCAGCTTCGCGTCGAAGCGGCGGGCGTCCCACTTCTTCTCGATGGGCCCCGAGGGGATCTTCGCGTCGAGTTTGACGGCCATGTCAGCCTCCGTGGACCAGGTGCGCCCAGACCGGCATCATGCCGAAGGCCGCCGCGACCGCGACCGCGAAGAGCAGGCCGCCGTTCTTGACCGCCGGCGTGAGGTTCGGGTGGTCGGCGCCGAGGGTCTGGAACGCGCTCTGCACCCCGTGGCTCAGGTGCACTCCGAGTACCGCGAGCGCCGCCAGATAGAAGAGCACGAAGCCCCCCCGCTGGAAGCAGGCGATGACCATGCCGAAGACCCCGTTGGGGTCCTCGTTCTCGAGCAGGCGGAAGCTGGTGACGTGAACGAGCAGGAAGGTCAGCAGGAGCAGGCCGGTGTAGATCATCGTGGCGGAGCCCAGCGTGCGCCCCCCCGCGTTCTCGCGCACCGCGTAGCGCTCCGGCCGTGCCGCCCAGTTCTCCCAGGTCGCCCAGCAGGCCAGGCCGATGTGGAGGGCGAAGATCCCGAGGAGGCCTAGCTCGACGATGGGCAGGGCCATGTTCTCGGAGAGGAACTCGGCGTAGTGGTTGAAGGCCTCCATCCCCTTATAAAGGAGGAAGTTCCCGGCGAGGTGCCCCCCCAGGAAGCCGCAGAGCATGAGCCCGGTCAGGGCGATGAGCTGCTTCTTGCCGATGGAGGTGCCGACGTAGCGCAATAGGGCGTTCATAGAGGAAGGCTCCTGGTTTCTTCGGACGACGGGGGATTCTACCTTGCCGGCGGGCGGGCAATCAACGCCGCGGTCGACCCGCAGGGAGGCGCCAGAGGGCGAGGCCGGTCTTCGGGTCGGAGAGCCGGACGGGCGCGGGGCCGCGGAGCTCCTGGAGCCAGACCTCCGCGGCGAAGACCTCGGAGGCGAAGAGATGCCCGCCCCAGACGCGGTACTTCGCGTCGGCCAGGGCCGCGTGCAGGTGGGCGAAGGGGACGCCGTCCTTGAAGGAGACGTTGCCGGAGCAATGGAGGATCTCCATCTCTCCGCGGAACTCCTTCTCGGAGTAACGGCGGCGGCGCTGGTCGTAATATCCGAGACGGGCCTTGACCGTCGCGCCGATGGCCTGCACCCACGCGCAGCGGACCTTCGCGCGGCGACAGGCGGCGGCGACCTCGATGCCGATGTCCGAGCCTTTTGGGAGCCGGAAAAGGAATGAGCGCCCGCTGCGCATCGCTTTCATCGTGGGATCCGGAGGACTCTGCTCGAGCGGGCCGTCGCCATGGTCTTAGCCCCCCGGGGATCCCCCGCTGAGGGATTCCCGGCTAACCGATGCGGATTTCCTGGCCCTCGCGGGCGCCGAAGCACTCGAAGCCGGCGCCCAGGGAGCGCGCGTGGGCGCGCGCTTTCTCGACGACGGCGTCGATCTCGTCGTCGGACTTGAGCGGCTCGAAGTGGAAGAGGGCCAGGCGCCGGACCTTCGCGGCCGCGGCGAGCTCGACGGCGTCGCGCCAGCGGCTGTGGCCCCAGCCGCGCTTGGTCTTGTAGTCCTCGTCGTCGTACTGCGCGTCGGAGATGAGCAGGTCGGCCCCGGAGCAGAAGTCCGCGACGAGCTTGTCCTGCCCCGTGAAGAAGTCGCGGTCGTCGCCGAGCGCGCGATGGCACTCGTGGTCGGTGAGATAGACGACGCTCCCCTCCGGGAACTCGAAGCGGTAGGCGATGTCCACGCCCGGATGGTTCGTGTAGAGGGTCTTCACCGGCACGCCGCCGGCGTCGAAGGGCTTCGTGACCTTGTGGAAGTCGATCTTCGCGGCCATGTCGCCGAGCTCGACGGGGAAGTAGTTCTGCCCCATCTGCCGCCGGAAGATCTCCTTGAAGTCGGCGCCGGCGCCCTGCGCGCTGTGGATGCGCACGGTGTTCTTGGGGATGTAGGCCGGCACGAAGAACGGCCAGCCCTGGAGATGGTCCCAGTGGGTGTGCGTGATGAAGAGGTCGAGGTCGAGCGGCTTCCCCTGGGCCTCCTTCATCAGCAGCAGGCCGAGCTCACGGATGCCGGTGCCGCTGTCGCAGATGAGGACGCGCCCGTCCCGCCGGACCTCGACGCAGGCGGTGTTCCCCCCGTAGCGCACGGTGCGCGCGCCCGGGACGGGGATCGAGCCGCGCACGCCCCAGAAGCGGACGAGGACGCTCATCCGATGAGCCCTTTCACGGCCTTGAGCAGCTCGTCGGCGGTGTAGGGCTTGACGAGGTAGTGGTCCGCGCCGATGGTCTGCGCGGCCTTGCGGTCGACGGCGTAGGACTTCCCGGAGGAGATCATGATCTTCATCGCGTTCAGGCCCTCGTCGGCGCGCAGGGTCTGGCAGACCTCGAAGCCGTGCATGTCCGGCATCATGAGGTCGAGGATGAGGAGGTCGGGTTTGAGCTCCCGCGCCTGGTTGAGCCCCCTGAGTCCGTCGTACGCCGTATGGACCCGGTAGCTGTCGCTCAGGCAGTGGGAGATGAAATCGACGATCTCCTTATCATCATCGACGATGAGGACCGTCTTCATGCCCGTATGATGGCACATAACGGGCCCGAAAAAAAGGCCCCGGAGGGAGGCCCCTCCGGGGCCCGTCGGCCGGCCTGCTCGGCTCAGCCGACCGTGGGCTTCTCCTCCGCCTTCGCGGAGAGGACGCCCCAGACGAAGCCGCCGGCGGCCTGGACGACGGCCAGGGCGATCGCGGCCGGAAGGGGCAGCGCGAAGTAGCCGAGCGCCGCGCCCGCGGCCACGCCCGCGATCACGCCCCAGAGGAAGACCCCGATGGTCGTCTCGCCGCCGCGGCGCAGGATCTTCTCGTAGACGTAGACGGCGGCGAGGCCCATCGCCACGCCGAGCGAGGGGGCCGCGACGAAAGCCCCGAGCACGGCCGTCAGGAGCCCCGAGTGGAGTCCCGTGAAGAGCCCCGCCGCGGCGAAGCCGAGACCGGCGAGCACGCCGCGCACCAGCGGCGCGCGCAGAGCCAGAGTGCTCTTCATGCGGTCGCTGACGGGGTCGATGGAGGGGTCGAGCGGGAGCACGGCCTGGGAGGCGTCCCGCAGCGAGGGGACGCTCGAGCGGACGGCGGCGCCCGGGACGATGGTGAGGTCGATGTGGTCCGCGCGCCGGGAGTCGAGCGCCTTCTGCATCTCGCCTAAGCGCTCGATGCGCTGGGTCGTGTTGGGGTGGGTGACGAAGAGGTCGAAGAAGAAGTCGTCGGCCTTGCCCACCGCCAGCTTCGCCATCGCGTCGAGCTCCGGCAGCTGCCCCGCCGCCGCGAGCTGCTCGAAGGGGTTCACCGTGAGCATGTGCGCGAGCGCGGCGATGAGCGGCACGCGGGCCTTCTCGATCGTTACGCCCGGCTTCGGCCGCCAGCTGGTGAGCAGCCCCAGGCCCAGCGCGAGCGAGGCCGGGTCGCTGGAGAGCAGCGCTCCGTCCTCGTCAGCCCCCCCCTCGCGGGTGCGCGAGGAGGCCATCTGCACGAGCGACGCCGCGATGGGCGCCCAGAGGGCGATGAAGACCTTGAGGAGGCCCAGCGCCGCGCCGAAAGCCGGCGCGACGAAGGTGCGCTGGACCGGTTTGCCGCTCAGCCGGTCGTAGAAGCGCTGCAGGGCGGCCTTGGCGTGGCCGACCGCCCAGAGGATCTTATAGGAAGAGAAGGCGATGGCCGAGCTCATGCCCCCGGCGACGGCTCCGAGGATCATGTCGCGGTTCATCACGTGGCTGAACTCATGGCCGAGCACGCCGCGCAGGGCGCGGTAGCCGAGCGCCTTGAGGGCCTCCGCATCCGCCGCGCGCAGGGCCGCCGAGAGCTCCTCCTGCCCGGCGTTCCCGGGGATGCCGGCGAGGGAGCCGCGGATGGCCGTGCGGAAGACGGCGAAGGACTTGCTCGAAGGGTCGGTCATCTTCACGAGGCGCAGCAGGCCCTCGCGCAGGCCTTCGGGCTCGAGCAGCATCTCCTTGATCTCGACGGTGACGCCCACGAGCGCCTTGTTCGGGCTGATGCCGGTGGCGAAGGCGTTGGGCACGCCCATCTTCACGTTGATGATCTCCGGCATCGGGATGGGGGCCTTCCCCTTCTTCGCGAGCTCCTTGTTGATGATCTCGCGGAGTTCCTTCATCATAGCGAAGACCTCGGGGTCCTTCGCCTCGTCGGTCGGCTCGGTCTGCATCGTCTTCTTGATGAGGTCCTTGCTGAACCAGAGCTGCAGGCCCATGAGCACGGACACGAAGGCGATGTTGCCGAGCAGGGTGCCCACGCCGAAGACCGTGAAGCTCATGACGGCGCCCATGGCGACGAGCGAGCCGAGCGAGAGCCCGGTCTTCAGCCAGTAGTGGAAGCGCGGCCAGGCGGTCGGCTTCGGATACGCGACGGACTCGGGCTCGACCTGCGCGGGGGCGGTCGAAGGCGCGGGCGCGGCCGCCGGCAGGAGCCTCGTCATGAGGCGTTCGCTCCAGATCTGGGCCCGCTCGGGCAGGAAGGCGAGCACGAGGAAGGTGATCGGCGCGGCGAAACCCGTATAGACCGCCCAGGCGGCGAGCGCGCCGTAGAGATAGTCGAAGCCCTTCCCCTTGCCGAGGAACATCCAGGCGAAGAAGGCCCCGTTGACCATGATGGGGCTGTAGCCGGTCAGCAGCGCGAAGACGACGCCGGTCAGCACCCAGGTATAGGACGGGAAGCGCAGCGGCTGCAGCGAGCCCGGGACGCCGAAGGGGCGTCCGGTCTCGGCGGAGCGGATGAGGAAGCCGAGGAAGAAGGCCACGGTCGTCATCGCGGGCAGCGCGACGAGGCTCGCGACGGCGCTCAAGGTCAGCGGCAGCGCGCCGGCGGTGCCGAGGAAAGCGGCCGGGAGGGTGAGGGTGAACCAGGTGACGATCTTGCCGAGCCAGCCCTCGCCCTTGCCCTTGGCCGCGGCCGAGAGGCCGACGGCCGAGGCCGCGGCGACGAGCGGCGTGGCCGCGAGGAAATGAGCGACGGCCGCGCCGCCCAGGAAGGCGGGCAGGGCGACGGCGGCGGCGCCGAGGTACGCGCCGAGGAGGAGGTCGAGCGTGAGCTTGACCCCGCCCAGGCGCGGGGAATCGCGCAGCGAAAGGCGGTAGCGGGCGTAGAGCGCGGCCGGCACAAGGACGACGCCGGAGCTCAGCGTCCAGAGCGCGGCGACGGGCACGAAGCCGAAGAGCGCGGGCAGGAAGGTCGCGGCCGCCAGCTGGAGGCCGTAGACCGCCGCGCCGGCGAGGGTGATGCGGGCGACGGAGAGGAGAGTGTCCGCGACGCGGCCGCGGCGGGCCGGCTCGGGCGCCTGGGCGGGGACCGGGACGACGGACTTCGCGTCCGGGATCTCGCGGACGGAAGCGGGCGCCGCCTCGTGCAGAGCGATGCTCATCCGCTCGACGCCCTCATGACTGGAGAAGTCGTAGACCACCGGCATCCCGCCGGCCCGATAGACGGTCTTCTGGCGTTCGAGGTCCCGGGGATGGCCCATGCGGACGAGGACGTGCGTCTCCCGCATGTAGGACATCTTCTGAGTCGGATCCCCCGGCTCGATGCTGTAGCTCAGGAAGCCGTCGGCGGAACGCAGGGCGGCGAGGTCCGCCTCCACCTTCGCCTGAAGGGACGAGGCCTCCGGCGCCTGAGGACCCTCGGTGAGGTCGACCGCTTCGACCGAGCGGCGGCCGAGGAGGAGGTCCATCATGCGCGCGCCGGCGCTCTTCGCGGAGGCGGCGGGCATGGCCTCGATCTCCCGGACCGGCAGCGCGACCGCGCGCGGCTCGGCGAGGAGGGTCTTGAGGTCCGCGGCGCGCTGCTCCGAGCCGGCGGCCGGGACGCTCTGCGCGGCGGCGGGGACGGCCTTCGAACGGGAGAACACGGACGTCTGGAGAGCTTGCGCCGAGGCCGCGGGGACGGCGGCCTGGACGGCGGCGGCCTGCGTCTTGACGACGACGCCGGCCGGCGCGAGGCTCGGAAGAAGGCCGTTCTGCAGACTCAGCGGAGAGGAAGCGGCGCGGCCTGTGCCCGGGAGAGCGATGAGGTTCGTGCCGACGGCGGCGCCGGCGCCGAACGCCGAGTTCGCGGTCGGGACGGCGTGGGTGACGACGGCCTGGGCGAAGAGCCGGTAGCTCTCGAGGCCGGGGGCGAGCGCCACAAGGGCGAGCGCGAGCGTCGTCGCGGTGATTTTCTTCAGGAGCCGGGGATCCATCGTCATGTCGTCCTCCGTCGTGCTATAGGAGGATTATACGCGCGGTCCGGAGGGGACCGTGCCAGGCCAAGGGCCCATGCGCCGTGTGGTGTTCGCTCCCCCGGCGTCTGGGCCCTGTGACCCGGCTTATTTCCGCGCGGGTTCCGAGGTCGTGGGCACGTCGTTGAGGAGGGGCCTTTGCGTCGATTCGCGGCGGGTCGGAGTCTCGAGGTCGGGGTGGAGCTCGACCTCGCGCTCATACGGCGCGATGGTCGCGGTCGCGGAGCCCGGCAGCTCCGCGACGTGGAGGGCGTGCGGGAGGACCGCCGCCAGCACCATGAGCCAGAGGCGGGAACCGAGCGCGCGCGGGAGCGCTCCGGTCTTCGGCGCCGACGGCGGGCGGAGGATCCCGGAGAGGAACCCCGCCGTCGCGTCCGGTCCGACGGAAGGGAGCAGATGGACACCGCCGACGCGGGGGTCCGCGCTCTTCCCGACGGCGAGCGTCGTAGCCCCCGGATGGGCGTTGGCCATCGCGGCGTCCTGCCCGTGCAGGGCGAAATCGTCGCCGAAGATGAGGATGTCCCGGTCCGCGACCATGACGCGCTCCTCGCGCAGCGCGCCCAGGAGCCCGCGCAGACCGTCCGCCTTGGTCGCGCGCACGACCCGGACCTCGGCGGGGAGAGAGAGATCCTCGGGGTAGCGCAGAAGGACGCGGTTCTCGTCGGAGAACCCGGCCGCGCGGAAGGCCTTGTCGAAGCGGGTGTAGAGCTCGAGCATGCGTCCGTCGTCGCGCCAGTCCTGCGGCGCGAAGGAGAGCTCCTTCGCCGTCGTCTCCAGCAGCTCCACGACGCGCACGGCCTCCGCGTCGGTCGCCGCCGGCACGGCGAAGAAAGGGGACGACGGGGGCTCCCCGTCCTTCCCGTAGCGGTAGACCTCGGCGCCGCCGTCGGTGGCCAGGAGGAAGCCCTCGCGCAGGTCCGCCGGCAGCCGGTCCATGACGAGCTTCTGCATGCCCCAGAACCCGCCGGTCAGCGGCCGGTTCGTCGAGAAGGCCGTCCGGATGCCCGCGGCCTTCAGGCGGCGGAGGAGCTCGATGCGCTCGGCGCTGACGGGAGTGCCGACGCCGGAGACGTCCATGAAGGTCCGGTCGTAGTCGAGGACGACGAGGCGCGGCGGATGCGCGCGGAAGCGCTCGAGCAGCGCCTGCTCGCCCTGCGCGGGGAGACGAGGCGCGGAAACGGCCAGACCGAGCGCCGCGAGCAGCGCGGCCGCCGTGCGCCGGATGCGGTAGGAGAGCGGCAGCCGCGGCGCGCGGACGGCCGGCCCGGCGGGCAGGAGCTCCTCGAGGAACTCCGCCGTCGAGTCGGGCCCGACCACGGGCGAGAGGTAGACGTTGTCGAGGCGCGGGTCGGCGTCCTTGCCCACGGCGTAGACCACGGCGCCCGGCAGCGCGCGCGCCATCGCGGCGTCGTAGCCGGGCTTCGTGAAGTCGTCGCCGAAGATGACGACGTCGGCCGGGGCCGGCGCCGAGCCCTCCGCCTCGAGGGTCTTGAGTATCCCCGCGATCGCGCGGGCCTTCGTGGCCTTGGCGATCCGTATGTAGGGCTCCAGGGACTCCTTCGGCGGCTCTTTGTAGGTGACGTTGAACTCGAGGCCGAACTTCCCCGCGAAGCGCTTCTCGAAGGCGGCGGCGAGCTTCCTCGCCGCGGGTCGGTCGTTCTTCAGGACGAAGGTGAACTCGTGGTCCTTGCCGTCCTCCCGCCAGTCGGCGGAAGCGAATCCCGTCTCCGACGCGGCGGAGTTCATCAGGGAGAGGATGAGTCCCTTCTCCTCGAGGGTCATGGGGGTCTCGGAGAAAGCCGGGGCCGTCGGCTTCTCGCCGTCGGGGCCGTACTGGTAGACCTCGGCGCCGCCGCCCACCGAGAGGATGAAGCCTTCGCGCAGGGACGCGTCCATGCGGTCCATCAGCATGTTCTCCATCCCGTGCGGCCCCCCGTTGAGGGGGCGGTTGGTGGCGAAGATCGGCCGGATGCCGGCGTCCTTCAGGGCCTGGAGCAGGGCGAGGCGCTCGGGCGTCACGACGAGCCCCTTCCCCGACGAGTTGTCCATGAAGGTGTCGTCGTAGTCCATGATGACCGCCCTCGGAGGACGGGCCTGGAAGCGCGCGATGAGCGCCTCCCGGTCGGCGGCGGACAGGCGCGGGGCGGAACCCGCGACGCCGAGGACCGCGAGCAGCGCCGCGGCGCGCTTGCGCGCGAGATAGGCGCGTGAGAGCTCGAGCCCGGCGGGACGCCGCGCGAGCCAGTAGACGGCCGCGGCCGCGGCGAGGACGAGCGCCGCCGGCACGGTCCAGGCCGCGGGCAGCAGCGCCGCGAGGATCGGGGCGCCGGCCAGCAGCCAGCCGCTGAGCTTCGTCTCGACGGGAGCGGCCCGCCGGGCGACGAAGGACCCGTCGAAGAAGTCCACCTCGGCCTGGTCCCCCTCGGAGAGCTTCCCTTCGAGCTCGGCGTCGGCGAGGGCGTCGTAGACCTGCCGCTCGACCATCTGCTTGATGGGGCGCGCGCCGTAGGCGAGGTTCTCCGCGCTGCCCGCCGTCGCGAGCAGATGCTCCCGCGCGGCCGGGGTCAGCGCGGCGCTCATGCGTTTGGGCGCCAGGATGGTCTTATTGAGGACCGCGAGGCGGATGTCCAGGATCTTCTCGAGGGCCTTGCGCTCGAGCGTCTTGAAGACGAGCACGTGGTCCTTGCCGATGCGGTTGAAGAACTCGGGCGCCACGAGGTCCTTGAAGGCGTCGACGTAGGTCTCCCGCTGGACGGCGTCGGCCTCCGTCTTCTCGCCCCGGCCGTCGCCGAAGCCGATGGGGTGCTTGCTCTGCGCGAGGCTGCCGCCGGCGTTGGAGGTCATGATGATCACGGTGTTCGTGAAGTCCACCGTGCGCCCGTGGCCGTCGGTCATGCGCCCGTCGTCGAAGACCTGCAGGAACATCTTGAGCACGTCGGGGTGCGCCTTCTCGATCTCATCGAGGAGGATGACGCGGTAGGGGTTGCGGCGCACCGGCTCGGTGAGCTGGCCGCCCTCCTCGTAGCCGACGTAGCCGGGCGGAGCGCTCACGAGGCGGCTGGCGTTGTGCTTCTCCATGTACTCCGACATGTCGAAGCGCAGGAGCGCGGCCTCGCTCTGGAAGAGGAAGCGGGCGAGCGCCTTGGCGAGCTCGGTCTTGCCGACGCCGGTGGGGCCGAGGAAGGTGAAGACGCCGATGGGCTGGTTGGGGTCGCGATAGCCCATGCGCGCGCGGCGGACGGCCCGCACGACGGTGTCGACGGCCTCGTCCTGCCCGATGACGGCGGCCTTGATCTCGACCGGCATGCGCTGGAGCAGGGCCTTGTCGTCCTCGGAGAGGCTCTGGACCGGGATGCCGGTGCGCAGGAATACCTCGAAGGCGACGTCCTCGGGCTTCACCTCGGTGCGCTGCGTCTTCCCCGCCTTCGCGGCCTCTTCGGCCTGGAGCTGGACCTCGCTGGCGGCGTCGTCGAGCAGGTCGAGGGCGGAGTCGGGCAGGGCGCGCTCCTTCTGGTAGCGGGCGGCGAGCTTCACGACCGCCTTCACGGTCTCGGCCGGGATGCTCACGCCGTGCTTCTTCTCATAGCGCGCCTTCACGCCCTCGAGGATGGCCACGGCCTCCTCGGGGGTCGGCGCATCGAGGCGGACCTCCTGGAAGCGGCGCGCGAGCGCCGGGTCCTTCTCGAGGCGGGTGTACTCCTTGAGCGTGGTCGCGCCGATGACGGAGATGTCGCCGACGAGCGCCTCCTTCATGAGCCCGGCGGCGTCGGTGCCGCTCTTGTCGGAGTCGCCCATGCCGAGGATCTGGTGGATCTCGTCGATGAAGAGGAGTACCCGGCCGTTCGACTTCTTGACCTCGGCGAGCACGCCCTTGATGCGCTCCTCGAAGTCGCCGCGGTACTTGGTCCCGGCGAGCATCGCGCCCATGTCGAGCTTGACGATGATCTTCCCCTGGAGCGAGGGGAGCGAGCCGTCGACGATGCGCTGGGCGAGGCCCTCGACGACCTTCGTCTTGCCCACGCCCTTCTCGCCGGTGACGACGGGGTTGTTCTTCTCGACGCGCTGGAGGACCTTCACGAGCTGGCGGATCTCCTTGTCGCGCCCGATGAGGGGGTGGAGCTTGCCCTCCGCGGCGGCGGCCGTGAGGTCGGAGCCGTACTTCGCGAGGTTCGGGAACTCGGAGGCGCTCAGCTTGACATACGGCTTGGGTGCGGGCGCTTTCGGCTCGTCGGGAGCGGCGGGCGCGGGAAGCGCGGCCGGTGCCGGCTGCTTCGCGAGCTCGCCCATGAAGGCGGCGGCGGCGCCGAGGGCGACGCCCGTCGCGGGGTTCACCGGCCCCTGGGCGCCGAATTTCAGGACGAGGTTGGCGAGCACGCCCAAGCCGGCGCTCTCGGCGGGCGTCGGCCCCGCCGGAGCGCGGCCGGCGGCGAAGGAGCTGCGCCGCAGGTAGGTCTTCGCGGCCTCGAGGGCGGGGTTCCCCTCTCCCCCGGTCTTCTCGGCGACCAGGAGCGCGAGGGCCATGGCCGCGTCGTTGCGCAGGGCCAGGGCCATCTTCGCGTTGGGATGGTCGTCTCCCGTCTCCTCGCGGTAGCGCGCGAACTCGTCGACGACCGAGCTCAGGCCGACGAGGACGCCGGCGCGGTCCTCGAGGCTCTTATGCGGGAACTCGTGGAGGGCGATGCGCAGGCGCTGCTGAGCGTCGCCGTCGTCGAAGTTCCGCCCGCCCGGGGCCAGGTGAAGGACCGTCACCATCCACTCGCCGGTGTGCAGGCGCACGAGGTCCCCGTCGGCCTGCAGACGGGCGAGGACCTGTTCGAGGATCTCGCCGGTCATCTTGAGCTTGTAGGCGCTGGCGCGGACGGCCGTCTCCGAGAGGACGTCGCCGCCGTCGGCGGAGGCGATCAGCTCCCCGCGGAGCTCGCGCACGTCCTCGGCGTCGGCGGTGCGCGGCGCTTCCGGCGCGGCGTCGGGGCCGGGCCGGCCCAGGTGGTCGCGCAGGTAGCCCGCGACCGTCCGGTAGGCGGAGAGGTACTCGTCGCCGACGCCGGGCCGCTCCTCGGCGCTGCCGAGCAGCCGGAGAGCGGCCTTCAGCGCCTTCGCGGGCATCGGCGTGGGCTGGTAGCGGCCCGCCGCATACTGCCCGTTGACCCAGTTCCCGAGCTCGTCGAAAGGATCGTGCCGGCTGTCGGTGTCGGGCAGGCCGCGCAGACCGCTCGCCGCCTCGCCCAGCAGGGCTTTCACGGTGTTGAGCGCGGCGTTCGTGAACATCTGGTTGGCGAGGGCTTCGTTGGGATGGGCCTGCGCGAAGTCCTTCTTGTAGGTCGCGTACTGCTGAAGAGCGAGCAGGATGCGGTAGGCGGCGGCGGCATGACTTTCGCTCTTCGCCGAGAGGCTGTCGGCGAGCGCCTGGCGCAGCAGCTCGTTGGCGCTGGAGTCGTCGAAGGTCTCGGAGCGGCCGGGGATGGCTTTGCGGCCCAGGGACTCGATGCCGAGGCGCAGATAGTCCTTGTTGGCCATGGGCATGAGGAGGCCGCGCTCGACGGCGGCGTCGACGAGGAGGCTCTTGCTGGCGATCCCCGCCGCGACGACGATGCCCTTGAGGTCCTTTTCGCTCACGCGTTCGCCCTTCCCCCAGCGGCGCTGGAGCTCGGCGAGCGCCTTCTCCACGGGGGGCGCCTCGGAGTCGCCCGAGAGGGTCCCGGCGAGCAGGAACATGGGAAGGGCGGCGGCGTAGGGCGTCACGAGGCCGAAGGCGGCGAGCAGGCCGAGGGCGGCGGTGCCGACGAGGACGCCGGGGAGGACGTTCTTCAGAGTCGAGCGTGCGGGCGCCGGCGGAGCGGGCGGAGGCGCCGGACGCTTCCCGGAAGGAGGCGGGTTGGTCCGGTAGCCGCGATCGCCTCCCGTGAAGAGCGCGCCGTAGACCGCGATCGCGATCAGCCCGAGTGCGAGCGGTCCGGAGAAGGCCTCTTCGAGGGCGAGCAGGCCGATGGCGGCCCCGACGACGACGGCGGGGAGGGCTCGCTGCCACTGCAGGCCCGAGCGCGGGGAGACCGGGAAGTCGGACGGGGCGGGCACCACGGTCTCGACGGCATCGGAGGACGCGGAGCGCCCGAGCCCCGGGCGGCGGGTCTCCGTCTGCGCGCGCACGACGGGGACGGACTCGGCGGCGCGGCGGGTGAAGCCGTTCGCGTCGAAGGGACGCGCGGCCTCGACCTTCGCGGAGTTCTCCCCCCCCTGCAGCATGGCGGGGAGTTCCCCGGCCACGGACAGCAGCTTCTCACGCGGGCTCTCCTTCACCGGCTCGCCGGCCGCGGCCTTCACGGCAGGGACGACGACGGCCTTCTTCACGGCCGGAAGCCGGACGGCGGCGGGGAGCTGCGCGGCGGGCACGAGGGCGCGCCCCGCGGAGACGGCCACGGGCAGGGCCGAGGCCTGCGCCGCGGGGGTCTTGAGGGTCGGCGCATTCGAAAGGGAGAGGTCGACGACGGGGGAGAGCTTCAGTGCGGGCGTCCCGGAGACGCCCGGCTGCAGCGGGGCCGCGCCCGTCTGCACCCCCGCGACCCCGGTGTTGCCGGCGGCCGAGGTCCCGCTCGCCGAGCCGCTCACGGTCTGCGCGAGCGCGGCGCCGACGCCGGGGCCGGGACAGGTCAGGAGGATGGAGGCGGAGAGGATCGCGGCGATGAGACGGGAGAAGGGCATGTGAGGTGTCTCCGGGCGCGTCGTATGCATCGCGTTCCTTAATGATACTCGCGACGCCGCAAGCCCGTATGGGTCGAACAGGGTGTTTTTCGGCCGGAAAAGGCCCTAGAGGGTATAGGTCTTAGGGCCGAGGAGGAGTCGGGCCCCGGACGGCGCGCCGGTCGTCCGGATAGTCCTTCTGAACCTTCCTCCAGGCCTCGAAGTAGGAGCGCAGGCCCTCGAGAAGCTGGCGGGCGAAGCGTTCCTGCCCGTCGGCAGAGAGAAGCATCGCCTCCTGCTCGGGGAGAAGGACGTAGGCCGACTCGGTGAGCACCGCCGGCATCCAGGTCGCTCGGCAGACGGCGAGGTCGCCCCAGACGAGCGCGTTGTCGGGCAGGGGCGAGAGGCGGCGGTAGGAGGCGTGGACGGCCTCGGCCAGAGGGCGGCTCTGCGGCTGGTAGTAGAGCGTCATGTAGCCCAGCGGCGAGGCGAAAGGATCGTCCTCGACGCCGATGGAGTTGTTGTGGATGCTGAGCAGGACGTCGCCGCGAAGGTCCCAGGCGATGAACGCGCGGTCGGCGAGGGCCGGCCCGGCCGAGCTCGCGCGGGTCAGAAAAACCTCGGCGCCCTCGGCCTCGAGCAGGGACTTCAGGCGGAAGGCCAGCGCGAGGTTGAGGTTCTGCTCCTCCGAACCGCGGGGACCGAGCGCCCCGCGGTCGGGTCCGTGCCCGGGGTCGAGCACGACGCGCCGGCCCTTGAGCGGACTCCCCGTCCCGGCGAGGTCCGGCGGACGGCGGAGCTCGAGCACGAAACGGCCCTTCTCGTAGTAGGCGCCGTAACCCGCGCTCCAGCGCAGACGCGTGCGCACGAGCAGGCGGACGGTCTCGGTCCCCTCCTGCCGCCCGACGACCTCCGTGAGGACCGGGTCCTCCGCCGCATAGCGCACGCGGTCGAGGCGCTGGCGCGCGCCGAAGAAGCGGACCTCGAGCTCGAAGGGCTCGATGCGGTGGCTCACCTCGAAAGGCAGCGGCCGGTCGACCGCGACCGAGAGCTTCACCGCGTCGCTCGAGACCGAGACGCCCAGGTAGCGCCCGACCGTGCCGGGCGCGGGCGCGGAGCCCTCGGGCGCCGCGCGGACCTGCGCGGTGTCGGCCCAGAGTTCGAAGTCGGGCGCGAGCGGCACGCGCAGGAGGCCGCCGGCGCGGCCGGAGACGGGGAGCGCGATCCCCGGCGGGAGGAAGAGCGAGTAGCCGCCGGACCCGGAGCGCAGGATCGTGCTGCGCGCGGCGGTGACCGCCGCCTCCAGATGTCCGGAGGAGCGGACGGTGACCTTGCCCGGCGCCTCGTCCTTGAGCTTGAGGTCCTTGCCGCGGAGCTGGACCTCCACGAGAAGGTCGCGGCCGAGGTCGCCCGCCTCGGCGCGCCAGCGGCCCTCGTAGACGCCGCTGGAGACCTCGACGAGAGGACGGTCCTTGGCCAGCGAGCCGACGCGGAAGCGCCCCTCGACGCCCGCCGGACCGCGCGCGCGCACGAAGAGCCAGTCGCCGGGGAGCAGGAGCAGGTCCTCATGCGGCTCGAGGGCCTCGGCCTTCTTCATCCCGCCGGCCTCGAAGGGCTCGGCGACCTGGACGGTCCGCACGAGGGAGGCCGTCGCCCCCTCGCGCAGGGCCTCGAAGCGCAGGGCGAAGGTCCCCGTCGAGAAAGGCGCCATCGCCAGGAAGGCCCCGTCGGGCTGGAGGGGGACGGTCGAGCCGTTGACCGCGAGGGTCGCCCCGGGACCGGCGGTGCCGAAGACGAAGCTGCGGCGCAGGTACGGGTAGCGGGCGCCTTCGGCGGGCCAGACGACGCGCAGTTCGGGGGTCCGGGCCGCCGCCGGAACCGTGGAGACGGCGACTCCGGCGCCCGTTCCCGCGTCCGCCGCGGACGCCGGAACGGTCCCGAGGATGAGCGCGAGCGTCAGGAGCATCATCGCCGCCATGATACCATTCTCCGCGCGGCTCTCTTGACGGGACCGGGACCGAAGTCTACACTAGGACCCGGAGGGCCCGATGACACCCGACCTGTCCGCGTCCGCGCGCAAGATCCCGATCCTCCTTTTCGTCTGCGCCTTCGCCTGCGCCCTGGCGGCCTGCGGCGACGAGCCGCAGGAGCCCGCCGAAGAGGCTCCCCCGAGCGGGGGCGCCCACAGCCCCCCTCCGGGGGGCGGGGAGGTCGCGCTCGACGGGGCCCGTTCCGCCGAGAGCCCGTATGACCGCGCCCTCGGACACATCCGGGAGAGGGACTTCGACTCGGCGCGCGGCGCGCTGCTCGAGGCGCTGCAGTCGCCTTCCGCCGGACGGGAGGGAGAGGTCCGCGCGAAGCTCGCGGAGACGGAGCGGGAGCTGCTGGGCCGGCCCGCGACCGCCCCCGACGTGCTTCTGCGCCGCAACGACCTCCTGGACACGCGCGTGTCCGTGCGCGGCGCCTTCGTGAGCGGAGGAGAGGTCGGAGCCGCGTCGCAATACTTCTGGGTCGAGGCGGGGAAACGCCTGCGCTGCCGCTACGGCAAGCTGTCCTCGCGCGACAAGGCCGTCGTCTCCTCGCTGCGCGCCAAGGACCCCGTGCTCGTCCGCGGGACTCTGCGCCCCCCCTGGGGCACCGATGGGGAACCCTACCTCGAAACGGAGTTCGTGCACGCCGAGAAGGCGCGCTGAGAGGAAGGCCCGAGGTCACTTGACACCCCGTGTCCGGAGTCGGATACTAACCTCATGAGGATGCGTCCGGCCGTCCCCGCGCTCCTGAGCCTCACCCTCCTCCTCGCCGCGCCGCCGGCGCGCGCCGGCGCCTGGAACGACGACTATCGCGTCGGCCAGCAGGCCTACAAGGACGGCCCCTTCGGCGGGAAGGTCGCGGGCTTCTTCAACGCGCTGACGGGCGGAGCCGTGGCCGGCTCCGGCACCCCCTCGAAGGACGAAAAGGAGAAAAGCTCCTCCGGCGGCTCCTATCCCGCCGCCGCCTCCGCGGACAACCTCGCTCCGGGGAAGGATTCCATCTTCCCGACCCGCTCGAGCGTCGAAGAGGCGCAGCGCAAGCTCTCGAAGAACGGCGTCGAGACCGCGCCCGACGGCTCCCCGGCCGCCCTGGGGAGCTCCGGCTCGTCGGGCGGCCCCGGCGGCGACAGTCTCTCGCTCATCACCCCCGAGGACCGCTCCGCCGGCGCGACGAACCCCGCGGGCATCGAGTACGGTCGCCCCGGCGGCGCGGCCCCGAAGGGGAGGAGCAACGAGGCCCCCGTCCAGAACTACTACGTCCCCGGGCTCGGCAACGCGCGGCCGATGAGCGAGGACGAGATCCGTCGCGAGCTCGCCCGGCGCGGCAGCGGCCGCCCCGCCGCCCCGACGAACGCTCCCCAGATGCCGCGCGGCCTCGTGGGCGACGGCCCCGCCTTCGTCGACGGGCGCGTCGCCGTCCCGCGCATGAAGCGCGACGCCGACGCCCTCGCCGAATCGCGCGCCGAGGCGCATCTGCGGACGGCGCGCGCGAAGTTCCGCCTCAACGACTGGAACGGCGTGCTGGCCGAGGCCGAACTCTCCCTGGGAGTCCGTCCCACGGCCGAGGCGCACACGCTCAAGGCCCTCTCCCTCAACCGACTCGCCGACTCTTCCCCCTCCGCGAAGCGCCGCGCCCTCTACGAGCGGGCGGAGGCGTCGGCTCGCGAGGCGACGCGGCTCGACCCCAACGACGGCGCCGCCTGGGAGGAGCTCTCCTGGTCCCGACTGCGGCTCAAGAAGTACGCCGAAGCGCTGGAGAGCGCCGAGCGCGCGCTCCAGCTCAACCCCTCGAGCGCGGCCGCCCACTACATCCGCGCCGCCGCCCTCGAGGCCCTCGGCCGCCGCGAGGAGGGCCTGCGCTCCCTCGAGGAGGCGGCCCGGCTCGACCCCGCGCAGTACGACGGCCGCCTGCGCTCGGCCAAGGCGGGCGACCGCATCTTCGACCCCGAGTCCGACGACAGCTGGCAGCTGCTCGAGGCCGTTTCCGCGCGCCGGACCCGCTTCCCCATCGAGGAGGCCTTCCTCCTCTTCCTCGTCGGGCTCGTCGGCGCCGGCTTCTGGCTCCTGCGCCGCCGCCTCCTGAACGCGACGACGACCATCAGCCGCCGCCTCTCCGCCTCCGTCCCCACCCCTCGCGCCCGCCCCGTCGCCGCATCGGCCGCCGAGGAGCGGCTCGGCGGGAAGTACGAGCTCCTGCGCGTCATCGGCAAGGGCGGCATGGGGCAGGTCTGGGAGGCCCGGGACCACTCGCTCGGCCGCGTCGTCGCCATCAAGCGCGTCTATCTCGACGACGCGCCGCCGGGCTCGAAAGGCCGCGAACTCTACATCAAAGAGGCGCGCACGCTCGCGAGCCTCCACCATCCGGGCATCGTGGCGGTCTTCGAGATCCTGGACCTGCACGAGGGGCTCTACTTCGTCTTCGAGCTCCTCTCGGGGAAGACCGTCGCCCACCTGCTCGCCGAGCAGAAGCGCCTCCCGCTGCCGCGGGTCCAGGAGATCCTGCGCACGGTCTGCGAGACGCTCGAATTCGCGCACGGAAAGGGCATCGTGCATCGCGACCTCAAGCCCGCGAACATCATGGTCACCGACGAGGGCTTCGTGAAGGTCATGGACTTCGGCATCGCCCGGCGCATCGGCGACGACGCCTCCGCCTCGCGAGGCGCCGAGGGGGGGACGCTTCCCGCCGGCCTGCCCATGGCGCGCACCCAGACCGTGGCCGGCACGCCGGCCTATATGCCCCCGGAAGCCGAAGAGGGCCTCGTCACTCCCGCCTCGGACGTCTACTCGCTCGGGGTCGTCCTCTATGAGATGCTCACCGGCGCGCGCCCCTTCGGCTCGCACGCGCTCGCGCAGAAGATGGAGCGCGCCTACGCGAAGCCCTCCGCCGTCCTGCGGACCCTGCCGAAGGCCGTCGACGAGCTCGTCGACCGGGCGCTCGACCCCGACCTGAACAAGCGCCTGCAGTCGGCGAAGGACTTCCTGCGCGTCCTCGACGCCCTCCAGCCCCCCCCTGCGGCGTAGGCCGTAAGAGACCGCCGCAGGGCCCATCCGGCCCATATCGCCATCCCCCCTTCCTTGTTATCGTGGCGTCGATGACGATGGCCCCTCTGCGCCGTCCGCTCGCCGCCCTTCTCGCGCTCGCGCTCGTCCTCGCGCAATCGAGCGAGGCGCTACCCCAGGTCGTGAGCGTCGTCCGTTCGGCGAACGCCTCCCCGACGGTGAACGCCCTCGTCGCGGGGGCGGCTCCGTCCGCGACGGGCCTCTTCTCCCCGCTCCCCGTCACCATGCCGCTCCCCCTCGTCTCATGGACGGGAGCGGCGCTCACGCCCCTCCCCTCCCTCCGGCTCACGCCCGCGGCGCAGGCCGCGGTGAAGACGCCCCCCGGCGCCGCGCTCCCGACCGCCGCCCTCCCCGCGGCGTTCCCGTCGCAGAGCATGACGCTCGGGCTCGCGCGGACCTCGCCGCTTCCCGCGACCGCGTCCGGGAAGGGCGTCCCGACGGCCTTCGAGTCCCTGCACAGGACGAGCACGGACCTCGCGAAGGACTCCGCGGAACGACGCGCCCCTTCGCTCCTCTCCCGCCTCTTCGAGGCGTCGCGACGCGGCGCCGCCGGCGCGGAGCCGGTCCCTCTCTCGGGCGTCCAGACCGCCGCGCCTTCCGGACTCCGAGCCGGACGGACCGCCTCCGCGGCGCGCGCGGAGCCCGCCCCCCCGTCCGCGGAGGGCCCCGCCCCGGCGAAGCGCGGGGTCGTCCGCCAGCTCTGGTTCTGGATCCTCGTCGCGCTGGCCGCCGGCGCGGGCGCGGGGATCCTCGCTCCGACCTTCCCGGCCCTCGGAGCCGCGGTCTCCGGCGCGCAGGCGTTCGGCGGGCTCTTCATCTCCAGCCTGCGCCATCTCGCCGGGCCCCTCGTCTTCTCCTCCGTCATCGGCGCCATCGGCGGCCACGAAGACCCCAAGCAGCTCGGGAGCCTCAGCTGGAAGATGCTCCTCTACTTCGTCCTCACCAGTTCGGTCGCCTGCGGGATCGGCATCGGGCTGGCGACGCTCCTGCAGCCGGGCCGCTGCTTCGCCCTGCCGGCGGCGGGAGCGGCCCGTGCCGCGGCCGCCGCGCCCCCCGGCCTGGGGGCCTTCCTCGCCGGCATCGTCCCCTCCGACCCCCTCACCCCGTTCCTGACCGGGAACACCCTCCAGATCGTGTTCATGGCGGTGCTCGCCGGCATCACGGTCCTCGCGCTGGGGATGACGCGCTCCGAACGGACGCGGCAGGCCGGCCGGAAGATCGTGCAGGGCGCGGCCGCGGCGCAGGGCCTCGTCATGCGCGTGGTCCAAGGGATCATGTTCTCCGCGCCGCTCGCCGTCTTCGGCATGACGGCGAGGCTCTTCTCGGGCGCGGGGATCTCCGCGCTCGCGGGGATGGGCGCCTACGTGGGGACCGTCCTGCTGGGCCTGGCGCTCCTGCTCGGCTTCTACTGCGTCCTCGTCAAGGTCTGCGCCGCGCGTTCTCCGCTCGCCTACCTCTCGAGCCTGCGCGATGCGATGTTGACCGGGTTCTCCACGGCCAGCTCGTCGGCCACGATGCCGGTGTCGCTGAAGGCCGCTCTGAAGCTCGGGGTCTCCCCCCCCGTGGCGAACCTCATGATCACCATGGGCGCCGCGGTCAACATGGAGGGGACCGCCCTCTACCAGGCGGTGGCCGTGCTCTTCCTCGCGCAGGCGTTCGGCGTCGCGCTCCCCCCCGCCTCCCTGCTCTACGTCCTCGCCGTGCTGCTGGCCTCCTCGCTCGGCACGCCGGGAGCTCCGGGCGCCGGGATGGCCATCCTCGCCACGGTCATGGGCGGGGTGGGCATCCCGCTGGAGGGGATCGCGCTGATCATGGGCGTGGACCGGGTGCTGGACATGTCCCGCACCGCCATCAACGTGGTCGGAGACATCACCTCCGCCCTGATGATGGACGAGTGGCTGAAGCGGAAATGAATCCGGGGATCCCCGAACGGGGATTCCCGGCCCGTTAACGGAAGTTGAAGCCGAAGTTCGGCAGGCGGAAGAAGGAAGGCTCCGTCGTGCTGCGCAGGGCCCAGCAGAGATAACCCGACATCACGGCGGAGAAGAAGCACCAGACCGAGGAGAACGCATAGGTGAAGAAGAGGTGCGACGCGACGGCGGAAACGACGAGCAGGACGCCGAAGCGCTTCACGATGACGTCCGAGGACAGCAGCAGCGGGGCTCCCGCCACCAGCAGATAGAGGAAGCGCATCAGGTCGGTCGTCACGGTCTGGAACATCAGCGCGCCGGTGTACTTATAGGAGATGGAGTTGCAGACCACGACGGTCTTCAGCCAGCCCGTCGTGTCGCTCGCCACCGGGCCGAACATGAGGTCCCCGAGCGCGAGCCCGACGACCATCATCGTGGCCATGAAGAGGCGCCAGCGCGGACGCTTCTCGGCGGTCATCGCGAGGAAAGGCATCCAGACCGGCCAGAAGGACAGAGCGAAGAAGAGGAAGAGCTGGGAGTAGATCTTGCACATGGCCTGCCCGGCGTCGCCGTAGGCCAGCGCGCGCCAGACCTGCCCTTCGAAGAACTGCTGCACCCCGAAGAACACGGGGACCACGCTCAGCGGGAGATAGCGGTACTTGCGCGCGCGCAGCACGGAGAGCACGCAGAAGCCGCCGCCCGGGATGAGCGCGGCGCTCGCGGCGAAGCTGGCGTTCGCGGAGAAGCACATGGCGGGCGCTATCGTATCAATCGCGGGGGGCGCGCCTCAAGTCTCCCGTCGAGAAGTCTTGGTATAATCGACCCATGCGCATCGCGCTCGCCGCGCTCCTCGGAATCACGCTCCTCCCCGCCGGCGCGGCGGCCGCGACGAGGCGGCCCCTCCAGACCTATCCCTTCGACGGCGTCCTCGGCTGGCGGCTGGACCTGCCCCTCGACTACGCGTTCACCCGCGCCTTCAAGGGCCGCCGGCAGGGCACGGAGCTGCTCCTGCTCTCGCCGAAGAACTTCGAGCGCTGGACCCGGGCGGGGAAGGCGCCGCCCAGGGACGGAGGTCTCGTGCGCGTCGAAGCGGTCGCGAAGGACGACCCCGATTTCGGCGGAGTGACGGCCGACCTCGACTTCATGCGCGAGTCCATGCGCCGGGCCCGGACGGAGCGGGGGGACGTCTTCGAGCTCGACGGCTACGGGATGGGCCTGCCGGCCTTCGTCGTGCGCACCTCCAAGCCGGCGCCGAAAGTCGAGGTCGTCGCCGAAGGCCGCCGCCTGCTCTACAAGTTCGTCGCCGCCGAGGACGGCGAGCATCTGCGCGACGTCGTCGAAGGCCTGCGCGAGGGCGCGGCTCCCGCGCCGAAAGCCGCGCCCCTTCCCGACGCCGCGGCTTCGCCGAGCGCGCGCTCCGCGCCGTCCCTGCGCGTCCGCGCGCGGGAGCTCCCCTTGCGGGAGGAGCAGCGCTCCGTGGAGACGGCCCTGCGCCTCCAGAGCGAACCGCGCACGGGCTGGAAGCTCGTCCCTCTCGCGCATTTCCGGCGCGGAGCGCGGCACGCGGCCCTCACGCTCGCCCTTTTCGACCCCGACGGCACGCTCTCCCGCGACGACTCGGTCACGGGCGTGAGCTTCGAGCGCGGCCCGGACGGGACCCTCTCCATCCTCGACGAGTCCTGGCTCTATTCCGGCGACAAGAAGGCGCTCCTCGCGCGCCAGCTCGACGGCGAGGACTACCGGCTCGTCGGCCGCCGCGAGGGGGCCCCGCTCGAACGGCTCGGCCCGCGGGTCCTCGAGGGCTTCCTCCGCCTGCGCGCCCTCTACCGCCGCAAGCTCCGCGACGACGCCGTGAAGGCCGCCGCCGACTACTCCCGCCTCTTCGCCTCCGATGGAGAGGCCTTCACGGAGTGGATGCCGCGCAGCATGCTCTACGCGGCCGACGAAGGGCTCGTGCTGAAGTACGTCGGCCTCAAGAAGGAGGGCGGCGAGGCGGCGCTGACCTTCCGGCAGGACTTCAAAGGCCGGACCGGGAGCTTCACCCTCCACGCCCGCCCCGCCGGCGGGAAGTCGGCCGACTGGTCCGTCGTCTCCGCCTCGAAATAGCCGGCCCCCCCCTCTCGGGCCACGGGCCTACGGAACCCCTAGGCCGCATGAGGCCCTCCGACGTGCGCGATGGTCCCACGCGCAGGAAGCCGTCATCCGGTATCCTCTGAGCATGGAAACGAACCTCTTTCGCCGCTCGCTGTGCCTGCTCCTCGCGGGGGCCCTCTCCCTCTGCGCTCCCGCCGGCGCCATGGCCCAGGTCGTCGCCGCCGCCCCGCTCCGAGCACCCGTCTCCGTCCCGGTCTTCGCCGCAACGGTCCGGACCGGAGACCTCGCCGCGAGCACTCCGGGCCTCTCTCCGACGCTGACGCTCTCCGGCGCCGGCATCGCTCTCCCCTCCGGCCTCGTCCCGACGCTCCGTACGGGGGAGTCCGCCGCGAAGGGCTCCGTCGTCGCCGCTCTCCCCCTCGCCCTGCCGGCGGCCGTCGTCCCCGGCGCGATCGCGCGCCCCGCCTTCGGTGCGGCGGCCGCCCCGGCCGCCGCCGCAGAGGAGCAGCCCGCCGCGATCCAGACCCTGCAGGAGACGGGGACCGCTCTCTCGAAGGACGCCTCCGGCGAGAAATCTTCCTCCATCCTCTCGCGCCTCTTCGAATCGTCGCGCGCGCGCGCCTTCGCCGAGGACGCCGTCCCGGCCGCCCCTTCGGACGCGTCCGTCACGGGCCTGAGCGCCGCGGGGAAGACCGCGGCCTCCCCTTCCGCGCCGAAGCCCGTCCCGGCCCCCTCCGTCGGATGGAAGGAAGCGTTCGGGATCGGGTCCGTCCTCGTCGCGCTCCAGCTCCTCATGGAGTACGCCCTCCCGCCGCTCATCGGGCTCCTCACCGGCTACACGCCGCACCCCAACTATCTGCCGCCGAGCGCCGCTCGAACCGTCGAGCCCGTCATGCATCTCGTCGGCGCGCTCAAGGCGGCGGTCGTCGCCCCGGTCATCGAGGAGTTCCTCATCCGCGCCGGCCTCATGGGCTGGCTGACGAAAGTCCTGACGCCGCTGAGCCGCCATGCTCCGTGGATCGCCGCGCTCGCGACGTCCCTGCTCTTCGTCGTCGGACACGAGACCGCCGACCCCGTCTTCTTCGCCATCCGCCTGGCGGGCTCCCTGATGCTCTCCTGGGCCTACATGCGCGGCGGCCTCAAGAGCTCCATCGCCATGCACGGCCTGCACAACGGCTTCTACGCCCTGCAGGACCTCTCGAACGTCTTCCTGGGAGCGAACTCCGGGAACTCGATGGCGATGCTCCTCGGCCTCGCCTACGCCTTCGCGGCCTACAAGGTCTGGCCCGCCTTCCGTGCGCACCTGAAGAAGACCCCTCCGCCGCCCGGGGTCTGAGAGAACCGCGGATCGGGCCGACGGAGCCCGGTGTGATAGAATGGCTCCATGCTTCACAGACGCCTGCTCCTGCTGGCCGGCCTCCTCGCCGTCCAGGTCCTGATCTCCCTGCCGCGCCTCAACAAGCCCTTCCTGGACGGCCGCGCGCACTGGGACATCGACAGCGCGGGCTTCCTGCTGCGGGCCATCCACAGTCAGGAGCCCTCCCGCCGCGGTCCGCTGGACGTCTTCGGCCTCAAGCGCTTCGAGTACGGAGCGGACGGGGAGGTCGCGTCCGCGAAGCATTACGCCCATCACCCCGTCCTCCCCTCCCTCCTCTTCAACGCCTGTACCCGGCTCACCGGCTACGGCTTCTGGGCCCCGCGCAGCTTCTCGCTCCTCTTCTCGCTGCTCACGACGGCCCTGGTGTTCCTCCTCCTCCTGCGCGCGGCCGACGACCCCCTGCTCGCTTTCGCCGCGACGCTGCTCCATCTGCTCCTGCCCCTCTACTACAACTACCAGGACGCCTGGAAGCATGAGGTCCTCGTGTCGTTCTTCACGTGGGCCGTCCTGCTCTGTCTCTACGAACTCGAGCGGCCGACCGCCCGGCGGCTGTTCCCCGTCCTCTTCTTCCTCCTCTTCCAGGCCGGCTGGGCCGCCTACCCGATGGGCGCGGCGATCCTCGCCTATCTCCGCTGGGTGCGCCGCGACGCCCTGGCTCCGCGCGCCCTCGCCGTCGCCGCGGCGTCGGCCGCTTTGAACGTCCTCCTCCTCCACGCCCTCGGCGCCGACGCGGCGGGCATGCGGGCGCAGGCCGTCCTGCGCATGAACTCGGGCCTGGAGAGCGTCTCCCTGTCCGCGTGGGCGGGGAACCAGCTCGCCTTCGCCGGGAGCAACTTCGGCTGGGGCGCCCTAGCCGCGGCCTGCGCGTGCCTCGCCTACGCCCTCGCCCGCTTCCGCCGCCGCGCGCATGCGCTGACGCTCTTCGGAGGGATGGCCGCGCTCTCGGCCCTCGCCTGGGTCTGCGTCTTCCGCAACCAGAGCCACATCCATCACTACGTGCAGTGGCTGGCGGGCGCGGCGCCGCCGTTGGCGGTCCTCGGGCTTTACTGCTCCCTGCGCGAAAAGACGGCCCGCCCCGCCCGGCTCCGGGCGTCGGCGCTCGCGCTGCTGCTCGCGCTCTGCGCCGTCTCCTTGAACGGCGGCCGCCGGCTCGAGGCGCTCATCCACGAGGGGACCTTCGCCACGCCTCAGGACGTGCGCGCCGTCGCCGACGAGACCCGGCGCCTCGTGGTGTTCCTCGACGGCACGAGCGGACCGAAAGACTGGTGGATCAGCCCCGTCCTCTCCCTCTACACCGATCCCTACTACAAGGCCGGGCGGCTGGGACTGCCGCGCGCGCGCGTGCGCGGCACGCTCGTTTTCGCGGACTCTTCCCACCCGATGTTGGAGGACTCCGACGTGCTCGTGACGCTCAACGACGCCGGCACCCTGCGCCGCGCGCTGCGCGCGGCGGGGTCGGTCGATGCTCGCCGCTGCCTGAGGATCTCCGCCTTCACGCCCGTCTTCGCCTTCCTTTCCCCCCGCCGCGGCGCGGAGTGCCGCAATTCGGCGCTGCTGAGCGCCTCCTAGGAGTCCGTCCGAGTAATAGCGTGCGTTTTGGCCGGGCGATTTCGAGCCGAGGCAAGGCGCGAGGAGCGAGGATAGCTTGAGCTATCTGAGCGACGAGCAACGCAGCCGCAGGCCGAAAGCGC